>CAZUGO010000070.1:0-66354 GCA_964619935.1 uncultured Planctomycetales bacterium | reverse complement strand
ACAGCCCGGTGTGGTTACAGTCTGTCATAGAATAAGCCTCCCTGCTTTGTCGATTGGTTCTAGTTAAACGCAATCATACAAGGCCGAGAGGCTTTTCTTTTGTCAATTCTTCGTAATACTCATGAAATATGCGGGCTAGCCCGCCACTCAACCCTCCGTCCGGGCTGCCGGACGAGGGCAAGCGGGTACGCAGTTGCCCGTCGCTGCTCAGCGTCTACAAAGCCACACCCCGGATCGGGTCGTCGCCGGCCAACTGGTGATCGCGAATCACAGCCGCCAAGCCTGATCAGCCGAGCGCAGCAGACACGAACGACCCAACGCACTGTGAAAACTCTTGATCTCACAGTCGGACCCCCTGGCACTCCGCCAATATCTCACAGGGAACCGACCGTCGGGCGGACCCTCCGGGGCAGCGTCGCTGACCCCGTCCGCCGATTATTCTATTGACAATCGCGCCGCGCGCCTCATAATCTCCGCGTGATGAGCGTCCAACGACGCTTCTGGCCCTGCGGTGTGCTCGTGGCGCGGGACGCACTGCGATCGTGGTACCGAGATCCAACGTCCGATTTCTGATCACGATGCGACTTCCAATAGATGATGCTCACGGATCGTCACACCACCTGCTTGCGTGGTGATATCGGATTCCATGTGTTCTTGGCTTTGTTATGGAGGATCACGCCATGGCTCAACACGCAGGACAGACAGGCGGCGGCCCCGGTCAGATGTGGACCGAGGACAAGCCGGTTGGACAGGTGATGCCTTTTGAGTGCATCAACGAACCGGGTGCGTACGTCTGCAACTGGAGCGGGCACCTGATTCGCGTCCCGGAGGACGCCATCACCCCCGGCCGCAGTCCGTTGGTGAACATCTGCGGACCCAGCCAACTGTTTGTGACCAAGATCTCGTGCAATCCCTATATTCCGCTGACCAAGGCCCGGCTGGTGGCATCGAATTTCGACGCCTGCGTGAACTTCTAAGGCGCCTCGGCCTGCTGAACGATGGTCCTGAACGCCCCTCGAGACCTGGCTTCGAGAGGCACCCGGAAGCGGGTCTCGGGGGCTCAGGGCCTGTTGCCCACAACTGGATGGCTCACCTGTCATTGTCCAATTCGCTGTCGTCGAGTGCCCAGCGCCCGTTTCGCCAGCCCCAGATTTCCGGGTTGCGGCAGCGCTCCAGGTGATACTGAAACTCCGCCGCGGTGTACCCGAGCAAACCCACGAAGTCGGCGACATAATCCTCCGTCAACGGTTGGCGGTCGTATTGGCGGACCGCGTCCACAGCCTGGCGGCGGGTCATGCGGCCGTTGCGGATTTCCTCGCACGCGTGATCGGTGGCTCGGCCGTAGCCGAACTTGAGCACCTTCATGTGTTGATGGATGCGGTTGATTTTTTCGTCGATCCCGACGTAATCGCGGAAGGTGCCCTCCCGAGGGCTACCCAGCGTGGCAAACCCGTAGCCCTGCGCGATTGTCAGGTGGGCCTCGGAATCCCAGGGCAGGTAATGACTCAGGAACTCGGCCCTGATGTCGGCCGCCCGCAGGGCTTGATCCGGGAAGTCATAGACCTTCAGGATCGCCGGCGGAATGCCGTACCGCTCGGAAATCTCTCCAGCGGTGACCCCACGGGTCATGACGTGCTTTGAGAACCAGTCACGGTCAATCCCGGACTTAGCGCTGGACTCTCCGTCGCCACCGTACTCGAACGCCGAGTTCTCACCCTCCAGAACCAGCGGCACAGCGAATTGCACCGCCACCCACAGCGGGTAGGCATACAACAGACCGTGGCTCATCAGGTCGGGATCGCCGTAGTCCTCGAACCCGATGCGGATCATGCGATTGTGGTAGGGCTGTTCCGGCCGGACGCTCAGCAGGGTGGCGCCCATCCGTGGCACGATCTCCAGGTTGCGACGACCGATCTCGGTCTTGATGCCGTAGTCGACATGGACCGCCAGGACCCGTAGGCCGTAGTCTAGGGCGGTATGTACCTGGAAAATGCTGTCCTTGCCGCCGCTGACCGGGACCAGGACATCATAGAAGGGTGCCGCCCGCTCCCGGGCGGACGCCACCAGGGCATCGAGTTCGGCCTTTCGGAGGGCCCAATCGATGCCTTGCAGGCGGACACGCTTCAAGCGGTGCGCCCGGCAGGCGCTGCACACGCCAGCCGCATCCAGAGTCAGAAACGGCTTGGTATCGGGCATGACACATTCGCGGCAGTACTTCAAATGCAGCATGAGTCGGGACCTCGATCCTTGAGTTTCCGGGCCGGATTCCCGACAGCAACGGCATAGGCCGGCAGGTCACGGACGACCACCGCCCCGGCCCCGACCACCGTGCCTTCGCCAATGGTCACCCCCTTTCCAACATACACGTGACCCCCCAGCCAGACGTCGCTGCCGATCTCGATGGGTGCGCCGACGAAGTCTTGCTCGAGCACCGGCCGACTGCGGCTGAACCCGTGATCCGAGCTGTTGATGTATACGAATGCCGCCAGCAAGGCCTGCCGCCCGATGCTCAGGCCGTGGCCGCCGTTGAGAATATTGTAGCTGCCGATGACCGCGCGCTCACCCACCACCAGCTCCGCATCGTTGGCCCCCACCAGCCAGACCTCGGTGCCGGTGCGCACGTGGTCGCCGATCCGCAGCCGCCCGTTGCGACGCAGCCGCAGGTACGTTCGACCGCCCAGGACCACGTCGTGCCCGATCTCGATGTTCCGCCAGGAAGCGCCGTCGCGGAGCAACACTTCCAACGGACCCCGGATCCGCAAGCCCCGGCCGACCCGGGCTCCGCTCATCCGCAGCCGCAGGCACCAGTACCACGTCCGCAACCGATTCAGCAGCTCCACGAAATCGACGATCCTTCCCGGCGCGCGGTGGCCGCGCCATGGTCCGCCGGCTGCTCCAGGAACACCCGGGCGTTAAGCACTGCAAACAAGAACTTGCTTTCAGCGTTGGTCCAAGACCCGCGGGCCACCAGGGCCTCCAACGCCGGCCGATGCACCAGATGGTTCAACGGACCGTCGGCCAGCAGGGCATCGCGAACTTCCGGCCCCCGGACGTCAAAGACCGACGACAACGCGGCATTGAAGCCGACCTTGCGGCGGTCCAGCCGGACCCGGTCGTTCAGAATCCCACCCATTGCCTCCCGCAGCACCACTTTGGCGTATCCATCACGGATGAGGTGCTCCAGCGGAATCGTGCCGGCAAACTCGGCGACCCGGCGGTCCAGGTAGGGGCTGCGGTTCTCGATGGAATAGAACATTGAATTGCGATCCTCGTCGTGCAGCAGCACTGGGACCGACTCCAAGAACAACTCATTGAGCATGCGGTTCCTCAGCAGCGAATCGCAGAACTGCTGCTCAACCGGCGGGCCGGGAACCGCATCGAGGGCCTCGGGCTTCAGGCACAGGCGCGCGGCTTCGGGGACGGCCCAGACGTGATCCCGAAAACCAGGACGCTCCAGGTACAACCGTGGATTGCGGAGCACGGCGTTGCGGACCCGAGGCCGGACATGGCGGGACCAGGCATCCAGCAGGTCGCCGAACTGCGGGCGGCCGTTCATGGCCTGCAAGTGCAGCAGGAAGTGGTCGTAGTAACCGGTGACCAACTCGTCGGCGCCGATCCCGGAGACCGCCACGCGATACCCCTGCTCGGCCATCGCCCGGCACAACCCGGCATGGACATAGTAGGAGATCGTATGCAGTGGGGCGTCGTGGTACGCCACCCATTGCCGCAGATCGTCGAGCGTCGAGGCCGGCGTCAGGTGCACCGCGGTATGCCGACAACCCAGGTCGTCGACGGTGGCCGCGATGTTGCGGCGCTCGTCGTACCGCGGATCGGTATCGACGACCGAGAAGGCATGGACTTCCCGGTGGCACTGCCGCGCAGCAATGGAGGCCAGCGCCGCGGAGTCGACTCCGCCGCTGAGGCAAAACGCCAGCGGGACATCGGCGTGGAGCCGCTGCCGAACGCTGCCAATCAGCCGCTCCCGCAAACCGGACACGCTGTCCTCGAACGTCATTGGCCGCGGGGCCCAGTCCGGCGCCCAGTGGCGGCGGACCTCGAACGTGCCGCCGCGGTCAATGACCATGGACGCGGCGGACGGCAATTCCGTGACCCCCTCAAAAAAGGTCTCTCCGGCGTGGTACAGTGCCTTATACCCGCGGGCCAGGTAGCGCAACAGGTGCCGATCGTTGAACGCCGGCGGCGCCGCACTCAGGGCCCGAATCAGCTTGACCTCGGAGCCGAAGATGATGCCGCCTGGCAACAGCCGATAGTACAGCGGCTTCTTGCCGAACCGGTCGCGGGACAGGAACACCTGTTGGCGCCGGGCATCCCAGATCGCAAAGCTCCACATGCCCTCGAAGCGCTGCACGCACTCCGGGCCGTCGACCTCGTAGCACCGCAGCAGCACCTCAGTATCCGAGGCGGTCTCGAAGACCACGCCGGCGGCCGCCAGCTCGGCACGTAATTCGCGATAGTTATAGATCTCGCCGTTGAAGACCACGGTGCAGCCGTCCCGGGTGAACGGCTGGTTGGATCGTGGATCAAGATCGATGATGCCCAGCCGGGAGTGCAGCAGACAGATCTGGCGGCCGCCCGCGTCGACGGTCACGCTCGCCGCATGGTCGGGACCACGACGGCCCATCAGCGTCAGGGCCCGGCGCACACGCCGCGGATCGACCGGCTCGATTCCCACATATCCGGCGATACCGCACATCGCAGCACACTCCATTGCACTTCAGGCCCGGCGATCATCGACCGCGGTGCGGTGCAGCTCGAACAGGCTCACCGCGGGGGTATTCACGCCGGCGATGGCGGTCGGACAACAGCGCACACCGTGGGACTGTAGCACGTCAATGACCGCATCGGAATAGCTGTACGACTGGCCTTCGGGATACGAATAGTGCTGTACTTCGCCGTGCAGGTGCCGCCGCAGCAGACCCAGGCTGGTGGCAACCTCCTCTCGCAACGCCGGCCCATCCAGAAACGACAGCACGGTGTGGTGGTGGGAATGCCCACCCACCCCGAAGCCCGCGGTGCGGGCCAGCCCCGCGACTTGCGACCAGCTCATCTTGCGATCAATCGGCTCGGAGCTGCACGCGACTGGCGGAACGCCGCATTGTTCGAAGACCGCAGCCACCAGGGCCTCAAGGTCACAGGCCGGATCAGCCTTCACGGTTTGCCGGAGCTGCTCCAATACCGCAATCCTGCCGGGGGCGTCATGGAACCGCATTTCCGGGCGGCCGGGCAGACGCAGCAAGCCCTTGGAACACCGTTCCAGGCAATACTCGATGCGATCGATCCAGGACATGGCCTGCCGGTCGATAAAGGAAGTGGTCACGTAAAACATGGCGGGAATTGCCAGGTCCTGGAGAATCGGGGCGGCGATGGTGAAGTTGTTCTCAAAGCCGTCGTCGAAGGTCACGGCGAAGGATCGCGGCGGGAACGGCGCCCGGTCCCGGTGGTGCTGCACGATCTGGTCCATGGTCAGCGGCCGGCCACGACGCTTGAGCAGGGTCATCTCGCGGTAGAACCAGTCCTGGTCGACGTGTTTGCGGGTGTAGTTTCGGACGGCATAGCGGCAGGACCCGACGACACCGTGAAACAGGTAGATCACCACCCCCGCAGCGGACAGACCGTCGGCAGGGTGCATCACAAGCCCCGGGTATGGGTTTCAAAATGCTGCACGCACCGTTCCTTGAGCACCGCCGGCATGTGGGAGTAGTAGCGGCCGCGGCGCTCCTGAGGCGTCGATTGGAATGCCCCGCCGGTCGCATAATCCTGCAGCGCCCGCCAGGCCAGCGCCACGCAGATCTCCGCCGTCTCGCTGCGAAGTTCGTGCAAGCCCATGCGCGGCCGCAGCGGGACGGCGGCCTGGCTCACAATGGCCCCGTCGTCCAGCACGGCGGTGACGCGGTGCAGGGTCACCAGCAACGCAGCGAAATCACGGTGGTAGATGGCCCACAAGTGGGAATCCAGCCCGCGATACGCGCGGGGGTCGCCGCCATGAAGATTGAGGATGCCCTCAGGACACACGTCGATCACCGCCTGCGGCAGTCGTCCGGTACCGAACACCAGGATGACATCGGGGCGAACCGCCTGCAGGTGTGCCCGGCAAGCGGCATCCCCGACGGCACGGACCTCGCGAATCTCGGCCAGGTCGGCCCAGCACAGCGGCTGATCGCCCCAAAAGCGTCGGCGCTCATGATCTTCGCGGCGCCCTTCAAACGGATGGTCGACCGCAAATGGCGGGGGCACGCGGGCGGACTCCAGCACGATCTGTCGGATGGCGAAGCGCTCGGCCAGCCGCCGGGCGAAGAAGGCATGATGCAGTGTGTCGGTGGTCAGCAGCGCGAGCCTCATGATCCGGCACCGTCCCGCTGCAGCTGGTCCGGGGTCAGCCGCTCGCCCTGGCGAACCGCGACGGCCAGCGTACCGCCCAGCAGTTCCGCTTCGCGGCCGGGCGCCAGCCCTCCGCCTGGCCGCACCCAGGTCAAGTGTTCCAGACCGATGATCGCCCCGGCAGCCAGATCGCAGGCCGCCACAATGGAGCGGCGTAATCCCGGCAGCGCCGCCTGTTCGCAAGGCTGGATCACTTTGTCGCCGCTGCCCAACAAAGACGCCGCTTCGCGAACCCGGCGGGTCAGCGCTCGAAACTCGCCCGGATCGGCCGACAGCCGATGGTCGCGGAACGCCGAGGCGTTCTTGTCCAGCGTGAAGTGCTTCTCAATGATCCGAGCGCCCAGGGCCGCCGCAAATACGCAGGCCTCCACGCCCAAGGTATGGTCGGAGTAGCCGACCGTGCACGCTAACGCGGTCGCCAGGTGGCGAATGGCGGCCAGGTTGGCCTGCTCCGGCGGCACCGGGTAGGCAGTGACACAATGGAGCACGGCCACCTCGCCGGCAGCCGCTCCGCGGCGCCAGCCGTCGCGAATGCATTCCAGCGCCCGCCGCAGTTGCGGCACGTCGGCCAGTCCGGCTGACAGCATCACCGGCTTGGCCGTGCGGGCCACGGCCTGCAACAGCGGGTAAAAATCGTTGTCACCCGACGCAATCTTGTAGGCGGCGACCAACGGACGCAGCACGGCGACGCTGCCGAGGTCGAAGGGCGTCGACACGAACAGCATGCCGGCTGACCGGGCGTGCTCGCTGAGCCGCTCGAACTGGCCGGCGTTCAACTCAAAGGCTTTCAACTGGGCAAAGCGATGCGGATCCTGGCGGCTGACATAGTGCTCGGTGCGGAAGGTCTGAAACTTCACCGCATCCGCACCGGCTGTGCCGGCCGCGTCAATCAACCGCCGCGCCTGGTCGAAGTCGCCCTCATGGTTGTTGCCGATCTCGGCAACGACCAACAACTGTCGCTCCAGGTCAACATCCGCAATGCGCATCCGTCTGCCTCATCCGCGCCAATCGTGAAACACATAATGCGACCGGCAGACCCTGAGGCCGATCCGCTCGTACAGACCGATGGACGCGCCGTTGGCCAGCTGCGTGCCCGCCCACAGGATCGTCCGATCGGCGGAATCGGCACAGCAGCCCGCAATCAGCGCCCGGGCCAGGCCGCGCCGACGGCACCCGGACGCCGTGGCGATCAGGTCGATGGTCACCCCGCCGGCACCGTGGAGCAGCAACACGAAGCCGGCAAGCTCACCTTCAGACTCGACAACCCACAGGGCATCGCCGCGCCGGCCGTCGAAGTACGATGCGGCCCACTCCGCCTTGATGGCATCGGCCAGGTCGCCGGGAATCCGGGGGTCCAGATGGAACCTGGAGGTGGCAAACGCCGAGCGGGCCAACCCGACCACGGCGGAACGGTCGGCCGGCAGCGCCGGGCGCACGGCGGGACATCCCGGACCGCCGCAGATCGAACCGCCGAACAGCACATTGGTGTCCACCAGGCGAAAGCCCAGCTCGGTGAGCCGCTCGGCCGCAACCACCTCGGCGACCGGCACCTTGGCATACAGAAACACCGGGCCGCGCTGCATGGACGCCACCGACTTGCGGTCGGGCCAGGCGCCCCGGGACACGGCGCCGGCGTCGAAGCGCAGGCGGTAGACATCCCGCTTCATGATTGCCGCCAGCCACGGATCCGGTTCAATGAAGTCGGGCAGTGTGTTCATCCGCGTCGGGGTCTCAGACGGCGTGACGGTTGCCGACCGCTTCCGACGGCGGCGCGGCATCGCGGCGGCCCCGGTACCAGCCGACATATTCGGCCAGACCCTGCTCCAACGAATACGACGGGCGGTAACCCAGCTGGCTCACCGCCTTGGCAATGTTCAGGGTTCCGCGCTCGGGGGTCAAGTGGTCCGTCGGATGGTGCACAACGGTCAATGCGGGGAACCAGGTCCGTAACACCGCGACCAATTCATTGATCGATCGGCCCTGCCCGAAGGTCATGTTGAAGATCTGGTTGCGGGCCCGGTCATCGACCAGCACCTGGACCAGCCCTTGGATCAGGTCGGCGACATAGGTGAAGTCCAGTTGGCTGGAACCGTCGCCATGAATCGGCACCGTGCGGCCATCCAGGGCCGCTTCAATGAACACCTGACCCACCCGCCGGCTGATGCACCGTGGGCCGTACAGGGCCGACGGACGAATGATGGTGTACTCCTGCCCGAAGACCTGGTGGTAGGCGATCACCAGTTTCTCGCCGGCGAACTTCAGGGCCCCGTAAATCCCCAGTGGCTCACAGACCGCGTCCTCGGCGACTGCCCGCCCGCCAAACTGGCCGTAGACCATGCTCGACGACAAGTACACGAACCGGCCGATCCGCAGCTTGTCGGAACGGGCGTTGTCCAGGGCATTCTCCAGGGTCCGCAAGCTGTGGTCAAAAGTGGAATAGGGATCTTTGTTGGAACGTCCGGCGTGCGACACCGCGGCCAGATGAACCACGCTGTCTACGTCGATGCGGGTCAACACGCCGCACACGGCTTGGTAATCGCGGGCATCGATCTTGCACAGTGGAATTCCGGCGCCGGCCAGCAAATCGAGCCGCTGGCGGACGAACGCCAGATAGCGCGTGGCCCGCGGCTCCAGGGGCCGCTGCTGCTTGAGGCTGTCGTAGTTGTTGACCCCCAGGCTGTCGATCACGAACACCTCGGCCCCCAGGCGCTTGAGTTCCAGGGCCAGGTGGTGGCCGACAAACCCGGCCCCTCCGATCAGGGCAATCCTCCGGTCGGTCAGCAGATTCACGGTGCCCCCGCTTTGCAAACAATTGCCTTGAGTTGCGCCACGATGTAGGCGACATCGGCTTCCGTGACGTGCGGACCGATGGGCAGGGCGATGGAGCGCTCGCTGATCGCGGTGGCCACTGGGAACCCACCGTCGGCACAACCGTACTTACGGCGGTAGTAGCTCATGAGCGGAACCGGGCGCGGATAGTAAATGCTGGTTCCCACGCCGCGTGCGGCCAGGGCGCTCATGATGGCAGCGCGCCGGTCACCCCAGGCCCGCTGCAGGCGCAGCACCAGGCAGTAGTCTCCCGGCCCGCCGTCGCCGTCATCTTCACCCAGCACGTCGCCAACCTCCAGTTCGCGCAGTCCAGCGCACAGCAGCCGCAGGTTTCGGCGGCGGCATTCCAAGGCCGCCGGCAGGCGCCGCAACTGTTGCAGCCCCACGGCAGCACTGAGTTCGTTCAGCCGGCAATTCAGGCCCAGCTCGGAAACGTTGTACATCCCCGGCAGGTCGCGGTCCGCCGGATCGTCACGATCGATCCCGAAGGCCCGTCGCAGGGCACCGCCGCGGGCGATCCGGGGATGGCGGGTAATCAGCATGCCACCTTCGGCGGTGGTGATGTGTTTGATTGGATAAAAAGAGAAACAGCCGGCATCGCCGAGCAAGCCCACGTGGCAGCCACCCCTGCGGGCGCCCAGCGCTAGGGCACAATCCTCGACCACGAACAGGTCATGGCGTCCGGCGAGGTCCGCCACCCGGCTCATGTCCACGACCTTGCCCAAGTAATGAACCACCACCAGGGCCCGCGTCCTCGGGGACACGGCCGCTTCGACCTGGTCGAGATCCATGTTGCCGCTGCGCGGCTCGGAGTCTACGAACACGCAGCGTGCCCCGCACAATTCCACGGCGTGGGCGCTGGCCACGTGAGTCTGAGCCGGCACAATGACCTCGTCGCCGGGCCCGATGCCGGCGGCCATGTGGGCCAGTTGCATGGCGGCGGTACACGAGGCGGTGGCCAGGGCATGGGCTGCCCCGGTAAACTCCCCGAAGGCCTGTTCGAATTCGCGAACCCGGTCTCCGTGGGTCAGGACGGGCCCTTCGAGCACCTCACAGACGGCGCGCTGTTCGGCGGCGCCGATCATGGGTCGGCCGAACGGGATGTGTTTCATGCGGCCCACCCGCCATCCGTGCTGCGGTTCTGGCCCTGGCAAGGATCACTGCCATGGGACCGATCAAAGGTACACGACATCAACTGGGCGCCCTTCGCGACTGGCCGACTCAATGGCGAACGAAACCGACATGGCATCGAAGACGTCGGCGACGCCGACCGCCGGCGGCGTGCCATCGACGATGGCATCCACGAAGCTGGCAATCAAACCGCCTTTGTGGACGCCCGGATACGGCGCGGCTATCTTTATACCGCGGCTGTCGCCATCACGCAATTGATACAGCACTCCGTGGTCCGGTCCGTTCTCAAAGGTTCCGGACGTCCCGCAGACCCTCAGCGCATGAAAGTGCGGGCGCACACACCCGAAATTGGCGCTGACCTTGCCGACGATGCCCTGCTCAAAGCGAACGATGGCCACCACGGTGTCATCAAAGCGAAACGGGGTGCCACGGGACGCCACCCGGGTGCCGTATGCCGACACCTGCGTAATGCGCCGGCCGGTCAGCCACAACAGCAGATCGATCATGTGGATGCCGCCGCCGTGCATCACCGAGTAGTAGTCCAGCCGGCCCCGCCAGCCGGCGGTGATCTTGGACAAGCGGCCGTACAGGTAGTCGCCCTCCGCATAGAATAGTTCACCCAGGTCGCCGGCCTGGATCAGGGCGCGTACCGCCTGGAACCGTGGTGACATCCGCAGGATCAGGTTTGAAGACAGCACCACTTCGGGATGTGCGGCGAGACCGCGGCGGATGGCCGCGGCTTCCGGCGGATAGAGGCACAGCGGCTTTTCCACGAAGCAGTGCTTGCCGGTGCGGATTGCCTCGAGCACCTGGTCAGGGTGGTCGTCATCATAGGATGCAATCGACACGACATCGATGTCCGGGTCCGCCAGCAGATCGGCGGCCCGCTCGAACCGCCGTACGCCGTCCAGTTCGGCGGCCACCGCGGCCAGCCGCTCGGCGGAGTGATCGCACACGGCGGTAACCCGGCAGCGTGGATCGGCACGATAGGCGGCCAGGTGGTGGGCACCCACCCCGAGACCGATGACGCCGGCCCGCAACACGGTCACCAGCCCTCGGCCGAGGGCCGCAGCGCCCGGAAGCGCGGCACCAGGGCAGCCAGGTCGTAGGTCCAGTGCGGGCGCTCAAATCCGGCAAACACCAGAGTCATGACCTGCAGATCCTCGGCAGAGTCCACCACCATGCGGACATCACTCCAGTCAAATGACGGATCCAGCGCGTCGATGTCGAACGCATCGGGATGTTCATAGAAGTAGGCGGTGACGTGCTCCGAGTGTCGCGGTTCCATGGCGGCCCGGGCCCTCCGAAATGCCGCCACCGAGACCAGCTCCACGGACTGCCCCGACGGATACCGCCGCGGGCTGACATTGGTCAACAGGTCTGGCCGGCGAGCCCGAAAGCGGCGGACCATGGCATCCACCAACCCACCGTCCAGGAGGGGGCTGTCGGCACACACCCGCACAAACGCGTCACAGCCGCACGACTCAGCAGCCGCCAGGAACCGACCGGCGACATCCGGCAACGACCCGCGAAACACGGGGATTCGCTGGACCCGGCAAAACCGCTCGATCGCCAGATCGTCAGCGGCGACCGAGGTCGCCACCAGCAGACCGTCCAGTTCCACACACCGCCGAAGCCGTTCCAACAGCACCCCCAGGAGCGGCTGGCTTCCCACCAGACGAAGCACTTTGCCGGGCAGGCGGCTGGAGCTCATCCGGGCCTGAACCATCGCGACCACCTTCATGGGAACGCCTTCCGCCAGCGGGTGCGCATTACCTGCTCAAAGATCGGGTCTGCCGAACGCTTCTCGTGCCGAGTCGCGCTGCCTTCGCGGAGCGGCCGGCGGCAAGCAGGCGCCGCCGCTGCACGGCCGCCCCTACCGACCGGCTCCGGGCGCCCCAGGGTACCGCAGGACCACAACGCCCGGCAAGGTCGCGGATTATCGGGTAACCCGCCAAAGCGGACGCGGCGCTGCTTGCCCGGGCGTGGATCGTAACGTACTTTGCCATCGAGGGTATTTCCGGGGGGATCACCCGATCCGTCCCAGCACGTCAGATCAGAATTGTGGTTTTTTTTCACCACGACGCTCAATGGGAACCCTGCATGGCGGCTGCCCGGGCACCTCAGGCTGCAATGATCCGTTCATTGGTTCTGGCGATCGCCACCGCCCTGACCGGCTGCGCAGATCCCGGGATCGAATCGGACTTTGGTTC
Source organism: uncultured Planctomycetales bacterium (assembly GCA_964619935.1). Classification (GTDB taxonomy): domain Bacteria; phylum Planctomycetota; class Phycisphaerae; order UBA1845; family CAIVHJ01; genus CAZUGO01. The sequence goes on along the minus strand of CAZUGO010000070.1, from coordinate 53,782 downwards.
CGCGCCCGTGGGTGCTGTCAGCACGCTGGCGGCCGATGCCCCGATCTTTGAGACCGTCCAGCCCAACGGCCGGCGGATCATGCTGCGGCCAGCGCGGGCGGAACACTTTTCCTGGTACACCGACCTCGCGGGCTACACCGTGGTCCAGAAGCACGGCCAATACCGCTATGCCGCGCGGGCCGGCGATGGCCGCTTGCAAGCTTCCGATTCTGTGGTCGGCGCCGACGACCCGACGCAAATCCCCGGACTGTCGCCGGGCATCGAACCCTCGGCCGAAGTGGTCGCCCTGCTGGTCGCCGAAGCGCAGGATCGCCCGCTGCAGCACGGCGTGGCCGACGATCGGCCCCTGGGATTGCCCGAAGGGCATTCCATCGTCGGCGGCGACATCGCCGTTCCATTTGAGGCGGACGACGTCCGAACGACCGCGGGGGTGTACCAGAGCAACGGCCACTGGCCCGACGGCATCATCCCCTACGCCTTCGACGCCAATGTCTCGGCCGCCAACCAGGCCGCTGCGCGCGCGGCCATGGATATCTGGGAGGCGGTGTCCAACGTCCGTTTCATTCCCCGAACCACCGAACCGAACTACGTCAAACTGTTCAGTGGGTCGGGCAATTGGTCCTACGTGGGCATGATCGGGGGCGAGCAGCTCATCTCGATCTACAACTGGACCTACACCTACATCATCTGTCATGAGTTGAACCATGCCATGGGGGTCTGGCATGAGCAGTCCCGGGTGGACCGCGATACCCGGGTGACGGTCAACTACGGGAACATCCTGGACGGCTACGAGGGCAATTTCGACATCCACCCCACCGCGCCCACGCACGGCACCTACGACTTCGACTCGATCATGCATTATCCGGGCACGGCTTTCACCAGCAACGGGCAGCAGACCATCACCGTGCTGCCGCCGAATCAATCCTGGCAGAATCTCATCGGCCAGCGGAATCACCTGAGTATCGGCGATGCTGCAACCATCGCGTCGATCTACGGCAGCCCTAACCCCAGCGTCGCAGACGCCCTGCTGACCACCGACGCCGCCACGCCGATCGCCGGCATGCTGGTGGGCAGCGACCCCAACCAGTCGGCCTTGACCTTCGCCATCGTGGACAATGGCGATCATGGCACGGCCCTGGTGACCGACCCGGCCGCCGGAACCTTTACTTACACCCCGCAAAGCGGATCCGACGGCAACACCGACAGTTTCACCTTCACGGCTGACAACGGCTCGGCCGAGTCCCTGCCGGGCACCGTCGTGGTGGTGCTCTTCGCCGGCGAGCTGTCACCGGCCGCCGGCACGACCCTGGCCACCGAGCAGACCTTCTACTGGAAGGCGGTCAACGGCGCCGCTGCCTACCGGATGACGATCGGCGATACCCCAGGCACCGCCGAGCACTTTGATGAACTCCTCGGCAATGTATTGACCTGTGCGGTCGACAACCTGCCGCACGACGGCCGGGCGCTTCATGTGCGGCTGTCGGCCCAGGTCAGCGGCGACTGGCAGGACCACGACTATGTCTTCGAGGCGACTGACGTCAAGGCTCGGCTGACCAGTCACGCCGACGGCGAGCAGTTGCAGGCCGACACCGTGACGCTGACCTGGAGCGCCGGACAGGGGGCCTCAGAATACCATCTGCACATTGGCAGCATCGCCGCCGCGCACGACCTGCACAACCAGAGCCACGGCACGGCGCTATCCACCACCGTCTCGAACCTGCCGACCGACGGGCGCACGCTGTATCTGCGACTGTGGTCCCAGATCGGCGGCGATTGGCTGTACGCCGACAGCACGCTCACCGCCATGACCGCCGAAGGGCCCGGCCCGGCGGAGCTGACCAGCCACGCCGACGGAGCGACGCTCGACGGCGCCATGGTCACTTTTGCCTGGGATGCCGCTGGCGGCGCCCAGCAGTACTACCTGTATGTCGGCACCACCGCCGGCGGATATGACCTGCTCAGCCGCGACTGCAGCCTGAATCTGTCCACCAGCGTGGACAACCTGCCGACCAACGGCAGCGCCATCTACCTGCGGCTGTTCACCAAACTCCAGGGCCAATGGGAATACAAGGACTATGCCCTGATCGCCGACCAAAGCGGTGACGGTGAAGGCGGCGGCGGTGGCGGCGGTGAGACGGCCGAACTCACCAGCCATGCCGATGGCGACACCCTGGCCGGATCGACGGTCACCTTGACCTGGAGCGCCGCGGCCGGCGCCACCGAGTACTATCTGCACGTCGGCAGCAGCAACGGCGGTTACGACCTGCACAATCAGGGCTACGACACCGGTCTGACCGCCGCACTGTCGGGCCTGCCCAGCGACGGCAGCACGGTGCACATCCGGCTGTGGTCCAAAATCAGCGGCCAATGGGAATACCGCGACTACAGCGTGACCGCGTTCAACGGCGGCGGCGGCGGCGGGGGTGCTGCCGCCGCCGAGTTGACCAGCCATGCCGACGGCGACACGCTCAGCGGATCGAGCGTCACCCTGGCGTGGTCCGCCGGTACGGGGGTCACCGAGTACTACCTGCACATCGGCAGCACCGCCGGCGGCTACAATCTGCACAATCAGGGCTACGGTACGGCCCACACCGCGGCCGTCACCGGCCTGCCCACCACTGGCAGCACGCTGTATGTGCGGCTGTGGTCCAAGATCGGCGGCACCTGGGAATCCCGCGACCGCACCCTGATCGCGTCATCCAGCGGTGGGGGCGGCGGCGGGTCGGACGATCCAGCCGAGTTGACCAGCCATGAGGATGGCAACACCCTGGACGGCACCACGGCGACCTTCACCTGGAGCGCGGCCGACTCGGCGACCGAGTACTACCTGTACGTCGGATCGACCCTCGGCGGTTACGATCTGCATTCCAGCAGTTACGGACTGGGCCTGACCGCCACGGTCGACAATCTGCCTGACGACGGTCGCTCGGTGTACGTGCGGATCTACTCCAAGATCGGGGGCGTCTGGCAGTTCAATGACGCGTCCCTGACCGCAACCGGCTCGGGCGCGGCCGAGCTGACCAGCCACGACGACGGTGACACGTTGAGCGGCGCATCTGAGTCCTTCAGTTGGAATCCCGTCAGCAGCGCCAGCCAATACTACATTCATATCGGAACGACGGCCGGCGCCTACGACCTGTACAACCAGGGCCACGACACCGCCTTGGCGGCAGCCATCAGCGGATTGCCAACCGGCGGCAGCACGCTGCATTTTCGACTGTGGACCAAGATCGCCGGATCCTGGCAATACCGCGACTACACCTTCATTGCCGCTCCGTAACGTTGCATGAGCGCCATGCCGGCCCACGCCGCCCGGGTGCCCAACGAATCAGGCAGGGGCGTTCGCGCGCCCGCCACCTGACCAATGGTCACCCTCACGGGCGACCTCAATGGTGACGCCACCGTCGACGCGGCCGACCTGGCCATCCTTCTGGGCACCTGGGGCCCGTGCGCCGAGTGTCCTGCCGACTTGAATCAGGACGGTCTGGTCAGCGCCGCGGACTTGGCCCTGCTGCTGGGCAACTGGGGATAGAGGGCAGCCGGCGCCGCCACACCCGGTTTTAGTTAGCCGTAGCCCTCGGACTGGCGGTCCAGGTGGCGGCCCGTCAACTGGGGCGCAAACCAATCGGGGGAGGTGCTTCGTCTCGGGTTGGCGGCATGCCGCTGGCGCAGGGAGCGCTCGCGGGCGATTGCGGATCGCAGTGGGGAAAGGCGGCGAGCCCGGCATTTCGGCCGGGTCAGTCGATCGGTCCGCCGGTCGGCGGCGGGTTGTCGGCCTCGGTCTCGTCGCCGTCGGGGGCCTCGGCGTCCTCGCCGAATTCTGACTCGCCGTTGCCCTTATTCAGCCGGCGGTCGCGCTTCTCAGCGGCTTTAGCGGCTTTCCGGGCTTGGCGCTGACGTTTCTCGATTTCACGTTGTCGCTTCAGGACGGACGGTCTGTTTCTTTTTGACATCCGAACTCCTTAAACCATCGTGGGTGGCCAGAGGAGCGCCGTCACCGGCGCTCCTCCGCTGCACATCTCGTCTACCGCCGATTAAAGCCGGCGCTGCGCGGCTCGCGCGGCTTGGCTTCGTTGACCTTGAGGGCCCGACCGCCTTGATCTTGGCCGTCGAGGGCCTTAATCGCCGCCTGCGCTTCCTCGGCAGAGCTCATTTCCACAAATCCAAAGCCCTTGCTCCGACCGGTGGCACGGTCCTCGATGACCTGGGCCTGCTCCACGGTGCCGTGCGCTGAGAACACCTGTTCCAGATCGGTCGCGGTTGTTTCGTAGCTGAGATTGCCCACATACAAGTTCTTGCCCATCGTCGTTCTCCTTTTCGATGGCGTTGCTGCTGACCCATCACATGACTTTCAGGATCAATCGAAAGTGACCGGTAGTTCTGGTCAGGAAGGTTAGAAAGGCCGTCAAGCAGTGAAATGGGAGTGCAGTAAACAAACGCCACTTGCTGGGCTTGGCGCGATCCAGCCGCTCGTATCATACAACAGCGGATGGCAAAGTACAGGGGTTTCTGCCAAGATTCCAGTAAGCGAATCCGCCCAATGGCGTTAGGACTCCTGTAAAGCGGACTCACGTTCGTGCGATGCGCTTCGTTGCAGCGCGCTCAGGGGCAGGGCCCCCAACTGCCCTGGACGATATTGCGATCCAACAGGTCAACGGTGCAATCGCCGTTGAGGTCGCTCTGGCAATCCGCACATTCGCCGCACGGCCCCTGGCCGCCCAACACGGCGGCGAGGTCGGCGGCATCGACCGCCCCGCTGCCGTTGACATCGCCGAGGCAGAATTTCAGTACGTCGCTGCCCAGGCCCGGAATGGATCCGGCGGCAGTCAGCGCTCGGTAGTACACCCGGCAGCCGTTGGTGTTCAGTTGGGCGTCACGTTCCACCACCAGGTGCGTGACATAAAGCGCTTCATCGCAAGCGGTCAGGCCATCCTGCTGGTTGTCAAAGGTGTCGGCCATCTGGACCACCGCGCCGGAGGCCACGGTCAGCGTCCCGACGGCGAAGTTATTGAAGACGCCCGGCGAGCGGGCACCGCGGTCCTCGCCGGCGACCTCAAAAGACTGCTGCCCGCCGCCCAGCAGCAGGGCTCCGGCAAACCAGTCGAACCCTTCGGGCACGGTGCTCTGGTTGACGAAGTCGCCCTGCAGTTCGAGTGGCTCGGAGGAAGTATGGCTGACCATCGAACTGCCCAGCAACTCCACGTTGCCCCCCACCGTGACCACCGCCGCATCAGGAACATTGAAGTCCGGTGGGGTGCAATCGCCTTGGTCATCGCCGGCAACGCCCAGGATCACCAGGTCACCGGCAACGGTGATGCTCATGGTGCCCTCCAGCAACAGTTGGCCGGCCTGACCTGGGGGGCCGGCCATCAGGACCAGCCCTTCAGACATGATCGCGGCCGCGCTGCCGACGCCGGCCTGCAGCCCCCCTTGCGGGGCGGTCAGGGTGCCGCCCGGGCCGATGATCAGCGGACCTTGCGGCACGGCGATCACCCGTTGGCCGCCAGCCAGCAGCAGGGCTTCGACCACGATGCCGCCGCTATCGATCACCGCCAGATCACCGGTCTGGCCGCCCGTGACCCGCAGGATGGCATTGTTGATCAACCGCAAGGTCTGAATCTCGATGGTGTCATCCAGGAACACGTCCACGCCGTCGAGCAGCACGTGCAACCCCGGCACGCTGTCGACATTATCGGGAAAGGCGCCATCGAGATGCCAGATGTCGTCGGTCCAGTTCCCCCCGCCGGCCGCCGACACGCAGTCGTCGGGCTGGCCGTCGCCGTCGGCATCGGCCAGGCTGCCGGCGGCAATGTCGCAGCCGTCCGGCACGCCGTTCAGGTCGCAATCGCCACAGCCCGGATCAGCGACACAAGCGGCCAGGTCACAGCCATCGGGCACGCCGTTATTGTTGCAGTCCGGGGCGCAGCCAGAGCCGCAGAAGAACGGTCCGCCCGCAGCCGACGACCCGGCGGCGATCTCACACTCGTCGGGCACGGCGTTGCCGTTGCAATCCGGGGAGGTTCCCGCGGCGAGGTCCTCCGCGTCGGCGACGGCATTGGCGTTGCAATCGATCGGTCCGCCGCCGCCGCTGCCCGATCCGGCGCCGCCTTCGCAGGCGTCGCCGATGCCGTCCTGGTCGCCGTCAGCCTGACTGGGATTGGAGTTCGCAGGGCAATTGTCACAGGGGTCGCCGACGTCGTCGTGATCCCGATCCTCCTGGGACAGATTCGGCAGCAGCGGGCAGTTGTCGCACGCATCGCCCAGGGCATCGCCGTCGGAATCAACCTGCGGCGAATTGGATACTGCCGGACAGTTGTCCCGGGCGTCGGGCACACCGTCCAAGTCACCGTCGGACGTGGGCAGGTCACAGGCATCCCCGATCCCGTCATCATCGACATCCGCCTGATCGGCGTTGGGCGAGTCCGGGCAGTTGTCGCAGGGATCACCCAGATCATCGGCGTCACGGTCGGACTGGTCATTGGCCAACGCCGGGCAGTTGTCGCAATCATTCCCGAAGCCATCGCCGTCTGCATCCGGCTGGTCGGGGTTGGCCAGCGCCACACAGTTGTCACAGGCATCGCCGACGCCGTCCCCATCGCCGTCTTCCTGCCCGCGATCACGAACCTGGGGGCAGACATCGCACACGTCGCCGTGGCCGTCCAGATCGCGATCGCGCTGATCCGCATTGAAGCGCCCCAGGCAGTTATCGCAGGCATCGCCGCGACCATCTCCGTCGCCATCGGCCTGCTGCGGGTTGGCATGCTGCTGGCAGTTGTCGCAGGCGTCGCCAACGCGGTCGTCGTCGCGATCCTGCTGCTGCGGATTGGCCACGTCGGGACAGTTGTCGGCGGCGTCGACGATGCCGTCGCCGTCACGGTCGCCGCCGTCGACCAGCGGATCGAGCAAGCCGCAGCCGGCCCACACCAGGCCCAGAACAACCGACCCAACCGCACGAACTTGCCAGACCCGCCCGGGTTGCCGGACCATGTCGTTCACTCCTGAGAACTGGTGCTTCGATTCGCGACGGAATCATACAAGCAGCACAGCGCATTTTCCATTGTTACTGCTCCGCGTCCGGCGACGCGGCGGCGGAACGAAAGGCGGCGGCCTCGCCGGCCTGACCGCCGGGCAACACCGTTTGGACGTTTAGTTAGCGTCACCGGCTGGAGCTGGCTGGCAACCCGGCTGAGCCTTGGGGGAAACGAGCACGGGCTTGAGGGGCGGATCCTACGGGGGCTCCACACACACCGCGACCCGTCGGGGAGTGCTCCGCGGCGCAGTAAGCGCTGGGAGCTGGCGCGGTACGCGCCGGAGGCTGGCGCGGTACGGGTTGCCTCCCGGCGCGGTACGGACGGCGCGGCGGCGCAGCAGGCGCCGGACCCCGACACCCCGGGTGTTCGATCCCAGGTCCCAGGGTGCAGGACCGCGGGGGCCCGCCGGGAGGGCTGACCTGTGCTGGCTGTGGCGGCAGGAGCGGGCATCGGCCGGTACCCGGAGGCGCCCCCAGCCCATCACAATGGTGCCGGTCCGGCCTTGCGGCGCTTGGCGCGGTGATACCAGACTTCCATATAAATGAATACTCCGGCAACCGCCAACGCCACGGGAACGACCCACCTCGACGACGATTGTGCCGGTGCGAATGACACCAGTTGATCGCGCGTGTCGTGAATCAACTGCAAGTGGGCCGCGTGGGTCGGGGCGCCGCCGTCGCGGGCCAGCGGCGTCATGATCTCGATGGCTCGGTCACAATCCTGGATGGCTTCGTCAACGAATCCCTGCCGGGCGCGAACCGCCGCACAGCGCGTCAGGCTCATGGCCCAACGATCCGCCAGATCGTCGCGGCCGTGCTGTTGCACCAGCTCGGAGTACAGTTGCACCACGCGCAGGTAATCGCTGAGCGCTTCCTCAAAACGATCCAGGCCGGCAAGGGCCACCGCCCGATTGCCCAACGCCGCCGCCAGGTCTGCCTGAGCCCGATGATCGGCGGTGCGCTCGACCCTGTGGCCGAGAATCTCCACCGCACGATCGAAGTCCTTGATCGACTGGGCCCGAGTTTCGAACACGCCTGCCTGTGCCGCCCCGCGGTTGACCAGCCCGATCGCCAGCAGTCCTTCGAGATCGCCGCTGCCCTGGCCGTCGATCAACTCGGTGTAAATCTCAATGACCTGGTTGTGATCGCGCAACGCCGCGGCACTGTCCAACATTCCTTCCTGTGCGATCCCGCGGTTGGTCAGCAGTCGGGCCAGATTGATGCCCGACTCGGCCGACCGATCCTGCTCGAAGCGGCGGCGAAACAGGTCGACCGCACGATCGTAGTCAGCAAGCGCCGCCCGGTGCTCCAGACGTTCGCGCAGCACGACTCCCCGGTTGGTCAGGGCCTTGGCCAGCCCCTCATCAACCCAGTCGCCGGACAGTTGCCCGTAGATCTGGATGGCTTCGTTGTGATCGTGAAGTGCCTGGTCAAGGTCGCCGGCCGCCCGCTGGGCATTCCCGCGATTGCCCAGGCTGAGGGCCAGTTGGGCCCGGGCCTGCTCATCCGGACCGGCCGCAACCAAGCGGCGGTTGATCTCGATCGCCTGGCTGTGATCGCGCAACGCTTCGGGAACTTGCCCGCTCTTTCGCAACACGATGCCGCGCTGATCCAGTGATCGCGCCAGCAAAGCGTCGGTCTCGCCGGTCGGGCCGGCAGCCAAGTCCTGACAGGCCGCAACGGCGAGGTCGCAGGCCTGCAGCGCCGCCGCCAGGTGACCCGCTTCCAGTTCGGCCTGGGCCCGTTGCATGGCCGCGGCGGCTTCGGCCGTGGGCTGCGGGTCCGGCGCTTCCGTCCCGGTCCCCAGGGACATCATCATCGCGGCGATACACAGCACCATGATCCCGGACCTCCCTATTCGAGCGGGCCCACGGGATGGTACTGCGCCTGGCAACCCCCTTCAACCGGCGGCCGTCCGGTCCGGCTTCACTCGGCGCCCAGCACCAGCCGTTGGTATTGCGGCAGCCCGGGATGGATCAGACGCCGAAACGGCGCGCCGGACTGGAAGTGCACTGGCAGTTGAAAGGCTGACGGCGGAATCAGCTGAAACAGAGCCAGCCAGCGCGGTGCGGCCCCGGGCAGCACCCGGCTGCCAAAATGAAAGCAGCGGCTGGTGTCGGCAAGGACAGCGCTGCCCGCCGGACCCACCAGGGCGTGCTGGTGGTCCTGGCCGCCGTGCTCCCTCATGCACTCATCAGAGACCCGATAGCGACCGCCGTCGCGGCGGTAGTTGTAGTGCAACCGTTTGTGGATGGCCTGGGAGCGATCGGCCGGTACCACGGTCAGCGGACCGTTCTCGAGACTCACGTCGCTGCAGTACACGAAGATCTTGACCTGGGTGAGCGCCGACCAGTCGCAGTGATACAGGTGACTGTTGTTCCATTGGGCGCACGGGCCGGAGTGCCATAAGTCGATCTGCCCGAGTACCGGCACCATGCCCAGGTAGCGCGACACCGCAGCAATCACATCACGGCGCAGCACGAAGCGCAGGTACGGGGAATCCAGGGTCAACTCGCGGGGGTCCAGCAGGTGGACGTACAGCCCGTCGGTGGTCACCTTCGGCTGGCGGCTGCGCTGCACGTCAACGGTCGACAACCGGGCCCGGGCGTCGGCCAGGATGGCCGGCATCTCTTCGAAGTGTGTGGGCGGGAAGCCCAAGAATCCGCGATCCCGCGGAATCGTGAAGCTGACCGCGTCCGCAAGTTCGACTGCGGTCCGGCGGCGCTGGACGCAGGTCCGGTGGTTCAAGCAGCGTTTGACGCGCTCGTACAATCGCCGGCGACGGGCGGAGCCCAGCTTGAAGTAGCGCTGCACGCTTGCGGAGAGGTGCTGCACGGTGGCTGCGGGACCCATGTTCAGGCGCCCCGCGCCAGGCCGGATGCCGGTTCCATTGCAGCCGTCCTTCGGACCGGCACCCGCGAACGACGGGCAGCGAGGCCGATCCGGCCCCGCACCTGACGCAGCCACCCTCCGGACCCGTGTTTCAGGCGGCGGGCCGCGGTCACGACTTCATCGGACAATCCTGCCAGGGCACCCGCCATCCGGGTGCCGGGCGTCGCGTTCAGTTCATAGCCCAGTTCGCGGCCGGCGGGATGGTCGCCCAGAGCCGCCGTGATCCGGCCGAGCTGGAACCGTGACAATGATCGCCGCCACTTGTCGATCTCGGTCGGCACCGGATCGCGGCAATACAACTCCCGGGTGGGATACCAGATCGAGTTGGCGACCACCTTCTCGGCGGGATGGGTCTGCCGGCTGGGCCGCAACATCGCCGCCGTCCAGCCGATCCCCAGGAATGCGCAGATCTCCGCGGTGACCTGCTGCGGATCGCGAACCAACCGCTCGTAAGCCACGGTCAGCACCCGTTGCGGGTATCGGACCTGGGCCGCCCCGCCGGCTTCGAGGCGTTCGCGAATGTGCGCCACCGCCGAGTTGAGCGAGCGGGTAAATTCCGGCGCCGGCCGGTGCAGTCGCCGGGCCCGCCGCCCGACTTGCAGGAGCGACGCCAGCACCGCTCGCGGGTCGCGCACCATCCGGATGCACCGGGCCTCCGCCAACACCTCCAGAAGGTCACTGAACACCAGGACGTTGGCGGTGGTCTTCTCGCTGATGATGGAGCATCCGGCCCGTTCCATCGCCGGCCGCAACAACTGCTCCAGCAGGCGGGCGATCTGCCGATCGACCTCGGCAAAGCTGCAGAATTGATCGATCCAGCCGGCCGCCACCGCAGCACGCAGTTCGTTCCGCAGCCCGATGATCGCCGGCACGTGGACAAACACCGGACCGCCGTAGATCGCCGGATGACAGTCCAGCATGTTCTGCAGCAGCGTGGTGCCCGAACGGGCGGCCCCGCCCACGAAGACCATGCCGGAACCAAAGGGAGCATGGGACACTGCGGTTGCCTCCAGGAGCCTGCGGACTTGACGTGTGTTATCGGCCAATCGGGCGGGCAGGATCAGCCGCACGCAGCACCGTGGGGCCGATCGCCGGCCGGCGATCGGCCCGGTAGGCGGTGCCTGGGGTCGGGCCGCTCCCGCAACAACGAAGGGCCCGCCTCCGGACAAGAATCGGAAAGCAGGCCCTTCAGCCAGAGGGCAAGGTCAAGAAGGGTCAGACGGCACCGCGTGCGCTGCTAGGCGGCTCGCCTCCCGGACTGCCGGCGGGCCCGCGTCCGCACCAGGGCCCCGATCAGGAGCGCCAGGCCGACGCCGGCCGAGCCACCGATTCCGCTGCCGCAGGTGCCGTCTGAGCCGTTGTCGATGAAGTCGATGGCAAATTCGTTGACGGTGACTGCCTCCGGCGCGCTGGAGTCGCTCAGCCGTTGTGAACGGCTCAGGGCTGGCTGGTCGATCGTTGGGGCCGCAAACGGAGGCGACCCGCTGCCCCGGAGCACGATGGCACCGGCACGATCCGTGCCCGCGCCCAGTTGCAGATACCAACTGCTGCCCCCCAGACCGCACTCGCTGACCAGGGTCGCCTGACGTTCCAGCGGTTGATCGGGCAGGTCGGCGTTGAACGAAAACTCCGGGTCCAGCGTCATTTCTTCGGGCGAAAGTGTGGTGTAGAACCGCGTGATGTATGGATCGCCGTCCAGCAGGGCCAGCGAGACGGACAGCGGATCGATGATTCCGGTCTGGATTTCCTGCAGCGTGGCCGCCATGGCCTCCGCCAGGACCTCAGCGTCAAACAGGTCGGCCAGCAGTGCCCCCGAGCCATAGGTGAACTCATCGACACCTTCGGGCAGCGGGAGTTGCCGCCTGAGGATCTCGAGCACCTCGTCACTCGGATACACAACGCCGGCGGCCAGCACATCAAAGAACGTCGCCACCTCGGTCACCGCCGCAAGCCGGGCGTGCTCGGCGGTGTAGGCCTCCAACGACGGCAACTGGTCGGGCAGCTCCGGCAGACGTCCGGCAAAATCAGTGGCGAACCCGTGGCCCCCAGCTTCGTCCATGGCCAGGGTCACCAGCCCCTGGTAGCTGGCGTAAGCCGCGGTGCTGCCTGCATACCAGTTCACCAGCGTATAGTTGACGTCGACGTGCAGGTAATTGAGCGGCACGGCTCGGGTGTCGCCAAGGATCCAAGTCAGGATGCCCATGTCGGGCTGGGCCGCGACGGCGGTCAGGCGAATCGGAATCATCGGCTTGGACGTCCGGTAGCGCATCACCAACGGTCGGATGTCGCCGACGCCCTGGTCTTGGCGCAGCCGCAGAGCGACGAAGTTCATTCCCAGCGCGACATACGGGGCGATCAGGTCGCGCCCGCGATCGCTGAGGTCATAGCCGTTTTCAGCGAGCCACCGAGCCATGGCCTCGGCATCTGCGCTGGACACCACCTGCACCAGGAACGGTCCGACTTCGCTACGTTCCAGCACGGTGACCCCGTCATCCTCGGCGGAATCGGCACCGTTGCCCCCGGTCGGGCCCGAAACGCCGTTGTTTAGATCGAAATCGAAGTCGCAGGGACTGCCCTGGCGCTCCAGGAGGAACTGTGGCCGGGTGGCCGACTCCAGGGCCTGGATCATGGCATCGCTTCCGGTTTCCAGATCCGGAATGCCGGGCACCGGAACCACCCACGAGAAATCGTCGGCATCGCCGATGTACTGAATCTGCACCAGAGCCGTGACCTGGTCACCGTCGACTCGAAACACGATCAGCTCGCCGGCCTGATCGATGGGCACCTGCTGACAGAAGAACCCACCGCACGCCCGGGCGGGCGGGGTCCACGCCGCGCTGATCAGCAACGCCAGGAGGATCCGCCGAACGTGCCCGCAATGTTGACGAACTTCATGACTCATGTGTTGCGCCCTTTCTGGCTGAATGGTCTGGGTTTTTGGGCGCTTGCACGCCCATGCTGATCATCGGCGTACCTGCCCGCCCTGCCGCAGACAACTCACAGGAAGATAGCGGTCTCGGGGCCGGCGGTGGACGCCGGTCGGCGTCATTTCCAGCGGAAACCGGGCACGGCAGTCTGCAAGGGGCTGCCCGACCGCATGCGACGGCGGGCCTGCTCCGCCGGATGCGGGGCAAGGGCCACCAGAGCCATTCTTGAGTAGGGGCTGCCCTGGCTGCTGCCGGTCCCCGCGACGAGGGGTGGAAGGGGCCGCAGCGGGGCGCAAGCGACTAGAACCACGCCGCGTGGGCCCGCGGGGGTTGCGCTGCTGATCGGAAGCCGTGTGATTTCAAGGCATCCGGCAAGTGGTGGAACGGTGTGCCGAGTGCGTTGCGGCAGTCAATCGACCTCATCCGCGCCGATATCGATGATGCCGGCAAACAGGCGATCATCGCCATCGATGTCATTTCGCAGCCCGAAGCCGGCAAAATCGAGGATCAGGCCAAAGTCATCAGCCAGCACTTCCAACGGCACGGGGGCGGGATCGCCCATGTCGATGAGCGGTGAGTCATCGCCCAGGTGGGCTCCGTCGGGCATCAGCATGGGATCCTGTTGCACGTTGCCGTCGCCCCAGACCAGGACGGCCGAAATCTCATCGAGCGAACTCGCCGGCGTGCCGTCGGGCAACAGTGGGCGGACCCCCTCTCGGCCGTGCTCGATGGCACTGTACTCGATGACCACCGCCTCGGTGCTGCCCATCATCGAAATCGGCGGACCGGCGGCGTTTTGCCAAATGATGCTGCTGTTGATCTGCACCTCGGGGGCATCGACCGCCAGAATCGCAGCAGTCCCGCTGAACACCCGGTTGTTCGACACCGTGCAGTTCTGGAAGGCCGCCTTCCCGGTGTCGATGTAGGCAGCCGCGGCGACGCTGGCGGAGTTCCGGGTGACCACCGTATTGAAGATCACCGCATTGCTCTGCTGCAACGCCAAGCCTCCGCCGGACGCCGCCTGGTTGTCGCTCAGCGTGCAGTGACTGATGACCACGGCACTGCCGGCATCACACAGGATGCCGCCGCCGAAGTGCCCGGAGGTGTTTCCGGTGATCACGCAACGGTTGATCAGCGGCTGGGCGTTGGTCACGTGCACACCCCCGCGGCCGCCGGTGATGGTCAAGCCACTCACCGCCGGCAACGGCTCGGTGCGGGCCGCTTGATTCGAGCCGCGCTGCAGCACTTGAGTTTCGGCCGGTGGGTCCGTCGCGGTGCCGAACGACGGGCCGTCCACTGCATCGTCGGACTGGGGTACGTCGGACGGCTGTGGCGCGTCCGATGGCTGTGGCGCATCAGAGGGCTGTGGCGCATCAGAGGGCTGTGGTTCGTCGGGCGGCGCCGGCAACTCGGAGCCACGGAAGTCGTCCGGACCGATGGTCAGCGTCACACCCAGATTGCCGCCGTCGATGACTGTGGCCGCGGTGAGGCCGGCGTGCTCCGGCAGAATGCCTTGAAGAATGATCTGCCTGCTCCCCAGATCCACATTCTCAAAGTATGCTCCCCCGGGGCAGACGTCGCTCGGCAGCACGATGACGACATGGACATCGCCGGCGGCATCGACGGCATCCTGGATGCGCTGGTACGGCTGACTGCCGTCACACGCCACCACCAGGGCCTGCCGGCCGGTCTCGACTTCAATATCGTGAATGCGTTGCTCGAAGAGGATCTGCAGGGTAGCGTCGCTCGGTCCGGAGACCCGGGGTGTTTCGATCGGCTCGCCGCCGTCGCCGGCGTCCGGCAGGTCAACGTCCGCTCCCGCCGGCGGACTCGGCGCACCCCCGTCAACCCGCCCGGACGAATCCTCGGTTGTGGTGCACGCAGTTCCCACCAGGCCCATCGCCAGCAGCACGACGATCAGCCGGAACTTCACCGCAGAATTCACTGTCATTAGCTTGCCTGCCGAAACGCGTTCTCAATCCCTCTACCGCACCGAAGTGATCTATTCTAGCGACACAGGACCGTCCAGTCGCCACCGAATACCGCGCCCGGGGCGGGTGTCCCAGTGTCTATCTCAATTATCCCCTCGAATCGGCCGAATGGACGGATCGGGACGATTATTTTTCGTTTTGCCAGACCCCCCAGGGAGCCCCCGGGTTGATTTGCCAGTTTCATAAGACGTAGGATAGCAACAGATTACAGGCCTCCGCGACGGCCTGCAGCCACATTTCACCGCCGGTCGGGCGCCGGGGGGTCGGGTTGCGGCGGCCTTTGAACCTGCGGAACAACCGAGTGAGCAGCACCGCCGATGGGCCTTGATACCACACAGCCGTCATTGCTCTCGAGAGTGCGCAACCCGTCAGATCGCGATGCCTGGCGGGAGTTTGAGGCCAAGTATCGCGACCTGGTCCTGCGCTACTGCCGCCGCCGTGGGTTGCAGCAGTCGGACGCCGAAGATGTCCGCCAGGTGGTCATGTTGAACCTCGCGCGGGCCCTGCCGCGGTTCCGCTACTGCCCCGAGCGCGGCCGGTTCCGCAGCTATCTGGGAATTGTCGTCCGAAATGCGATTTCGACCTGCCTCAGCCGTCCAAAAGGCTCGGATACCCCGCTAGACAATATTGAGTTGTCGCACATTGCGGCGCCGACACCGCCGGCCGACCCAGGGTGGGAACAGGAGTGGACCAACCACCACTACCGCTTGGCGATGTGCACGATTCGACAGACTTTTGACTCTCGCAGCGTGCAGGCCTTCGACCGTCTGCTGGCGGGCGATGCCGTGGAGCACGTGGCCGAGCACTTCGGAATGAGCACCCAGGCCGTTCACAAGGTCAAGCAGCGAATCCGGGAGCGGCTCAAGGACTTGATCGCCGAACAGATTCAGGAAGAAGACATGCCCGTGTCGCAAAAGGACAGCCGTGCATGATTGACCCGGTGGACTCTTCGAGCGCCTTCGCCGAGCTGCACGCCCCGGACGACAGTTGGATGGAACGGATCCGGCTGGCGGAAGCGCCGCTGACACTCGGCCGACTGGGCGACTACGAGTTGCTCGCCGAAATCAGCCGCGGCGGCCAGGGCATCGTCTACCGGGCCCGCCAGCCGGGAACCCACCGCGACGTGGCCCTCAAGCGGCTGCTCGCCGGCGCGTTCGCCACCCGCACCATGCGGCAGCGCTTCGAGCGCGAGATCGAAGCGGCCGCCGCCTTGAACCACAACCACATTGTGACCGTCTACGGGTCAGACGTCGTCGATGATCAGCCGCTGCTGACCATGGAATGGATCGAGGGCGTCCCGGTAACCCAGTGGTCGGCAGCGGCCCCGGACGGCCGGCGGCGGGCAACCGCCGACATCGTCGGGCTGTTCCGCCGGATCTGCGACGCGGTCAGCCATGCCCACCAGCGCGGGGTCATTCACCGCGACCTCAAACCGTCCAATATTCTGGTGGACGCCTCCGACCAGCCCCACGTCCTGGACTTCGGACTGGCCAAGTGGACCACGGCTCGCGACACCGAAGCGTCGATCGCCGCGACCGCCCACTTCGTCGGCACGGTGGCGTATGCCGCACCGGAACAGCTCCTGGGCCCTGGCGGCGAGGTCGACGTTCGCAGTGACGTGTACTCCCTGGGCGTGATGTTCTATGAAATGCTCACCGGCACCCGCCCTTATGATCTGGGCAAGAATCTGCCGGAGGCTTTTGCCGCGATTCAACACACCGACCCGCCGCGTCCCTCGCGCCGAACCGCCGGACTCAGCAGCGATCTCGAGGCCATTGTGCTCAAGGCCCTGGAGAAAGACCCGCGGCGCCGGTACCAGTCGGTGGATGCCCTGGTCGACGACCTGGACCGCCATGAGCGCGGTGAAGCCGTACGGGCTCACCCGCCGAGCACGCTCTATCATCTGCGAAAGCTGGTGGGCCGGAACCGCACGGCGTTCGCGTCGGCCGCCGGCGCCGTCCTGTTGCTCGCGATCTTCGCCGCCGCCGCCGGCATCCTGTGGCGCGGTGCGGTCGCTGCCGGATCCAAGGAGGCCGATGCCCGCCGCCGCGAACAGCAGCAACGGGCCATCGCTGAGAACACCACCCGGTTCCTGGTTGACATGCTGGCGTCGGCCGACCCCTACGCCGAGGGGGCCGACCGTGTGACCGTTCGGGCGGTGTTGGATCGCGCCGCCGAAGACATCGACGCCCAAGCGGCGCCGCAGGTCCGGTCCGCGGTCCATCACACCATCGGGCTGGCCTACCTCGGCTTGGGTGTGTATCCAGCGGCCGAGGCGCACCTGCGATCCGCCCTGGATCTGCGCAGAACGGAGGGCGACGCCACCGCTGCCGAGGTCGTCGCCACCTTGAATGCCCTGGGCTGGTGCCTGACCGAAGCCGGCCGATATGACCAGGCCCGGGCCGCCCTGGACGAAGCCTTGCAGTTGAACCGGCAGCAGTCCGACGAACCCGACCCGGAGGTGGCCCGCACGCTGTACCGCCTCGGGCGCCTGGAGCAGGCCCGAGGAGATTATGCGACGGCGGAAACGCTGCTGCGCGAATCGCTGGAGCAGCGGAAGGCCACCCTGGGTGCCGACCACGAAGCCGTCGCCGAAAGCCTGAACTATCTCGGTGAGGTGTTGTACGGCCGCCGGGAGTTCGACGACGCAAAGAGTGCCCTGGGCGACGCCCTGGAAATTGGGTTGCGGACCCGCAAGCCGGACCACCCCGAGACCCTGGTCACACGCAACAACCTCGCGGCGATCCTGCTGGCGGAAGCGTCGTACGACCAGGCCGAGGCCCAGTTCATGGAAATTCTCGCCAGCCAGAAGCGGATCTTCGGTGAGCAGCATCCCTATGTGGCCGCCGCTTTGAACAACCTGGGCATGGTGTACCAGGGTCGCGAAGACTACGACACTGCGGAACGGTACCTGCGGCAGGCTCTGGGAATGAGCCAGGCGCTGCTCGATGCGCACCATCCAGTGATCGCCCAGCGGCTACACAATTTGGCCCGCCAGTACAAAGAACAGGGCCGCTACGCCGAAGCCGAGGAACTGCTGCAAGCGGCTTTGGACATTCGCCGCGAAGCGTTCGGCGAGGTCCACCGGCACACCGCCCAAAGCCTGCACACCCTGGGCGAGGTCTTGCTGCTCGACGGGCGGCCCACCGAAGCCGAGCCACTGCTGGACCGGGCCCTCGAGGTCCGACGGCGGGTACTGCCCGAGAACCACTGGCACATCGATTACACCCAGGCGCTTTATGGTGCCTGCCTGACGGCGCTGAACCGCTTCGAAGCCGCCGAAGCCCAGCTACTGCCGGCCTACGAGCACTTGAGCGCCGGACCCGGCGAGGCCCGCGAGCGCTCGACAGATGCCGCCGCGTGGCTGGTCACACTGTACGACAGTTGGGGCAAGCCGGATCGAGCCCGGGTCTACCGCGACCTGCAAGCCGAGTAATCCCCTCTCGAAGCCCACCGCCGCGGCACCGGCATCAAGCACCTGCCCGACGGTGAGACCTGCCAGGGCATTCCCAGATTCGGGCGATTGTGCGGTTGCAAAACGTAATTCCAGCCGGTTTTTTCTTTTGACCGTGCGCGGCGCGATTGGCTAAGATCAGATCGTCGAGGGCACCCTCGAGGCTCAATCGAGCTTCTAATAATATGGGTGAAGCCGGAGGGCTTCTGAGGGACTCGGCCGCGGGCGGCAAGGCCGCACTGCGTGGGACCGCCGGCGACGGTCGGCGGTAGGGCGAGGTTCGATCGATCTTCATGCCTGAGATCGAATCGGATGGGTTTGGCCCATTGTAAAGGAGGTGATCCGTGGAATCTGGCATATGTACGAGGCGGCTGTCGTAAGGGCAGCGAACGTGGCTGCGAAAGTGGCAGCCGTATCGAAACTGGACCCGTCGTGCCCGCAAGGCCACGGCGGGTTCCTTTTTGCGCGATGCATTGCCAGGGCCGACCGGGGTCAGCGGCACGCGGTCACCAGTTTGAACCCTCCCAGCGCGCTGACCACCAGCACCACCGCCAGGCCCAGGGCGTTGGCCACGGCGCCGTTCACAAACCGGCCCAACAACGCTTTGCGGTTGACCACCACCAGCAGGAACACGGCAACCACGGGCAGCAGCATGCCGTTTGCCGCCTGGGCGAACACGATGGCGTCCACCGGTCGGGTTCCGGTCATGGCCAGCACTGTGCCGCTGACCACGATCACCGCCCAGACGGTTCGGAACCGCCAGTCGGCGGGTGAGTCGCCCCAGCCCAACGTACCGCGAGCGGCATAGGCCGCGGCCAGCGGCGCGGTCACGGCGCTCGTCAACCCCGCGGCAAACAGGCCCACCGCGAAGCACCACTTCGCCGAAGCGCCTAGTAACGGTTCCAGTTGATTGGCCATTTCCGCTGCCGACTCGATCTCGGTGCCGACCGCCCAGCAGGTCGCGGCGGACAGGTAGATGGCCAGCGTCATCAGCCCGCCGATCGTGATCGACCAGTGGGCGTCCACCCGTGCCTGGCCGAGGGCCACGTCAACCGGATCGCTCGCCCGCCATTTCTCGCATACCGCGCTGGCATGCAGGAACAGGTTGTACGGCACCACAGTGGTCCCGATCAACGCGATGACCGAAAGTTCGGAGCCCGAAGGCATTCGAGGCACCAGGCCGGCGCTCATGGCTCGCAAGTCGGGCTTGAGCAGAACGACCGTGATCGCGAACGCCAGGCTCATCAGTCCGACCAAGGCGACTAGAAATCGCTCGATCCAACGATAGGAACCCAGCAGCAGCAGTCCGGCGGCCAAGCAACCCACCGCCGCCGCCCAGCCGGCGTGCCCGTTCCCGCTGAGCATTTCCAAGGCCGCGGCGGCGCCGCTGATGTTCCCGGTCTCGAACGCGCCGTTGCCGAACACGATGGCCGACAGCACCAGTCCGACCACCGGCCAGCGGTACAACGGGCGGCGAAAGGTGCGGGTCAGGGCCTCCCCCAGACCGGCGCGGGTCACCACACCCAAGCGCGCCGCCATCTCCTGGAGGACCATGGTTGCCGCCACCGAGAACAGCAGCGCCCACAGCAGCGTGTGACCATAGCGGGCACCGGCGACACTGGCGGTGGTCACCGTCCCCGGACCCACAAAAGCAGCCGCGACCAGCAACCCCGGCCCCAGGATGATTCGCCGCGACCGGGCAGGCGCCAGGCCGTCATCCCCATTCTCGGCATCATGATGACCGCGCCTCAGTCCGATGCCTGCCCCCAGCCACCCCCGCCCGGGGTTTCGATGCTGATGACATCGCCGGCCAACAGGTCCAATTGAACCTTGCCGGGCAGTCGCCGGCGGCGACCACCGCTAATCAGAAAGTTGCGACCGCAACGGCCGGGCGCCCCGCCGGCCAGACCATACGGCGGGTGCTCGCGGCGATCGGACAGCAGGCTGCCGGAGGCATTGCACAGCACTTCAACGTCCCGCCGCAAGCCATGGCCCCCGCGATGTCGCCCCGCTCCACCACTGCCACGGATGATCTGGTAGCAGCCGATCCGCAGCGGATAGGCCAGTTCCAGGGCCTCGATCGGCGTGTTCCGGGTATTGGTCATATGCACCTGAACGGCATCCAGCCCCGCGGCGGCGGGAGACCCGCCCATCCCGCCGCCCTGGGTCTCGTAGTAGGCAAACGGAACGCCGCCGGCCGTGGCCGACCCCAGGGTCAGGTTATTCATGGTGCCCTGCGACGCCGCGGGAATCCATTGAGGGACGGCTTCGGCCAGTGCCCCCAGCACGACGTCCACGATCCGCTGAGAAGTCTCCAGATTGCCGGCGGCCACCGCATGCGGGGCCGTGGCGCTGACCACCGTGCCCCGCGGGGCCAGTACGGTGATGGGCTCAAAGCATCCCGCGTTCAGCGGCACGGTCATGTCGTCCTCAAAGCCCGCGCGGGTCACCAGCAGCGCCAGGAAGCAGTAGTACACCGCCGAACAGGTAATGGCTTCGACGGCATTGAGGTTGCCGTCGCAAGCCGCCGATGAACCGGCGAAATCCACGGCCACCCGCCGGCCTCGAACCCGCAGTTCCGCCCGAATGGTCAATGGTCCCGCTGATACGCCGTCACCATCGAGCACATCCTCGAAGGCGAAGTCACCGTCCGGGATGTCCGCCAGCAGGCCCTCCATCAAGCGGCGCCCATAGGTCCGCAGCGCCTGCATGTGTCCGGCCAGCGGACCCGGCCGATAATGGCGGATGAGCGCCTGCAACCGGGCCTCACCGACGTCATGGGCGGCCAGTTGCGCGCTGAGGTCGCCTTTCCGCTCGACCGGGGTTCGGGTATTGGCGTACAGCACCTCCAACACCGCGGCATTCAGTTGCCCGGCAATCCGCAGCGGCACCGGCGGCAGCCGCAAACCCTCCTGACAAATCTCGCGCGACAACGGCAGCGACCCCGGCGTCATGCCCCCGACGTCGGCGTGGTGCGCTCGGCTGGCCAGAAAGGCGAACGGCTCCCGGCTTCGGGCGGCGGCCAGGACCGGGGTCACCACCGTCAGATCAGGCAGGTGCGTGCCGCCGGAGAACGGATCATTCAAGAGCACGGCATCACCGGACCGCCAGGCGTGACGGCTCGCCAGCGCGGCGCCCACCGATTGCGGCATCGCCCCCAAGTGGACCGGGATGTGCGCCGCCTGGGCGATCAACAGACCGTCGCCGTCGAACAGCGCGCAGGAACAGTCCCGCCGCTCCTTGATGTTGGGCGAATAGGCCGAGCGAATCAGGCTGGCGCCCATTTCTTCGGCCACCGAAGCGAACAGATTGCTGAAGAGCGACAGATCGCCGGGGTCTAGCGGTCGATCGCCGCGCCGGCGGCGGGTGGGCGGCTGGCTCATGATGCATTCCCCGGTGCCTGCAGGATCAAATTACCCCAGCGGTCCACCGTACCGCGCCAGCCCGGCGGCAGCCAGGTAGTCGAGAACGGTTCTGCGATCACCGCCGGACCGGCAACGCGGTCGTTGGCGGCCAATGGTTCGCGCTCCACGAAGGCCACGCCCCCCAGCCGCCGCACCGTGACCCGCCGGGTCCCGCCCCGGCGGACCCGCCCCGGCCGCGCGGCCGGCTTCGGAAGCACGGCGATGGCCCGCAAGCGGGCGGTGACCACTTCGACCGCCGCCTGCGGGTCGCAGTGCCCGAAGCGGCGGGCGTGGGCATCGTGAAACCGCCGCAGCGCCGCCGGCAAACCGCCGTCCAGCGAAACATTCAATTCATGCGACTGCCCACGGTAGCGCAGGTCGACACTGCACCGCAGGACGCTGGAGTCCGGGGTCTGCCCTTCGCGCTGCAACGCCGTGCGGGCCCGCCGTTCAAGCTGTCGCAGCGCGGTCGTCAACCGCTGCTGCGGGTCTGCCGCACCGGCGCGCAGGACCGTACGCGAGTAGTCTTGAATCACATCGCTGACCAGGGCCCCGTAGGCGGACAACACGCCTGGATCGCGCGGCAGCAGGACTCGCGGGATGCGGAGCGCCGCCGCCATCTCACAGGCGTGCAGACCGCCGGCGCCGCCGAAGCACACCAGGGTGAACTCGCGGGGATCGTAGCCGCGGGCCACCGAGATTACGCGCAGGGCCCGCTCCATGTTGGCATTGACCAGCCGCACGATGGCTTCGGCGATGCGCCGCGGCGGGCTGCCCAGGGCGCGGGCCAGCGGGTCTAGAGCGGCCGCCGAGCGAGCGGGATCGAGCACCATCCGCCCATCCAGGAAGCGGGCCGGATCCAGCCGCCCCAGCAGCAGGTTGGCATCGGTCACCGTTGCCGCCAGCCCGCTGCCGTAGCAGGCCGGCCCAGGATCGGCGCCGGCACTTCGCGGACCGACGCGCAGGGCCCCACCGGCATCCACGGCGGCGATCGAACCGCCGCCGGCCCCGACCGTGTGGATGTCCATCATCGGAACCCCGACCGGGCAGCCGGCAATGGAGCCTTCGGTGGTCACCTGGTAATCACCACACAACAGGGCCACATCCGTTGAAGTCCCGCCCATGTCAAAGGTCATGATCTTGACGGGTTGCGCGCGGCGCGGCGGCGGCAGGGCCTGGCGAGCGACGGCCAGCGCCCCGATGACGCCCGCTGCCGGCCCGGACAGCAGGGTGTCCACCGCCCGCCGACCTGCGGCCGCTGCCGTGAGACTCCCGCCGTTGGATTGCATCACCCGCCAACCGGCAGTGCCCATGCGCCGCAAGGCGCGATCCACCCGGGTCAGATAGCGCTGCATGACCGGGGCGACGTAGGCATTGACCACCGTCGTGCTGGTTCGTTCATACTCGCGGAACTCGGCAAGAATCTCCGAGGACACCGACACCGCCAGGCCGCGCCGCCGGGCGGCCGCGGCAATGGCCTGCTCGTGCCGCGGCCGCAGGAACGAGAACAACAGGCACACCGCCAGCGACTCGGCGCCCTGGGCCAGCAGCCTCTCGATCAGCCGGTCGATCTCGCCGCCGCTCGGGGCCGCCAGCACGGTGCCGTCCGCCGCCACCCGCTCGGTGATCTCGTGACGTCGTGCCGCCGGCACCAGGGGCGGCTCGCGCCGGGCCGCCAGGTCATACAGCCGCAGGCGGGCCTGCCGTCCGATTTCCAGAACATCGCCGAAACCGCGGGTGGTCACCAGGGCGGTCCGAGCCCCACGGCGCTCCAGCAGCGCATTGGTGGCGACGGTCGCAGAATGGGTCACCCGAAAGGGTACCGGCGACCCGGCCGCCTGCTCCAGGACCTCGCGAATTCCGCGGAGGACGCCGACCGAGAAATCAGCGGGGGTCGACGGCACCTTGTGCGCCCGCAGCGACCGACCGTCCCACAGCACCACGTCGGTAAACGTTCCACCGGTGTCTACGCCGATATGCATCGCTTGCCCCTACCTGGTGCACGGTCCGTCAGGGCCGCACAGTATACTCGGTGGCGGCAGCTCGGGGGAGCCGGCATCCCGCGCCGCAGTGGGCGAGATCAATCGATCCGTGGTACACTTCAGCCATGGGACTCAAACAACTGATTGACGTCGCCGCGGGGCGCACACCGGCCGACCGCGTGCTGCGGGGCGGGCGCGTGGTCAACGTCCTGAGCGACGAGATTATCGAAGCCGACGTGGCCATCGCCGGTGAGCGGATTGCGGGGCTCGGACGATATGACGGCCACGCGGTGGTCGAACTCAACGGGCAGTATATCTGCCCCGGGTTCATTGACGGCCACGTGCACATCGAGTCGTCGCTGCTGTCGGTGCCGGAGTTCGCCAAGGTGGTGGCCGCCCGCGGCACGCTCGCGGTGGTCACCGACCCCCACGAGATCGCCAACGTCATGGGGACCGAAGGCATTCGTTACATGCTGACCTCCAGCAAGCACTCGCCCGTCAGCGTCTACGTCATGCTCAGCTCCTGCGTGCCGGCCTCCAACCTGGAAGGTGCCGGAGCGGAGTTGTCCGCCGAAGATCTGGCGTCGCTCACCGGCAACCGCTGGGTGCTGGGGCTCGCCGAAATGATGAACTACCCCGGGGTGATCGCAGGCGACCCCGCCGTACTCGACAAATTGCAGCTGGGCAGCGCCGGGATCATCGATGGGCACGCCCCCGGTCTGTCCGGTCGTGAACTGCAAGCCTACGCCGCCGCGGGCATCACCAGCGACCACGAGTCCACCACCCTCGAGGAGGCCCGCGAGAAACTGCGCGCCGGGCTGTTCATCATGATTCGCGAAGGCTCGCAGGCCCGCAACCTGGAGGCGTTGCTGCCGCTGGTGACGCCCCAGACCGTTGACCGCTGCATGTTCGTCACCGACGACAAAGACGTCGAAGACCTGCTCGATGAAGGGCACATCGATCACATCATCCGCCGGGCGATCGCCGGCGGCCTGAAACCGACGCTGGCGATCCGCATGGCCACCCTCAATGCGGCCCGCTACTTCGGACTTCGCCATCTGGGCGCGGTGGCGCCGGGTTATGCGGCGGCCCTGACCATCGTCGACGATCTGGAAGCGTGCCGCGTGCGGCAGGTGTACCAGGGCGGCCGGCTGATTGCTCAAGACGGCGTGTTCATCGACGAGGCCGACCACCTCCGCAAACCCCCGGTGGTTCGCAGCACCATCAACGTCCATTGGCTGGAGCCGCAGCAGTTCGTCGTGCATGCAGCGACACCCGATCAGCAGCGCGTCCACGTCATCGAGATGATTGAATCGCAACTGATCACCGGGCGGACCATCGAATCCCTGGCGGTGGTCGACGGCTCCGTGCAACCTGACCCCGCCCGGGATATCGCCAAGATCGTGGTCATCGAGCGGCATCAGGCCAGCGGCCGGATGGGCTTTGGGTTCATCCGCGGGCTGGGCCTGCGCGCCGGGGCCATCGCATCAACCGTGGCCCACGACGCCCACAACATCGTGGTCGCCGGCACCAACGATCGCGACATCTACGCCGCAGCCGTTCAGGTGATCAAACGCCGCGGCGGGCTGTGCGCCGTCCGCGGTGGTGCGGTTCTCGCGGAGATGCCGCTGCCGATCGCCGGCTTGATGAGCGATGCTCCGGCGGCACAAGCCGCCGATCAACTCCGCCAGCTCCACCAAGTCACCAACCAGGAACTGGGCTGCCGCCTGCGCAAACCGTTCATGGCCCTGTCGTTCATGAGCCTGTCGGTCATCGGAGCGCTCAAGGTCACCGACCAGGGACTGATCGACGTCGACGCCTTTCGCCCGATCCCCTTGCTGGCCAACTGACCGGCCGGCCCATTACGGATCCAGCAGGTAAATCCGATAGATGGTCACAAAGGTGTCGAACGGCGCCAGAATCTGGAACGACTCCACCGACGCGTCGACATTGAACAGGGCGTCGAGCGCCGCCACGGTCGGATCCTCCAACCGCCCGAAATTGTCGGGAATCGTGTCGAACGTCTGCTGCCCGACGACCTCGCCGGCACCATTGAGCGCCCGAACCTCGAGGGGCCGCTTGGCGTTGATGTTGAAACCCTGGATCGGCACGATCCGCAGGCCGCCGATCACCCCCGAGCCGGCGCCGCTTTGCAGGGTCGACACCCGGACGTCGAGCCGGCCGTCTCCGATTCCGACATGGGCCGGATTGGCACCCAGTTGATAGTTGAACTGCCCGCCGGTATCCACAAACTCGACCTCGATGGTCCCGAGCTGGGTGGTCAGGGTCTCGTCGAAGACCGGCCCGGGGAACACGCCGGCGTCGATCGGCCCGGGAACTCCAGGCACGTAGTTTCCAATGGGAATGCACAGGATGCTGACGGCCAGATTGCCGCCCGGCAGCCCCATGATCCCGTCCGTCGCGTCGGTCGGGCCGGCGGTCCCGCTGGTGTCGCCGGTGCCGACGGCGCCCGCTGTGGTCATCGCCCCGCCCAAGGCGCCGCCGCCGCCCGGCGTGCCGAAGCCGCTGTCGCCGCCGTTGCCGCCGCTGCCGCCGGTGGCGGTGGCATCGCCGTTGTCGCCGCCGACGGATGCCATCCCGCCGGAGCCGTTCCCACCCGCCCCGCTGGCCGCGGTCGCCGCACCACCGGCACCACCGTCGCCACCGTCCAGGAACTTGCACGAGCCGCCCAACCCACCGTCGCCGCCGGCCGCGGTGGCGTCGCCGCCGTCACCGCCGATGACATCGCCGGGCGTCAACGGCAATCCACTGATGCTCAGCGATGCCTCGCCGCCGTCGCCACCGGTGGCGGTCGCCCCGCCGCCGGGGCCGCCGTCGCAACACGGCAACCCGGGTCCGCCGTCGCACGCATTGGCCATCGCGGGCCCGCCGCTCCCGGCAATCACATCACCCAGCGTGATGTTGGCCAACCCATTGACGTTCCCGCGGGCGAAAATGCGCTTGCGATTGTCCGCTCCGTCACCGCCGGTGGCCGTCGCACCGTCGCCCGTGTCGCCCGGGCACCCGGCGGCGCCCGCCGCGCCCTTGTTAACCGTCGCCGAGCCGCCGTCGCCGGATCGACCGGGGTTGATGGTCACCGGCCCGTTGAAGTTGATGCCGCCCGAAGCAGTCATCCGAAAATTACCCGAGTTGCCGCCGTCCTCCCCGGTGGCCGTGCCGCACGTGCTGACGTCATTGCCTCCGTCGCCGCCATCGGCCAGGTTGAAAACCACGTCCTGGACATTGATGGCGCCGCCGTTGTTCCAGATGTTCAGCCGCAGGCCGTTCTTCCCAGGGCGCGGTGGCGTGTTGTTCATCGGATCGGCATCCGCACCATCAGGAGCCGGCGGACCGTTAACCGTCCAATCCATCAGGTTCAGGTCGCGATTGCCGTTGAAGCGAAACACGATTACCGGACGATCGCCGGCCGGGGCCGGTCCGGTGGGGTCGGGCCAGACCCCGGAGATCACTACCGGCGGCAGGGCACCGCGGGATCCCCGCACCCGGGCCGCGGGCGCGGGTTCGTCGAAGGCCGGGTTGTCAGGCGGCAGCGGAACCAACGTGGTCAACTCGTCGCCGCTGACGTCCTCCACCTGGTCAAACTGCTCTTGCGGCGTCATGGCCAGCACGCCCTCGTCGTCGGTCAGCACCACCGACCCATTGGTCTTAATGGCGGCGGCAGCGCCGAACGTGACCGCGCCGGCCGCAATGATGTGCACGCCCACCGGGTGGTCTCTGAACGGCGTGTCATCGGACACGACCGCATCATCCCTCATTGCGGTCAGCGTCCCGCCAATGACCAGGTCACCGTCGACTTTGAGGGTCAGCAAGTTGTCAATGGCCATCATCCGGCCGTCCACCGTGGCATCGCCGGTGACGGTGACCACCGCACCGTTCTCCACTGCCAGCATCTCGGCAGCCCCGACCGTCAGCGTCTCCATCGTGGTGTCCTGGCGGATGGTCATGGTGGACATGTTGCCGTTGTCATTGTCATTGCCGTTTGTATTGGTATTCTGGTTGCCGCCATCGGCAGGAGAACAGCCGGGCAGATACAGCGGAATGCTCAAGGCGGCAGCGAGCACAACCGCGAAGCCTGCCTGCAGCCAAGTCCGATTCGAGTGTACATGTGACATCAGAAAAACCTCCGATTGGGGCAACTTGAGACACGAACAGGATTTGGGGGAGTATACCGACATCCGCGGGTCATGTCACAACCAAAGTTACTCACAATTCGCAGGCACACGTGTTCCTGCTGCGACTCCAAGGTTACTCACAGGTCGGTGCACAAATGACATCGCCACTGCCGGGTCACATCGTCGGAATCATGCAGGGCACTGTGCACCCAATGGATCACAGCGGCGGCCAGCGCGTCGACCAGTG
This sequence comes from uncultured Planctomycetales bacterium, assembly GCA_964619935.1. Taxonomy (GTDB): domain Bacteria; phylum Planctomycetota; class Phycisphaerae; order UBA1845; family CAIVHJ01; genus CAZUGO01. The sequence goes on along the minus strand of CAZUGO010000070.1, from coordinate 25,722 downwards.
CGTCCTGCTGAAGACCGGCAGGAAGCGGCGGCCGCAAGTGGTCTTCCAACGCGGTCGCCGGAATGCCGCCTGAACCGACCGGACGATGGGCCCGCCGCAGATTGATGCCGATGCCGATGATCAGCGCCGGCGGGCTTCCGGTCTCGGCCAGGGCCTCGCACAGAATACCACCGACCTTGCTGCCGTGCAGAAGCAAGTCGTTTGGAGACTTGATGCAGATCGGCAAACCGGTCTGCTGGGTAAGCACCGACACACAGGCCACCCCGGCCGAACGGGTCAGCAGCTCGGGGCATGGAATGGTGGGGTGGGGGGCCGATTGAACCACCGAAAGATACACGCCGGCGTCGCGCGGCGAATGCCAGCGGCGGCCGTGGCTGCCCCGGCCGCAGGTTTGCTCACGGGCGGTAATGCCCGCCGGTAGGACCAGACCGTCAGCCCGCAGCAGGCGCCTGGCGACCGCGTTGGTCGAATCGACGGTGTCAAACGGATACACGCGCACTGGTCTCCCGCCGCTCCACTGCTGACGACGGCCGCGACCTCAGGCCATCCATTATCGGGACTGCCCGGCGAAGATCCAGCGGACCCGCCGGCGGATGCCGGGCCTGGCGGGCGCCGCCCCACCGTCCGCGGACCCGCGGACGCGATGATACATCAAGTCCTCCGCCCGATCGGGCGAAGATGATAGCGACCGCCGAACCCCGCGCGGCCTGTTCATCCGCCTGGAGAAACCCATCGTGCAGCAACGTGTGCGGCAGCGCGACCGAGCCTTCACGCTTGTGGAGTTGAGCGTCTCGATGATCGTCGCGCTGGTGGTCTGGTCGGTGGTGGCCTTCGTGGTCCAGACCCTGACCCTGCAACCGGCTCGACTCAACCAGCGCGTCCAGGCCCGCGAGATCGCCGGCCACATGATGCAGAAGCTGGTCCAGGAATTCAGCGCCGCCCGACGGATCGTCCAGATCGTCGACATGCCCTTCCCCGGGACGCCCGACCCCCAAGTCCAACGGATCACCTTCGCGCTGCCGGACGAACTGACCGGCCGCCCGGCAGGCGCCGGTGCGAGTTCCTGCCACGCCTTTGGATCCGTGGTCGCCGAAGATCCCAATGATCCCTCCGGCTGCCTCGATCCACCGCCCGAAGGCCTGACTCAATACGTGCAGATGCATCAATACGGCTGGCAGGACACCATTAACGCCGAGGATCCGCTGGCCTTCGAGTTTGTCACCGGCGGCCCGACACCGGCAACGCCCAACAGCGCCTACAGCGGCCAGATTCACGAGCTGCTGCCGCATTGCCACTTTCAACTCCATTATGTTGTGCAGGTCAGCTACCTGGCACCGCAGGGCCCGGACTGGGTCCCCGTAACCTGCCGGGTCTACACCGGGGATCCGGACCCGGTCCCCTGTGATGGCACGGCAAGCGCCCGCGACTGGCTGGACAGCCTGTTCGACAGCACCTTTGAGCCGGCGCCCCCGATCAAGGATCTCCAGGTGCGCCTGGAGACGGTGCATATCCGCCTGATTGTCCATCACGAGTCCGAGCAGGCCATGTTGCAGAACACGGCCCTGTGCAGCGAACGACCGCTCGTCAACCGCTACTACAACCGGATCCCGCCGGCATGAATACCCATCGAACGCCGCCCGATCGGGCGCCGGCATACAGCCTGGTGGAGGTAATCATCGCCATGTCGCTGCTGGCGATCGGCATGGGCGTGATTGCGAACCTGACGCTGACGTACACTCAGGGCGTGCAGATCAGCGATCGCAAAGGGCAGGCCTGTTCACTGGCGGCCGGTTTGATGGCCGAGGTCTTGTCGCGCCCGCACACCGGCCCCGCCGCCCCGGGCGGCAGCGGTAACCGCCTGGGAAGAGCCAGCGCCCTGCAATTCGCAGGCTGGGAAAGTCCGGTATGTGATTTCGGCGAACCCCTGGAACCAGCGAGCTACCCGGTGCCCCCCCACGTGTCCCCCGCGGCGTGCACCGCGCCGGAGCAGGTTCTGTCCATCGACTACCGCGGGTACCAGCGCTCCGTCGATATCGCCTGCGTGCAGGCCGCCACCCTGGCGCCGGTGACCTGCGAATCGAACCCCGCAGCGTTGCTCAAGATTACAGTGACGGTCCGATACAACGGCCAGTGGCTCTGGGATATGGTAGCCTTCAAGGGCGCAGAACCGTCCGAATCGGGCTCATAAGACCATCGTGCCGCGGATGCTCGGTCGTGTGGGCGGCGGCGCTGCGGGAGGGACCTGGAACTTGACGGCACCAAGGGGACAGCGGACAGCGAGCACCCCCGGATTGCGCCGCAGCGGTGTGCAGTTGTTGTTCGTCGCGGTGACCTTCACGCTGCTCCTGGTCACCACCGGGGTGGCCCTGGTGCGGTCTCAGGTTCGCCAGCGACGGGTGGATGAGGCTCGGGCCCGACAGGTCCACGCGGCGCTGTCTGCCCAGTCGGGCTTGCAGTGGGCGTTGCAACGCACCGGCGACGCCGGCGCCCCGTGGCATCAGATTCCGGCCGACTCCGGCTCGACCAGCCAGGATTGGTATCTGCTGGATTCCGAGGCGCCTCCGCTGAAGGTCATGGACTGCGACCTGTTCGTTCGCTCCACGTTATGGACCGACGGGGCGCCCTCCTGGCCACCGGACTACAGTGACCTCCAGCAGGTCTTCGCGCCGGTGATCGTGACCACCCTGGCCCGCCATCCGGAGGCGGCCGTAGGTACTCAGATTCAGATTCGGCCTGATGTTCATCCCCAATTGCGGTACACGGTTTGGGCCGGACGTGAATTGAGCCTGTCTCCAGCCACCCGCCTCCGCGACGCGACTCTGGCGGCCCATCCCCTGCGGTCCAACGGGCACTTTACGGCCGCTGATTCCAATGCCGTCAACGACAATTCGGTAATCCACCAGATCTTCGGTTCGAACCGGCAGATCCTGGAGCGGCCGGCCGACTTTGATTATCGCGTCCATCCACAGAACCTGTCGGAGTTGCGGGGTACGGTGGACCCGGCGCACGATCTGGAGGTCAATCCGGTGGCCCAGCTTCGCAAGCAATTCAGGCAATCGCCGCAGTGGGTCGATCCTGTGGATCCGCAACCGATGATCGACCTCGTGCTCGCCGCCGATGTTCCGGAAATCGCGGTGTCGCTTCCGAACCCACCCGATCTGCCGCCAGCGGTGGTCGCCTTCCCGCATCTGTTCATGAGTTCGGGCGCCGGTGACAGCGTGAACCACGTCACCGTGTTGACCCGGGTGAACCTGGAGGGCGTGTTCACGCTGAATGCCCGCGGTGGCTCGGTCTTGCTGCGGAGCATGCGACTGCACGGGACGTTGTTGGTCTATAACCTGGGCCGGCAGCCCAACCCGGCCTGGGCTGACTTCGGACTGACCGCCCCGCTGACCCTCGATCAGAACTGTCGCCTCGAGCGGGGCGAGCCCGCCCTCCACGCGGCGGTGTTGGGCAGCGGTCCGTTGCCGACCCTCCTGGTTGGCTTCAGTGCGCCGGCGGCCGACCCGATGGTCGTGGACGTGCGCATCAATCTGTCGGGCGATCGGTTATCGGCCGCGGTCAACGTCGTCGATGCGTCTGATTCGCCCACCGTTCCAGTGATCAGCTATCCGGCGGCCTTGGAATCGTATCATTTCAGTGCCGGCTATCTCGGGCCCGACACCACGTCGGAGTGGCCGGTGGGTTTCGAGGGTCTGCTGCTGGCCGCCGGCGCCCAGGTGGTGATGGATAATGCCCGCGGCGGCGCCACCGATCAGATGGACTTCGCCGGGGTGTTGGTTGCCGATACCGTCCGGCTGGGGAATGTCGCGCTGCGCTACTCGCCGCCGGCCGTGGCCGACCTGGTGGGCACGTCGGCGCCCGGCCTGGCTTCGCCGGGCGTGCGGGTCGTGCCGCACAGCATCAGGCGGCTGACCCGCTCGGAAACCGAAGACTTCTTGGAGCACTTCACCGCCGCCGGGAATTGAGCGACCGCCGCTGCGGGCAGCGCCGGGTCAAGCAGGTCAGGGAGCCGATCATGAATCGAACCGACGTTCACCCGCGGGCTTTTTCCTTGGGTGAGGTGATGGTGGTCTTGATCATCATCGGTGTGATTGCGGCCATCGCGACGCCGCGCATGCTCAGTTCCTATCGCCACATGATTGTGCGATCGGCGCAGCACGAACTCAGCGACCTGTTCTCGGAAGCGTGCGACGCCGCCATGCGCGAACAACGCCTGGTGGAGATGGCGTTTGACGTCTCCCCCACGGAGAAGCTGCTCAAGCGCCAGGCCGCCGATTCCGGAGAAGCCCTGTTCGCCGAGGCGGAGATTGACTTTGGTCCGGATTCACAGTTTGACCTGGACGGCATCACGGTACTGGCGTTCGACGTCGACGGCAATGCCGTTGACGGAACGCCGCTGGACCTGGACGAGCTGACCTTCGGCTGTGCGCCCGGCGGCAAACTGACCCTGCGTGAGGCCGGCACGATGCTGTCGTCGCCCATTGCCGGCATCACGCTGACCAAGGGCACCGCATCATTGCCGGTCTACGTCTCGTCGTTTGGAGTCATTACCACCGATTTGTCGAGGATCACCATCATGTACAACACCAACAGCACTAGCTTCGCCCAAAGCCCGGTGAACCCCGGCCCTGCTGCAGTGACCGGCAGCAACCCGCCCCCGGCGCCGACCGAGCCGCTGACCTTCATGCCCTGACCGGCACGCAGCGTCCCACACGGCGGCGACCCAGCCGTATCCGCGGTGTCCGCTTTGCCGGCGGCAACCCGCCGCGGCCGCCGCAGCGCCCTGACGCCGGGCGTCAAGATGCCGCCGGTACCTGCCGGCCCCCAATCCAAATCCAATCGACCACCGAAGCAAAGGTGTGGGCTGCCGGGGCGCTCATACGAACGTCTGGTCCCCGGCAGCCGCGGCATGAATGGTGACAGGCGGCGGCGATCTGGGGGAGGATCGCGTCTCAGTGCGTTCGGCAACGCGCCGAACAACTGCGTCGCAACACACGCCACCGCCCGCCTGGCTCGACATTCACCGTGAACAATCATCACAACCCCTCGCAGAAGCCGGGCGGCCACCACCGTCCCGAACCCCCCACGGTCGCCGGGCAAACTGCCCTGCCCAACGGACAGCCGCCCGCACCACCCCCCAAGCCCCTGGACTGGACCGTCCCGAACCCCCACGGTCGCCGGGCAACTGCCCTGCCCAACGGACAGCCGCCCGCGCCACCCCCAAAGCCCCTGGTCAGACCGGCACCCCCGACCGCCGGGCATTTCAATGACCGCGGCCGATGAAGCAGTGCCAATACGTGTGGGAGAACCCCCCGCCCCCAGTACCCCGACTCGTGCGGCCTCGAGCGGCGCTCGAGTCGAAGCACACCGTTTGCTCACTCACGAGTCGTTAGATAACACATCAGGAGAACGCCTGCAACACCTATTTGGCAGCAGAACCGTGTGCAGAACGGCGTTGGAATGAACCAGACGATTGACCCGAACACAAGTGCGTCACTGAAGCTGATTGATGGGGCGTACCGAATGCAATGGGCACGGCGGCAGGCGCAAAGCGCGGTCTGAAAAGCAACAGGGCAAAAAAATTTGAGAAAGGATCTGGGTCCGAGTCACTCGCGCTCCGGCAGCCGGCTACAACACACCCCACACGCCCAGCAGCAACGCCAAGTCGGCAGCGTTGACCACATCGTCGCGATTGAGATCTGCCAGGCAGCAGGCCCCGCACGAACCCCAGGAACCAAGCACCAAGGCCAAGTCGGCCGAGTCGACCACCCCGTTACCCGTCAAGTCGGCACTGGGCAGGTCCTCACAAATATCGAGCACGCGGTTGGCATTGCAATCCAACAACCCGCCAATCAAGACCTCGTCGGCCCCGATGTCCACCGCCGTGTCCAGCAGCCGCGGCTCACCGTCAATGTCCGTCTCACCCACATCCGGCACAAAATCCGGATCGCCGCGGTCCAGCAGCGGGGAGCAAATCTGCAGGTGATAGTCGCCGCCCGCCAGATCCACGAACAAAGGATCCACGTCCAAATTGCCGCCGCCGTCGATGAGGGAACTGTTATCGATTCCAATCGCGTCTAGCCCACCAGCTATGTCCGAATAGCGAATGGTTAGATTACACTCGATAAGGTCAATCTCGGAGGCTCCGATCAACCCATCGTTCTCCCAAAAAGTGGAGTTCTGCGCAGTAAACCCCATCGGCGACTGGCTGTCGGCGCACAGCACTGCTCCCCCTCTGTCGAGCGCAGTGTTCGACGAGAACGTGCAGCCGTCCAAGACCAGCCCTCCCGACTGCGAGAACACGCCCCCACCTAGGGCCGATGAATTCCCAGTGATCTGACAATTCGTCATCTTAATGGTGCTCAAGGGAACGATAATGAACACGCCTCCACCATATATCGAGCTGGAGTTGTCGCGAATAATGTTGTTCGACAGGGTTGGCGCCGAGCGAGAAATCACAACGCCCCCGCCGACTTTGCCTTCTACACCGGAGCCGTTGGTGACTGTAAACCCTTCAAGGAGCGTACCCTCGCCTTCGCCACTAATGATAGTCACGACACTCGTCCCCAAACCAGTTCCGTCGATGATGGTAGATTGGGGCCCCTCGGCACCAATCAACTGAATCGACTTGCCGAGGAAGTCTACGGCTTCATGATACGTGCCTGGCGCGACAAGGATGACATCCAGATTTTTCGACGCACCAATTGCAGACTGAATAGAACAGTAAGGAGAACGCCTTGTTCCAGACCCAGGGCACCTACTCTCGTTGTCAACGTACAACGTGGCCCCGAAGCATTGAGAGGCCATCACAATGGACCACGGCAACAGACTGTGAAGCTTCATCAGATCTGCAATTCACCAGTTACCAGAAGGCTCTGATGCCTGAGTGCAGCAAGCGCACTCGCAATGGGCCGGCTCCCCGGCGCCCTAGTACGAATGATACTCGGGATGGAGCTTCGTGAGAAGCCAAATCTCGCCATTAGCCTTGTTGTAGAGCCAGCCACCGGGCGGAGTCATTGGCGGTGGAACGGGCCCCGTATCACCCACTACCACGGAGACCACGCTGCTCCCGGCATTCTCCCCCACGGGCGCTTGAGGGATGTTCCGGAGGTACGGTCCGAAGCGGAATTCGGGTTCGACGATGTCAGCGCAGTTGGTTTCACCGAGGCCATTGGTTCGGCAGGTCAGTTGCGCGACAACGGCGAACCCGGGGTATTCGCCATGGTCGCGGGCGTACGATTCGATGGCTCCGCGCAGCAGATCGAGCTGCGCTTTCAGGACCGTATCGCGGGCTTTATCCTGGGCGTGCAGCAGGCTGGGAGCCGCGATGGCCGCGACGGTGCCGAACAAGGTCAAGACCAAGGCCAGCTCCTGGAGGCTGAACCCACGGCGCCGCCCAGCCAGCAGCAGCGTGGACTGACGGCAAGGGAAGTCGGCATGGCGGTGAGGGCACCGTGGATGCATGGGACGCTCCTAAGCTTGATTCTAAGGAAGGGACGCCCAAACATACGATTGCCGCGCGACGCAAGGCAACCGCCAAGCGTCGACTCGGGCGTAATCGGCTGAAGGTGATGTGGCCGCCGGACAAACGACGGCGGGTTTATCGGGCGGCGAGTTGCGCCGTCGTTGGCCGTGGCGTCGTGCAACTGTTGTCGGACCGCGGGCCGAAGCAGGGTGCGCGCTTCGCGCTCGGCGCTGGCTGCGCCGGACCGTTGCGGAGGTTCAGGGACCGAACGCCGAGCCCCACGCCTCAAGCGTGCTCGGCATGGCCGCCCGCGGCCCCACCCGGGTCAGGGCAGGGTGGCCTTGACGTCGGGCGCGGCGTAGGTGATCTCCTCGACGGTGTTGCCGTTGACCACCAGCACCGTCCAGCCGGACGGCTGCGGTTGCGCTGCGGTCTGCGGCTCGGAAGCGGGCGGCGGCGTCGGGCGCGGCGGCTCGACCACGGCCGGAACCGCAGCCACCCGATCGACAACCGGGACGACCGCTTCAGCAACGGCGCTGACGACGGCCGGCGGCGCGCCGGCAGCCAAGCGCTCAGCGGTAGCCGCGGGCGACTCCACCAGCGGATGCTCGGCAAGCCGGAGCATCGTCGGCTCGGCCTGGACAACCTCGGCGGTGGACATGAACGACTTGGCGATCACGATGGTGCCGGTCAGGGCCAGCGCCACGCCAACGACGATCCAGGAGTTATGCTTCATGGCTGGGGTCCTCGCGAAAAACGAATAGCGGGGTGAACGGCAAACCGGGGCCAACGCCCCCGACGTTTGATTGAATCGGACAATCGTGGGCGACGGCGACAGTATTTCTGCCGCCACCGAAACGGCGCTCAGCGGGTCGCGCCTCCCAGAAAAGCAATGGGCTTCAACAGGTTATGTGCCCCAGCGGGGCGGGACTTGAAACCAGGGGGGTGCAATTGCTATTTTCTTGGCCATGCAGCACAAGCGCTATACCGTCTCCTTCCGCTACACCAAGCCCGGCGAGAAGAAGCCCGGGCCGGTGCAGCGCTACGTTTTGTACGCCGACAGCCTCGAAGAGGCGCGCGAAGCCGCCCGGCGCTACGCGACCTACCCCAACATCGAGATCATCGGGATCCAACCGACCTGATGGCAGCCGGCCTGGTCTTTGGGAGTGTCGGCGGGCTGCGACGCGCTGGACGATCGCCGTTGCCGCCCCAGCTCAATGGCCCGTCGGATCGGTCCGACCGACCACAACCATCCCATACTTGTTGGCCAGGCGAACCAACTCCTCGCGGTCGACCATGAACGCCTTGTGCGCTTCGACGCACAACACCTTGGCCCCATTCCGATGCAGGTTCTCGATGGTGTCGGGTCCGATGGTCGGGACGTCGAAGCGCATGTCCTGGCCGGGCTTGCCGACCTTGATGTGACACCAGCCCCCAGCCCGGCACAGGGTTCCGGCGCGCTCGATCATGCGGTCGGTCCCTTCGATGGCCTCCACCGCGATGACCTCCAGCTCCTTGACCGCCATGGACTGGCCGATGTCCAGGCGGCCAAGCTCCTTGGCAATCCGCCACCCAAACTCAATGTCCTTCTCCTGGGCCGGTGTGGGGGCCCGCTGGGTCATGACCCCTTCCGGTGCCATGGCTTCCGGCGTGAACTTGACGCAGTCCTGCACGATAATCCCCTTCTGGGCCAGCGCGTCGGCAATCGCGCACAACAAGGTATCGTTCCGCTTGTCGGTGGCCCGCACAAACCAGACCTTCAGCGCCGTCCAGTCCGGCAGATAATGCAGGATCCTCATGAACCCGGTCTTGCCGTACATGTCGGCCTTGCGGACCGATCCGGCCAGGATCGCCTGGCGGCACCCGGCGCGCCGCAACAGCCGGATGCACCGGCCCAGTTGCCCGATGTTCGACCAGTAGAACTCATCGGCAAACTGGACCAGTTGCGGGTCGGCGATCCCGCGGAGCCCGACCACGACGACGTGCTTGCCGGCGCGCTTGGCCCCTTCGACGACCATCAGCGGAAACTTGCCGCCGCCGCAAATCAATCCAAAACGATCGCCGATGGCCGCGCCATCATCACTTCGTAGCAAGTCGTGCTCCCTGGTGCTTCAGTTCAGCCGGCCATTCACCTTCTTGCTCAGCTCCGCCAGCTCGACCTCCAGGGCCTTGACGCGCTGCTTGAGTTCGGGCAACCGCTGGGTAATCGACAGAATCCGCTTTGCCTCTGTAGCCCGGATCGCCGGTTGGCCCAGAACGAATTCGCCGGCCTCGACATCGCTGGCGACGCCGGACTTGGCAGCAACCGAGGCGTTGTCACCGATGCGGATGTGCCCGATGACGCCGGCTTGCCCGCCCATTTGGACGTGTTTGCCGACGGTCACGGATCCGGCCACGCCGACTTGGGCCACGAACATGGCGTTGTCGCCGATCTTGGTCCCGTGACCGATGGCGATGAGGTTGCTGAACTTCGAGCCGTTGCCGATCACCGTGGTTCCCAACGTGGCCCGGTCGATCGTGCAATTGGCACCAATCTCAACGCCGTCCTCAATGATCACCCGCCCGACCTGCGGGATCTTGTTCCAACGCTCACCGACCGGGGCGTAGCCCAGACCGTCTTCACCGATGACCGTCCCGGAGTGGATGGACACCTGGTTGCCGACCACGCAGTCGTCGTAGATCACGGTGTTGGCATACAGGGTCACGTCGTTCCCCAGGCGCGAGCCGCGACCGATGTAGCATCCCGGATACAGCACCACGTTGTCGCCGATGCAGACCTGCTCATCGATGGTCACGTTCGGACCGATGCGGGCGTTCTTGCCGATGGTCGCCGACGGGCTGATGACGGCTGCCGGGTGGATGCTCCAGTCCGGATGCTTGCGGTGCCCGTGAATCAAGACGATGGCTTCCATCAGCGCCGAATACGGCTGGGCGGTCCGCACCAGGGTCATGGGCCGCGGGGCGACCACCTCGTGCGACACGATCACCGCTCCGGCCCGGGTGGAGTCCAACTGTTTCTCATACTTGGGATTGGCCAGAAAACTGAGTTCGCTGGGGGCGGCGTCGTCCAGGGTGCTGACAGCGCTGATCAGCAGTTGCGGGTCGCCATCGATCGCGGCCGGCATGCCGCGCCCGGCCAGGTGGTCAGCCACTTGTTGAAGCGTGTAGGGCATCGGTGGTCACCTTAGAAAGCAGAAGAACGCCTGATTCTAGCGCATGTCCAAATTGGCCGTCAAACCTCCGTCACGGCCTTGGCGGTGGATCGGAACGCTTCGCGGCCCGTGGCTTCCAGAACTCCCACCATTTCCGGGGAGCGGCCGGGGAAGGCGGGGTACCCGGTGAAGACGCGAGATTTGGCAGCCGGGCCCGCAGGGCCAACAGCCGCTGGCGTGTGAAAAGCTGCGGCTGGCCCAGGGCACGTTCCCGGGTCTGGGCGGCAAAAAAGGCGCCGGCGGGCGGCAGGTCGTTGTCCGACTCGAAGAACTTCAAGGCCTCGTCCAAGCACAGGCCCGCCTGATGGAAGCGCAGCCGCGCCGCCTGCCGATCGGGGTCACGGGCGGCCTCATCGAGCAGGGTGTGGTAGATGGTCAGCCACTGGCCGACATCCACCAGAACCGACGGCGCCGCACCCGGATTGAGTACTGGCGGCTGCCGCTCGGCCAGCCACTCGGAGTCGATGCGGAAACGCAGCGACCGGGGATGACCGCAACTCGCACAGCGACAGTCCACCCGCACGATGCTGTCAATGTGCTGCGCTTCGACGACCTCAGCCACGGGGTGCAACGGCCCGCCGCGGCATGCCGAGCACGATAGCACTCCCAGGTACAGCCGAGCCTCGGCCATCGAATTCGCAGTCAAAGGCGCGGCGCCGGGTGCTTTCATAGGTCCGTTGGAAAGGACGGCGGTCTACTCCGCGTCCGGATCGTCCGGGTCCACATCCGGATCTGCTTTCGGCGACGGGTCCGGATCCGCATCCGGGTCGGCGTCGGGATCTGCTTTTGGCGCCGCGTCCGGCTCGGCCTCCGGATCAGCGTCGGGCTCGCCATCCGGATCAGCGTCCAGCTCGGCCTCCGGATCAGCGTCCGGCTCCGAATCGGCGGGCGCTGTCGCCGGCGGGTTACTCTGCAGGATCTGCGTCGCCTGAGTCCCCATCTTCATGGCGGCCTGTTGAAACTGAGCAGCCGCCTGCTGCCCGTCCAAACTGTCGCGCTCCAGGCCTTCCAGAATGGCGTCCATATCGGCATTGGCCGATTGCAGCAGGTTCATGAACGGCTCGATCTTCTGGGGAGTCATGCCTTCCTGCCCGATGATGAACCAGGTGCCCTCCTGGCGTTCGAACAACCAGGCTTGCGGCGGGATCATCGGCGTACCGAAGGTGATTCTGCCCACCACGGTGTCGTCGTCGCGGATGCCGGTCGACGCCAAGACGATCCGGGTGCCGCCCTCGAGCATGGGCTTCATCATGGCGGCCATCGGCGATTGGTCACCAATCGTCTCCACAATCGCCATCAACTTATCCAACAACACGAAGTTCTGGATGACCATCGGGCGGTAGACTCCGGGATACAACCCCGCGACCTGCTGGTAGTCTTTGGCGGCCATCGCTGTGTTGTACCGCTCGACCAGTTCCGCCACTGCGGGGTGCAGACCGCCGGCAGCGCCGGCTTCCGCCGGCGGCTCAGGTGTGACCGCCGGGGCGGGCTTGAGATGGCTGAAATCCGGGTCATTGACGGTGCCAAGGTCCAGGCGGTCGTCGTAGCTCAATTGCAGGTCGGTGGGCGGCAGTGAATTGTCGGCGCCGGCGATGGCCACGTCGGTCGCGTAGCGCGGCTCCCCAGAATCGCAGGCCGGCTGCAGGATCAAACATCCGATGGACAACAGGAAAACGCGCTTGTTCACCGTCGTGGGACCTCGCCTGAAGGTGTGTTCGCTCCTTTGGAAGGTACCGCCTGTGCCGGTTGCGGTCAAGCCCACACACTCCCGATCTACAGACCGGCCAAGCGCTTAGCGGCAATCAGGACCTCGTCGAACATGGTCGTGGTGAGCCGGCCAGTCTGGGTGTTCTGGCGGCTGACATGGTAGGAACACAGGATTGGTCGCGGTCCGCCGTCGTAGCAGACTCCGTGTTTGAAGGGTTGCCGCGGCCGGCCCAATGCCCGGATGGTTTCCTCGAAGGCAATCTGCCCGAGGCACAGCAACACCGCCGCGGGTTCCAGCAACTCCAGTTCGGCGACCAGGTATCCGCGGCAGTTTCGCCGTTCTTCGGCGGTCGGCCGATTGCCCGGCGGGCAGCAGCGCACCGCGGCGGTAATGTAGCAGTCCCGCAGAACCATCCCATCGTCGCGATTCGAAGCGTCGGGGCGGGAGGCCAGTCCGGCGCGGTGCAGCGCCGCAAACAGGAAGTCGCCGGACGCATCTCCGGTGAACATCCGCCCGGTCCGATTCGAACCGTGGGCCCCAGGCGCCAGGCCGATGATCGCGATTCGACCCTGCGGATCACCGAACGACGGGACCGGTCGGCCCCAGTACTCGGCTTCACGAAAACGACTGCTCCGGGTGCGGGCCACGGTCCGGCAGTGGGCGATCAGCCGAGGACATTTGCGGCAGACCACCACCCGGCGATTCAGCCGGGCCAGCCCGAACGTGCGTTGCGACCCCGCCATGCCCTGATCCCACTACAGCGGGAAGACCACGAACTCGTCGTGCACTTCGATGAAGGGTGCGGCCTGCATGTCGCGGACGGCCTCGAACAACTCGTCCAGAATGGGCGGTGCCAGTTGCAGCGGGTGCTCGTTGAGATGCACCGTCGACCCGAATGGAAACTGCACCCCGGGTTCGTTGGTCATCTCGACGTGGGTGCCCAAAATCCAAACGATGGGGTGGGTCTCCACGAAGTCGACCAGCCGCGAGATGCTGGCGAGATACTGGCTGAAGCTGCTGATGTACAAGCGGCCCGGGTACAGCGTGTCACCGGTCAGCAGCAGGCGGGTCTGGCGATCGTAGAAGGCCAGGTGCGCGGGGTGGTGGCCGGGAATGGCAATCACGTCGAGCACCCGCCCGCCGAGATCGTATTCAACAATCTGCTGCGGCCAGTCGTCGATGCCGAAGAACGCCGCCACGGCGGCCTGCCCGAGCCCGACGACCGTGGTATTCGGCTGACCGACAAACTGGCTGTCGCCGGCGACGTGGTCGCCGTGGGCGTGACTGTGGGCCACCACCAGCTCGATGGAACTCTTGCCGTGATCCACCAGCCACCGCTCGATGATGCCGTAAACAGTCTCGCCGACGGTCAGCCCGCCGCTGGCGCCGGTGTCCTCGAGCAGGACGATGTCATCGCCGAACAACAGGTACAGGAACGGCCCCTCGAAGTTGGTACACAGCGACTGCCGCAGAATGAAAGTGTTGTCGTTGTACTGGTGCACTTGAATGGCGGGCTCGCTGCGGCAGTCGGCGCCGTTGATCCAGGCTTCGGGGAAGGTGCCGCAGGCATAACCCCCCCAGCCACCGAGCAACAATCCCAGGTCGGCGGCGCTGACCGAACCATCGCCGTCCAGATCGGCGGCGGCGTCTGCCGTGCCCCAGGCGCCCAGCAGGATCGCCAGGTCGGCGGCATCGGCCGCTCCATCGCCGTTGAGATCGCCCACCACCGAACACCGAGCGCCCGCCGCGAGCGCGCCCGGCCCCGCCGCCAGCACCAGCAGGCCCACGATGCCACCGGCGACCCACGAGCGCCGCGCCATGCTATGGCTCCTCTTCCATCAGACCCGGCTGGTCGCTGGAGAACACGCCGTCGTCGAAGTCAGTGGTGACCTCGAGGACCTCCATGGTCCCGAACGGGACCCCGCTGTTGTTCAGCAGCTCAATCGATGACGGATACTTGATCCCCTGAAACTCAGCGTGGGACTTGATGACCTCGGATTCCTTGAAGATCACGTCGGTGGTAACCTTGCCCCGGAGCAGGTAGGTCTGCGGATCGTAATACAATTCCACCTTGCGGCCACGGGTATCGAGCGTCTCTACCTTCCAGCAGGGCTCACTGTCGGGCACCCCGGGAAACGCTTCCTTGCCGTGGTAGCGGGTTAATCGATTCTTGTCCAGACCGATCGACAGCAGCGACTGCTGCCAGATGCCGTCGATGGTCTCGCGGCGCAGAAAGGCCATGATCTCCGGCGGGGCCTGCATCGTTTCATCGGTTCCGATCCAATAACTGTCGCCGTCGTGGGCCTGGACCAGCCGCTTGTCGTCACGACTGATGTCCATCCGGAACTTCCCGGGTACTTCATAGCTGGTGATCAACGACTCGATGTCCCGAAAGGTAATCTTGGTGACCGTCTTGATCTTGGTCAGGGCCCGCAGGCGGGCCTCGCCGCCGTAGGCATCCACAACGGCGGTCAGGACCTGCCTGGCCTCGGGGTTCTTGTAATAGTCGTTGTAGACCTCAGCCGGTTGGGTGTCCGCGGGCTGGGTGTCTGCGGGGACCGCCGGCCCCGGCTGGGTCGTCGCCGGTTGAGAGTCCGCGGGTTGGGTTGTGACCGTTTCGGGATTGCCCGGCCGGGTTGCAATCGGCTCCACAACTGCGTCCGAGCTTGCGGGATCCTTCGCCGGCGCCGCCGGCCGATCGGCGGCCGCCGTCGTCGCCGGAGCAGCCTTATGCTCGGGGGCCTGCTTTCCGCGCGGCTTACACGCCACCATCATCAACATCATGCACAGCGCCGGCGTGATCACTCGCCGCATCGATAATCTCCTGGTCAGCGGGTACATCTGCGGCCCATTGTCAAGACGCCGTGCAAGCAAGCAGTGCAAGGCAGGCCGATCACAGGGGCACCGGGCGGGCACCGGCCGCGACATCCGGGGCGGTGGACTCCTCAACGTGAAGCCCGGTGTTGTTCCGCCCACTATAGCGGTTCTGGTACCCACAATCCATGCGGCTCGCTGGTGGATTCACTCGTGGGGTCAGGGGCACGCGCCCGGGCACAGGGCCGCCGCCAACTGCACGCAAAGCTCGTCCCAGGGACCTGCGCAGCAGAACGGAGCCACCTCGCAGACCTCCTGCGCGCACCCGGCATCATCACAACCGAGCGTGGCGTGCGGTTCACAGCAATCACTGGAACCATCGCCGCACAATCCAGCGCACACCCCGATCGCCGACTCGGCACACACTTCATCCCAGGAGACGTCACAGCAGAACGGATCCGCCCCGCAAACCAGGCTGCAGCAGGCGGGATCGTCACAACCCGGGGTGCCGTTGGCCTCGCAACAGCCGCCCTGCCCGGGACAGGGCCCGCCGGCGACGCAGGCCACGGTCAGAACGCCGCTGCCCTCGTCCGGGGCCAGGTAGCCGCCCACGCGGATCTTGTAACAGCCGTCCTGGACCACCGGCGCCAGGACCGTGCTGTGGAAATCGGGGTTTTGGCCGCAGTCGTCGATCAGGTCGTCGTCATTGCAGCCCAGCAGCGTGAACGGGTCACAGGCGCAGCCGTCATACACTGCCAGGTCGGTGTCATAGTCAGCCTGGTTGCAGGTGCTCACCGTGAGCGTCCCGGTACAGGTCGCCGTGTAGTTGTACCAGATGTCGTTATACACCTGGCCGTCGTACTGACAGCCCTGGTCCTCATGGCTGATTCCGTCGGTGGTGGCTCCGAGGGTGCTGAACGGGGTCTGGCCGTCCTCGATCGGCGTGCGGTTCTCGCAATCATCGTTGGCCGGCAAGCAGGGTCCCCAGGCGCCCAGCACCTGGGCCAGGTCGGCCGGTCCGACGGTTCCGTCGGCATTGAGGTCGGCCGGGTTCCCGGGGTTTGGCCCCCAGGCGCCGAGCACCTGGGCGAGATCCGCCGGGCCAACCACACCGTCGTCATTGAGGTCCGAGGTGCACGGCTGGAAGCCGGCCCAGCCGCTACTCGCGACCCACAACCCCGCCTGCATCACCCCTCCCATGGATTGGGCCCGCGCGGAGGACGGCAACACACCCAGCGCCGGCACAAGGAAGATGGAAATGGTGCAAAGTGCACGAATCCGTCGATCGCCATCTACTCTTTTCATGGTACTCTCCCTCTAAGGCTGCGGAGATGCCTGCCGCAAACAGCGGCAAGCGGCCGCCGGCTCCTTGGCCGGTGAATCTCATCGACTTGGCTGCCCAGGCCCGCATTGTACGTCCGATAACAGAACAGGCCCGGGCGAACTTATAGTAGGTAATGATGACGCTATGCCGCCCGGATCGCGGTGTCAAGCGCACCGGTTGCACAGCAGGTGGGCGCTCCCACTGGCCGGGCCCTTATCGGACCGGCCCCGTGGGCCCTGTGAATTCGCGGGCAGCGATCCTACCCGGTTGCTGCCCCGATGGTGTCAACTCAATGTCGCACAACAAGAAATACCACGATGGAACAGGCTGGGTCGCCCACCGCAGCCCCTCCTGACCGGCCGTCTATCCTGGCTGTCAATCTGCGGTAATCGCACCCCTGAGGATCGCTGGCGCCGGGGTCGAACTGCAACCCGGCAGGCGCTCAGATAATCTGGTACCACCGTTTGAATCAAATGGTATCTTCATTTAGTGAAAACGGTATCTTCATTTGATGCAAATGGTATCTTCATTTGACATAAATGGTATCACCATCTGACATAAATGGTATCTTCATTTGAACTCAATTGCCGTGCTCCTGGGGGCCCGGCCGGCACTGGGTGGAGGTCAAGCCGGTGTGAGGCAAGCGCAGGCTGGCACCCGGGCGGTGCCGCGAGGCCGCCGGGTCATCTCCGGAACGGCTGGTAGCCGATTTCGAACATCACCGTCTCTGGGGCCCTGAACCGCCCGCAGCCGATGAAGGGTCGGGTATTCATGGCCGCCACCAGCAGAATGGTGACCACCTGCACAGCCAGCAGCCCGGCCCAGGCCGGCCGCGAGAACCGGATCGGGCCGTTGCCCAAGCGCGCCACCCCCAGCAGCAGGATCACACCGAACCCCACCAGCAGTACCACCTGGTTGTGCACCAGCAGCGCAACTGCGGCAACTCCGGCGATCCACAGGGCTTTGCGGTCCTGCTGAACCACCAGGATCACCACGGCGGCGGGCAACAGAACGCCACCGATCTCCAGCAGCCGGAGCGGCTGCGTCGTCAGGCCGCCAAGCGAGAATCCCAAGACGCCGCCCAGCAGCAGCAGTCCGCCGGCGACCGCCCGTGAACGCCGAAAGGCGGTCATCACCAGCAGTGCGGCCCCAGCGCCGGCCAGCACCCCCACCCCGACCGCGCGGGCGCCCACCGCCAGCAACTGGGTCATCTCCGGCAGCAGCAGGAACCCCGGCGTGACGAAAAACAAGCCGGCGGCGGACCGGCGATAGGCGTCGTCGCGAAATCTCCACCAGACGACAATGGCCCACAGGGCCCAGATCGCGCCCAGCATGAACAGCAGGTCATAGTTGCGAATGTACCGCAGCGTTCGCTCCATCAGCAGGTACGGGATTCCACGTTCGGGATCGACAACGCCCCACAACCCGATGGTTGCCAGGAGGCTGCCGAGGAACACCAGCCACGACCACAGCAGGGCGCCGCGCTGCTCGTAGAGCACCCGCAGGACCAGAAGAACCACGAACCACTCGCACCACAGTTTGCAGGTTTCCTCGAAGTAGCCGGTGACCTCCATCCACTCGTGAACCTGCGCCCGGGTCATCTCCGGGAACACGGCCTTCCAGATGAACCGCCGGCCGTGGCCCATGACATCGAGCACGCCGTGCGCGAGGCCGACGGCGACCACGCTCCAGGCGTACCCGGAATAGGCCCGCCGTTCCTGCGAACGGCGCAGCCACCAGGCCAGCATGATGCCGCCCACCAGGGCATAGATAATCACCATGATGTCGTCGCTGTAGTAGCCCCAGGCTTCGGGCACGCCTCTGATTTCTTTCTCGACGTAGTCGCCCAAGTCCTCGTGGAAGGCGAACTTCTCGTCCACAATGGCGTACCCGCACATCGCGGTCAGCACCGCCGCCAGCCAGCGCTTGCCCCGCGGCAGGCTGGTGTTGCGAATCGCCGGCAGCACCAGCAGAAATACGCTGAACATCAGGAACAGGCTCATCCAGGTGCCGGGCTCGTCCTCCTCAAATCCGCGAAAAACCGAGTAATAGGACAGCGACAAGGTCAGCCCGAAGATGGCCAGCGCCACCGGGAAGAAATGGAGCACCCAGGCCGGCGGCGCCATGTTGCCGTCGAACAGCGGCAGCGGCGTGCGATCGTGCGATTCTGCGGTCATGGGCTTGCCTTCCTTGGCCGCGGGACGGCCTCCAGGCCGTCCAGCCAGCGGAGGGCCGCCTCGGATGAGACCACATAGCTGCGGCGATCCTGGTACAGGCGGTACTCGGCGGGAATGTGCTGCAGCAAGGCCTCAGGGGACGGCTTGGCGTGCTTCCGGATCCAGTCGTCGAAGGGATCCAGTTGGTAGAGTCGCCGCTTGCGGATGAACGACGACCGGTAGTACTCCGGCTGCAGAATCCAGTAGTCGATCTGGTACTTGTTGATCACCTGGCGGATGACCGCCGGATCGGTGGCGTAGTAGGCCCGAAAGAGATCCTGAGTCCGCTCGCGGATCATCTCAAAGTACGCCGGCCACCAGGGCAGGGCCAGTTGCTTGGAGACCAACACCGACCGGCCGGTCAGCAGGAGAATGTCACTGCCCAGCCGCGGGTGGACCGCGATCAGCGGCGTGCCGGGCAATTCATTGATGGCCGCGTACAGTCCCTGGCGGTCGAACTTGCGGGTGCGGATCCCCGGCTCGAAGCGGCTCTCGAACTCCACGCCGCCCAGCACCATCAGCCCCAGGGTCACCGGGACCAGCAGGGCGTTTTTCTGGATCCGCCCCGCCCAGCCCAGCCCGCGCCAGCCGACGTTCTGCTGCTGAAACACCAGGGCCCACCAGTAGCCGCCGGTCAAGGCCATGAAGATCGGCAGTGACCGCAACAGGTAGCGGTCCGGCACGTACAGCCGGAGCAGGGCCAGGTCGGACAGCCAGTAGAGCAGCAGGCTGCCCAGCAGGGTGGCGTACAGCCCGCGGGGGAGTCGAAACGCCCGCCGCCCCATGCACGCCACCGCGAGCACCGGCAGCGCCAGGTGGAAGTAGTCGCCCCACACCCGTTCGACGACCTGTTGCCACAGCGGCCGGGTAGGGATGATGTGATAGCGGCCTCGGCTGGTGAATTCCGCCTGGTCCTGCATGTCGCTGCGGGACACCAATTCCCCGAACTCGTGGTTGGCACCCAGGTAGCGCCAGCCCAGCATGCCGATACCAATGACCGCCGCCAGGCCCAGCGGCAGGTACTTGGCTTTCCACGCCGAGGCCTGCCGAACGGTGCCGTCCCGGATGTCGTAGATCAGGGCATCCACGAGGTAGATGATGCCAATATGGATCCCCACCATCGGGTAGGTCCCGACGCCGTAGATCATCAACGGGATCGACCACCACCATTTCCGGTGGTGCATGGTCCAGATGGTCAGGGCGTACAGCGGACAGGACAGAGCCTTCTCGAAGCCCCCGGAGAACTCGTAAAACATGCAGGGAAAAAACAGAAAAATGAT
This sequence comes from uncultured Planctomycetales bacterium, assembly GCA_964619935.1. Lineage (GTDB taxonomy): Bacteria > Planctomycetota > Phycisphaerae > UBA1845 > CAIVHJ01 > CAZUGO01. Next base: position 5,700 of record CAZUGO010000070.1, on the reverse strand, counting down.
CACCGCCGCCGCACCGCTGACGCGGTTGAGCAGGGTCCGCCCGGCGATGTAGACGCTCAGAGCGGTGAGGGCAAAGAAGACCACCGCGACGACCTTGCCCCAGAAGATGTCGATCCCGGTGCGTGCCAGCGTGATGTAAATGAAGTTGGCCACCGGCCCGATCGGAAACTCGGCGAAGCGGACCAGCAGGTCGTCGGGCTGGAAGTGTTGCCGCTCGGGGCTGAGCCAGTGAGGCGCCTGCCGCCAGTTGTGGTGGAAACGGTATGGATCGGTCAAGGCCGGCCAGTGCAGATAGGCGGCCACCGCCCCGGCGGCGATCAGAACCAGACAGATGTCCAGACCCGCTGCCCGAAACCGCGGCTTCATGGTCGATCCGCCGGTCGCAGTGCTGGCCGTCGCGTGTGCATCACAGTTCTCCCGAACGTCGACCGGCGCTGCCGACCGCACGGCGCCTTGCGGCGGCCGGCGCCGCCGCACATGGTACCCCTGCGGTACCTGAATGCAAGCAGCCGGACCGCACCGGCGGTGCGCGCGGCCTCGCCCACCGCCCACCCGACGGCTGACCGCATCGCGCCGCGGGCAGCGCTTCCATGATCTTGTTCATCGGACGTGAACGCGGCCTTCTGGAGGTGGGCGCCGGTCCGCGAGCCGGGCCGGGCAGGAAGTCACCCGGGCGGACGGGCGAGACCCCATGCGGTTCTTGGCGTGGGGTCCGGCGATAAAGGCGGGTCAGGAGACCGGGAAGATTGCTGACCTCGTGGCCTGTGGACGCTCCTCGGAACTGGACCGAACGTGTCAACCGACCACAGACCGAGGCCGAACTTCAGCGCTTGCGCACAAGCGTCAACCGCAATCGTCCCTACGGGAGTCCGCCATGGCAGGTCAGAACGGCCCGACGCCTCGGGCTCGAGTCCACGATCAAACCAAGCGGAAGACCCAGGAAGAAGCCGACCAAAGGCTCCTGACCGTGTTTATATCCCTTTTTTTCCCCGCGTTCCGCTCCCGTATCCATAGGGGTAGACGCGGAACGCAGCGCCATAGGGGTGGGGCTTCCGTGCCAGATTCGGTGCAGCGAAATCCGGTTATGGAGATGTGGAGATGCAACGCAACACTTGCTAATCTGGTCAGGAGTACGTGGCCCCCACAGGCGTACTCACTATGTCGCGTTGTCACTGGTGCTAACTTGTTCACAATGAAACGACAGAAGAAAGGACCTACGATGGGGTTCGGAATTACGCATGGTCTCGGGCAGCCTGGCTCTTGTAGATTAGTAGGGAATCAGCCCAGAGGCAACTGCGATCGAGCGAGCTGCAGAGGTGTCCGTGGCACTCCCTGGCTTAGGCGAGCTGCGACGATCAACCTCCTGGCCTCATGGCTCGTCGCGGCGTCCCCAGCGGTTAATGCGCAACAGGCATTGTTATGGCCGGATGGCAACAGCTTCACGACGTTCGGGCCGAACCAATTGGTCATCATCGACCTTGGGATCATGGATATCAAGTGTGATGACTTCTTCCCAGCGACCAATATTCACGTCGTAAACAGCGGCGAAGTCTGCCTCGGCTGCGCGCTTACCGAGGCCTCCGGCGGCATTAACACTGTAGTAGGTACGGGGCAGGGGTTATTCATCTCAGAAATTATCGCCTCGACGATGCCGATACCGGGAGGCCTGGGCAGCGGACTCTACGCCGTTGTCTACGACGAGTGTCAGGATGGGATGTTTGACCTCGATGATGTTGTGTTCGAACCATCCTCCGGCGGCCTAAACTGCCCTGGTTGCCACGTGGAGTTCGGTGGGTTCGAGGTAATCCTACCCTCCGTGCTCCCGCCGATTGATCCAGCAATCATCGAGATAAAGGCGAGTGCTGGTGCGCAGGCTCAAGACTTGCAGATTATGCAAAGCCGTTTAGTGCCATTCTTTCACTTGCTTGAGGCTTTGGAAAAGGGCGTCGCCGCCTTCGAACTCTTCCATGGTAATCCTTACCATGCTATTGTTTGGGTCGCCAACCACTTGGCGCAGACCTCGTCTGGGATTCACCCGATCCAGATCGCAATTACGCAGGTTGCCAACGCCGTCAACCATTACCAAGGGATCGCCGCCGATCCGCCCGATCCGAACTTCGAGCAAATTACAGCACTTGGCGCTGTGCAGTTCATCATCCCACAGACGGACGATCCACTTGTAGTGGCCGGAGGCGCGATGCTGGGAAACTCCCTTGGTCTCGAATCAGCGCTGGCAGGAGCCTTGCTGCGATCTATCGAGAGATATCAGGGTGCGGCGATGGCCGGCAACGGCGAGTGGGCTCTCATTCACGCTCGAACTGCTCGTGATTATATGAATCATCTGGCCAACCAGCTGACACTGACAAATGCGGCATTGGCCGCGCTGAGCGATGCACTCACGGCTGATGGCCAGGACTTGGACGGCACAGCGCAAGTGCTAGGCGAATACAGCACACGCATTGAAAACGAGGGGTTCGGAGAACTGGAACTGCTGATTCTGGACAGGTTGGGTCTGTCAGCACAACAGATCGAGGAAGTGCGGATCCAATTTGATGGGATCGATTTTGCCGAGTTCTCTGAGGCCGCCGTCCTTGCCAGTAATGCACATCTCATCGCGACCAACGTCTCTGCCATCTCAGCGCTCGAGCTAGACGCTGCGCTCGTCGACGCTATTGTACAGACGCTGTCAATGGACCCGTCGATCCCGCAACAGGTCCCAGTTGCAGATGCGGGCGGACCATATCTTGCGGTGGAAGGGGTACCTGTGCAGCTCAACGCCCTCGAGTCATTTGATCCCGATGGGATCATCCTCAGCTTCGAATGGGACCTTGATGGCGACACCGACTTTGACGACGCTGCTGGCCCAACACCAACGGCTACCATTTCACATGCCTTTGAGGGGCTTGTTGGCGTTAAGGTGACTGACGACACTGGCCGGATGAATATCGCTTATGCGCCCGTGGATGTGACCAACATCAACAACCCGCCAGTAATTACCGGTTTTCTTCCGACAGAGGAGATCTTACTGCTGAACTTAGGAGACACCATTGCCTTCGAAGTGACGGCCTCTGATCCTGAGAAAGATCGCCTGCTTTTCGAGTGGTTTGTCGACCAAGTGCCGGCCAGCATCTCCCCGATGTTCGACTACACGCCCGTGGACTCCGCTGATATCGGCTCGCACTCGATTCGAGTCGTAATCTCCGATAACAGCGGCTTGGGAGGATTCGTCTCCGAAGATTGGACCGTCGGGGTTTTCAGTTCCATCCCGGGCGCGTGCTGTCTATCAAATGGCTCATGCGGCCAGGCGACTGCGGAGGAATGTGAATCTGGCAATGGCATCTTTGAGGGCGAAGCGACGGCCTGTAATGAGGTCGTGTGCCAAGTGTCTTTGGGAGCATGCTGTTTAGGCAAGGGGTCGTGTGCGGAGCTGTCCTTGGAGGCTTGCGGCACTCAGGGTGGCAAATATCAGGGAGATGGCAGCACCTGTTCCACGACGTGTCCTCCCTGTGCTGACGTAGATGGCGATATTATCTGTGACGACCGTGACAACTGTCCAAGTGTTCCAAACGAGGATCAGGCAGACATCGATAATGACGGCGTCGGTGATGGCTGCGACAAATGCCCTCACGACCCCGCTGACGATGCTGACGCCGATGGTGTCTGCGCTGATGCAGACAATTGCCGCTGGACGCCGAATCCGGCGCAAGAAGATGCCAATGGCAACGGCATCGGGGACGCCTGCGAGATCGCCAACGTGGACCCGCATCTGGAGTGGTCCACGTTCCTGGGGGGCAGTACGCATGACCGCGTGACAGCGGTCGCCGTGCACGAGGCAAGCGGGGACGTCATCGTGGTCGGCCGGACCAGGTCGTCCGACTTTCCCGAAACCCCGGGCGCGTTCGTGCAACGCGGCGCCGGCTATGACGTCTTCGTCACCCGACTGACAGCGGACGGCTCCGAACTGGTGTATTCGGTGATCTTCGGCGGCGGCGGCCATGATATCGCGACGAGCGTCAGTGTGGATCCCGGCGGCACGGTCACGGTCGCGGGCCAGGCACGGGGGGGCTTCCCGATCACCCCCGATGCCTATGACACCTCATACAACGGCGGCACGGACGGATTCGTCGCCCGGCTGCATGCGGACGGCGGTTCATTGATCTACTCCACCTATATCGGTGGCTCGGCCAACGAGGAGCTGACTGCCATGGCGGTGGACGATGCGGGCAGCGCCGTGGTCGTTGGTTCAACCTATTCGACCGATTTTCCGACGACCCCGGGGGTCGTGCAACCGCAGCACGCGGGCGGATCCTGCTTCTGTGGAACCGCGCCAGGTCCTTGCGCGGACGGTTTCATTGCGCGGCTGGATCCGAATGGCGCCGGCCTGGAGATGTCTACCTACCTGGGCGGGAATCAGTGGGTCGTGTGCGGTGGACCTCAAGACAGCGTTCATGCCGTGGCCCTGGATCCGTCCGGGGTTATCGTCGTGGCGGGTTCAACAAGTGCAGCCGATTTCCCGGTGACACCCGGAGTGCACCGTACCACGCATGCGGGCGGTCACGGTTCGGACGGCTTCATCACCAAAATCAACCCCTCAGGCACCGAGATTCTGCTATCCACCTTCTTCGGCGGGGCTGGCGGGAGCGCCCCCCCGGGGCAGTGGGGATCGGATCAAGCTTCTAACCTGGCACTGCACGGCTCCTACGTCATCGTTGCGGGTAACTCGAATGCGCAGTTCTACGGTTACAATCTGCAGTACGGCAACGACGCGTCGTTCGTGGCGTGGTTCGATGAGATGCTGACTGACCTGCAGCACCTCAAGGTCCTGGGAGGCTCCGCGTTTGATTGCACGACACTCGGGCTGGCCGTTGACGAGTCGGGCATCGTTACCGTGGCAGGCGATACCAACTCCACCAATCTGCCGACCACCTGCGGTGCACTGGACCGCTCCTTCAACGGTCCGGGAGGGAACACCTGCGCGGTGGGCGACTTCTTCGTCGCACGGATGCAAGTCCAACCCGATGGCGAGGTCGCCACTCTGTACTCGACTTACCTGGGAGGCTCCGAGGCGGACGGCTACTGGCTAAGCGATTACACCGGGACGCTGGCTCAGGCGACAGACCATCGTGTGGTGTTCGTCGGGACCTCCAACTCATTCGATTTCCCGATTACTGCCGATGCCTTCCAGCCAACGCGGATGGGCGGCATCGAGGGTGTGGTCAGCATGTTCTGCTTCGGGCCCGAGTGCATCCTGGACTGCAATGGAAACGGAACGCCGGATGGATGTGATCTGTCCGCGGGGACCAGCCTGGATTGCGAACCCAACGGCATTCCGGACGAATGTCAGCCCGTGGTGAGCGATCTTGATCGAGATGGAGACACCGATGCCTCGGACCTGGCGATCCTGCTCGGAAGCTGGGGACCTTGCGAGTGCTGCCCGGCGGATCTGGATGCCGACGCGATGGTCACTATGCTGGATCTAGATACGCTCCTGATGCACTGGGACTTCTGATGCTGTGCAGCGACCTCGTTTTCGCTCATCGTCCGCAGCATGGTGTCCTTTGGAGTTCGGGGGACACAAACCACAATTACCGTGCGAGCGCTTTCGGTCCGGGTTTCATCGGCGTCAACGCGCTCCGCGTTCTGGACTCAACCAGGCGCACGAAGCGTGCACCTCCACAAAGCCGACCGCTGCAGGTCTTG
>CAZUGO010000069.1:0-28749 GCA_964619935.1 uncultured Planctomycetales bacterium | reverse complement strand
CCCCATCCGACACCGCTGCTTCAACCGGGTAGGTCTGCACTACAGCCCCTTCGCCGCCAACACCGCCCTTCCAGCCACCGCAGACGCAGATTCCGCCGCCAAAATTCCACAAAATCGCCGAAGTCTGCGAAAGTCGGGCTAGGAATAGGTCGCCGGCTACGGCCGAACCGTTCCGGCGACCGCCTGCCCGAACACACCCTGTGATCGGCCCTTCGGATCAGCGATCGTCACCAGGCACTGCCACCCGTGGGCGGGCGGCCGGGTCCGTTGAATGCATGGCGATCAGTCTTCCGCCGTGGGACCGTCGTCAGTTGGACTTCGTGGATTCCGTCATGTTCCAGGCACATCCGCATTCGGGACACACCGTGGTCCGGTCTGCTTCGGACCTGGGGAGTAAGCGCAGGTCGTACCCGCAATGCGGACATCGCTGATGGGCAAGCATGATCTTCGTGATCTGTCGATGGCGGGCCGCCCGGGCTCCGATCCAGATCCACAGGGGGGCGATCCAGGCGCCGGCGAACGGAAGCATCGTGCGCAGGGCTTCGGAGCGGTCGAGTCTTCCGCTGATCACCCCGGCCGTATTGATGACCAGAATCAGCCCCAGACAGGCGAAGCATGCGATGCTCAGCCACATTCCGACGCGTGCCGCCCGCTGCGTCAGTCGGCCGACCTGGTCCGCGATGTGATTCAGCGTCTCGGGCGGAATGGCGGTTGCTTGGCGGGTGAGTCTGAGGACCACGGGATCCAGTTGGCTTACTTTTCTGCCCCGGGCGTCGATGACGACTCCGGCCCGCTCGTCAACGGTAGGGGGTTCCCGCATGGCTGGCACTTGACGTCCTGACCAAACGTTGCGACGCTCAAATCCACCCCGGATTATAACCCATTTCGCTTCGATTGGGTGTGGACACCAGGCGCTGCACCACGCCGCCGGCCAGATCGGTCAGTCCGAAGGCCTTCCCGTGGGCATCAGGGTCACCGGGTCTCGCCGTTGACGCCGGGTCGATCCCACCTATACTTTACACCACGCTGCCTGGCGGCTGCCTCCGGAGTGCCGGACCTCGGGGGCGTTTCGACGGCTTCCCGCCACCACCCGACGGCGGCCGCCGAATGGTCTTTCTCAAGACCCCTGCAAGGACGTCACTTGGGCCGATTTCAGACCACTTCAGCGGGTATCATGATCGCGGGGTACCTGCTGAGCGGTGTGCCGCCCGCGGCGCTCGGCCAGAGTCTGGTCCCGCTCAAAGATCAACCCCAGGAGTTGTTACTGCCGCCGGGCATCGGCCGGGACGACGCCGAGTTGTCGGCGCAGGCGGTGCACCTGTGGACCGAGGCCGGCGGCGTGCAGGTGCTGCAGTGCAGCGGCGACTTCCGCTTCACCCTGGGCAATCGGCGGTTGCGGGCTCGCGAGGCGGTCATCTGGATGACGCCCCAGGAGCATCAGGGCACTTCGTATCAATACTTCGAAGTGTTTCTGTGGCAGGCGGCCGAGATCATCGACCCCGGCGGAGCGGCCACCCGGGCGCCGGCGTTGTTCGTGACCACCGCCACCAGCGGCGCGATCCGGCTGCAGGCCGACAAGTGGGCCCGGGCCCAGCCCCGCAATGCGCGGCTGTACTCGGATGCCCAGCGAGTCCGCGCCGAGTTGTCACCCGCCGTGCACGCCGCCGGACCCGCGGAGACCGTGACCCCGCCGGGGCGCCAACTGCGATTGCCGCGCGGGCCCGACCGCCCGCTGCAGCGCGAATTCAGCGCCCGCGATACCCGCTCCCAGGTGATCCGCGGAGAGCTGGTCTTTACGGCGATCGGCGAGTTCTACTTCTCGCAGGGGATCGCCGGAGCGCCTGATTTCATGGAAGCCCAGGCGCTGGCCGCGGTGTTGTTCACCCGCCGGCCCGACGAGCAGGGGCCACCCGCCGACCCCGAGGCTGACCGCCCGGAGCTGGGGGAGGTCCGCGGCATCTACCTGGAAGGTGACGTGCTGCTGACCCAGGGCGCCCACCAGCTTCGCGGGCAGCGGGTGTATTATGACCTCGAGAACAGCCGGGCCCTGCTGTTGGAGCCGGTCCTGCGGATCGTCCTGGAGGATCGCCGCATTCCGCTGTACGTGCGGGCCGCCGAGGCCCGGCAATTGTCGCGAACCGAATTCACCGCGGTGGATGCCCGGATATCGAGCAGCGAGTTCCACACGCCGCATTATCATATCGGGGCCGGGCGGGTGTATCTGGCCACCGAGAGCGCTGTGGGCGGTGCCGACGGCATCCCCGGCACCCGCGCCGGGTCCTATCGCATCGACGACGCGACGTTCAATGTCGGCGACGTCCCGATCTTCTACTGGCCATCCGCCCAGGGCAACTTCCAGGAAGGTGAAAGCGCCCTGCGGTCGGTCCGCGTGGGTGGTGATGATCGCTTCGGGTTCTCGCTGGAGACCACCTGGAACCTGTTCACCCTGGCCGGACGCGACAAGCCCGAGGCGTTCAAAGAGGCGCTGCTGGACCTTGATATTCTGGGCGACCGCGGCGTCGGCTTCGGGCTGCGAACCCGCTACCAGTCGGACCACTCCTACGGCTTGTTCCGAGGCTACTACATCTACGACGACGCCGAGCAGGACGACCTCAGCGAGTTTCGTGATCCCAAGATCGAGCACCCCAACCGCGGTCGGGCCACCGTGCGGCATCGCTGGTTCCTGCCGGACGATTGGGAGTTGACGGCGGAAGGATCCTACATCAGCGACAAGAACTTCCTGGAGCAGTACTTCGAGAATGAGTTCGACACCGACAAGGACCAGGAAACCTACTTTCAACTCAAGCAGCAACGGGACAACTGGGCCCTGTCAATCCTGGCCCAGGTGCGGATCCTGAACTGGCTGACCCAGACCGAGTCGCTGCCCGACGTGGCCTTCCGCCTGGTCGGCGAACCGATCGGCCCGGCGACGCTGTTCAGCGAGAACCGGGCCGGCCGGGTGCGCTATCGACCCGACGAGCGGCGGGTGTCCATCAGTGCGGCCAACAATCCCGGCAACGACGTCCGCAGCGGTTGGGTCAATCGAGCGGACACCCGCCAGGAGCTGACCGCGCCGCTGACCGTCGGTCCGGTGCAGCTGGCGCCGTTTGCATCGGGGCGGTTGTCCTGGTGGGACGACACCCCCCATGGCGGCGGTCTGGACCGCACCTTCGGCTCCGCCGGCGTTCGCGGCAGTATGTACCTGTCGAAGGTCATCGAAGACCTCAACTCCAAGTTCTGGGATCTGCAGGGACTGCGGCACGTCGTCAAGGTCGATGCCGCGGCCTGGGTCGCGGGCAGCAACCGATCGTCGGGCGACCTGTTTCCGTTCGAGCAACCGGTGGAAGGGATCGAAGACTTTTCCGGGGCGACCGTGGGCGTGCGGCAGCGCCTGCAGACCCGGCGCGGCCCGGCGGACGCCCGGCGCACCGTCGACTGGATCACCCTGGATCTGGAGGCCGCCTATTTCTCGGATAATGTGGATCGCTTTAACGGCTTTGCTTCGATGACCCGCCCGGAGGAGAGCATTGCCACCAACCACATCCGCGGCAACCTGATCTGGCGGCTCTCGGATACCACGGCGCTGCTCAGCGATGCCAACTACAATCTGGATCGGGGCAAGCTCGACATTGTGGACCTTTCGGTTGCCGTGGAGCGTTCCCCGCGGCTGTCGTACTTCGTCGGCTGGCGGCGGATCGACGACACCGATTCCAACCTGTTCGGCTTCGGCGGCAACTACCAGATCGACGAGAAGCACACCATCGGCATGCGTAACTATTTCGATCTCGATCGGGGCTCCACCGAGAGTGTCGACTTTGCGATCATCCGGCGGTTCCCGCGCTGGTACGTGTCCTTGACCTTCGAACTCGACCAGTTCCAGGACAACACCAGCGTGTCCCTGGCCCTGTGGCCCGAGGGTTATCCCAACGTGGGGCTCGGAAGCAAGCGCTACACCGGCCTGGCCACCAGCACGGCCATCGAAACTTCCAACTGAATCAAGCCACCGGCGGTAGAACGATCGTCGAGAAGGCCGCGACGGCGGCGGCGTGCAAAGCAGGCATCCCGGTCATGTCCATGCTGATTCTCTGGCTGACCCGCTTCCACCGGCAGGTGCTGCTGGGGGCCGCGGCCTGCGCCCTGGCCTCGGCCGCCGCCTTGGCGGCGGTCGGCCTGCGTGAATCCTACACGGTGGCTTCCTTCGTCGGCAGCGACAGCCCCGAGTTCGAGCGGCTTGAGGCGTTCATGAGCGCCTTCGCCAACAACGAGCTGGCCCTGGTGGCGGTGCGCGGACGGCACGCACTCGACGCGCGCACCCGCGCTTGTCTGAATGACTTGGTGCCCGCGCTGGAGGCCCTGCCGGCCGTCCGGCGGGTGGGGGCCATTTCGCAGCTCACCTTCGCCCGGGCGCTGCTCGTCGGACATCCGCTGGTGCAAGACGTCCTGATCAGCCGCGACCAGAAAACCGCGGCGGTCCTGATTCAAATGCACCCCGAATCGTCATCGGGCGACCTGCGACGGCGGACGGTGGCCGACTTCCGGCGCATCGTCGCTGCCGCTGCGGCGCGGCACCCCGATCTGCAGCTCATCCTCACCGGGCCCTACGTGACCATGCTGGAGATGTTCGAGTTCGTGCGCCAGGACCTCAAGCGGTTTGCGCTGGCGGTGTTGGCGTTGATGCTGGCGGTGTTGTATGCCGTGACCGGATCCTGGCGGGTGGCCGCATATGCGCTGGGCGTGGCCGCCGCGGCAGTGTTGTGCACCCTGGGGCTGAGCATGGTCGCCGGCGTGAACATGTCGCTGACCACCCAGATGATCGTCACATTGATCACGGTGCTGGCGGTGGCCACCTGCGTGCACCTGGCGGTGGGGCACACCGAGGCCGTCCGCCGGGCGAGCCACCGGCCCCGGAGCCTTGGGGGGCCGCACGGCAGCCACGCCTGCCGGGCCGCTCTGAACGACGTCGGCATGCCCTGCACGGCGGTCATCGTGACTTCGGCGGCCGGGTTCGCGTCGGTGTGCATCTCCGACATCCGGCCGATCCGCAGCTTCGGGGCGCTGATGGTGTTTGGTTTGCTACTGGCGTTGATTCTGGCGCTGAGCGGGGTGGCGCTCCTGGACGGTGGGGCGCATTCGGCCGCCCGGGCGCGGCTCGGCTTTCAGCAGTGGTTGGCGCGGCGGCTGAGCAGCCTGGCCGATCGCGCGGTCCGCCGCCGCCACGCCGTGCTGGCGGGCTTTGCCGTGGCAACGGCGTTGCTGGCGATCCCCATACCCCGGCTGCGGTTCGAGAGCGACTTCGTCAAGAACTTCCGGAAGGGCAGCGCCGTGCGCCGCGGCTATGAGTTCGTGGAGCAGAATCTGGCGCCGCTGGGCATGATCGAAATGCTGGTGCATGATCGGCAAGGGCGGTCCTTGGTCACCCTGGACGGCGTGCGGGCGGCAGCGGCCGTCACCCGGGCGGCAGTCGCGCAGCACGAGCCGATTCGTAAGGCGGTCTCGCTGGCGGATTGTCTGCGAGTGTCGCAGGACGATCTGCCGTCGTCCGATCCCGAGTTGCAGGCCCGCTATCTGGCCGCCCGGCAATTGCTCGGTGCACTGTTCGGCAGCGAGGTGCTGTCGCATTTCGTGACCGCCGATCAGGCCACTTTGCGGATCAGCTTCATGGCGCGCGAGGGCGTTCCGGTGGATCAGAAACTCAAGATGGTCGAGGCGTTGCAGCAGGACGCGGCCCGGCATTTCGGCGCGGATCGTGAGATCACAGTGACCGGGTTGTATCCTTTTTATGCGACGTTGATCGCCGGTCTGGTGCGCGACCAGAACCTCAGCCTGGGGCTCACGGCTGTGGCGATCTTCCTGGTCACCGCCGGGTTCCTGCGGTCCTGGAAGCTGGCGCTGGTCGGCATGATTCCAAACGTGATTCCGATGGTGGCATGCGCCGGCTTGATGGGTTGGTTTGGAATTCCCGTGAACATGGCCACCGCCATGATGCTGGCCATCTCGTTGGGCATCGCCGTGGACGACACCATTCACTATCTGTGGCGCTTTCGTCGCGAGCTGCAGTATGACGGCGACGCGGTGGCCGCCATCCTGCGGACCCACCGCAGTGTCGGGCAGGCCTGCGTGTTCACCACGGTGGTGATCACCGGCGGGTTCTGGATTCTGTGTTTCTCGCGGTTCCTGCCGACGGCCTACTTCGGCGGGCTGGTCGGCGTCACCATGATTGCAGCCCTGGCGGCCGACCTGATGCTGCTGCCGGCCCTGCTGCTGGTATTCCGCCCGGTCCCGCTGGCCTGCCGACTGCCCGCACGATAGCGGCAGCAGGCCCTATTCCGGGCGGCGAAAGGCCCCCGACGGTGCTTGAATGCCCACTGAGCGGGTCAGGTGTTCCTTGCGATTGGGATAGACGTTCACGGTGACCTGATACTCACCGGCGTCGCGGTATTCGTGCTCGGGGGCGGCGATGACGTCGCTGCTGCCGTCTCCGAAGTCCCATTCGTATTTGTAGACGTCGGGGAACGAAGAGTGCACGGCAAACTTGAAGCGCATCGGCGAGGCCGTCGCATAGGCTTGGACGCGGACCCAGGGGTGGCGCCTGGCGGTGGCCCGCAGAAAGTCGTAGGCGATCTCCGGATAACGGTCGACTGCGGCGCTGCTGCGGCGCTCTTCGACGGTCAGGTGTTGCTCCCACAACCAGGTCAGGCAGGCATCGGTTTGCTCGCCGCGGAGGTCGCCCTGGCGCTTGAGCACCAGAATCCGCTGGTAGGGATCGATGAACTCCTTCACCGAGGTGACATGGCGAACGTCGAACCGCGGCTGCAGCAGCACCACGCAGCGGAACACCTCGGGATGGCGCAGGCCCACGAACAGTGCCTCGCGGCATCCCGAAGTTGTGCCGATGATGGACACCTGGTCGTCGGCGATGTGATAGGCGCCGCGGACATGGTGCAAGGACTTTAGAATGTGCTGCTCATCGCGCTGTTGGGCCTGGAGCTGGGTTTGGAGGGCGGGCGGCCAATCGGCGGTGGATTCCAATTCAGGAGCCAGCACCAGCAGGCCCCGGTCTTCGGCCAGCGTGGCCCAATCCAGAATGGCACCCTTGGCACTCTGCCAGGGCGCGGCGTGGCAGACCACCAGTAGCGGCCAGTCGCGGTCGGCCTGGTAGCTGCTGGGCTCGTAGAGCTGGTAGGTCCTGCCGTCGTCGGGCTCCGCCAAGGCGCGCACCGCTCCGACAGGTTCCGGTTTCAGCAGGCTGCAGCCGGACAGGCCCAGCAGCCCGCAGCACAGCACCCCATGGACCAGCGCACGTGGCACCTCAGGCTCCTCGCAGTTGTAACCCATTGCGGGTCAGGAACTGTTCGAACGCGTCAGAGACCGATCGGATGTCCTCCTCCAGGAGGGTGCGCCGCGAATCGCCGATGCGCAGCCGCAACAGCAGGCTGCGGGTGTTCGGCGGCAGCCCCTCGCCTTGGTAAGCCCCTTCGAAGGTCATTCGCTGCAGGTGGTCATTCTTGAAGGAACTCAGCACCGGCCGGAGTTCCTCGAAACGGCGGGACGCATCGACTAACACCGAGAAGTCCAACTGGACAGTCGGGAACTCGGGCACCGCGGGCAAAGGCCGTACCACCGGCCTCAGGGCGCTGATCGCAGTGAGATCCAGTTCGGCGACGGCAATCGACCAGGCACTGAGGTGTTCATCGATCCGGCGGCGCAGGTCCAGCGGAACGACCGACAGCCGCCCGAGCGTGGTCTCGCCGATGCGGCCCACCACGGTCTGGTTGGGGCGCTCCCAGGGGACTGCAGACGTGGTGACGCTGTCGAACAGCACCGGTTCGTTGAGCACCTCCATGATCCACTTGCAGACGCTGCCCTTGAGGTCTTCCAGCAGGGCGTCGGCGGCTTGGCGGCTGCGGCTCATGGACAGCAGCCCGGCGTGGCGCGCCTGCTGGGCGGCACCGCCGTTGGTCGCGTCGCTCGCGGGGGCAAACACGCTGCCGATGTGCACCAGCTTGAGCGTGGGGCATTCCCGGCGATTCAGCTCGGCGGCGTGCAGCAGCCCCGGCATCACGCTGCGGCGGAGCTTCTCCAGGCCGGCCGCGGGCGGATTGCGCAGCAGGATCGACGGTCCGGGATCGTAGTTCAGCCGCTTCAACCAGGTGTCGGGATACCAGTTGTAATCGTGGACCTCGTGGTAGCCCTCGCCGGCGCAGAACGCCTTGAGGGTCCGCCGCTCGAGCGCATGGATGGCATTGGGTTCAAAGTGTCGAACCGTGACGTGCGGCAGTTGTGGCTCGATGTTGCCGTACCCGACGAAACGGGCGATTTCTTCGATGACGTCGGCTTCGCCTTCGATGTCCTTGGTGGCGCGGAACGACGGCACCAGCACGTCCACATGATCGCCGTGGTCGGTGACCTTGAACGCCAGCGCTTCGAGGATGTTCTTGATCTGGGCCAGCGAAATGTGCTTGCCGATGAAGTCGCCGACGTAGGACGGATCGAGGGTCACGCACACCGGCTTCAGCGGCTGGGGGCAGCAGTCGCTCAGCCGGCTGGTCAGCACCAGGTCGGGGAACTGTGCCCGGGCCAGATGTATAAAGCGGGCGATGGCCAGGACGGTCAATGCCGGGTCCAGCGATTTCTCGAACCGGGCGCTGGCTTCGGTGCGGTGCCCGAGGGCGGCAGCACAGCGGCGAATCGCGGCGGCGTCAAAATTAGCCGATTCCAGCAGGATGCGGCGGGTGGTGCCCTTGACCTCGCTGTCCAGCCCGCCCATGACGCCGGCCAGGGCCACGTTGCGGCGCCGTGACTGGATCATGACGGCTCCAGCCGGCAGGATGCGGCTGACCGCATCGAGGGTTACGAACGCCTCGCCGCCGGCGGCGACGGCGACCTCGATGCGCTCGACCTGGTCACCGTCGAAGGCGTGCAGCGGCTGCCCGAGCTCGGCCATGACGTAGTTGGTCAGGTCGACCAAGGCGTTGATCGGCCGCATGCCGACGTTGGCCAGCCGGGCCTGCATGAGCGCCGGCGACGGCCGGTTGGCAACCCCTTCCAGCATGATGGCGGAATACCGCGGGCAGGCCTTCGCGTCATCGATCTCGATGGCGACCACCGGCCGGCGGTCGTCGTCCAGGAGGGCGGCGTCGGCCAGCGCCGGCGGCTTGAGCGGAACCTGGAGCATGGCGGCCAACTCGCGGGCGATGCCGTAGTGGCCCCACAGATCCGGCCGGTGGGTGATCGACTTGTTGTCGATCTCGATGATCCAGTCATCGATGGGACTAACCGTTTCGGCGGCGGTGGGGTCGCCGGCGTTGACGCGGCGGATCCCTTCGACCTCGGCGGTGGTCACGGTGAAGCGCTCCGCCAACTCATGGGTGTCCAACCCGGCGGGCAGGTCCACAAAATCGCTCAACCAGTTCAATGACACCAGCACCGTCGCAGGCTCCTGTGGCGGCCCCGGACCTTCAGCCGCCGATGAATGGACCGCCAAGCCGCTGGGGGCAGGTCAGTCCGCGTAGATCGCCGGAATTCATCAGCCGGATGTCCCGGATTCCGTATTTCATCATAGCCAACCGGGTCAGCCCCAGGCCGAAAGCAAACCCGGTGTACTCGTGCGGATCGACGCCGCCGGCCCGCAGCACGCTGGGGTGGACCATGCCGCAGGGCAGGATCTCGATCCAGCCGCTGCGCTTACAGGTCTGGCAGCCCTGGCCGTCGCAGATCATGCAGGTCATGTCGAGCTCGAAGCCGGGCTCGACGAACGGGAAGTAGCCCGGCCGCAGCCGCAGGTTGACGTCCCGCTGGAACACCTCGCGGAGCAGCAGCCTCATCACCGCGATGAGATTGGCGATGGAGATGCCGCGGTCGATCATCAGACCCTCGCATTGGTAGAACGTGTTCTCGTGCGAGGCATCGATGGTTTCGTAGCGGAAGCAAAGGCCCGGGGCGATGCAGCGCAGCGGGGGTCCGAACTTCTTCATGGCCCGGATCTGCACGGGCGAGGTGTGGGTCCGCAGCAGCATCCCGTTGTCCAGCCAGAAGGTATCCTGCAGGTCCCGCGCCGGATGCCAG
This sequence comes from uncultured Planctomycetales bacterium, assembly GCA_964619935.1. Taxonomy (GTDB): domain Bacteria; phylum Planctomycetota; class Phycisphaerae; order UBA1845; family CAIVHJ01; genus CAZUGO01. The sequence continues at coordinate 18,684 of CAZUGO010000069.1, read as the reverse complement.
GGCGGCGTGTTCAAGGCCTCGAAGTTGTAGTAATCAGTCTCCATTTCGGGGCCGACCTCGATGGTGAAGCCCAACCGCTCAAAAACGGCTTCGATCTCCCATTGCACGGCGGTCACCGGGTGGACGCTGCCCAGGGTGTGGGTCATGCCCGGCAGCGTCGGGTCGGCGCCGGCGGCCGACCGGGCCGCGGCGGACGATTCCTCGCGCTGCAGTTCGGTCTTGCGGGCCGCCAGCAGGGCTTCGACCTCGGCCTTGGCGGCGTTCAGCAACTGGCCCACCGCGCCGCGAACCTCGCGCGGATACTGGCCGATCGAACCCAGCAGAGCGCCCAGCGTGCCTTGCTTGCCGGTGATCGCCGTCTGCAATTGTCGAACCTGCTCGACGGAGGACAGCCCCGCGAGCTTGTCCTCGAGCTGGTGGCGCACGGCGAGCAACTGTTGCTTGAGCGGGTCGAGCTCCATGGCGCGTAGTCTAACCGAATCGCCGCGGATCGAAAACGAAGTCGGTGAGCGCCGGCGAACATCCCCGGTGTCGTTGGCGCCGATGGGCGGCGACCGCGGCGGAAGCTCGGTCGGCTTCATCTTGACCCATGCCTTGATTTTTGGGAGACTTGCGACGCAAATGACCCGCCTGGGCGCCGGGGGTCATTTGTTCCTGCGCTCGATCAACATTGGACACCGCGCGGGTCCCATCCTGGTTGAATCGCCGCTGTCGGAGGCATGCCATTGATCGCACATGACGATCCACGCCCGAGTGCGCAGCTGCTCGGGCACCCCGTCGGATTGTACACCTTGTTCTTCGCTGAAATGTGGGAGCGCTTCAGCTACTACGGCATGCGTGCCCTGCTGGTCTTTTACATGATGAAGGGCTTCCTGGGGTATGGGGACAGCGATGCCTATGCCGTCTACGGGGCCTACACGGCCCTGGTGTACATGACGCCGTTCTTCGGCGGCCTGCTGGCCGACCGCCTGTTGGGCGCTCGCCGGGCGGTGGTGTTGGGCGGTCTGCTGATGGCGGCCGGTCACCTGGCCATGACCCTCAGCAACACCTTTGCCTTTTTTGCAGCGCTGGCCCTGCTGATTGTCGGCAACGGCTTCTTCAAGCCCAATATCTCCACCATCGTGGGCACCTTGTATCCCAAAGGCAGCCACAAACGCGACGGCGGGTTCACCATCTTCTACATGGGCGTCAATTTGGGCGCCGCGATGTCGCCCCTGTTGTGCGGGTACATCGGTGAGACCTATGGTTGGCACTATGGCTTTGGGCTGGCCACCGTCGGCATGCTCACCGGGCTGGCGGTTTTTGTGGCGCCGACCCTCCCGACCCAGATTATGATTTCGGGGGGCGCCCTGGCGGCGGCTTGCGGATTGTTCGTCTATGTTCCGAACAATCCCTTCTCCATCGCCATCAATATCTTCGTGGGCGTTGCCCTGCTGGTGGCCGGAGTCATCGCCGTGGTGGCCTTGCAGCGCGGCGGGTTGCCACGAGAAGCCGGTGCCCCGCCCGACCGCGAACGGCTCCAGCGGCCGCGCCTGGGCCCGCTGTCGGCGGAGTGGATCGTGTATCTGTGCACGATCCTGTTCATCCCCATCTTCATCCTATTCGTGTCTGGTTTTGCTCCGCTGAGGTCCGATCAGCAGCCCATCTCGCTGGTGCCCGCCTCGATGGTCATGGACATGAAAGCCAGCACTAGTCCCATGGTGCGGAGCCTGGCCGTGGTGCTGAATCAGGTCAGCCGTCCAGCGGGCATGGTGCTGTTCCTGTCCGGCGTGATCGCGCTGTTCTACCTGGGCTTTGCGACCTTCCGGTTGCAGAAGATCGCCCGCGAGCGGATGTTCGTGGTCTTGATTCTGACGTTTTTCTCGATGCTGTTCTGGGCGTTCTTCGAACAGGCCGGCAGCTCGCTGAACAACTTCACCGACCGCAATGTGGACCGAGTCTTTGAGCTGCGCTCCATCACCGCCGCGGACATCGGCAGCACCCTGCGGCTGCAGCCCACCCAGGAGCAATTGGGCTACCACAACGGGGACACCCTGTTCACCCTGGACGGTCTGACCGCGTTGCGCGATGCCCACGGAAAGGAGCCCTACTTCGAGATCGACTGGCAAGTGGCCGCGGACAACGTGGGGATGGGTGTGGCCGGTCGCCTGAATGAGATTCCACCCAGCACCTTCCAGGCGGTCAATCCGATCTACATCCTGATATTCGGGCTGGTGTTCACCACCTTGTGGGCGTTTCTCGACAAGCGCGGCTGGGAACCGAGCACGCCCATCAAGTTCTCGTTCGGCCTGTTGCAGTTGGGGCTGGGCTTCGCGGCCTTCTGGTATGGGGCGCAAACCGCGAATGAGCGCGGGATGGTGGCGTTGGCCTGGCTGTTTGTCGGCTACCTGCTGCACACCACGGGTGAATTGTGCCTGTCTCCGGTGGGGCTGTCGATGATTACCAAGTTGTCGCCGGCCCAACTGGTCAGCACCACCATGGGCAACTGGTTCTTGGCGACGGCGTTCTCACAGTACTTGGCCGCCATCATTGCCCAGTTTACCGACGTGTCGCACGGCGGCGAGGGCGGGGCCGGCGCGGTGCCGGTTCCCAGTGAGACGGTGCACGTTTATGGCGGCGTCTTCGGCAAGATCGCCATCGCCGCCGTGATTTCGTCGTTGATCTGCTTTGCGATGTCCCCGCTGTTGCGTTCCTGGATGCATGAAGGCAAACTGGAGCCGGCTGAGGAAGCGGATTGAAGTGCGGTCCGGCGAATGCGGCTGAGCCCAAGCAAGGTCGGCAGATCCGGCGGCGCGGTCTGAGGAGCAACACGGCTGATGGAGCAGATTGGCATCATCGGGGCGGGGACCATGGGCTCGGGGATCGCCCAGTTGGCGGCGGCCAACGGATGCACCGTGCACCTGCTGGACGTGAACCCGGCGGCGGTGCCCTCGGCCATCGAACGGATCACTGCCCAGTTTGACCGTCTGGTGAAGAAGCACCGCATGACCGAGGACGAAGCGGCGGCCGCAGCCAAACAACTGCTGCCGGCCCAGAGTGTGCGAGATCTGGCCGACGTCGGCTTCGTGATCGAGGCCATCGTGGAGGATCTGGATGCCAAGGTCGCTGCGTTGGCGCCGATCCGCGATGTGGTGCGATCCGAGACCGTCTTCGCCAGCAACACCTCGTCGCTGTCGATTACGCGCCTGGGAGCAGCCCTGGAGATTCCCGCCCGGGTGTGCGGCATGCACTTCTTCAACCCGGCGCCGGTCATGCCGCTGGTCGAGGTCATTGCCGGAAAGCACACCGATCTCCAGGTGCTGGCGTCGGCGGTGGACCTGGCCGAGGGCTGGGGCAAGCCGGTGGTGCGGGTCAATGACAGTCCGGGCTTCATCGTCAACCGGGTGGCCCGACCGTATTATCTGGAATCGCTGCGGATCGTCGACGAGAAGTTGGCCACCTGCGACGGCGTCGACCTGCTGATGTGCGAGATCCTGGGATTCAAGATGGGCCCGTTCGAGCTGATGGATCTGGTGGGCATCGACATCAACTACGCGGTGAGCTGCAGCGTGTATGAGCAGTTGGGCAAACCGGCCCGGCTGAAACCGTCGGAGATCCAGGCCCGGCTGGTGGAGCGCGGGCGGCTCGGCCGCAAGTCCGGGATCGGGTTCTACAGCTACCAGCAGAAGCGCCCCGAGATCAGTTACCGGCTGGATGTCGAACCCCTGGTGCTGTCGGCCGATCTGCGCCGAGCCTGGGACGAATTGCGCCAGGCCGCCGGCTGGCAGGTCGATCCGGAATCCGGCTGCGTGATGTCCCGGGTGCTGCTGTCCTTGATGAACGAAGCAGCCTTGGCCGAGGAGCAGGGGGTGGCCAGCGCCGAGGATATCGACGTCGCCATGAGGCTGGGCACGAACTACCCGAAGGGCCTGCTGGCGTGGGCCCGATCCATCGGCCACGGCGTGATCGGTCGTTATCTGCAGGCCCTGAACGACACCACCACCGACCAGCGCTTCACACCCGCCCGGCGCTTCTGCAGCTGACTCCCGATCGCGCCGCACTTCCCGCCCACGTCCGATAAGCCCCGGTCTGGAGTTTGGTGTCCCAAGGTCCGATTCCCTGAGAGAGTTGATCTCAATCGCGCCGGCCCGGCGGGGCCGCGGGTGGTCGTCGTTCGACTGCCCAGGCGGTGCCGCAGGTGACCGGCGGTGGAGTATCCCGGGACCATGGAATCCGCGCCAGCCACCGTGGATGTACATCAGGCCAGCCCTTCGGCGGCGGCGGCGGCCGTCCCGGCGGGTGGCACCGACCGCGACGCCCTCCAGCCGCGAGCGCCACAGCGCCTGCGGTTGCTGCCGCCCGAGTTGCTGGCCGAGGTCAATCGCAGCGATCCGATCAACGTCGCCCTGATGCGCTTCTACCGCCTGCCGGTGTTCGGGAAGATGTACCGCCGGCGCGTGGAGATGTGCCTGGATCAGTGCTGCGGCGGCGATGCGGTGTTGGAGGTCGGGTTCGGGATCGGTCTGACCTTCTGGAATCTGAGCCGGCTATATCGCCGGATCCACGGCCTGGACCTGGAGGTCAACGTCGCAGAGGTCGCCCGGCTGCATGCCGAACAGGGCATCGCCGCGAATCTGACCAACGGCAATGTGCTGAACATGCCGTACGACGACGGCAGTTTCGACACCGTGTTGCTGATCAGCATTCTGGAGCATCTCAAGCCCCAGGAGCAGGACCAGGCGTTCCGCGAACTCCGGCGGGTGCTCAAGCCCGGCGGGCAGGTGGTGTACGGCGTGCCGATCGAGCGACCGCTGATGGTGTTCATGTTCCGGGTGCTCGGCTGGGACATTCGCAAGCTGCACTTCAGCACCGAGATCCAGGTCCGGGCCGCGGCGGCCCGCCACCTCTGCGAGGTCGGCGTCCGGCAGATGCCCAGTTGTCCGCAATGGTTCGGGGCGGTCTACGAAGTCGGCCACTTCGTTCGCCAATAGGCGCCTGGGCGCAGTGCGGGCCAGTGGCGGCATGCCACGACCCCGGGGGTCAGTCCTGGGCGCCCTTGAGGCGCTGCTTCTCGGTGACCAGTTTGTCGAGCCGCTGCTTCAGTTCGTGGAACAGTTCGGAGCGCTGGGCTTCCAAGGTTTCCGACCGCGCGCCGCCGGCGGCGGCCTGCTCGGCGATCTTGCGCTCGATCTGTTCGCCGCGGGTGCTCACGTCTTTCAGCACCGAGCGCGCGGCATTGACCTGGCCGGCATCGAATTCGTAACGGGCGATCAAGTCGCGGGTGTACTGCTCCCATTCGGCGGCGGCCGGGACGGTCGGCATCGCGGCGTTCTGGTCGAGCACCGGCCGCTGGCGCCAAGTGCGGCCTGGGCCGTTGATGCCGTTCATCCCCCGTTCCGCCCGGCGGGCCATGCGCTCGTTGCGCCGTTCGCGGCGCTCGTTGCGCCGGGCTCGGCCGGCTTCGACCTGGTCCTGCGGCAGTAGTTTCTCGACGCGCTGCACGGTGGCATCCCAGTCGAAGGGGTGTTGGTCACGGATGGAGCGCAGTTGCTCGCGCAGCGTGCGGTACTCCGGATCATCGCGGAGGCGGTCACGCTCGCCCGGCGCACCCGATTCCCGGCGCTTCATCCGGTAGTCGCGTATCTGCTCCTCGAGTTCATCCATCCTGGCGGCATCGGTACCCATCCGGGCCCGGCGCTCTTCGCTGATCTGGGTCAGTTCGGCACGCACCGGGACGCGCTGTTCGTCGGTCAGTTCGTAGGTGCGAGCCATGCGGTCGACCATCCAGTCAATGCGCATTTCGCGGCGCTGCTCGGCGGTGGCCGTGGCCGCTTGTTCCATCCGGTCGCGGCGACGGGCTCGGCGCTCTTCCCGACGACCGCTGCGGTCCTCCACTTCGGCGGCCCCCTGGTCATTGGGGACGATTTCCTGGGCCCAGGCCGGCCCGGCCAGCGACATCAGGACCACGGCAATCCGTATGGGGTGTTTCATGATCAACCTTTCTGTGTGCCAGGCAGCACGGGTCCCGGCAGCGATGAGATCTGCAGTCCCGGGCCCTCGGCCCGCCAAGGAGCGTGGTCGGGGCGTCGTTATCGACTTAGACGACTTCGGCGGCCGCTCTATTGCAGACTCTTGCAAAGTCGCCCCCTTCCGGCCCTCCAGCGGACCACAAGTAGCACCGCGATTCACAGCCGTCAACCCTGCCGGGGCCGATGATCGCAGCGGGCTCAGAAGCCATCAGGCAGCCTCAGCCGCTCCTCGAAGGCCTGGGGCTGCTCGCTGGAATCGACGTCAAACGCGAGGGGCAGGTCGAGCCGCCCGGCGGCGTTGAGGTGCTGCCGCAGATCGACCTCCAGCCGGTGGAGCGGCAGCAATTGGTAGGGGACCGGCCGGGTGGACTCGCCGGCTTGAGAGGACATGCACCGGCAAATCACCGTACTGACCGCCCGCCTCGGCGTCAGGTAGACGATCGGCCCCAACGGGACCGGGCTGTCGTCGAGCACCCGGGCGACCACCACATCCGGCCGCTCCCGCACCGGCCGCTCGACGGCAAAACGTCGCCCCGGCAGTACCACGCCATATTGGCGGGTGGCGGCCGCTTCCAGGAAGTGGGCCACGAAGATCAGTCGAGCCGCGGAGTCGTTTGCCAGGACCTCCCAGATCGCCGGCAGACCCTCGATGGAGAACGTGATTCGCAACCCTTGGACTGCCAGGGCGGTGGATCCGGGCGCGGCCGGGTAAACCCACACGAACAGATCCTGGCGATGATCGCCATCAGCCCGGGGCAGCGTCGTGCGGCCATAGTAGACCGTCGGGTGGTGCACGTCGACGGTACCATCGGGGCGGACCTGCCCGAAGCAGGCCGCGGCCGGGCACTCAGCGCCGTCGTCCGACAGCGCCTGAAAAATCAACGGTGCCTGGTAGGCATCCAGATCATCGAGTCCAGCAGCGGGCTTGAAGTAGCAGGTGCGCTCATAGAACCGGGTGCTGCGCTCGATCAGTGCCGCTTGCGTGTCAGCCGGCGCTGGCGGTTCCTGATGAGCCGCCTCCGGGGGGACGGGCCGCGGCGGCACGGGGGTCTGGGATCGGGCGCGGCAGGTCCAACCGCCAATGCAGCAGGCCAGCGCCGCGCTGCCGGCCGCGATGGCAACGTTCCTCCAATGACCGTTGGTTGTGGGCATCACACACCGCGCCCCATGTTCGGCCCCGGCCTCGGGGACTCGTGTTGCCATTGTAACCGATCGGGTGGTTGGACTCGGCCAGGCGAGCCAGCGGGGTGCCGGTCGGCTGGAATCGGGTGGCAGGGTTCACTTCAGGGTCTCTTGCCGCAACAACCCGCGCCCTTTGGCGGTGTCACCGACCAGTTGCACCGAACCGCAGCTCAGGCACATCCGGGAGTGGATCCGAATGTCCGCGGTCTTCATGGTCAAGAATCGTGCCTGTATGGGGCGAAAGTACAGGTACCCGGTGCTCTGAACGTGGCCCGTTTCGACCTCATGGGATCCACAATGGATGCAAATCAGATCCGACATGCTGATACCTCACTTGTGCGGAGGGATGAATCAGGCGCCAGCCTATCCACAGCCACGGCCCCGCCCACCGCGTGCCCCTTTTCGGTCCGAGGTCCGCAGTTCACAACGAAGTGTACTCCGTTGCCGCGAGCGCGGCGTGGACGCGGTTGGCAGGCCGCGTGGCCGGTGGCGACCGGCAGGGCACGATTGCAGTTTATGATATGTCACCGGCGCCGGGCGGTTCTCGGTCCACCCCCATCCCGCCACGGGGCCGATTATCGGAAGCGCGGCGAACTGCCGCCGGCGCGTCGGCTGATCGGAGGCAGGTACGTGCCGACGAGTTCGCGCTGCCACCATTGACCCGAGACGCGGCGTTCCTCCGGCGTACTGAACCGATACTCGTAAGCCAGGGCCCGAACGGCTTGTGGCGGTGCCTCGGGAAACGGATTGTGGGCCAACAAGTCCAGCACCGCCGGCGATCCCTCCAGAAGCCGGCCCACGAAGCTGACGAGCCATGGATTGCGAGGGTACGAACCCAGGGCTGCAAACCACATCTGCCAGTCCAGCCGCGGCTGATGCGGGGCCACGAACGGCGGTCGGCGCTTCGGGGCTCCGGGCTTGTATCGAAACCCGTAGCTCTGCCAGTGCTTGCCGTCGTTGCTGCCTTGAACGTCGATCTCCAGCCGCCGGGTGGTCATGGTGGCAAACAGGCCGTAGTTGTTGATGGTCCGGAATGATTGGACGTAACCGAGCCACGAGCGCAGCGGAGCACTGAGTCGTGGAGCGACCGACCAGCGGTCCAGAAAGAGCAGCAGGCTGACCCCCACAAAACCGGCCAGGAGCATGCCGCCCGGCACCGTTGTCAGCCACCGCCGGCGGCCACGGCCCGCGGATCGCCGGCTGGCCAACCGCCTGGGGGGCCGCTTGCGCAGGCAGCGCTCATCGAGCAGCGTCAGGCACAACAGCATGGTCAGCAGGTTGAAGAAGGTGTAGTTGCCGGTGGCCGCGATGGCGATCTGCAACAGCATCAGCCCGCCGAAGGCCATGCGACGGCCCCGCCGACCGCAGAACATGCCAAACGGCAAGGCCAGCTCGACGACGAACATGACCCCCACACAACCGCGCTGCAGCCATGCCGGGAGCTGATGGGCATACCACGCCAGGATGGTGGGCAGTGGTTGGGTCTGGTAGTGATACGTCAGGGCGGTCAGGTCACGCCAATGCAGGTCGTGGCTCAGCAGCTTGACCACCCCGGATTCGAACATCAGCTTGAACAACAGCAGTCGCAGCCCCCATAGCGCCAGCCGCGAGGGTGGACCGTCACGGGCCAGCCGGGGCAAGGGTCGCCAGGAGGCAAAAAACAAGCTCAAGAAGCCGGTTTCCAGCAGCAGGGTGTCCCACTGGAAGTTCATGAACGGCGTGATCACGCTGCTGAGCGACAGGTAGAATAGCCACAGCAACAGCAACAGCAGCCCCGGACACACCCGCAGCACCACGCCCGCGGCCAGGACAACCCCGCCCAGGCAGAGCCCCTGCAGGAACGCGTCGCTGTCATTGAGCCAGAACAGGGTGGGAACGCGGTAGTAGGCCGCCGTTCCCAGCCGCTCCTGGACGCTCCACAGGAACTCACGCGCCGGGGCGATTCCCGAACTGCCCGCCAGACCCGGCAATTGAACCGCCAACGAGCCGAAGGCAATGGCGTAAATCGCTCCGAGCCCGCGCACAAACCACCAGCGGACTCGCGTTGGCGGTCGCTGGCGGTCGGTCCGAGCCGGGGCGCCGGGCGGAACTCGATGACCTGCTGTTGGGCTCACCTGAGCATTCCTGGGCGATCGCCGCCAGGCGTCAAGCGGCTGGAGGCCCGGCCAGCGGGAAAGACGATCGAACAAGAGTGGGATTGTCGCTCTTTTCCCCGAGAATTCCCGGAACAAATCGCCTCGGCCTACGATTTCCTACTGTGGAGCACGGTTCGCTTCCGCTGCTCCTCCGACCGTCCTTCCGGGCGCTCCCGTGACCTTCTTTGTGACCACGGGGGTGCCCATTTTTTTATTCCTGGTGTAAACTCAATGCGCCTATAGAGATGCAAGAGCTTTGAAGCGACGGCTGGCCTTCAGCTACATGTGTGGGGGATTGTGAGGTCGGCCAGGTTCGAGCGGGCGGGTCGCTGGTGGGCTTGGATGACCGCCCGCCGGGGACGGTCACGATGCCGGTGCTCGGCCGACCGCAGGTGCGACGGCGTGCGCGGAGTCAGGCCGGTGGATCGCCGGCCGGGCTGCGGGTCGCGATGTGGTGGTCCAGCAGGCGGTCGCCGTCGAACACAAACCGGCCGACGACATAGAGCCCCTGCAACATCAGCGGCAGCCAAAAACGATCGTCATCCCACATTTCATCAAAGGGAATGGCGTCCAACGGGGTCCACAGCGGGATGGCTTCCTCGGTTTCCTGCGGTTCGCCGCGGCAGTCGGCCGCTCGGAACACCGTGCCGTGGATCGAGAATCCATCGACAAACTGGAAACGCAGCTCGCCGACCTCCTGCACCAGCAGCGGCGTGACCCGCAGTTCTTCCTGGACCTCGCGGATGGCGGCCTGCCGCGGCGTCTCGCCGGGATCCAATCGACCCCCGGGGCCGTTAATCTTGCCGGCACCAAGCCCGCGCTTCTTGCGGATGAGCAAAATGTGTCCATCGCGAATGACGAACAGCAAGGTGGCGCGTTCGGTGGGGACCCAGGTGTCCCAGTCGATGTGCTCCAGTCGCATGGGGCGGTGTCCGTTTACGCTCCGGGTGGATTCGCGATCAGTCGTCGTCCGCGGGTTCGAGGGTGATGTCGACCATCAGGTCGCCGGCCACCGCCTCCAGCGCCGCCCGCAGGTCACTCAGTTCCAGCGTGGCCGGCGCTTGCAGTTCGGCGCTGGCTCGAAACATCGGCGTCCCGCTCATTGGCGTCCCGCTGACCTCGGTGATCAACTCTTCGATATTGACTGAGTGCTCGGCCAGGACCTCAGTGATGTGGTGCACGATGCCCGGATGATCGCTGCCGGCCAGTTGCAACTGAATGCGCTGCACTGCCGGAGCCTCGACGGCCGCAGCGGTCCGCTCGACCACGACGGTCAACCCATCCGCACGCAGGTGCTGCAGGGCCCGGATGAGGGCGTCGGCCCGCTGGGCTTCGACTTCTACGCGCAGGATGCCCGCGAACTGGCCGGCCAGGTGGGCCATTCGGCTTTCCAACCAGTTGCCGCCATGCTTCGAGACCGCGGTGGACACGCGCTTGACGACCCCCGGCTGATCGGGCCCGATTATCGCCATTACCAACTGGACATCCATGGCGATCATTATAGCGGAACGGCCGGGCTTTGCAGCGGTCGCCCAGCCGACCGGCACCCGTTCGATGAATACACTTCCCGGGGGCCGATCCCCACAGGCACCCGTCATCTCGACCCGGTATGGCCGGTGATCCGGCGCGGTAAGGGCTGCGGTCTGGCGCCGCAAGGGTTGCGCGGCGGCGCGGTACGGATTGCGCGGCGGGGCGGTACGGGTTGGCATCGAACACCCGGCGACCGCGGATCCGACACCCGCCTGGTCGCGGCTCGACGCCGCACGGGCAGATCCCAGGGTGCTGCCAGGGGGAGCACGCGTGTAGGTCTCGCTGCGGCTACCAGCCGCAGGTGCCGTTGTCGTTCTGAGTCTCGAACCAGTCGAGCAGCGGCTGGAAGTACTCGATGATGGCCCCGGCATCCATCTCACGTTCGCCGGTAAGCGCCTCCAGGGCGTCGGGCCAGGGCTGGGACATGCCCATTTTCATCATGTCATTGAGTCGCTTGCCGACTTCGGCATTGCCATAGATCGAGCAGGTATGCAGGGGGCCTTCGTGGCCGGCCAGGCGGCAGAGCGCCCGATGAAACTGGAATTGCAGGATGGTGGCCAGGAAGTAACGGGTGTACGGCACGTTGCCGGCGACGTGGTACTTGGCTCCCGGATCAAAATCGGCTTCCGAACGGGCGACCGGTGGGGCAATGCCCTGGTATTGGGTGCGCAGTTTCCACCAGTGGGCGTTGTAGGTGGCAGGCTTGACCTTACCGGAGAAGACGTCAAAGCGCCACTTGTCGACCACCAGCCCGAAGGGCAGGAAGGCGATCTTGTCCAGGGCGCGCATCATCAGCGGGTTGAGGGTGCTGGGCGGTTCGTGGTCCAGGTAGCCGATCTTGACCAGGTAGGCGGGCGTGACCGACAGCGCGATGGTGTCGCCGAGGGCCTCGTGGAAGCCGTCGTTGGCGCTGTTGGTGAACAATGGCGAAAGGTGCTTGTAAGCCCGCTGATAGTAATTGTGTCCCAGTTCGTGGTGCACGGTGGTGAAGTCTTCGGCGGTCGGTTCGATGCACATCTTGATGCGCAGGTCGTCTTGCCAGTCGATATCCCAGGCGCTGGCGTGACAGACCACCTCACGGTCCTGGGGCTTGACGAACATCGACCGCTCGTAGAAGGTCCCGGGCAGCGGATCCAGCCCCAGGGAGACAAAAAAGGCTTCGGCCTGCCGCACAATGGCCTGGGCGTCCATGCCGCGGGCCTCCAGAATCTCGCTGAGGTCGAAGGCACTGCCCTGCTCGGGGGCCACCAAGTCGAAGATATTGACCCATTCCTGGCTCCACATGTTGCCGAGAAGGTGGGCGGGAATGGGCGCCCCCGTCGGCACCACCGCCGCGCCGTAGTGGTTCTGCAGCCGTGAACGGACATAACAGTGCAATTGTTCGTAGAGCGGCCGGACTTGGTCCCACAGCCGGGTCAGTTCCTGCTCGAAGGCGTCGGGCGGCATGTCGTAGCGCGATTTCCAGAGTTCGCCCAGGTCTTGGAACCCGAACTCCCGGGCGCCGGCGTTGGCCAGCTCAACGAAGCGGATGTACTCGCTGCGCATCTGCGGGGCCACCGTGCGCCAGCCGACCCAGGCGTCGCGCAGTTGGCTGGGGTCGCGACTGCTGGCCAGGACCTTGGACAGGTCGCCCAGCGTTTGGCACGCGCCGCCGGCGGGGCAGTACTTGCCGCGACCGTAGAGGCTCTCCAGGTTGGAAGCGATCTTGGCCAACTCGGCCCGGTGTGCGGGGTCTGCAGGGGCCGGCAGGCTGAGGCTCAGCTTCAACAGGTCGAACTTGCGGCGCAAGGGGTCGTCCAGCTTGAGCGGCTCGAAGCGCTGGGCCTGATCGGCCTGTTCCGACACCAGGGCCATGACGGCTTCGTTGGCCCGGGCGGCGATCCTGTCGGTGTCCTCAGTGATGTACGTGGCCTTGACCCACGCGGCCCGCTCGCTGGCGATCCACAAGTCCAGCAGTTTCGTTTCGAGGGCATCCATGAAGGCCCGCGCTTGGGCCGGCGTCGGCCGTTCGCCGGCGGTCATCGGCAGATGGCAGGCCGAGTTCAGCAGCAATCCCGCACACAGCAGCAAGATCCGGTTCATGGACAGTTCTCCTTCGATGCGAAGTCAACAGGCTGGAGCGGCCGCATCTTGCGGGCAGCTTACCTGCAGGATCTGGTGAAGGAAAGGCATCGGCGGCCCGCAAGCGCCATTCGCGGGTCGCGACCGCCAGCGGTCAGCGCAGCGTGTCCGGCGGGTCGGTTTCCAGGGTCAGGCCCTTGCGGTCCCACTCGTTCAAACCGCCCTTGAGGCTGCGGACGTTGCGATAACCCATGGACTTGAGAAACAGGGTGGTCGGTTTGGAGAATTTGCCGATGCCGCAAACCATCACGATGGCCGCGTCGCGATCCTGGGGCAGTTCGCCGGCACGCCGGGCCAACTCGCTGTCCGGAATGTTGACCGCGCCGGCGATCCGCGACTTGGCGTACAGCTCCGGCGGGCGAACGTCGACCACCACCACCTGGGCTCGTTCTTCCAATTGGCGGTGCAGGTCGCCTACCCGGATGGTGTCGTACGGATTCTTGAGGTTCTCGATCATGTCGGCCAGGAAGGGATCCGGCCGGCCGTTGCCGTTCTCGGAGTCCTTGCTGTCCGTGGGGCACATCGCCGGAAAGTGCCGCTGAATCGACGAGGCATACTTGAACACGTTGTCCGGAAAGACGATGACCACCACATTGCCGGGCGCGTCGGGTACCAGCCGCAAGGCGCCCACCAGGGCCATGCCCGAACTGGGGCCGGCAATAATGCTCTCCTCGCGGTTCAGCCGCAGGCACATGTCGAAGGCTTCGCGATTGCTGACCTCGCCGGTATGGTCGTACTCATCGGGGAAGTAGAACTGGGTGTGCCGCAGTTGGGTCAGGCTGCGAACGCCCGGAATGTCGTGGCCTTCTTCCGGGTAGATGCCGATGACCTGGATCTCGCGCCGTTGTTCCTTGAGGAAGCGGCCGGTGCCGGTGATGGTGCCGCAGGTGCCCAGGCCGGCGACAAAGTGGGTCACGCAACCCTCGGTCTGCTTCCAGATTTCCGGGCCGGTGGTGCGGTAGTGACCCCCGGGGTTGGCCTCGTTGGCGTACTGGTTGAGCATGACGAACGTCGGATCGGACGCGACGGTGTTCATCGCGATGGCGATGGCGCCCTCGGGAGCGCCCGGCGCCGGACACAAGGTGTCTGACAGTTCCACGACATCGCTGCCCAGGAAGCGCAGCACGGTCCGTTTTTCCTGCGGAATGGCCGCCGACAGCGGCGTCCGCAACCCGTAGCCTTTGGCGTTGGCCAACATCGCCAGCCCGACGCCGGTGTTGCCGGAGGTGGCCTCCACCAGCTTGCGCCCGGGAGACAACTGGCCGAGCTCCTCGGCTTGGCGGATCATGTTTTCGGCCACGCGGTCCTTGTTGGCGCCGAACGGATTGTACCATTCGAGCTTGGCGTAGACCCGGGTGTGCTGATACGGCACCACCCGGTTGAGCCGGACCATGGGGGTCGGGTTGTCCGCGTTGGACAGCAGGCCCAGCACGGAGTCATAGACGCGTCGGCTGTGATCGTGATTCATGGCGCGTTCCACTATAACATAATCCACTCCGGGGATTCCATCGGCCGTCCGGTCAGCGGCGGCCAATTGCCCTGTCAGGGGCCTTTCGTTAGACTAAGAGCGAGCGACCCTACCGGCACGCCGATCGGGCGGGAGGCAACATCCATGAAAGTCAGCAATGCTCTGTGGAAACAGCGTTTGATCGGCAGGCTGACCGGGCCGCTGGCCCAGGAAATCGACCACTTCGAGACGGAAATTGAGCTGCGCCGCCAGGGCAAGGTCGACGACAAGATCTTCGCCGAGACCCGCCTGCGCCGCGGGGCCTACGGGCAACGCTATGACAACGGCCAGCGGCACGACGGCCGTCGCACCCGCCGGCTGCCCTATCCCGAGGGCAAGAACACCAAGGGTCCCAATACGCTGTGGGACGCCCCGGGCATGCAGCGCATCAAGATCCCGTATGGTGGCATGACCGCCGAGCAACTGGAGGTCATGGCCGAACTGGCGGAGGAGTATTCCGACGGCATCGCCCACGTGACCACCCGGCAGGACTTTCAGTTGCACTTTGTGCACATTGACGACGCCACCACCCTGATGCGCCGTCTGGCCGCCGCCGGCATTACCACCCGGGAGGCCTGCGGCAACTCGGTGCGCAACGTCACCGGCTGCCCGTATGCCGGGGTGTGTGCCGACGAGGCCTTCGACATCACACCGTATGCCCGGGCCTTGACCCGTTTCTTGCTCGGCCATCCGGACGCCCAGAATTTCGGCCGCAAGTTCAAGCCGACCTTCAGCGGCTGCGCCCAGCACGCTTGCGGGCTGACCGCCATGCACGACCTGGGCTACACCGCCGTCACCCGGGAGGTCGGCGGCCGGGTGCAGCGCGGGTTTCGGTTTGTGGTCGGCGGTGGGCTGGGCGCGGTGCCGCACCAGGCGAAGGTGTTCGACGAATTTCTGCCGCCCGAAGAACTGTTGCCCATGGCCCAGGCGATCGCCCGGGTGTTCGCACGCCACGGCGAGAAGAAGAACCGCAGCCGGGCCCGCATGAAGTTTCTGATCAAGAACTGGGGCATCGACAAGTTCAAGGAAGAAGTGCTCGCGGAGCGGGCGCAACTGCAGCCCGATCCGCGTTGGACCGAATACCTGGAGGCGCTCGACCAGGACGCCGAGCAGCCGCTCAAGCCGCCCGGCGAACTGCCGCCGACCAACGGCGACGAGGGCTATGCCCGCTGGTTGAAGACCAATACTCGCGAACAGCGTCAGGCGGGTTACGTCACCGTTACGGTGGCCTTGCCGCTGGGCGACATCACCGCCGATCAGTTGCGCGATCTGGCCGACATCGTGCGGCAGTTCACCCACGGCACGATTCGCACCACGGTGGAACAGAATTTCGTGATCCGCTGGGTCAGCAAGGCCGACGTCCCGGCGCTCTATGCCGCCTTGGTGGCGGCCGGGCTGGACGCCCCGGGGGCCAGCCGCATCCTGGACATTGTGGCCTGCCCGGGAACCGATACCTGCAAGCTGGGCATTTCCTCCTCGCGGGGCTTGGCTGCCGAACTGCGGACCCGCCTGGCCGAGCGCAGTTTTCAATTGGACCAGGCGGTCCAGGATCTGCACATCAAGATCAGCGGTTGCTTCAACAGTTGCGGCCAGCATCATGTCGCCGACATCGGGTTCTACGGTGTGAACCGCAACATCAAAGGATACCAGGTGCCGCACTTCCAGGTGGTGCTCGGAGGGCAGTGGGAAGAAAACGGCGGATCCTACGGGTTGCCCATCGTGGCCATTCCCTCCAAGCGCATCCCCGACGCCGTGGACCGCATCGCGGACTTTTATCTGCGGATGCGGCAGAAGGACGAGCGCTTCAGCCGCTTCGTGCAGCGCATCGGCAAGGCCCAGATTCGGCAAGTGCTCGATGACCTGACCCAGAACCCGCCGGACCATGAAGCCGACCCGTCGTTCTACACCGACTGGGCCGACGCCCGCGAGTACAGCACCGGCGACATCGGCAAGGGTGAATGCGCCGGCGAGGTGGTGTCGGCGTTCGAGTTCGCCATGACCGCGGCCGAGCGGATGGTCTTCGAGGCCCAGATCCTGCTGGATGCCGGCAACGCCCAGCAGGCCGGCGCCCAGGCTTATGCGGCCATGATCAAGTCCGCCAAGGCCCTGGTGCAGCTCCAGTACGACGACATCTCCAGCGATCCCGGCGAGGTGGTCGAAGAGTTCCGGGAGCGCTACTACGACACCGAATTGTTCTACGATCCATTTGCCGGCGGCAAGTTCGCCCACTACTTGTTCGAGGCCCACGACAAGGCCGGCAGCCCGTTCAACGCGGAGTCGGCCCACCACGTCATCGAAGAAGCCCAACTGTTCATCGAGGCGGTGCACAACTGCTACAACCGCATGCGCGGCGAAGGGGCCGCCGAGACCGACGAGGCCGACGAGGCCTCCTGATCCGCGGCCCGCAGACACCCATGGAATTGCAGCATCTCAACGTCAAGCTGTTTGTGGAAGGCAACCTGCCGGTCGACCCGGCCCGGTTCATCGAGGTCTTCCACCAGTGGATTCGTGACCAGGTGCTGGACGAGCTGCTGATCGACGTGGCCGACTATCGACACGTACCCGCCGGACCGGGAGTCATGCTGATCGCCCACCACGCCAATTACAGCATGGACCACACCGGCGGCCGTTGCGGTCTGCTGTACAGTCGCAAGGCCGCGCTGGACGGCAGCAACCGCGACCGCCTGGGCCAGGCGGTGCGCCAAGCGGGCCTTGCCGCCCACCTGCTGGAAGACCACTTCGGCAGCGCTGGATTGCGCTTCGGCCGCCGGGAGCTGGAACTGGCCGTCAACGATCGGGCGCTGGCACCCAACACTCCGGATACCCTGCGGGCCTGCCGCCCCGAACTGGAAGCCTTCTTCTCAGAATGGCTCGGCGGCGACCAGTTCCAGATTGACCACGGCGGCGATCCGCGCCGCCGGTTTTCCGTTCGGGTGACCACGGCCGCACCGTTCGACCTGCAGGCGCTCTGAGGCGGGTTCCGCAGGTCAGCAATCGCCGGCGGGGGGATGGGCAAGGCCAGGCTACCTGCAGGCGCCCCAGTTTCCAAGCAGCAGTCCCAGATCGAAGGCATTGACCGCGCCGTCGCTGTTGTAGTCGGCCGGCCTGGCGGAGCCGGGACCCCAGCCGCCCAACAGGATGGACAGGTCGCCGGCATCAATCTTCTGGTTGCCGTCCAGGTCAATGCTGTGGTGGTTGCAGCCGAAGCAATCGTGGCGCGGGCTGGCGCAGGAATCGAAGGTGCAATGGTTGTCGTCGTCGCACAACGCGGCATCGTCAGCGCAGGCCCAGGGGCACAGGTCACATTGAAACGCCGCTTCGAACGGCGTGGTGCCGTCGTTGTAGAATACCGTGACGAATCCGCTGACGTTGCACAGGAATGGCGCCGAAAATTGGCCGATGAGGACGCGGTTGTCGGTGTAGTTCCCGGCCAGGCCCTGTCCGCTGGGCGGTACGCTGCAGTACCAGCCGCCGGTCAACGGGTTTGCGGAGTTGAAGCCAGCGGCGTCGAAGTCCGGATCCAGCGTGGTGCAGTCGTTCTGGCCGGAGGCGACGCTGGTCAGCCCGATGGTCACGAAGCTGTCGCACAACAGGTCCGGAAAGGCGTCCACCAGGATATCCAGCGGGGCGGTGTTCGAGCCGCCGATGGCCGCCGGCACCTGGAAGAGGCTATCGTTGTCAACCGAAGCACAGATGTGGGTGAAAGCCACGTTCAGCAGGTTGTCTTCCGGTTCATCAAACTCGACCAACACCTGGCAGGTGGTCAGATCGAGATCGTTGCAGGCGAACGCCGGATCACCGGGCTTCTCGGTGACGATCACCGTCTTGACGCCGACCGGCTCGGCCAGGGCGGTGCCGACCTCCAACCCGCCCCACGACAATCCCCACGTGACGCACAAAGAGACCGCTAGAGCCCGCCGGGGTCGTTCTGCCAACATTAGGAGCCCTCCAGGAATAGGGCCGGCTCGAGCGGGCTTGGCGTGAGCATCGCTGTCGCCGGAACCCGCAGTCTAGCATGCCGCACAGCGCTTATCACGGAGCCTGCCGCGGCGCGCCGCCTTCGGGGTGCATCCCAAAAAAGGGGGCGATTATGCCGCTCGATGGATCGGGCGGGTCACCCAGAAGGTCTCCCAGGTTCGGTTCAGCCGTTGGCCGATGAGCCCGCTCATGGCCAGCGCCCCGCGCTCACTCCACTGACGCC
>CAZUGO010000068.1:0-70164 GCA_964619935.1 uncultured Planctomycetales bacterium | reverse complement strand
CTGCCCCTCGCCGCATGAACTGGCGGTAGGAGACTTTGCCGCAGTCTCCGTTGTGCACCAGCAGGCGGGTGGCGGCGGCGGGGAGGTGGACGAAGTAATTATGGGCGCTGTCGACCTCCAGGTTGTAGACCGGTACCGTCTCGTGGCGGTAGGTCACCGACCGCACGAAGGCGGCCGACCCGTCGCTCCATTGGATCTCCGGCGTGCGCTGGACCTCGAGGGCAGGGACGTAGCGGCCGAGTCCCGGGACGTAAATGGGGTGCTCGGCGGTGGTGGTCACGCGGTCCAGGGTGCCGTCCGCAGAGACAATGACCAGGTCGACCACGGCCCGCGTGGTGCGACGGATCTGCCGGGTGACCACACACGACGCGGCGGCCGCGTCATGCTCCGGGTCGGGGGCGCACTGCACGGCATCGCCGACCGCGATCTGCTCGATGGGCACCGGCGTGCCGTCCGCCAGGACCACGAGCGTCCCGGCGACAAAACAGTAGCGTTTGAGCACCTTGAGCGGAACCGTGCCCAGCCGGGCCCCGCGCACCGCCTTCATCATCGAGCCAATGACCAACAGCTCGTCAGGCCCCGGGATGAAGATGCCGATGGCCACGCCGCCGATGGCGATGACCACGTCTCCGACAATGAGCGCCACCCCCGCCCCGGAGTGGATGCGGCGCAGGGCCCGCTGGAGTTCCTCAATCCGGTCGTACGCAGCGGAGCCGCCGGCGTCATCAGGGTTAGCGTTGTCGCCGACGAGCCGCCGCATGATTCCCAGTTTCGCTTTCAAGTTTATGAGTTCGTTGATGAGGCCAATGTTCGCACCGAGGCCGTTATCCTGTTCTTCTTGGATCATCGTCTCGATGGCTGCGATGGCATCCTCGAGCTGCTGGGCAACACTCTGCGGCTCGCCTTCCTCACCGTCCTCATCGCCCTCCGACCCATCATCATCGTCGTCACCGTCCTCACCGCCGTCGTCGCCATGGTCGCCGTCATCCGGGTTGCCCACGGTGCCGCCACCTGGGCTTCCGCCACCGCCGCCGCCACCACTGCCGCCGCCACCGCCGCCCTGGTCGACCGAGTTGTCCGGCGACAGTCCCAGCGGATCGTATGATCCGATGGCGGAGGAGCCGACGTACTCGTAGAGCGAGACGCTGCCGCCGGCGTAGCCGATGGGGTCGCGTTGCAGCCAGCGACCGTGATCCGGGCTGTAACTGCGGAAGTGGAAGTGGTACAGCCGAGCGGCGGCGTCGTAGCGCTGGGCCGTCCACATCAGCGGGTTGCCGACGGTGGATTCCAGGAGCGGCTCGGACACACCGGGCAGCGTGATGTGCGTGGACCCGTAGGGCTCGTACGCGTAGCGCTCGACGATGTCGCCCTGTTCATCCGTCAAGGCCACCACGCTGCGGCGAAGGTCCTGGAGGTAGAAGAAGACTTCATCCGCTCCGGGCGGT
The DNA here is from genome assembly GCA_964619935.1 of uncultured Planctomycetales bacterium. Taxonomy (GTDB): domain Bacteria; phylum Planctomycetota; class Phycisphaerae; order UBA1845; family CAIVHJ01; genus CAZUGO01. Next base: position 68,719 of record CAZUGO010000068.1, on the reverse strand, counting down.
TGGACCCCGGCCGCGGTGCGGTCGATCATGGCCACGGGCTCCCGGGCGTCCGCGCCGTAGATGAACTGCCGCTGGAGCACGCCGGCCTGGTCGTACTCCTCCAGCAAGGTATCCCCGGCGCCGTGAACGTGGACCCGGACCTCGGTCCCCAGCGTGCGCGAGGACACCCGGTGGCCCAGGGCGTCGTAGGCGACATCCAGGAGGGGGGCGCTGCTGCCCGATTGCACCACGCTGATCAGGCGGCGCTCCTCATCGTAGGCGCAGTCCCGCTGGCCGTCACTGAGCAGGCTGCCGGTGTTGTCGTACGTGGGGCCGACCGGCGGGTTGCCGCCCGCGATCTGCTGCGTGATCTCGTTGACACTGTTGGACAGGCGGGTCTCGGTCAGCGGCAGGCCGTCCTGGACCGACGTGGTCGTGGCCCAGTTGCCGCGGCGATCCAGGGTCCAGTCCCTGGACTGCATCAAGTACGGTGCGGCCGTCGGCAGCGTGATCGCGGTACCTTCGGCGTTCAAGGACCCGCGGGCGAAACCGACCAGCCGGTCCAGGGCGTCGTGGGTATACAGCTCGCTGCGGTCGCCGTCGACCTGGTCGCGCCTGAAGGACGGGTTCATGGGATCCCAGCCGTACGCTACGTGCACCAGATCCTCGGCGTCCCTGGCGTGCTGGATGCGCGTGAGGCGGTCGTTGAGGTCGTACTCAAAGGTGCTGGCGATGCCGTTCGCCAGGGCGGCAGACTCGCGGCGGTTGACCCCGTCGTAGGTCCATTCCGCCAGCGGGCCCGAACCGGCGGTCGCGACCCCGACGAGGCGCAGGCGGGCGTCGAACGACTCGCTGACCACGCGCCCGCCAGGATAGGTGATCCGCCGCTCGGTTACTGCCGGGCTGATCACGTAGTCGTAGGTGGTGGTCAACAGCGCCGGCGTGTATCCGGCGATCGCCAGATGGCTGCTGCACAGCCGGCCGGCCGTGTCGTACTCGAAGGACCGCGTGGCGACGGTGTTCACCGCCGAAACCAGGCGGCCGACCCGGTCGTATTCGAACGTCTCTGAGCGCCCGGTGGAGTACAGCCGTTGGGTCATCCGACCGAGGTCGTTGATGACGTAGGTGGCCAGGATCCCCTGCTGGTCGAGCCGGCTGCTGAGATTGCCGGCGGCATCGTATCCCAGCGTGACCTCGCCGGCCGCGCCGGCGTCATTGTCCGGATAGGCCACATGCGTGACCCGGCCGGCCGGATCGTAGGTGTACGTCGTGGTGTTGCCGTCGTGATCCGCCAGGGTGCGCAGGCCGCCGGCACCGTCGTAGGTGTACGATGTGGTGTGGTTGGCCGTTGCGGGGTCGCTGCCCAGGAAGTCCGCAATCGTCGACGTCAGACGATCGAGGTCGTCATGGACGTACCGGGTCTTGACGCCGTTGCGGTTGACCCTCATCGTGCGGTTGCCCACGGCGTCGTAGTCGTACAAGGTGAAGCGGTCGTCGGGCTGCTCGATGACCGGGTCGTAAACCTGGGTCAGGCGGTCCAGGCGGTCAAACGCAAACTGCCAGACGTGGTCTGCCAGGGCATCGGAGCGGCGGGTGACGTTACCGCCGGCGTCGTACTCGTAGTCCACGATCAAGCCGAGCGCGTCGCTGGCGGTCGCCAAGCGATTGGCCGAATCGTATCCGAAGGCCACCTCCTGGCCGTTGGGCAGGATGGCGCTGGCGAGATTGTCGGTGCCGTCGTACTCGAACGCGGTCTGGATGTTGAAGTGACCCGGGTCGACCGTGCGCTGGGTCACGCGGTCGGCGGCATCGTAGGCCCATTCCTGCCGTTCGCCCGCCGGGTTGACCACCGCGGTGCGGTTGCCCATGGCGTCGTACTCGAAAGTCAACACCGCGTCGTCGGCGTCGCCGCCGTTGTCCGCGGTGTCCCCATGCTTCCGCACGCTCTTGATGATGCGATCGCGGGCGTCATAGTGCAGATACAGCACCCCGCCCCGGGGATCGGTGATTTTGTGCGGCAAGGGGCTGCCGGGCGTGGCGGGGTCGAGTTGTGCCGAATCGCCGGCGTGGGTGTACTCGGTCAGGCTCACCAGGTCCAACTCGCCGGGGGCCGCGGTCCTCGAAATCCGCCGCCCGAGGGCATCGTTGGCGAAGGCCAGCGCCTGCTGCGGGCCGCCCTCACCGGGTTCGAGGTGCCGGCGGACGGCCAGCAGATCCCCGCGGGCATCGGGCTCGTACACCGTACGATAGCCCTCGGCATCGATCGACAGCACCAGTTGTGAGCGATCGTTGTACTCGAAGGTTGTGACGCGATCATTGGCGTCGCGCTGCAGGGTGAGGTTGTTGCGGTGATCGTACTCGAATTCAGTGACCGCCTGGTCGACCCCGCCGAAGTCCTCGAACCGCCGGGTCAGGCGGTTGCGTTCATCGTACTCGTATTGGGTCACGACCTGGCGCGGATTGCTGACGCTGAGCAGGTGCCCGGACCCGTCGTACGCATAGACCGTGGTCAGTTCCAGGCCCTGCGGGTCCACGATGGCACGCGTCCGGCGGCCCATGGCGTCGTATTCGAACGTCGTGACCACCGCATCGCCCGGGGCCCGGTGTTCGATCATCCGGCCCGCCCGGCCCATGGCGTCGTGTTCGCTGAACTCCACCACGAGGTCCAGGCCGCCGGGATCCAGCACGGTGCGGATCATCTGACCTTGCTCATCGTATTGCACGAGGGCGCTATGGCCGTTGCGATCGGTCACCGTCCGGAGCGCCAGGCGCCCGGGGACCTGGTCCTCGTCGAAGTAGCTGTAGGCGAAGGTCACGATGCGGTCGCTGGGCGCCTCGATCTGCGGGTCGGTGACGGTCAGGCGATGGCCCTTGAGCGGGTCGTAGGTGTATGCCCATTCATCCTGATCGGGCTCGATCAGCCGCGTGAGGGCCTTCGGCCAGTTGGGGTCGTTGAACTCGCGAACCGTCTGGTTGCCCTCCTTGTCGAACTCGCGGGTGAGATTGCCGTAGGCGTCGTGCTCGAAGGACTCGCTGAAGCCCAGGGGGTCGATGCGCTGCACGACGTAGTCGGCGTCGGGCGTGCCGTCGGGCCCGTAGACCGTCAGCGCGGGCAGATCCTCCACGAGGGGCGTTGATTGGCTGATGATGCGCCCCTTGGCATCACGCTCGAACGGCCAAGTGCGGCCGTCACCGTCCACGATCATGCCGGGGCCGGGATCGAAGCCATGACCAAACGTGTCCGGAAAATTGGCCGCTGTGATCCGGCGGACCAGGTTGCCTGCCGAGTCCCAGGTTTCGCGCAGACCGAAATCGAATACGAACGTGAACCACGTGCCATTCTTGCGGGTGTCCTTGCTGATCCGATCCGCAAGCTCATCGTATTGGAAACTTCGGACGTGTCCTTCCGGGTCGGTGACGCTCGTCAGCAGATCGTCCTCATAGACGATGGTGGTCTGCGCACTGTCCGGGTGGGTGATGGTGAGGGTCAGGTTGGAGCCATCCTGAACGTAGCCCAGGGCGACCACCGCACCCCAGGGGTCGGTGATGCGGCTCAGGCGCCCACCAAGGCCGTTGTATTCCAGGCTGGTCTGGCGGCCTTCGCGGGAGAGGACCTGCTCGACGTAGAACCGTCCGCCCGCCCCGGCCGTCGGCGAGAAGACCCAGCGGTTGCCGCTCCAGAAATTGAGCTCGTAGTGGTCTTGGACCCACTCCAGCGTGCCCTGCCGGCCGGGTGGTGTGACAAAGCTGCCGTCCGGAAGGCGGAGGTAGGCGTTGCGGCGGCCGCTGCTGTCGTACACCACCACCTGCAGGCCGATGCCCCCGTCCAGGGGCATTTCTTCCGCGTAGAGGTTGTGATTGTGCGTCCAGCCGTAGCCGTAGCCGCTGTCGCGGATATGGTGAATGGAATTGTACTCGAAGTGCAGCCGCAGGCCGGCATCCCGGGCGGCGATGCGCTTCAGGATCGGGACCTGCAGGTGGATATTGCCGACGGCGCTGTGATCGAAGGGGTCGTCATCGTAGGGGCAGTCCGGGTCCCCACAGCACGGGTCATCACAGCACATCGAATCGCAACCACAGGGTTCACATTGGCAGGGAACGCCGCCACACGCCTCCAGACAGGTGTTCAGCCGGCACAACCTGGGATCGCAGAAGTAGGGGCATTCGTCGTCGGTGCAGTCGATCGGGCAGATCTCGGTGTTACAGTGGTTCGGGCAACCCGGCGCACAGGGGTCGCAGCAAATGAAAGCCGCCAGGAGCACGGCGAGATCGGCGGGGTTGACCACGCAGTCGCCAGTAAGATCCCATGGGCAGAGATTACAATTCACACAAACGCCCCAGTTCCCCAGAAACTGGGCCAGATCACTCGCATCAACATCGCCGTCACCGTTGAAATCTGCGGGGCATTCAGGAATGCCGGCGGGGTGCGGATGTCCTGGGCTCGGAGACTTATCGGTCCCAACAGGCCAGGTATCGGCTGCTGCGCTCGACGCGAGCGCTGCGGAGGGTGGCTCGAGAACGCTGAAATCGCCAGATGGAATCGGCCCTGCTGCCTGGTCCGGGATGAGGTGCCGGGGCATCGATGGCCCGGGAACAATCGCGGCCGCACCTGCCGGCCATTCGGCTGGCAGCAGCAGGCAGACCGCAGCACAGGACCATCCGGCGAGGCTCAGGCGCTTGATTTGCTCCCTCATTCTCCTCCTCGGCGACAGGGGACTTGGGGGATCGGTGGCTGGCAGCAGGCGTGCGGCCCCGGCGGGGAGTCAGCGATCACCGCCGTTCGGTGCTTGCGTGACGTGTTACCCGTAGGTGTGGCAACGAGCATCAGGCAGCTCGATTTGAATTCGCGACCGGATTCAGAAGGTGCAGCATAGCACAGGCTGGCCCAACCGGGCCAGACGCCTTTTCCATGAATCCAGGCCTGTCGTGCCTAACCTTTGGGAGGCTGGCCAGCGACTCGGCCCAATGGCGCCGCCCGGCTGAGTGAATCCAGGAGGGCCGGTACCGCCCTCCCCCAGGGCCCGAACCCCAAGCCCAGGGTATTTCAGAAAAAATGGTACCACCATTATTACCAAATGGTATCTCCATTTATAGTAAATGGTACCACCGTTTGATCCATTTGATGGTACCGTTTTAGTAAAATGGTACCACCATTTGTTACTTGTCGTGGTACCATTTTGCATGAACTCAGGCGGGGTGCCGCGCTTGTTGCCCACCGGTGGTTCCTGGTCCCCGGGTCAGGGCGCCTCATCCGACCGGCCGGTCCTGGGGGGGCAGGCCCGCGGGGCGATTGAGGAACCCGTCCAGTGCGATTGAGCGCATCCAGATGGCTGCGGGGCACCCCGGCCGGCGGGAATCGGCTGCGACCAGAGGCAGCGGACGCCGGCGCCCCTGTCCCACGCTGCTACAATTGAATGTGTACTGGGCTCAGGCGCTCGCAGCACGCGTCCCGAGTTGCTGCGGGGCATGCTCGCGGCCCGGGCCCGGGTCGCCGGATTTTTGTAGCACACCCAGGTTGCGCGGGTGAATAATAAGGTATACGGCATTACTGCCGGTAGCCTCGGGTAAGATCGGATGGGGGATTGGCATTTGGCACACTGTACTCCCTACCAACCACAACAGTGGAAGACAAATCCTCCCCCGTCCGTCCTGCACCCCTCGCGGCTGCGCCGGGGCGCTTTTTTTCACAGGCGTTTGGCTGGGGTCCTGACCCTGGTGGCTTTGGTACTGGCGGTGACCGCCGCGCCGGCGGACGCTCAGCGGCGCGGTTCGCCCCGCGGCCGGAGACCGCCCAGCCGGCCGACTTTGCGGCACCGCCACTCGCCACACGGCTGGGAGCGGCCGTTCAGCGGCTTCCATGCCCACCGCCATCTCCGCCGGGGTCATCATCATCATCGCCGGTTCGATGCCCGATCCTACCGCCGGTACCCGTATTATTCGGGGCTGGGCTACCGCAAAGGCTTCGTGCGGTGGTATGCCTTGCCGCCGGATTGCTACGGCTACCCCTACCTGTGGGATGACGCCCAGGTGGTCGTTGTCCAGCCCGAATGGCCCGAGGTGCCGGTATTGTCTGCGGGCGCCCAAGCCTTCCAACAAGGGGACTACGAATCGGCCGTCGCAGCCTTCCGCCAAGTTGTTCTCGATCATCCACAGGACGGGTTGGCCCACTTGTGCTTCGGTCAGGCCCTGCTGGCCGTGGGCCATTACTGGGATGCACTGTTGGCCATTCGACGCGGGTTGGACCACCGTCCGGATTGGATCCAGGCGCTGCCTGAAGTCTACGGCCTCTATGGCCGCTCGGCGGATTTCGACGAGCAGTTCCAAAAACTGAGTCAGGTCGCCAACCAATACCCCAGCAGCGCGGAACTGCAGTTCCTGGTCGGTTACATGGCCTTGCTGGGCGGTGATCCGACCACCGCGGTTGCCCATCTGCAACAGGCCGTCGCCCTCGACCCCACCGACACGCACGCCGCAGACCTGTGGCGCGCCGCCAAGACCCTGCCTGTCGAATAAGTCTAAAGTACTCGACAGCGCAAGGGGATGCGCTCCTACCCATGCGCCGCTGCATGTCCCCCCGGCGGGCCCTCTACCAGAATGGCTGGTGACCTCTTGCGAACCGGATTGGATTCGGTACAATCCCACGCAAATGAGACCCAGTCTCAATAATAGCGGGCCGCTCCAGAGGTTCGTATGTCCAAGATGATTAAGCGGTTAGGTCTTGCAGCCTTTGCCATGTTCTTCCTGAAGGGAGTCTTGTGGCTGGTGATTGGCTATTTTGCCCTCGCTTTTCGAGGCTGCACATGAAGGAGGATCAGATGACAACTTCAGTGGGGACTCACGATTCGATCATGGACCGGCTCCGATCCGAGACCGCCGAGCTGCACGTTGCAACCGAGCGGCATCCCTTCCAGCAAGCTCTGGCCAAGGGGGAACTGCCGCTGGGGACCTTCGTCGAATTTCTGATGCAGCTCTACCGGATCCATTGGAAGTTGGAGACGGCATTGATTCAGAACCGGGATCACGCCGCCATCGCCGCAGTGGTGCTGGGTCATGAGTACAAGCTGCCCTTCTTGATGGCCGATCTCGGGCATCTGAACGCTTCATTGGGTGAGGTGACGCTAACGCCTGGGGCGGCCGGATTGATCGAGCAGATCGAAGCCAGGTCGACCGGCAATCCGGCACACCTGCTGGGCTACCTGTACGTGCTCGAGGGCAGCACGAACGGGGCGAAGTATACCGCAAAGGCCTTGGCCCAGGCCTATGGCCTCGATTCGAACAGGGGGCTGTCCTATTTTGACCCCTACGGGGATCGCCAGCGGCCTTATTGGCAGGCGTTCAAGGAGCGGATGAACGGAACCGCGCTGTCCGCGATTGACCAGGACGGAATTGTCCGGTCAGCCGTTGCCATGTTCCAGGCGATTCAGCAGATTGCAGATCAGCTCCCAATCGGACGCGGTTGAGCCCTGACAGGGTGGGGGCCGTAGCGCTGGGCGAGCCTCCGGCGGTTTGACTCGATGCGATTGGGAGCAGCCCTGCGAGCGAGAGGGCGCGGGGTTGCCGGCATGGCGGTTTTGACTCAGGAGCAGCTTCCCCAGGCACCCAGCAGTAAGGCCAGGTCGGCGGCGTCGACGCTGCCGTCGCCGGTCAGATCGGCCGGGTGGCCGGGGTTGGATCCCCAGGCGCCCAGCAGTTGGGCGAGGTCGGCGGCGTCCACGGTGCCGTCGTCGCTGAGGTCGGCTTCACAGAAAGACACTTGCGCGGCGGCGAACACGTTGATGATCCCGTAGCCGCGGCGGAACTCCGGATCTGGCATCCCATTGGCTTGGTAGTAGTCGGCGGTTTGGAACAGCGCCGTGCGGACCTGCTCGACGGTCCAGGTGGGGTGGGCGTCGAGCAACAAGGCGACGCCGGCGGCGATCAGCGGTGTGGACAGCGAGGTTCCGTTGGCGCTGCTGTACTCCGTGGGGTCGTTGGCGTCCACGGTCATGGTCGCGACGCCGCGGGCCAGCACTTCCGGCTTGACCCGGCCGTCGGCCGTCGGGCCGTTGGCGCTGAAATCGGCGGTAAAGCCCGCGTCGTCGACCGCTCCACAGGTGACCACATCGAAGGCATCGGCCGGGGCGATCAGCGAGGGCAGATCCTGATCGATGCCGCCGTTGCCGGCCGCGGTGCAGCAGGCCATGCCATTATCCGTGGCGATGTTGACCGCCAGGGTGGTCACCGCGGTCAATCCATCGAGATCGAACCAGGTGTACCACTCGATGTAGCCGAGTGAAGAGGTCGCTACATCGGCACCGCCGGCTTCGAGGAACTCCAGTCCGGCGACATAGAAGTCCTCTTCCATGGGGTATTCGTCGGTGACGTCCTCGGTCTTGACCAGGATGAAGGAGGCATTGTAGGCCCCGCCGACCAGGACGTTGGGCTTGTACGCGGCGATCGCGCTGAGCACCAGCGTTCCGTGAACATGCTGGTCGGGATCGTCGCCGGCTTCGATGGCGGTGTTGCCGTCGTTTTCGAGAAAATCCCATTCATCGAGCACCGCCAGCGGATGACCGGGCGCATTGTAGGCCTCGTGGCTGCGCTCGAACCCGGTGTCCAGGACCCCGATGACCACGCTGCTGCCGGTAAACCCGGCGTCATGCATGTCGATAATACCGATCTGATCAAGCTGGTCTTCGGCAAGGCCGTAGAAGCTGCCGGTTCCGGTACCCTGCATCTGCCGGGCCGGCGTGGGTTCAGGGTGCGTGATCGGCACGGCCTCCAGCGGCCGCCCGCGGCGCACCGGCTCGATCAGCCGCACGCTGGGCGACTCGGCGAGGGCCGCAATCTGGGTGCCCGACGCCAGCACGCTGACGGCATTGAGCCAGCGGCTGCGCACGCGGATGACCGCACCGCTCGAGCGGACCTGTTCCACGTAACGTTCGGTCAGCGGCAGGTCGTGACGGTCGACCACGCCGGGAATCCGCCGTCGCCGCAGGCGGCGCTTCACGGTTCGCGGGTGCAGTGTCTGGCGGGCTTTTGCGAGGGCGGCCGCGCGCTCACTATCGTTGCTGAAGTCGCGGTCCCGAAAGTAGACCCACACGACGATGGGATTGCCGCCGGCGCGGAGCAGGCGGCTGTGCACCAAGGGATGAATGGTCGCCCGGGGTAACGGGTCGGCTGCGGCCGCCTGGCCCGACAACAGCACGCACCACACCAACATCAAACCTGCCGGCATAAAGGGTCCCTCATCGCGATCGCTGGCGGGGGTCTGCCCTCCCCCTGGTTGGTTATCCGGACCCAGTGTAAACAATGCGGCGCTCGGTGACGAGCCTGCGGGAGCGCTTAAATCCATATCATTATGGGACACAAGGAGAAAGGTGTTTGACGCTCAGCTCCGCAGGGCCGGCAGGGTGGCGAGCCAGTGGGCAGCGTGTCGCTCGATCTCGGCGAGCACATCGTGCTGCGTGCGACCGGAGCGCTTGGTGACGGTGTAGCTGTGGTCGGCCTCGGGCAGCCAGTGGTGCGTCCAGGGTCTTGGCAGGGTGTCGAGGATCGGGTCGAGGAGTTCCTGCCGGCACAGGGCGTCGCGGGTGCCGTTGCAACTCAGCACCGGTACGGTGATTCGATGCAGGTGGGCAGCGCGCAGTTGCTGCGGCTTTCCGGCGGGATGCAGTGGATAGGCGAGCAGCAGCGCGCCGTCACAATCAAGCCCGTCGGCTGCGAGCAGTGACGCGACTCGGCCGCCCATGGAGTGTCCGCCGATGAGCAGCCGCGGCGGGTTCAGTGTGCGCACGTAACGGACCACCGCTTCAAAACAGGACTGCAACCGGGGCATGCGATCGGGCGGTCCCTGGCCGGCGGCGCGGTACAGGAAATTGAAACGCACCACGACCAGCCCACAGCCGCACAGCCGATCGGCCAGCGCCGTCATCATGGGATGGTCCATGTGTCCGCCGGCGCCGTGAGCCAACACGAGCATGCCCGCGAACGCACCGCGATTGAGGTCCAGGGCCGCGGTGGTGTGCGCCTCGCCGACGGGGATCTGCAATCGTTCCACCGGTTTGCGAGCCAAGCAGGTTTCTCCGGGGCAGATCAGGGGTGGGTAGCGCCGTCATGCCCGGGCGCGTAAGCGCTGAACGCCGCTACGGGCTGGCCTGACCGGTCTCCAAGACTGAGGCCACAAGTGATGTCAGTGTCTCCGGAGATGAGCATGATCGCGGTGAGGTCGCCGTCGATGGTGATGTCAGCGCATCCCCGCTGAAATAAAGACGGGGTCAGGAGCAATAGTGTTCGGCACAGCAGTTGCTGGATGCTTTGCATGTCGCGCGTGACTCTACACTCTCGCGCCACACTTTATTTGCGCCGTGAGCGATTGTAGCGCATACTATAGGGAGCATGGCACGGACGCCGAACCGTGAGATTGAGGAAGAGGACCTGCACGGCTTCAAGCACTTCAAGCTGCTGCTGCCGCTGCTGGACAAGCTGCACGACCATGCCTTCGCCCGCGATCGAGCCCACCACCGCAAGCTGCACTACGATCAATACGCGGCCCTCATCCTGCTATACTTCTTCAACCCCATTGTCACCAGCCTGCGGGCCATCCAGCAAGTCAGCAAACTGCAGAAGGTTCATCGCCGATGAGATGTACCCGGAAGCAGAGGTGATCGTGCTGGTGCAGGACAATCTGAACACGCACTCGCCGGCTTCGTTGTACGAGGCGTTCTCGCCAACGGAAGCCAAGCGGTTAGCGGATCGGTTTGAACCCCACTACACGCCCAAGCACGGTAGCTGGCTGGATATGGCGGAGATCGAGCTGGGCATTCTTGGCCGACAGTGCTTGTCGCGACGCATTGACAACGTCGATGATCTGCGCCGTGAAGTGAAGGCATGGGAAGTCGCGCGCGATATTGTCGGAACAAAAGCGGATTGGCAGCTCACCGCGGAGGATGCACGGATAAAGCTCAGGCGGCTTTATCCATCAGTTGAGAAGTAATGGAGCACTAGGGCGTCTCTAAGCCAAGCTCAACGTCAACCTGAGTTGCCGTTTCCAACCCGTCGATCACGATGGCGCTTGCCGGGTTGCGCCGGCAAGAACCCGAGCAACATGGGGAGCACGTGCACACCGGGCGGTAGCCGGCCGGACAGCACGCGCTGGCACTGCCTCCGCTGGCTCCCGAGCAGTTACACGAGCCCCCGGGACAGTCTGCTCCACCCGCCGGATTGTCCGTTGGGCTTGCGATGCTCGGGGAGCCGGAGCGCTCCGCCACCGCGTACTCCGTGATCTCCGCCCGAACCGTGCGCCTGAAGGCCGCGTGGTTCTGGTAGGCCTGAACTGCTTCCTCAAGCCAAGCCCCGAAGTCGCTTGCGTCGAGCGGCTTGGTCTCCAGCGGTCCCGGATCGAGACCGTCCGCCGGTTGGATCGTTATCATAAACGATCCCGCCTGGTCGCATGGCACCACAGTCAAGTGACCAATGGCCCAGAAGGTTTCCCCCATGAACGACTTGGCCTGGAGATCCTCGATGTGGTACTCGTCACCGAAGAGCGTTTCCTCACCCCACACTCCATGAAGTATTGCGATCGTGCCCTGCTCCCGGTTGATTTCGATCGCTCCGGGACCGCTGTACGGTTCCAGGGCAAGCGATTGGGCTCCGGTACTAACCAGGGCCACAAGGAGGGCTGCATGCTTCATGGCGTGCTCCTTTAGAATTGAACCGGCTTGGATCAAGCACCCACTGAATTAGGAAGCTCACCATTCTATCGGTTTCTTGCGACCGAGCTAATGAATTTTTAAGCTTGCAAACATAGCATATGCCCCAGTCAAGTCAAGCGGATTCCTAGTTTTTCGCTCGTAAACGCGAGGTGCCTCCCGGTTCGCGAGGGTTCCCGGGGGCGGCGGTGAAGCGACCAATAAGAAGACGGGATTTGGTCAGGAGATGCTCCTGGCCCGTCCTTATTCCGCCCAACACCGATGATGTGGTGAACGCCGTGGATCGCCCTGCTGCTCGGCGCCTGGGGAGCCTGCCCCTAATGCCGGGAGTCCAACAGACGGCTTCGGCCTATGGGGTCTTCGAACCGGCCGAGCGCGTTTGGTTTGCGGGCCCCGCGCTGAAGCGCCGCTGAAGCGTGGGGCCGGCATGCGCCCCTGGCACCGTCCAGCGCGATTGGTGTACGTGCGTCCGGGTGTACTGGACTTGTGCTCTGGAGTGCGGTCAGGCGGGCGCGGCTACCTGATGGAATCCAGCTTGCCGGCGGCTTCGAACTGGATCATCTTGCGGCGTTCGCGCTCGTAGTCGAACTCCACCATCATGTGGATCAATTCGCTGAAGGTCACCTTGGCGGTCCAGCCCAGTTCGCGCTGGGCCAGCGTCGGGTCGCCGTGCAGCATGTCGACTTCGGTGGGTCGATAGTATCGCGGATCGATTTCGACGTGGTCGCGGTAGTCCAGACCCAGGCAGCCGAAGGCCTGGTCGCAGAGTTCGCGAACCGAATGAGTTTCGCCGGTGGCGATAACGTAGTCCTTGGGCTGGTCCTGTTGCAGCATCAGCCACATCGCTTCCACAAAGTCGCCGGCAAAGCCCCAGTCGCGGCGGGCGTCGAGATTCCCGAGATACAGCTTGTGCTCCAGCCCCAGCTTGATCCGGGCCGCCGCCCGGGTGACTTTGCGAGTCACAAAGGTTTCGCCGCGGCGCGGCGACTCATGGTTGAACAGAATGCCGTTGACCGCAAAAATGCCGTACGCTTCGCGGTAATTCACCGTAATCCAATAGGCGTACAGCTTGGCGGCGGCATAGGGGCTGCGCGGGTAGAAGGGCGTGTGCTCGTTCTGGGCGGTGGCCTGCATTCCACCGAACAGCTCGCTGCTGGATGCCTGGTAGAAGCGGCAGTCCAGCTTCTCGGCCTTGATGGCTTCCAGGAAGCGCAAGGCGCCCAACCCGCCGACGTTGGCGGTGTACTCCGGGATGTCGAAGCTGACCCGCACGTGGCTCTGGGCTCCGAGATTGTAAATCTCATCGGGCCGGACCTCGGCCACGATCTTGGCCACGTTGCTGGCATCGGTCAGGTCGCCGTAGACCAGTCGTAACTGCGGATTATCGTCGTGCGGATCGCTGTAGATGTGATCAATGCGCTTGGTGTTGAAGGTGCTCGCCCGGCGGACGATGCCGATCACGTCATAGCCGCGGGCCAGCAGAAACTCGGCCAGGTAGGAGCCGTCCTGCCCGGTGATGCCCGAAATCAACGCTCGTTTTCGTGCCATGAGCTGGACCCTCGCCCGGTGGTCGCGCCGGTCCGTATGTTATCGGCCAATTCGCCGGTTTGTTTCAGGTACCATTCGCAGGTCCGGCGGAGGCCCTCATCCAGGCGGGTGCGGGCCTCGAATCCGAAGGCGCCGCGGGCCCGGGTGGTGTCGACGCAGCGCCGCGGCTGGCCGTTGGGCCGGCTGGCATCCCATTCAAAGCCGCCGGCGTAGCCGGTCAGGGCGGCGATGCGCTGGGCCAGGTCGCGAATGGCGATCTCCTCGCCCGATCCCAGGTTCACCGGCTCGGGGTGGTCATAGTGCCGGGCGGCCTGCACGACCCCCTCGGCGGCATCGTCGACATACAGGAACTCGCGGGTGGGCGTGCCGTCGCCCCACAGGGTCAGGATCGACCGGCGGTCGCGGCGGGCCTCGACGCACTTGCGAATCAAGGCCGGGATGACGTGGGCGCTGTCCAGGGCGAAATTGTCGTGCGGCCCATACAGGTTCACCGGAATCAGATGAATCGAGTTCAGGCCGTACTCGCGGCGGTACGCCTGGGACTGGACCAGGAGCATCTTCTTGGCCAGGCCGTACGGGGCGTTGGTCTCTTCCGGGTAGCCCTCCCACAGGTCGGCCTCGACGAACGGCGCCGCTGTGCACCTCGGATAGCCGCACACCGTCCCGATGCACACCAGCTTGGTCACCCGGGCCCGCCGGGCGAACTCGATCATGTGCAGGCCCATGATGGCGTTGTCGTAGAAGAAGCGGCCGGGATGATCGCGGTTGGCACCGATCCCGCCGACCGCGGCGGCCAGGTGCAGGACCACGTCGGGCCGCAGATCGGCGTACCAGCGGCGGACGCCGTCCTCGGTCCGCAGATCGTACTCGCCGGACCGCGGGGCGGCGACCTGCCGGCAGCCCAGCCGGGTGAGCTGCCGGAGCACGGCGCGGCCCAGCAGGCCGCTGCCGCCGGTGACCGCCAGCCGGGTTGTGCACAAGTCCAGTGTCATGATTGCGTGAGGCGCCGGGCGACCCACCCGGCCGGCTCGCGGAGTCACCACGGACCCGCAGCGCTGCCGGGGTCAGGTTAGAGCTTGAGCTTGCGGAATGCAACCACACACATTTTCAGGAGCAGCCAGCCGTGCTTGAAGCGTTCGATCTTGATGTCGCCGTAGGTTCGCGGTTGATAGCGAATGGGCACCTCCACGATCTTGAGATTCAGCTTGGCGGCCCCGAACAGCAGATCGAAGTCGCCAAAGGGGTCGAAATCGCCGAAGTAGGCCCGATTGGCCGCGATCTTCTGGTAATCGCTCCGCAGCAGCACCTTGGTGCCGCAGAGGGTGTCCTTCAGCCGCTGCTCCAGTAGCCAGGTAAACAGGATGGCGAAGCTTTTGTTGGCCAGCAGATTCAGGAAGCGCATGGACTGGTCCTCGAGCGGGTAGACCAGCCGGCTGCCGTTGATCAGTTCACCGCGGCCGCGGACCAGGGCGTCGAAATACTTGGGCAGGTCTTCGGGCGGCATGGTCAGATCTGAATCCAGGATCATCAGCACGTCGCCGCGCGCCTGGGCGAAGCCCTTGCGCACCGCGTCGCCTTTGCCTCGGCCGTCCTGCTGCAAGACGGTGATGTCCACCTCGGGGTGGGCGCGCATGACGCGGTGAATTTCCTCGAGGGTGCCGTCGGTCGATTGCCCGTCCACAAAAATGAACTCGGTGCGGGCGCCCATCGGCGGCGTGCGGCGGATGGCGGCGGCGATGTTGCCGCGTTCGTTCCTGGTTGGGATGATCACGCTGACCGAGACCTGTTCGGGGTCGCCGGCGACGGCCTCGGGCATGGCCACCACAAACGACACCAGGCACAGGGCGTTGATCCCCGGCAGCAGCGCCACGAAGCGGTTGCACACGTAGGACAGCAGCGGGATGCCCTTGGGCAGCAGCATGCGCAGCTGCTGGCGCACCGGCCGGAACTGGCAGACCTCCAGCAGGTTGAGCAGATCCGGCAGCGACAGCCAGTTCTGCAGCGCCACCGGGCGGCGCAGTCCGACCCGCTGGCCCAGCCGCAGCAGCGGCTCCCAGAGGTAGTTGTACTGCGTGATCAGGATCTTGGTGTGCGAATGACAGATCGGGTGCAGCCGCTGCAAGACGCGTTGCACGTCCCGGACCTCGCCGAGCAGGTTGCTGAGAATGATGTAGTCGAATTGTTCGTCAAGTTTCAGGTCGTGGGCGTCCTGGTGTTGAAAACGGAGGTGCGGGTGTTGCCGGGCGGCGTAAGCCAAGAGATCGGCGTCGCAGTCGACGCCCACGCCGCGGCTGGGTCGGACCGCGGCCAGCAACTCGCCGTCGCCGCAGCCGATCTCCAGGACCCGGGCGTGCGGCGGAATGTTCCGCTGGTACAGGTGGCGCAGGCCGTCGTGATAGGCCCGGCTGCGGCGCTTCCATTTCAGGCAGGCATCGACATGGGCGCGGTCGAATCCGCCGTGGTCGTCCGGCAACGGCGGCGCGGGCGTCGTCGTCGGCTGGCACTCCATGACCGTCATGTGGACTCCGTTGGGATTGCGCTGCGGTTTACACCCCCCTTATCGGTCAAACCGCGGCGCTGCTGGCCTCGGGTCCGGCGGTGCGCCGCCGGGGTTCGTCCGATAAGCGGTGGCTGGGCGGGAGCGCGGCCGACTCGATCACGCCGGGGCGGAGGTCGATAACAACCATCATGGCAGATTCGGAACTCAGCCGTCGGGATCAACCGCCCTCGCGGACCGACGCCCCGAATGGGTTCGGCGAGTGGCTGCCGCTGGTCCTGGTGTTACTGCTGGCCGCACTGCTGCGCGGGGTCACGCTGGGCCAGGCCAGCTTGTGGGTTGACGAACTGGCTCAAGTGCTGACCTACTACTCGGACAGCTACAAGGTGGTCATGTACCAGGCGGCCAAGCACGGCCAGCCGCCGCTGGATTACTGGATCGGTTATGTCATCTTCAAGTTCTGTCGCAGCGACGTGGCCGCCCGGCTGCCGGCGATGTGCTTTGGGATCGCGACGGTCGCCGCCAGTTACCTGTTGGCCCGCCGATTGGTGAGCCGCGGTTACGCATTGTTGGTGGCCGTGGCGCTGGCCTGTTCGCCGTTCGCCATCCATTACAGCCAGGAGGCCCGGCCGTACGCCCTGTGCTGGTGCGCCCTGGTGGTGGCCATCTGGCTGCTCCATCGAGCCTGGCAGCGCAACCGCTGCCGCGACTGGCTGTGGTTCACCGCAGCGTGGATGGCCTGCCAGATGTCGCGGTCGCTGGGACCGCTGACGATCTCCGCGGGCCTGGGACTGTACGGCGTGTGGGCCGTCTACCGCCGGATGCGGCATGCCGACGGCCGGTCAACAACGGCCTTCCTGCGGTTGCGCGGGGTGCGTCTGCTGTTGTGCCTGGCGGTGGTGTGGGGGCCGTTTCTCTATCTGTTCCAATTCATCCTGCACCAGACCCGCAAAGGCAGCTATCTGGTCGAGGACACCACCCAGTTGCTCAACTGGGCGGACAACCTGGCCGTGGTCCGCCTGGGCCTGGAAGCCTTGTGGCATTGCACCATGCCCCTGGGGTGGATCGTGGTTCCGTTGGGGCTGTTCGGGGCGTGGGGCTGCGTGCGGCGCACCCCGGCACCCCATGGCACTCGCCGGGGCCTGGTGTTTGCGCCGGTGCTCATCGGCTATGGGTTGCACGTGGCGGTCTATGCCTTGGTCGTCGGCGGCACGCTGCCCAAGCTGGCCTACTGGGGGTACATGCTTTCGTTCCTGTACGTCGGCGCGGTGTGGTCGCTGGCCGAAGGGGTCAAGCGCTGGCCGCGGATGCTCCGGTCGCCTGGGGCCCTGCGGGCCTCATGGTGCGCGGCTGCGGGGCTGCTGGTGCTGCTCTCGTTGCGGGTCGACCCGCAGGTCGCCAACGTGCGCAAGCCGGACTGGCGCGGGGCCCTGGCCGCGCTGGACCACCAGATCGATCCTGCGTCCGATGTGGTGTTTTGCGCCGAGGCCCAGCCCTACGGGACCGGCGGCATGGTCTTCAGGGTCAGCCCGCACTACTGGCGGACCGCCGATCATCTGGTCAACGTGCTGCGTGACCACGAGCGCTTGTTCAACGACGGTCGGCCGGTGCTCGATCGCCGCAACTGCCGGGTGGCATTGCTGGTCAAATGTCATCCGCATTGGGACGGACCGGCGCTGGACCGCCGCCTGACGCCCGCCGCCCGGGCGGCATTCGAATTGCAGACCTTTCAGCATTTCTTCACGCTGACCAGCCGCGAGCGCTTCTTGACCGCGGACGACGGCTTGATCGCGGTGGCGGGTGTGGTCGAGCAACTTCTGGCCGGTCAGCCCGAGTTGGGCGCATACCTGCGGATCGGGTTGATGCGCGTCCTCTCGAAGCGCGGCCGCCTTGCGGAGGCGGCGGAGGTCTACGCCGCCGCCCGGGCCGCCGTGGCGCCGGCTACGCTGGCCGGCTTCGAGCGCTTGTGCCAGGATTACGATGCCTACGTCGCGTCCCGCCGGCCGCCGGCCGCGCACCTGACCGCCTGGCCGGCGCCGTGAGCGGATGGTCCGCCGGTCGTGTCCGCGGCGTTCGGGTCCCCCCCGCGGGTGCCGAACCGCATGGGTCGTGTTCCTCGTGTGATTCGTGGGCGGTTCAGGTCGCGACGGCTGCTCCGTCGATGTAGAGGGCCTGCAGCGGTGGCGTGTCGCGCAGCAGCAGGGTTTGCGGATCGTCGTCCGGACGTGCGCACGCGAATACGGCGAAGTCGGCTTTCTTGCCGGGTTCGAGCGAGCCGATCCACTGGGCCATCCCCAGGGCTCGGGCTCCGTTGAGGGTGCCCATGGCCAGGATGACATCGGCGGACAGGTCGGGGTATTGGGTGTGCACGCAGTTCAACTCGTCCACCACGGACAGCGACGGGGCGGATGCCAGGCTGTCGGTGCCGACGCAGACGTTGACGCCGCCGCCGATGAGGTCCAGCAGGGGATAGGTCTGGTGCCGAAAGCGCTGGTGGCTCCGCGGGCAGTAGGCCACGCTGGTTCCGGTAGCGCACAGCAGGTCGATTTCCTCTTCGTCGAGGTAGTTGCAGTGGGCCGCCAGGCACTCCGGTCCCAGGCTGCCCAGGTCACACACATAACGGATTGGGGTGGCTTGCGGGATGGGGATGGCATCGTCCCAGGCTCCGATGCGCTCGAGCAGTTCGCGGAATCGTCCGCGCCCGGCCTGTAGAAACTGGATTTCTTCAACCGTCTCGGCCAGGTGGATGGCGGTTCTCATGTGGTGGATTCTGGCGTGATTGACCACGTCCTTGATGCCCTGGCCTTCGATGGAGTAGGGGGCATGCGGCGACAAGGCGATGGTCAGAAATGGCGACGCCGAGGTGGTGTCCGCGGCGGTTCGCAGTCGTTCCGCCAGGAGGTGCCGGCGGGTACCGATGGCCAGCACCTCGCCGTAGGAGACCACCCGCAGCGGTCCGTCGCGCAGCAGCGGCCGAGTCAGCGCGCAGAACCGGCTGATGTCGCCGACCGTGCTGACCCCGCAACCCAGGCTCTGTCGAACGCCGCGGTGCACCGCCTCGGCAATATGTTCGGCGAGGGCGGCCGCGGGCAGGCGTTGCTGCTGCTCGAGGACTTCGACGATCCAATCGATCAGGTCGCCGCGCTCCGGCTGCGGCGCCAGGCAGCTCAATTCCAGATGGGTGTGGGCATTGACCAGTCCGGGCATCACAATGGCGTTGCCGAAGTCCTGGTCGACGTCCGCGAACGCGCTGCGGCGTCCCACGGCGGCGATGCAGTGCCCGGCGGTGACCAGGACGCCGTCCTTGATGGGCTCGGAGGAGATCGGCAAGATCCATTTGGCGGCGATGCGCATGGCGTCGGGCGTCCGATAGCAACAGCGGGGTCTGGGCAAGAAGGTAGCGGTGATCGGACACAGAATCAATTGTCGGGTCCCGAACCGCATTCGGAGCGTGGTTATCGGCCGGCGGGTTTGGGTTGATGTGCTGGATATCTTAGATTCCAGTAGCATCTTTCGCCGCGTAGTTAAGGGGACAACGAAGATGTCAGCTGTCGATGGGATTTCATTGAGTAGCGTCGTGGCGTCGCTGCCGCTGGCGGAGACAGTGTCCAGCACACTGCACGCGCGGGGCAGTACCGACCAGACCCTGCGCCAGAAATCTTCCGCTGCAGAGGTCACCACCGTGGCACTGGGTTACGAGTACGCCGCTCTGGCGATTGGCGAGTCCAGCCGCCAGGTGCAGCAAGCCGAAGCGCTACAGGAGGAGCGTGAAGAGCGCTACGCCACCGAGCAGCGCCGCGAACGCGAAGCTGCCCTGCGCGAAGCCAGCGAACAGCAGTTCGGCGGCCCGGAGGAAGAGCCCGGCCAGCCGCTGTCGCATCCGGGTGTTACCGACCGCGAGGTCAGCGCGCCGCAGCCGGCGGCGGGTCTGCTGGGTGGTGGTTCGGCACCGGAGCCGGCGGACGCCGAGCGCGTCGGCGTGCAGCGCGCCAAGCCCGAGGCACAGGTCGCTGCCGCCCACGTGGATCTGCTGGCCTAGGCCGCGGCTTGGCCTTCGATGGATGACCGGTCGTCGTGAGGGTGTTCAAGCGCCCGCAGCGCCGTGCCTCAGCCCCCCCCTGCATCTTCTTCGCCCAACCCCGACCCCATTCGCGATCGATCCTCGATGTCTGCCCGCGGATTCGCCGCAGCAATAAAAGCACGGAGTGAACGGATAAGCCGAATTCTGTCTGGACCGCACCGCTGGGTGCGATCGAGGTGATCATTTGTCTGGGCGGTCCATTGCTGAACCGCTCGAGCGCCCTACCCGCGGCTCGAGAGAGACGGGTCATCTCTCGTTCGTCGAAACGAACTCGCCGCATGCTTGGGCTTGCTGGCGGTGGGGTTTGCCGTGCGACGGTTGTCACCAACCGCCCGGTGCGCTCTTACCGCACCCTTTCACCATTGCCTTCCGGAGACCCTCGGCGGGCGGGACCGCCGCCCGCCGCGGGTCTCCGGCGGGCTGTTTGCTTTCTGTGGCACTTTCCCTCGGGTCGCCCCGGGTGGCCGTTAGCCATCACCGTACCCTGCCCAGTTCGGACTTTCCTCCCACGGATGTCAAAGAACCCGTGAGCGATCACCTTCGCTCACTCCGCGCCGGTTGATTATAGCCCGAATGGCCGGCGGCGGTCGACCCGTGGGTCAGTTGCAGCTCAGGGTAGTGGGCCAGTGACCGCGGGGGTCCGGTTTGCGGAGATATTGCCGCTCGATCAGCGTGATCAACATCTTGACTCGAAAGTCAACGCGGCCTTCGGCCAGGACCAGCTGTTTGGCCGGATAGGTCTCGTCCTCGAGGGCATGGAAGGTCAACAGGTCGGTGAGCCGCTCCAGATTATCTTCCTGGGCGGTCAACTCGCAGCACAGTTGCAACAGCGGGCTGGGCAGCTTCTGCAATGTGGCCGCCAGTCTGGCCCGCAAGGCCACCTCCTCTTCAGGGAGCACGCCGGTCGACAGTTGCTCGCAGAGGATGGCCCGGCGGTAGGGCGCACCGTATTCTTCTCTAGCGATGGTGGTGCGACAGCGACCCTGGATCAGCAGATTGCTGCGGCCATCGGGCAGCGCCTGGTGCTTCATGATGTCGCACAGGCACAACGCCGGGTGGATTGCCGCGTGGTGGGTGTAGTACTCCGGCTCGTAGCCGGGCCGCAGCAAAGCCGCCGCGATCTTCCGGTCGCCCAGCGGTCGAGACAATTCGTCAGCAACCATTCGGCGGTAGCGGGGTTCAAAGATATGCAACGCCTGGACGGCGCCGGGCAGGACGACGCAGTTGGGCAGCGGGAAGATCGGAACCGGGCGCTTTGGGCACAACATAGCATGAAGAGTATAGCGTCGACCGCAAGGCCGGCGAGTGCCTTTTCGAATGGGCCCGCCATTGACCCGCCAGCCGGACGCTGGCCCCGGAAACGCATTCCATGTGCCCAAATTAACATGGTCTAATGCAAGACACAATAAATGATAATAGCTGAACTTAGGACATCCGATAATTTGACCGGCCCGATATCGTGATGTATATTTTGCAGATACTGAGGCGGGCGCGAGTGGGTGGAAGCGCGATGCGAGATCGGGGTCACATCCGGCGTAGGTTCTCGTTGGCCACTCTGTCCTTACGTTAACGGCATCAACGACTAAGGGAAATCATAGGAGGGCTGACGGTTTCCTTACGCACTGCAGAACAGCTCACCCGGGAGATCCGCGAGGCCAGCGACATTGTTGACGTCATTGGTCAGTATGTTGCCCTCAAGGCGGCCGGCCGCGACCTCAAGGGGTTGTGTCCATTCCATTCGGAGAAGACGCCATCGTTTCACGTGCGCCCCGCGGAGCAATACTACAAGTGCTTCGGCTGCGGGCGGGGGGGCGACGTTTTCAGCTTCGTGATGGAGGTCAACTCGATCTCCTTTCAGGAAGCCCGCCAACTGCTGGCGGACCGGGCCCATATCCGGATCACCGAGCCTCGGAAATCCGCCGGTGGGTCGGAGGTGGTTCGCGCCGACCTGCTGCGGGCCAATGAATGGGCGGCCGGCGTCTTTCGCAGTTGCTTGTTGAGTTCAGAGGGCCGCGCGGCCGAATCGTATTTGGCCTCCCGGGGGCTCGAGCGTGAGGTTCTGGAGGCCTTTCAGGTGGGTTATGCTGCTGACAGCTTTGACCGCTTGCTGTCGCGGGCCTCGGCAGCGGGAGTTTCGGACGCGGCGTTGCAGGCCGCCGGTTTGATTCGGGTCAGCCGCGATGGGCGCCGCTACGATGTCTTCCGCAACCGGATCATGTTTCCAATCATCGATCTGGCCGGTCGAACCCTGGGGTTCGGCGGTCGGACTCTGGGCGACGACCCGGCCAAGTATATTAACTCGGCGGAGTCGCCGTTGTTTTCCAAGAGCACCTGCCTGTACGGCTTGCACAAGGCCCGGGCGGCTTTTTCGGCTAAGGGCCGGGCAGTGATCGTGGAAGGCTACACCGACGTGCTCATGGCCCACCAGCACGGTTTCGCCGAAGTCGTGGCCACCCTGGGGACGGCCCTGACCGCGCAGCACCCCCGCATTCTGCGGCGGTTTGTGCCGCACTTGGTGTTGCTTTTCGACGGCGACCAGGCCGGTTCGCAGGCCGCCGAGCGGGGTTTGGAGATCGCCCTGGAAGCCCAGATGGATGTGTCGCTGGCCCAGATGCCGGGCGGCGTTGATCCCTGTGAATTCTTCCAGGGACACGCGGCCTCCGATTTTGAGCGCCTGTTGATTTCAGCACCCTCGGCGCTAGAATTCAAATGGCAGCAGGCAACTGATGCCCACAAGGGTGGCGTGTCCGTAACCGCCAGACAGGAGGCGGTCCGGGAATTTCTGACCTATGTGGGTATGTCGCAGGCATTTGGAAAGTTGGACGCCATTCCGCGCGGCCTGTTGATCAATCAGGTCAGCGGTTTGATCGGGGTAGCGCCCAACGAGATTGGCCGGCAGATCGAACTCGCCAGACAGCGGGCCTCGCGAGGTTCCGCCGCCGCTGGCGACTCGGATTCAACAGTACAGCGCGGCACCGCCGCCTATCGTCCCGGTGGGGTCGAAGAGGCGGCGATGTTGGATATTCTGACCGTTTTATTGTGTGAGCCGGGATTGTATCCGCGCGCAGCGGAGGTCTTCGTGGCCGCCGCCTTTGCGGACGAACAGCTCCGCCGCATTGCCCAGCACACGGTCGAATTGATCGACCGGGTAGGAGAGTTTCCATTGACCGAGTTGCTGGGCCATTTTGATTGCGCCAAGGACGCGGCCCGTATTGTCTCCCTGCGGGAGCGCGGATTGGCTGCCGGGCAGCTCGAGGCCCGCTTGAAGTCGGCAGTCGAGCGGCTGGCGTTCATGCGGGTGGTCCGCAAGGCCAACCAGGCGGAGCAGGCTTGGTTCGCTGCTCGGCAAGAGGACCTCCCGGCCCCGTCGGGGACCGAGGCAGACCAACAGTTGGCCGAGATTCACCACAATACCAGGGAATACGCGAGCGTTTCAAACTTCGCCGGCATTCGCAAGATCCGGATCAATACCGGCTTGAACTAGATAGCGGGCTTGGGCGAACGGCAACAGGTCGGAAACCCCGCCAGGAGAATGGATGATGGCTGACGTCGCGACAGAAGTGCAGATCGATCCGATTGAGGCGTCTGTTCTCGATCTGCTCGACAAGGGCGGGAAACAAGGCTATCTGACCTGGGAAGAGCTGAACAAGCGTCTGCCCGATGAGGCCATTTCTCCGGACAAGCTCGAGTTGATCATGCTGCGCCTGGAAGAAGCCGGCATTGAAATGATCGACGAGCGCGAAGCCAATCGCCTGGCCGAGAACGGTGACTCCCGCGACAACACCGCCAAGTCGGCCCGGGAAGAAGAGCCCATCACCCAGGAAGAGCTGGCCGAAGAGGCCGCCGGGCGGCGGATCGACGATCCGGTGCGGATGTATCTGACCCAGATGGGCGAGATTCCGCTGCTGACCCGCGACCAGGAAATCAACCTGGCCAAGAAAATCGAACTGACGCGCATGGCCTTTCGCCAGAAGGTTCTGGAAAGCGACTTCTGCAGCGCTCAAGCGGTGCAGATTCTGCGGCAGGTCGAAGACGGCTCCTTGCCGTTCGATCGGACCATGAAGATCTCCACCTCCGAGCACAGCGCCAAGACGACCATCATCGAGCGGTTGCCGGGCAATCTGGAAACCGTGGAGAAGCTCCTGGAGCTGAACCAGAGCGACTGGAACAAGATGCACGAGGGTCGGGTGTCGGCGGCCGTCCGCCGCGGTGCCCGCGAACGCATCCATCGCCGCCGCCGCAAGGTTTCCAAGCTGCTCGAGGAGCTGTCGCTGCGCACCAGTCGCATCCAGCCGCTGATGCGCAAGTTGATCGGACTGCACATCAAGATGCGCGACCTGGAGCACCGGGTCGCCCGCGAGATCAAAAAGCCGACCATGCCGGCCGACGACCAGCAGGTCATGAAGGAAGAACTGGCCGGCGTGACCGGGCTGGTCATGGAGACGCCGGATGAACTGGAGAACCGGCTGCTGAACATTCGGCGGGTCTTCGGCGAGTATGAAGACGCCAAGCGCAAGCTGTCGGGCGGCAACTTGCGGCTGGTGGTCTCGATTGCCAAGAAGTACCGCAACCGCGGCCTGAGCTTTCTGGACATCATCCAGGAAGGCAACACCGGTCTGATGCGGGCGGTCGACAAGTACGAATACAAGCGCGGCTACAAGTTCAGCACCTACGCGACCTGGTGGATCCGCCAGGCCATCACCCGAGCCATTGCCGATCACGCCCGCACCATCCGCATCCCCGTTCACATGATCGAGACCATGAGCAAGCTCCGGAACATCAGCAAGAAGCTGGAGCAGGAGCTGCGCCGTGAGCCGACCATCGAGGAAATTGCCAAGGCCGCCAAGATGCCGGTCTCCGAGGCCCGGCGGGTGCTGAAGATCTCGCGGCATCCCATCTCTCTGGATCGTCCGGTGGGCGACAGCGAAGACTCCTATTTCAGCGATTTCATCGAGGACGGCGGCGCCGAGTCGCCGGTCAGTTCGGCCGGCAACGAGATGCTCAAGGATCGCATCGAAGAGGTGCTCAAGACCCTGACCTACCGTGAGCGCGAAATCATCAAGCTGCGCTACGGCATCGGCGACGGCTACACCTACACCCTCGAGGAAGTCGGCCGCATCTTCAAGGTGACCCGCGAGCGGGTTCGCCAGGTGGAAGCCAAGGCCATCCGCAAACTGCAGCACCCGGTTCGGGCCCGCAAGCTGGAAGGATTTCTCGACGGGGCCTCCAGAATGGCCCTCGAAGAATCGGTCTGATTCGCGGCCACCCCGGGGCGACGCAGGGGTTTTCCGTACCCGCAATGTCAGCTAACCGACCCCGGCGTCGGCCGGCGTCATTGGCTGCGCCGGATCCACGGCATAGTCGTCGGGATCGTAGGGTCGTCCGCACTCGGGACAGCGCCGGTGGCCCAGGCCCAGCAGCAAGTACCCGCAGCCGAAGCAGCGCGGCCCGTCGAGATCAAACAGTTCGATCCGGCAGCAGGCCAGGCGGCGAAGGGTCCCGCCCCAGGTCAGGTGACAGCGGATCTGGGCCTCCGCGGTGCAAGCCCACAAAATGCACGCCGCCCCCGCCAGGGAAACCCCCAGGCCGTAGTGCCGTTCGTCGACGCTGACCCACACGTACACAAACCAGGCCGTGCAGCACAAAGCAAAGTACCAGCGGGTGCACAACAACCCGCTGGGTCCCATGCGCAGGGTCCGCAGGTAGTAGGCCAGTGAGAACAGCACCAGCAAGGTCAGCATCAGGGCGCTGAGATCCAGCAAGTTGGGCGGCCAGAGCCCGTTGCTCAGGGCGAGGCCAGAGACGATCACGACAATCAGCACGCCGAACAGGATCGCCGCCGAAATGCCCATCGAGCGCTCGCTCCGGCGACGAATCGCCCGGCTGCGGAAGGCCATCAGGCAGGTCAACAGTCCGTAGAGGTACGGGACGCCGAAGAGCACGAACGTGCCGGACAGGTCGCCGATGCGGGGAGGAGAATCGGTGAACAACTCCACCCATTGGGCAGAGGGCACCATCGGCGAATCGCACACCGGAAACATGGGCATGAAGAAACTGCACGCCAGGGCCAGGCCGCCGCAGCCGCACAGCCACCGCCGGCGGCGCACGCGGCGCAGTTGGCGAACCGACCAGGACATGCCCTTGTCGGTGGCGGCTATTGTGAACCCTCCTACAGATGCCATAAGATAGCGTGGCTGGATGCGCCCAGGGAACCAACCGGACTCATGACCCCGGTCCCTCCCGGGATTGCCAGACCTCAGGACACTCGAGCACCCCATGATCGACCGCAACCTGATTCGCAACTTCAGCATCATCGCGCACATCGACCATGGCAAGAGCACGCTGGCCGACCGCTTTTTGATCGCCAGCGGGGCGATCGCAGCGCGCGAGATGCGGGCCCAGTTCCTGGACGACATGGACCTGGAGCGCGAGATGGGCATTACCATCAAGGCCAACCGCGCCACCGTGGACTATACCCTAAACGGCACCAAGTACATGCTGAACCTCATCGACAC
The DNA here is from genome assembly GCA_964619935.1 of uncultured Planctomycetales bacterium. Classification (GTDB taxonomy): domain Bacteria; phylum Planctomycetota; class Phycisphaerae; order UBA1845; family CAIVHJ01; genus CAZUGO01. Next base: position 42,409 of record CAZUGO010000068.1, on the reverse strand, counting down.
CCCCGGGCACGTTGATTTTAACTACGAGGTGTCGCGGGCCCTGGCGGCCTGCGAGGGCGTGCTCCTGCTGGTCGACGCCGCCCAGGGGGCCCAGGCCCAGACCGTCGCCAACGCCTACTTGGCCATCGAGGGCGACAAGGTGATCATCCCGGTGATCAACAAGATCGACCTGCCGACGGCCCACCCCGAGGAGGTCGCCTTGGAGCTGGAACAACTCCTGGGGATTCCCTCCGAGGAGGCCATCTTTGTGTCGGCCAAGACCGGCCAAGGGCTGGAAGCCCTGTGCCAGGCCATCGTCGAGCGGATTCCTGCGCCGACCGGGGACCCTCAGGGGGCGCTGCGGGCCCTGGTCTATGACGCCAAGGCGGATCCCCACCGCGGGGTCATTGTGCACCTGCGGGTGGTCGACGGAACGGTCCGCGTGGGCGATCGCGTGGATTTTCTGGCGGTGCACCGCAGTCACCAGGTGACCGACCTGGGCAAGTACCGCCCCAAGCCCAGCCCGGTCAAGTCGCTGTCGGCCGGCGAGGTCGGCTACCTGGTCGGTTCGATCAAGAATCTCGCCGATGTCAACATCGGTGACACCGTCACGCTGTCCTCCCGGCGGACCGACCGTCCGCTGCCTGGGTACAAGCCGCCGCAGCAGATGGTCTTCTGCGATTTCTATCCGGGTCCCAGCACGCAAACCGACGAGCTTCGGGAAGCACTGGAGAAGCTGTGGCTGAACGACTGCTCGTTCACCTATGCCCCGGCCACCTCGGACGCCTTGGGCATCGGGTTCCGCTGCGGCTTCCTGGGCCTGCTGCACATGAAGATCATCCAGGAACGGCTGGAACGGGAGAGCGACATCAGCGTGGTACAGACCGCTCCGACGGTGACCTTCGAGGTCTGCAAGTCCAACGGGGAGGTCATCCTGATTTCATCGCCCAGCGATTTGCCGGAGCGCACCCAGATTCACGAAATCCGCGAGCCGATGATTTCTGCCAACATCATCATTCCCGCCGATTACATCGGGAGCCTGATGAAGCTGGCCATGGATCGCCGCGGTGTTCAGAAGCGCCAGGAGTACCTGTCCGCGACCCGGGTAATGATGACCTACGTCTTCCCGCTGTCCGAAATCATCTACGACTTCTACGACAAGCTGAAGAGCATCACCCGCGGCTACGGCACCATGAACTACGAGGTCACCGAGTTTCGTGCCGCCAACTTGGTCAAGCTCGATATTCTGGTCAATGCCCACCCGGTCGATGCCCTGTCGATCATTGTCCATCGCGACAAGGCTGAGTATCGCGGCCGGCGGTTGATCGCCCGGTTGCGCCAACAGATCGCCCGCCACCAGTTCGAGATCCCCATCCAGGCGGCGATCGGCGGCAAGATCATCGCCCGCGAGACCATCAAGGCCTTCCGCAAGGACGTCACCGCCAAGTGCTACGGAGGTGACGTGACTCGCAAGCGCAAGCTGCTCGAGAAGCAGAAGGAAGGCAAGAAGCGCATGAAGATCGTCGGCCGGGTGGAAATTCCGCAGGAAGCGTTCATGTCGGTGCTGGACCCGGGCGACGATTGACGTTTGCACGAATCGGGCCCGCAGCGATCCCGGGCGCGAGTCCCGGACGCAAACCCGGTCGTCATTGCAGCAGTTTCACGATCTGCCCTTTCTGGGGATCGGTGCCGCTGGTCTTGGCGGCGTAGGCGACCTGTTCCTTGACCTCGGTCAGCCTGATTTCGGCGACCCGGGTCTCTTCACCTTGATCGAGCACTTCCCCGGTCTCATCGTCGATGATCGGATCGCCGAGTTGCCAGACGGTGAATCTCATGCCGGGCTCCAGGCCGTCGCGGGTGCCGCCCTTGATGATGATCTTGTCGCCGCTGGCGGTCAGCACCTTGGTTTTCCAGCCCAGCACCTGGGCCTGGGTATCAATTCGGCTGAGCGCTTGCTGAATGAGGTCTCGGGTGATGGCGCCGGTGGTGTCGGCCTTCTGGCGGTTGCCGCCGACGTGCACGCCCCCGAGATTGACGCCGACGCCGCCCTGCTTCACCACCTGCTTGGCCGTAACCGTGGCGGTCTCCATGATCAGGCTGGTCTGGGTATCGTAGATCCGCAGGTCCATGGTCACGCGGTAGGTGGTCTTGGCCGCACCGCCGCCGATGCCCATGATCGAGGCGCTGCTGTCTTTTCCCGATTCCTGTTCGGCGTCGGTGATGACCGCTTTGATCATCATCTGGGCGCCTTCAATATCGCCGGTCTTGGGGCTGGACTGGGTGCGGGTGCGCCCGGCGGTGGCCAGATCCTGTTCCCCGAGGACCCCCTCGATGTTCTCGCGCTCGACCACGCGGTAGCGCCCGCTGTTGGTGAGTTCCGAAATCAACTGGGCGTGCAGCGCTTCGCCGGACATCCAGCCCACCCGTGCGGCCGCCTGCACCTCGATGGGGGCCACCGCGATGGTCTTCTTGACGGCGGCACTAGCCGGTGCGGCGGCGATGAGCAGCAGCGCCGGGAGCAGGCGGTAGCGAACGACGTGCGATCGGTTCATGGCGAACTCCTTTGTTGAGGCGGCAGGCCGCGTGCGGGTGGGGCCGCGGCTGACCTGTCGGGAATATCGGTGATGCGTCCCGCCAACTCCACCGCTCACCTGGGTGCCACCCCAAAAAAAAACGCCTGTGGCTGGCGCTCCACAGGCGTGTCACGGTCGGCGGTCCAGGAATATCGGTCAGTGCGTGGCGCTGGCGGCCTCGCCGCCAAGGGTCGGCATCGGGGCCTTGGCGTGCTGGGCCTCCAGGATGCGGTCCAACTGTTTCTTGAAGTCATCCACCCGATTGCCGGAGATGGCTCCCATGTTCACATTGGTGATCTTGCCGGCCTTGTTGATGACGACCATGGTCGGATAACTTTGGACCCGGAAGAGGTTGCCGATTTCCTTCTGGGGGTCGAAGACCACGTCGTAGGTCACGCCCAGTTCCTTGAGCTTGGCCAGCGATTGTTCCTGGTCGAAGCGCCGTCCGGTTCGCGGGTCCTGGGGATCATCCAGGTTCACGTTGAGGAAACGGACGCCGCGGTCCTTATACTCCTGGTGGACCGCTTCCATTTGGGGCAGCGATTGCTTGCAGAAGACGCACCAGCTGGCGTAGAACTTCAGGACCAAGGCTTCGTCCTGGATGGCCGCGGTGTCGATGACGACGTTCTGGTGGGTGGTGAACTTGACGGCGGGCGCGGGCTTATCGACCAGCAGTTCAACCGGCTTGGGCGGGCTGGCGTTCCGCCGCACCGGGATCTCGACGAGCGGCGTCTGAGGATCGTCCAGGGTCAGCACAATGGTCTTGCCGGGGCGTTCGGGCTGATACATCTGCGGAATCTTGACGGTCACCGAGTAGCGGGCGCCCGGCTCGATCTCGTTGCGTTCCAGGGTCAGACGCGGATCGTCGACCTTGGCATCAAGCAACTGTACGGGCGAGTTTCCGTAGTTGTTGATATACAGTGTCTGGGTGGTTTCCTTGGGCATGGCTTGCGAAATCACCACGACGTTGGGCTGAACTTCCAGTCGGGGCAGCACATCGGCCGCCAGGCGGATCTTTAGCTCCGGCTGTTCCTGCCTGTTGGTGGTGATGACGATGTACTCGCTGTTGCGGCCTTCCTTGTAGGGCGGCTTGCCGTGGAGCAGCAGCTCGACCACCTTTCCGGGCTCTTTCTCAATCAATTCAGCGGTGTAGCCGGTGCCGATGTTGGGGTTGCTCAAGGTCAACTTCATGGGTTGATCGCTGTTGTTGGTCAGCGCGAAGATCTCGGTTTTTTCTTCATGCGGCTGCAGGGTTCCCATGTTGACGGTTCGCGGGTGCTGGATGTACTCCCGGACGTTGCCCGAGATGGTCAGTACCGCGTTGGTATCGGCCGGGTCGTTGCTGGTCACCCGGATGGTTTTCATGAAGTTGCCGGAGACCTTCTTGGTGTCGATGCGGACCGGGATCTTTCCGGTGGCGCCGGGGGCCACGGTCTTGTCGTAATCGCCGGCCAGCGTGCACCCGCAGGACGGCTTGACCTGGTTGATGACCAGCGGCTGGTCCCCGACGTTGCGGACCTCGAACGTGTGCTCCAGCATGCCGCCGATCCACACCGTTCCGAAATTGTGCTCCGGCTGCGGGAACTCGGCTTTGGGGTGGGGGCCCTCCAGGGCCTTGGCCTGCTCCGCCGTGCGGTGAACGACCGCGGGCTTGAGGTCCGGGCGTGTGGTCCCGATCGACTCGCGAGTCTGGCCGGCGGCATCATCCCTGAGCACCGCGAGCAGGACGCTGCTGATGCAACATATTCTCAAGAATGCAGTTATCGAAATCGATGTCCCGCGTGGCGTGTCCATGTTCCTCTCCGTTGCAAGAGACTCCCTGGCAATGAAATCACAGCTTGGTCACTAGGCGCTATCGGCTGTGGAACCCGGTCTCATCATAGTCCAGGCTCACGGGGTGGACAAGTTCGTTTCGGAGGTCGTTTGAGCCCGGGCGATCAGGTCACAAAATCGACGTCGCCGCAGTCGGGCACCAGGTGGGCCTCGGCCCCCTGGCGGAGCAGCTCCCGGACCGCCTGGCGGCCGGTGGGTCCGTAATCGAGGGTCCAGCGGTTGACGTACAGCCCCACAAAGCGATCGGTCAGCTCCGGGGTCAGGTCGCGAGCGAACCCCATGGCGTATTCGACCGCTTCCTGGCGGTGGCTCAGGCCGTATTCGATGCTGGCGTGCAGGATGCCGGCGATCTCGGCGATGTTCTCGACCCCCAGATCCCGGCGGATGGCGTTGCCACCCAAGGGCAGCGGCAGTCCGGTCCGCCCGTGCCACCATTCTCCGAGATCCACCACCCGGTGCAGGCCGTGACGGGCGTAGGTCAGTTGACCCTCGTGAATGATCAGGCCGGCATCACCCCTTCCGGCGGCGACCTCTTCCAGTATGCGGTCGAACATGACCACCCGATGCGCGAAGGTACCCTTACCGAGCATCAGGTTCAGACCTAGGAAAGCGGTCGTCATCTCGCCCGGAACCAGGATGCACTTCCCGCGCAGGTCATCGATGCACCCTGGCTGCCGGGACACCACCAGCGGTCCGTACTGTTCGCCCATGCTCGAGCCGCAGTTCAGCAGCGCGTAACGCTGCCGCAAGTATGGGTAGGCGTGGATGCTAATCGCCGTGATGTGCAACTCGCCGCGCAGGGCCCGCTGATTCAGCGTCTGGATGTCTTCCAAGATGTGTTCGAACGCCCAGCGGTCTGACCGGACGTGGTCACGGGCCAGGGCATAGAACATGAACGCGTCATCGGGATCCGGGCTATGGCCGAGCAGCAGGGTTTGTTTCGCCATGCCTGTTCTCATCATCACATGGGGGACACGGTGGTGATTCGCCACCGCCCATGATATACTGGAGCCACCGATCGATAAAGCGCAGTGAGCGTCCCCAGGAACGCCGCACCATGCGTATTCTGGTCAAAGAGCACGATTCGATCCTTTCAGATCTGACCTTCGAGCCCTCGATTGTCTACGTCGGCTCGCGCCCGGACTGCGGGGTGCACCTGCCGGATATGGGCGTCCATCACCGCCACGCCCGATTGCTTCCCGGAGCCGACGGCGCCTGGGTCATCGAACACTTGAGCGGTGACGCCGAGACCTGGGTCAACGGCCGTCGTCTGCGCGATATCCACGTGCTGGCCACCGGCGATCAGATCGGGATCAAAGATTACACCCTGCAGGTCTATCTCGATCTCGATGGCGGGTTCGCGGCGGGGAGTACTCCGCGAAGCGGCGTCCCCGACAGCCATCCGCTGCCGGATGGAGCCCTGTTGCGGTCGCGGCGGGAGTCGGTGACCTTGCTGCCTGACCAGGCCGACGACCTCGTCCGCCTGGTCAGGCAACTGGCCGGCTGCGCCGATCTGGCTTCCGTCTTCGAAGGGTTGCTGTCATTCATGCTCGACCGCTTCAAAGTCCGGACCGTCTGGCTCGGAGTCCGGCGACGCCAGCGCGGGCGATTGGAACTGACCCAGGGGCGGGATTACCGCGGCCAGGTCATCGATGCCCCGTTGCATGCCGCCAGTCTGATTCATCGGTGTGTAGACAGCGGCCAAGGCGTCTGGGTGCCGCGGCTCACGGGCGCGCCGGCCTCGTCGCTGATCGCGGTTCCGCTGGCCGCCCCCGTTGGCCGGTTGGGGGTGTTGTATCTCGACACGCGCCCGGATTCCGCGCCGTTTGATGAGCGCAACTTCGACCACCTGCTGCTGGTTGGGCGGGTTGTCGGCGTCGTCGTGGATGCCGTGGTCCGAGACCAGCTTCGCGTGCGCCAGGTCGTCACCGAGGCCGAGCGCAGCATCGTGCAGGCCATCCAATCGCGCCTGGATCCCTACGTGGTACCCGAATGGCCTGAGCTGCAGGTCGCGGTGCATTGCAGTCCGGGGTCCGATCGCGTCGGGGATGTCTACGATATCGCACGGCTGCCCAATGGGGCGGCCGCGTTCTTTGTCGGACATGTCTCGGCGTCTGCCGTGGCCGGCGCGGTGGCCATGATCGAAGCGCGCAGCGCCTTTCGCATCGCCGTGCTGCATTCGGACATGCCCCATGTCATGATGCAGAACATCAATTACCTGTTGTGCGGTCGCCCGAAGCAGGTGGTCATGAATGCCGCCATTGTCCTGCTCGATCCGCGGACCGGGGCGCTGCTGCACGCCCTGGCCGGGCCGCTGTGCGGGGCGGTGATCGGGCAGAGCGGTGAACCCCGGCCCCTGGACCACCCGCAGGCGGCGTGGCTGGGGGTTTCGCCGACGTCACCCTATGGCACCCGCAAAGGCATCCTGGGCCTGGGAGAATCGTTGACCTTGTTCACCGGAGGGGTCGCCCGGATCCAGGACGCCGCTGGCCAGGAGTGGGGCCTGGATCGCCTCCTGGACAGCCTTTGTGACAGCTTCGGAATGTCGGCCAGGACCGCCCTCAACGAAACCTTATCGGATATAACTACTTTCATGGAAAATGGTTATCAGCCTGAAGACGTCACCCTGATGCTGGCCCACCGCGCCGAATAACGCCACCCGGCTTGCCTGGCACTGGTTCGTTGCGTACACTTTAGCCGGAAGTGCGGATGGCGGGTGCGCGCCCGGCTCCGTAAGTGACTATTGCCCAGTTGGTTAGTTTCCGATACACGATCAGGTCCCGGTTCGGGGCCGTGATGTGCCAGAGGTTAGGCTGTTGATGTGCCTTGGCCGCATAGATAAACCCCGCTGGCTGGTCCTGCTGAACCTTCTGTTTCTGGGTTTTGCCGGGTGTGGGTCCAGTGTCCAGGCCCTGCTCGGCCTGGAGGACACCGCGGCAGTCTGCCAGACTCCCGATGGAAGCCGGGCCCTCGCCGAGGAGGTCGTCGCGCTGGTCAACCAGGAGCGCGAACTCCGCGGCCTGAACCCGCTGATCTACGACGAGCAGCTCAGTCGTTTCGGATCCCGCTACGCCTGCACCATGATCGAGGACGGTTTCTTCGGGCACGATGATCCCGACACCGGTGCCGCCTTCGAGGATCGCCACGCCAGCAGCGAGTACCACTCCTGTTACCTGGGTGAGAACCTGGCTTTCGGCTACGGCTCCCCCGAAGGCGTGTTCGAGGCCTGGATGCGGAGCCCCACCCATCGCGAGAACATCCTCGACGATTCTTTTGTGAGGATCGGCCTGGGCGTTCGCCAGCACTCCGCCGACCAGGGCCTCTACTGGGTAGAGGTTTTTCTGGGCGAGTGCGACCTGCCGCCGGCCGTCCTGGAACCGATCAGCGGACTGAGCGACGACCTCAGTGCGTTTCCATCATTGCCTCAAGGTGGATCCGGCGAGCTTCTGGCCGGTCCGCCGCCTACGATAGCATTGGGCGATCGGGCGGCTGTCGAATAAGCACCACCAGGAAGAACAGACCTCCCAACACATTGGTGACCACCCCCACGGGCAAGACCAGCGAGTTGTTCTGCGTGGTCCATGCCAGCAGGTTGCGGGCGATACAGTCGCAAATCGGCAGCATGGCCATTCCGAACAGCAGGCAGGCGGGCAGCAGCATGCCGTGATTCGGGCCAACCAGGCTGCGCATGAGGTGCGGAACCAGCAGTCCGATAAATGCGATCGGGCCGCAGACCGAGACCACCGCTGCGGTCAGCAGGGAAGCGCAGAAATACGCCAGGAGGCGAACCCGCCGCACATTCAGCCCGCGGCCGGCGGCCACGGCCTCACCCATCATCAGGAGGTCCAGTTCGCGGTGCAAGCCCCACAACAGCAGGCAGCACGGCCCCATGATCCAGCACAGCACTCGGGTCGCCTGCCACTTGCTGGGGCTGGAGGCCTCGACACTGCCGATCAGCCAGTAGACGATCTCCTTGGACTCGTGCTCCTGGGCCAGGTACTGCATCAGGATGATGCCGGCTCCGCAGATGAAGTTGATGCTGACGCCGGCCAGCAGCAAGGTTGACGTGGAGGATTCCCGGCGCAGTTGGGCGACGCCGTAAACCAGCAGCACCACCGCCACCGCCCCGGTCATGGCCACGACGACCTGGCCGGTCCCGAACAGCCAGTGGGACTGCATGCCGCAGACCAGGGCGATGGTCATCGCCAGCGAAGCACCGCTGGAGACCCCGAGCGTAAACGGCGTGGCCAGTGGATTGCGAAAGACGCTCTGGAAGGTCATGCCGGCGAGCGCCAGTCCCGCTCCGGCGAGCATGGCCAGTTTCAGTGCCGGGATCCTGATGTGGGTCATGACCTGCCACAGAACCTCCGGCTGATGCTCGATGGCGCCGACGCGTGGTGTGGTCCACACGGTGAGCCCGACCAGTGCCACCAGACATCCGAACACCATCAGACTGCGGATCGGCCGGGTCATGTCGATTCCATCCTAGGCCACACCCGCACGGGATGGGCCGGGCCGCGGAACAGGTCGAACTCGGTGTCGAATACACGGCGCAGGTGCTGCGGGTCCAGAAACGCCTGTACCGGTTCATCAAAGCACAGCCGCCCCTGCGCCAGGGCCAGCACCCGGGCACCCAGAACCAGAGCCAAGTTCAGATCATGGCAGATGATGATCAGCGTCTTGCCGGCGGCGTGCTGGGCCCTCAGCAGCCGGAGCAACTCGATCTGGTGCCTGGGGTCCAGTGCGGTGGTTGGTTCATCGAGAAACAGCAAATCGCTCTGCTGGGCGATCGCGGCGGCCAGCCAGACCTTCTGGCGTTCCCCGCCGGACAAAGTGCTGACAATGCGGTGGCGCAGGTCGGTCAGTCCGCAGGCAACCAGCGCCTGGCCGATGATCGCGCGGTCCTGAGCGCTGTGCAGGCCGAACGGGTTCTGGTGGGCGTAGCGACCGGCGGCGACCATGTCGTACACAGTGAATCCGGTGAAGCCTTCGTACTGCTGCGGGACGTGGGCAATGCGCCGAGCCAGAACCCGCCGGTCGCTGATGTGGCGGATGTCGCGCCGGTCCAGCGTGATTCGGCCGCGCTCGATCGGCAGCAGGCCCATCAAGGCCAGCATCAGGGTGGACTTGCCGGCGCCGTTCGGACCGACCAGCGCGACGCACTCGCCGGCAGCGACGCTGAAGCTGACCTGCTGAAGGATCAGGCGTCCCGAGCGCCTGACGTCCAGCCCGTCGACGGTCAAGACCGGTATGGAGGTATCGTTGGCCATCAGGTTACGGGAGTGCTGGTTCCAGGGCGCTGATGATCTCGAACAGTGCCACGTTGATCCGCGGGCCCGGCTTGGCAATGGCGGTGCTGGACAGGCTGCGGACGCGCTGTTGCCGAATGGCCGGGACCGTCGACAACACCGACCAGCCCTGGTACAGCCGCGCCGTGACGGGCGGGTGATCCGGAGGGCGAATCTCCAGAATCTGGTCTGGGCTGATGTTCAAGAGCGATTCCACCGAGATCTTACCCCACGGCGCGTCGAGGTAGCCTGCCACCGCATTGGTGTATCCGGCGAGTTCGAGCAGGCTGTCCAGGTAGCCGCCCGGCCCGGCGACGTAGATGGCCTCGGCCTCCGGCGGCAAGGGGCTGAAGGTGAACAGCACGCGGCTGTTGCTGCGGCGGCGCTGTTGGCGCAGGCCCTCCAGGTCGCGCTGCAGGCGGTCCAGCAGCATGGCCGCGGTCCGGGGTCGCTCGAGCAACGTACCCACGGTGTTGATGGCCACGAACACGTCGTTCAACGTGCTGTCCGGGACGGTTGCGTAATGCAGCCCCAGTCCGTTCAGCTGGTCCTGCAGCTTCGGGCTGCTGTCGGTAATCAGGACAATGTCGGGGTTCAGGGCAATGATCATCTCCATGTTGGTGTCCGCGTACGCGCCGATGACTGTTGCGTGGCGAACTCCCGGTGGGTGGGTGCAATATTGGGTTCGCCCCACCAGGCGGTCGGCCAGGCCCAGGGCCGCGCACAGCTCGGTGATGCTGGGTGCGATGCTGATCACGCGTCGCGGCCCGCGGTGCACTTCTTCGGGATGCACCACCGGATGGGCCGCGTAGTCCGTCGGCGGTTCCAGGGCCGCTGCCGACCGGGCCCGCGGTCCGGCGAAAAGCACCGCGCCCAGCAGCAGCACGCCCATCCCCCGCGTTGTTATTGATAATGCCTGCATACGGGGATATTCTATGCGTCTGGATGGCAGGACGCGAGTGCGCCGCATCCGCAGCCGCAGGTCGACAGCGCTCACCGAGCGCGAGATTCAGGGTTATGACCGAATCGTTGTTTCAAGATCGCCGGCACGAAGGCTTGCGCGTGGTGGTTACCGGGCAGGTGGGCATCGACAAGAAGCCGTTTCTGAAAGCCCTGCAAGTGCTGGCCGCCGGCCGCGGCAAGACTGTCACCCTGTGCAACATCGGCGACATGATGTACGCCGAGTCCCCCGACGTGGTGCCCGGCCGTATCCTGGACCTGCCTCGCGCCCGGCTGGATTCGCTGCGCCGCAGCGTCTTCAAGGACGTCATCAGCCTGTGTAAGGACCGCGAGGGCCAGGCCATCCTCATCAACACCCACGCCACCTTCCGCTGGAAGCATGGCCTGTTTCCGGCGTACGATCAGGACCAGATGGAAGCCATCGATGCCGACTTCTACATCACCCTGGTGGACAACGTTGACGCGGTGCATGAGCGCCTGACCCGGGAGCACGCCGTGCGGCATACCCTCAAGGATATTCTGGTCTGGCGTGAGGAGGAGATGGTCGTCACCAAGTGCCTGGCCCGTTCGATCCGCGGTCACGGCTGCTCCTACGTGTTCGCCCGGGGCACCGATGACCGCAGCACACTCGATTCACTGTTTCGCCTGCTGTTCGAGCCGCAGCGCAAACGGGTGTACCCATCGTTCCCGATGACACATGTGATGGATATGCCGGACGTGCTCCGGGAGATCGATACGTTTCGCGATGCCCTGGCCGAGCATTTCATCACCTTCGATCCCGGCGACCTGGACGAGAAGCGCTTGTTGTACTACGCCGACCAGGCCCTCAAAGCCGGCCGCGAGACCTTCGACCTGACCATTCACGACCGCCCGGTGAGGTTTGATGCCCGGGAGGTGTCGCGCATCGCCGCTGACATCGACGGTCAGATTTACGCCCGTGACTTCGAATTGATCGACCAGTCCGACATGATCGTCAGCTATGTACCGGAGTTGCCCGGCGGCAAGCCGGGCCTGTCCAGCGGGGTGGAGCGCGAGTTGCAACACGCGTTCGAGACCACCAAGGAGGTCTACGTGGTCTGGAAGCCTAGGACCGAGCCCTCCCCTTTTATTACCGAGACCTCCACCAAGGTGTTCTCAACGGTGGACCAGATCCTGCGTTATTTCCAGGACCAAGGCTATATCTCCGAGCTGCAGCTCAAGCTGCCGCAATCGTCGTCGCAGCCGCGTGAGCGCGGCCGGTTTGGTTGAGTTGCCGGTTTCCCGCGTGTGGTCTCCGCGGGCTTCATGGCCACGGCGGCCCAAGCGTCAGCATGGAAACCCGGAGATCCCCTCGCGGGTGCGAAATCCGCAGGGAACGCTGCATCGTGGAAATTGGCCCGCCGGGTCTCCGCTCGTATCTCTCTTGTTGGTTGGGAGTTACGTTGCCGCCAATGTTAAGGTGGTTCTAATTGGGCAATCTTCGGATCCTGTTTCGCTTCGCCCATGGTAACCTGGATTCAACGATCGGGCGCGCAATACGCTCACTTCGATCCCACAGGATGTATTCAGAATGAGCTTTCGCGGATCCCTACTGGTGCTAGTGCTGTGCGCGCCGTTTGTCGGCGGGTGCTACGAGGGTGCACTTCCGGGCCCGGGGGATTCCGGCGGCGCCCCAGTGCAGCCCGAAGACGGCGTCCAACCGGGCGCCGATTCGCCGGCCGATGATCCCCTGGACCCGGCGGCGCCCGACGGCGACGACGGCGCGTCCGAAGATGATGATGCGGAGCCGCTGGGGGCGGTCTGGAGCGAGGCCTTTGATGCCAGCGGGACGGGTGTGCTCTCCGCCGTCTGGGGCAGTGCTCCCGATGACGTGTTCGTGGTGGGTGGCAAGCCCGTCCAGGGCGAGGTGTACCACTTCAACGGCGAGCGCTGGCGGGGCATGAGCGTGCCGGCGGTCGGGACGCTGGTCTGGGTCTTCGGCTTCGGTCCGGATCAAGTCTACGCCGTGGGCATCGGCGGTGCGGTCATCCATTACGACGGTCAGACGTGGGCTCAGTTGGACGCCGGGGTCAGCGATGACTTGTGGGGTATCTGGGGCGCCGCGCCGGACGACATCTGGATCGTCGGTGGCGTCGTCGGCGAGGGCGAACCGCTGATCCTGCATTACGACGGCGCGACGTTCACCGCCGTGCCCATGCCGGCCAACGATCGGGCGGCCACAGCGCTGTTCAAGGTATGGGGCATCGGCTCGAAGGTCTTTGCCGTGGGTGACAACGGCGTGATCATCGAACACCACGGGCAGGGTTGGTTGCAGGCTTCCGCGGGGCCCAACGCGGATGATGATTTCGTGGCGCTGTGGGGAACCAGCGAGAACCACATTGTGGCGGTCGGCGGCCGATCCAGTGCTCGAATCGCCGTCTACGATGGGGACACCTGGACGACTCAAAAGCCCATCGGCGTTCCCGGGCTCAACGCGGTCTTCATGGTGGAGCCGCACCAAGCCATCGTCGGCGGCGTTGCCGGATATGTCGGCAGCTTCGATCCGTTGACCGGCGCCCTGACGGCCGAGAGTCCCGGGACCGACCTGGATGTCCACGGGATGTGGAGCGATCGCGTCGGCCGTTTCTACGGCGTCGGAGGCCGATTCGTGGCTCCGCTCAGGGGTCTGGCGCTGGTCCGGACACTCGGCGACTCCGGCATCGAACCATTGCCACCGTTGCCCATCCCCATCGAGTGCTCTGCGAGCAAGACCTGCCCCACCGGACAGATCTGCGACGCCGGCGCATGCGTTCCATCGGTGGAGTGCGCCGGGGACCTGGATTCGGACGGCGACGGAATTCCGGACCTCTGCGATCCCTGTCCGGACGACAGCCCGGATGACAGCGACGGCGACGGCACGTGTAATTCGGCCGATCTGTGTCAGGGCGACGACGCCGGCGGCGACAGCGACGGCGACGGTGTCTGTGACGGCAGTGATGCCTGCCCCCTGGACCAACCAGACGATTCCGACGGCGACGGCGTCTGCGATTCGAATGACCTGTGTGTGGGTGACGATGCCAGCGGCGATACCGATGGCGACGGCACCTGCGATGCGGGCGATCTGTGTGCGGGCGCCGATGCCAGTGGTGACCCGGATGGCGACGGCCTGTGCAGCGACCTTGATTCCTGCCCGCTCGACAACCCAAACGATTCTGACGGCGACGGCGTGTGCGATTCGGCCGATCTGTGCCAGGGGAACGACGCCAGCGGCGATACCGATGGCGACGGCGTGTGCAACAACATCGATCCCTGCCCGACGGACCACCCCGATGACAGCGATAATGACGGGGTGTGCAACTCCCTGGATGCCTGCCCGGGGTTCGATGATGCAATTGACAGCGACGGCGACGGCGTGCCCAACGCTTGCGACACCTGTGAGGGAAGCTTGGCCGACCTCAACAATGACGGCACGGTGGATGCGGAAGATCTCAGCGCGTTGCTGGGCAGTTGGGGTCCGTGCCCGTCGGACCCCGAGTGCCCGGCGGATCTCAACGGCGATCGGCAGGTCAATCCGGTGGACTTGTCGGCGGTTCTCGGCGCTTGGGGAAGCGTTGATGACGTCAATGACTCCGACGGCGATGGCGTGGCCGACGCCTGCGACATCTGTCCGGGATCAAGCGACACCCTTGATGCCGATGCCGACGGCGTTCCCGACGGCTGTGACACCTGTCCGGGCGGTGACGATCATGCCGACGGCGACGGCGATGGTGTGCCCGATTCCTGTGACCCTTGTCCGGCGGACAATCCCGACGATTCGGACGGGGACGGCGTGTGCAATTCAAGCGACCTGTGCTCCGGCGGCGATGACAATGCCGACGGCGATGGGGACGACGTGCCCGACTTCTGCGATCCCTGCCCGAGTGACCACCCCGACGACAGTGACGGGGACGGCGTATGCAATTCCGCGGACCTGTGCCCAGGATTCGACGATGACGTCGACAGCGACGGAAACGGCATTCCGGACGGGTGCTGCGGCACCCAAACCGATTGTGACCTGGGTGACAACTGCAACGGCATGTTTTGTCTCCCCTCGGCCGTGCCCGACCTGGAGATTGGGACCGGGGGAAGCTTATTCTCCTGCGTGGGCGGCGGCTATGCCCCGGTTGTGGACGGCGGCGTGCTGACGGTGTGCGCGGGTTTCCAGGGCTTCGTCGAGGTCTGGCTGGACTTCCGGGTCATGGGCTTTTCGCCCAACGCCCTGGCTCAGCTGCAACTCAGCCTGGCACTGGCCGGGACCTCCTGCACCAGCGATGACGACTGTGCGCCCGTGCAGACCTGCCTGGAGAGCGGGCTGTGCACCGCGGCCGGTGGCGTGGGGCAGACCAACCTGCAACTCATCCAGAATCCCGGATCCGGTGTGAACGAATACTTCGGCTTCATGTTTCTGCTGTTCGAAAGCCCCAGCTTTCTGGATGGCAAGGATGTGATTTTGAGCGTGACGCTGACCGAACAGGCCAACCCCAGCCTACAGGCGGCGCTCGAAGTGGCTGCGGTTCTGAACGTGGAGTGATCGCTTGGGGCTCCGCGGGCAGTCCGAGAAGCGCCACCCGACCGGCTTCATCACATCACATCTGACCCAGGGCACCGACTGAGTCCGAACCTTGGGGGCGGAGCGCCAGCGGAGGTTGGATGATTTCGTTGAGCACGATGGCCTCCCTCAGCCTGGCACGGGACAGCGGTTTTGATAGGGCGGCGCTGCCGCTTGCCGGGACGACCGCAGGTCGCGGCGCCGGTTCTGGGGTCGCTGCCGCGGCGCGGCGCTGCTCCGAATCGCGAGCGACTTGGGCGGCCTGGGTCGCCTGGACCGCGATTTTACGGGCGCTGTCCTCCGCGGAGGCGCGGCGTACGACCACCGGTGGCCTGGGCTGCAGCGCCGGGCGCGGTTGGGGCGGTGGGTGGGCCCTGCGGGCTGCGGGCACGGCTGGCGGTCGGCCGGTCTCGGCGGGGATGCCGCGGCGCAGTTCACCGGCCTGCCGGGTGCCGCGGCCCGGGACCGTCGGGCGCGGCATAGGGTCGGGCCGGGGGTCGGGTTCCTCGACTTCGGGCGTGCCGGTCGGATCCCCGGCCTGTTCGCTGCGTTTTTTGAGCACGTGCCCCAGACCCGCCAGCAGGACCATGACCAAGAACGCAATGGTCTCGATCGCATCGCCCAGGCCATCCGCCAGGATGAAGGGAATGGGTTCCATGAGTTCCATGTCAGCGGTCCTGCCTGGCGTTTACTCGGGCTTGTCGCCCGGCTTGCCGATGGTGCGCCGCATGGCGGTGTCTGCCTGGATGTTGTTCATGCGGTAGTAGTCCATGATGCCCAGGTTGCCGCTGCGGAAGGCCTCGGCGATGGCTTTGGGAACCTCGGCTTCGGCAAGGACCACCTTGGCCCGGTTCTCCTGGACGGCGGCCGCCATCTCGGCTTCCCTGGCGATCGCCATTGCCCGCCGCTGTTCTGCTTCGGCCTTGAACCGTTTGGTATCGGCTTCGGCCTGATCGGCCTGCAGTTGGGCGCCGATGTTCTCACCGACATCGACGTCGGCGATGTCGATCGACAGGATCTCGTAGGCGGTTCCGGCATCCAGCGAACGAGCCAGCACCGCCTTGCTGATGCGGTCCGGATTCTCCAGCACTTGCTTGTGGGAGTCGGCCGAACCGATGGCGCTGACGATGCCCTCACCCACGCGGGCGATGACCGTTTCCTCGGTGGCACCGCCGATCAATTGTCGGATGTTGGTGCGCACGGTGACCCGGGCCCGAGCCTTGAGCTGAATCCCGTCTTTGGCGACGGCATCGATCGTTCCTTTCCCTGATTGGGCACCGGGAACGTCGATGACCTTTGGATTGACACTGGTATGCACCGCGTCCAGCACGTCGCGTCCGGCCAGGTCGATGGCCGTGGCGGTTTTAAAGTTCAAGTCGATGTTGGCCCGGTTGGCGGAAATCACCGACTGGGCCACGTTGATCACCCGACCGCCGGCCAGATAGTGGCTTTCCAGGTCGTTGGTGGTGATGTCATGGATGGCCGCCTTTACCAATTGAATCTTGGCCGAGACGATGGTCCGCAGATTGACCTTTCGCAAGCGCATGCCGACGAGGTCGGCCAGGGTGACGTCGGCCTTGCTCATGAAGGCCTGCAGCCACAGGTTGAAGAACTGGGCGATGAAGATCAAAATCACAAAACCGAGTATCAGCAGGACGATGCCGATCCCGATCCATATCGGGTTGGTGGCCGCCAGCGGCTGGTACGTCAACGAATTCATGGACTGACCCTTTCGCGTTTGGGTGGTGGTGTCGCGGGCGTCATGCCGGCTCCACGGGGCTGACCTCCAATTCGTGCCCCCGAATGCCGACGCCGCGGATGGGCATATCCTTGTCAACCATGCCCGATTCAGCCACACAGTTGACCCGGCGCCCGTTGAAAATGCAAATGCCGACCGGTCGTAGCGGCGTCACGCTCCTGCCGGTCTGGCCAATATACTGCCTCAGGGACTCGTACTGGGGCGCGAAATCGGCGGTGTTGACCACCGGGTTATCAGGCGAAATCTTGCGACCCCAGGGCGTCCGGTGGAAGGTCTTCACCGCGATGATCGCGACGGTGGGCACCACGATCAACATCGCCAGGATGGCGCTGTGCCCGGCGGTATTGCTGATGTCGCGGTAGGCGACGTAGATGGCGTAGGCCATAAACCCCAAGCCGACGACCGTAAGCACGCCGTGCGATGGCAGGAAGATCTCCGCCACCAGAACCAGAACCCCCAGAACGAAGCAGATCATCACGAGAATGGTTGGTTCCATGGCAAGCTAGCCGACTCTGCGGACCACGACGCGATTGCCACGCCGTTCGATGACCTCAACCTCGGTGCCATCGTCCAGCATATCACCTTCGCTGACGACGTCCACCAGGTGCGGCCCAAAGCGGGCCTTGCCGGACGGCCGCAACGGCCCGACACATCGGCCCACGTCGGCGACTCGGGCCAGGCCGTTGTAGGCATCGTCGGGCATGACCGCTTTCGCGGTGGGGTTGGCCGGAGCCACCATCCGCAAGTACGGGATCTGGTACATGTATTTGCTGAGCATGACCATGCCAGCGAGCATGGCGGTCATGCCTCCAGCCAGCGTCAAGACTCCGGTCTTGAGGCCCTCAAAAGACTGCGGCAGTTCCGGCCAGTAGATCGGCAGGCGCCCGGGCTCCTCCGGCATGAACGTCGCCAGCAGCCCGACCAACAGCAGGACCAGCCCGCTGACGCCCGCCAGCCCGAACCCGGGGATTACAAACACCTCAAGCAGGATCAACGCCACGCCCAACAGGATGACCGCCACTTCCCAGACGTTGGCCAGCCCGGTGAGATAAGGTGCCCCCAGAAACACGATCAGCGCCAGCAGAGCCGCCATCCCAGGCAGACCCACTCCCGGCGATTGAAATTCGACATACGCGCCCATCCCGATCACGGCGATCAGAAACATCCGAACCAGCGGTGAGGTCAGCCAGGACACCAACTCCTCCGACCAAGTCTGATCGAGCCGCGGAACGGCCTGGGTGACGCTCATGCCGTAGCGCTGGCGCAGTTCGGCCTCATCGCGGATCATGGCCTTGCTGAATCCCAGGACCTGGGCCATGCTTTGATCGATGGTCAGCAACTTGTCGCTGGGGACGATGGGTTGACGCAACGGCTTCTCCTGATCATCGCGGGGGTCCACGTAGGTCTTGACCAATTGCCAGCCGGTCGCGTCGGTCCTGGCGGCGCCGCGCCAGGTGCTGTCCTCGGAACCCGAGAGCAGCTTGTCTTTCTGCTCGGTGCTTACAAAGCGGCGTTCGCCGCCCGGGCCGTGCTCCACCCACCAGACCTCAACTTCGTGGCGCACAAACGAATCGCAGAGCAGCGGATCGTAACCATTGCGGGCCGCAGCGCTGTCGAACACCGCCATGACGTAGCTCTCGATCTTGGCATCCAGTGCCGGGTCGCTGGTGGTGCTGGCACCGCCGCCGGGTCCCACCATGATCACGCCGCAGTCTCCTAGCGTGGCCGCCCGTGACATGATGATCTCGTCGCAGGCCATGGAGATCAGGGTGCCGCCGGAAATGGCCTCGTTGCGGATCCAGGCCACCACCTTGATGCCGCGATTCTCCGAGAGGTCGCGGATGGTCTTGGCGATGTTCACAGCGCTGGAAACCATGCCGCCGGGCGTGTCCAGTTCCACCACCAGAACGGTGGCACCCTGGGCCACGGCTTCCTCGGCCCGCCGTTTGAAGCTCGAGGCAGTGACATCGTCGATCAGGTCATCGTGCAGGGTCACGATGGCGATTTGAGGGTCGCCGGTCGATGCGCCTGCGTCCAAGGGTGGGTCGGCAGCCACGCCGCTGAGCAGGCTTGCGATCAGCAGCAGCGTGGCCACACAGTCATGAGGCTCTCTGAATACCACTGTTGCAACTCGATTCATGGTGCACGCCTCGTGCTTGGACGACCGGCTCGCCGCGACCTTCAAATTCTAGAACACGACCCCCAACGGAGCAAGTTGAATCGGACCTGTGAATTATAACCCAATGACCAAGGCGTGTCCGATGGGAGCGGATTGCGTTCAATGGGGGTGGTGGTGGCCCTCGTGAGAGTAGGTGTCGCGCGCCGTTGGGGTAAACAGCAGCGGATAGACGATGTCGCTCATGCAACACGGGATCATCACCGCTAGGCAGATGAACAGGAACACGGAGCCCAACTGCTGGATCCACTCAAGACGACCGAAGGCACTGACCAGGTAGAAAATGCTGGCCATGGTGGACACGAAGACGTGCATCGAGTGCGAAAAGATGGTGCTGCTCAGTGATCCGCTCGCGGCAGACAGCAGGCCGACGGTGACCCCGATGGCGGCGAACGGCAGGACCATCATGGGGTGCTCGACCAGACAGATGTGCCACGGCAGGGGATGGCCCATGAGCATAGCGCTGAAATGCGGCATCACAATGTCGCTGATGCCGCAGATAACCACGGCCCCGCTGAAGCCGACCAGCACAGCCTTGATCAGATTTCGTTCGTAGCGCATGAACATCGCGGCGGTGGCGGCCGCCGAGAACAGCATGTGCGAGGGATGAAACAGATGGAACAGAATCAGGAACCCGCCCGAAGCGCTCCCGGTGTGGTCCGCCGCCGCATGGGCGTGCCCGCTGGGGTCCGCGTGCATGACGCGATCGGCGGCCGTCAAAGTCTCACTGCCGGTGAAAAAGCAGATCAGGCCGGCGAGCATCAGTCCGATGGTCACGCTCATGATCGAAAACGGCAGATGGCTGGTGAGTTCATTGACGAAGGTGCCGCCGTCGTACCAGCAGCGCGCGGTTGCGTGGGGATCGTGACCCGGAGCGTCCTGCCGGTGTGCCATGAGATTCTCCGCTGGAGTTCTGGGACGGTAGTCCGTAATATTACGAACCGGCGAGGCGATCGGTCCACTCGAATTCCGGAATTTGGCCGGCTCTGACGCTGCGCTGCGCGTCGGTGGCCGGTTGGGAATGCACACATGAGCACTGCAGACTTGATCGAACTGGCGGAGCGCCTGGGGGGCCAGCGGGTCCTGCTGCTGGGTGACTTGATGCTGGATCGCTACGTTTACGGCGATGCCGAGCGGATCAGCCCCGAGGCTCCAGTGCCGGTGCTGCGCGCCGTTGACGAGCAGGAGCGTGTCGGCGGCAGCGGCAGCGTGGCCGCCAACCTGCTGGCCATGGGGTTGGAAGTCAGCTGCTGCGGTGTGGTCGGCGACGACGCCGAGGGCAGGCGGCTGCTGGCTTTGCTGAAGGCCGCCGGAGCGTCGTGCGACGGCATCCTGACCGTCCCGGGACGGCGGACCACCACCAAGACCCGCCTGGTCGGGCTCGCCCAGCACCGCCACCGCCAGCAACTGCTGCGCTTCGATCAGGAGGACACGCACGCCCTTCCCGACGCCGTGGTGCAGGACCTGCTGCGCCACATGACCGACCTCATGGCGGATGTCGACGTGATTTGCTTGGAGGATTACAACAAGGGGTTGCTGGGCCGGGCGGTGATCGCAGCGGTGGTCGCCGCCGCGCGCCGCGGCAATACGCCGGTCCTGGTCGATCCGGCCGCCATCCATGATTTCGAGCGCTATCGCGGGGTCACGTTGCTGACGCCCAATCGCATGGAGCTGTCGGCGGCCTTGCAGCGCCGCTTTGACGATCTGGATGCCATGGGCCGGGCGGCCGCCGACCTCGCCCGCCAGTTGCAACTAGAGGCCATGGTGGTGACCGTCGATCGTGATGGTGCCATCCTGGCCCGCGCCGACGGCGCCGTGGAGCGGATCGCTACTCGGCCGCGGTCGGTGTACGACAACACCGGCGCCGGCGACGCCGTCCTGTCGATGCTGGCCTCCGCCCTGGCTGCCGGGGCCGACCTTCACCAGGCAGTGCAACTTGCCAATGTCGCCGGCGGATTGGAGGTGGAGCGTTTCGGTTGCGTGCCCATTACCAAGCAAGAGGTCCTGGCCGACCTGCGCATCGAGCACCACCGCCGGATCGGCAAGCTCCGCAGGGTCGATGATGTGGTCAGCGAACTCCAGCTCCGCCGCGATCGCGGTGAGACCGTGGCCTTTACCAACGGCTGCTTCGACCTGCTGCACCGCGGTCACGTAGACTATCTGCAGCAGGCGGGCGAACGCGCCGACGTGCTGGTGGTCGGCCTGAATACGGACGCGTCGGTGCGGCGGCAACGCAAGGGGCCAAGCCGGCCCATCAACACCCAGGAGAACCGGGCGGCCGTGCTGGCCGC
This sequence comes from uncultured Planctomycetales bacterium, assembly GCA_964619935.1. Taxonomy (GTDB): domain Bacteria; phylum Planctomycetota; class Phycisphaerae; order UBA1845; family CAIVHJ01; genus CAZUGO01. Next base: position 21,004 of record CAZUGO010000068.1, on the reverse strand, counting down.
CCTGGAAGCGGTCGACTATGTCGTGCTGTTCGACGACGATACGCCCGACAACCTGATTCAGGCCCTCAAGCCCGACGTCCTGATCAAAGGTGCCGACTGGGCCGACAAGGGCGTGGTGGGCCGGGCGTTCGTGGAAGCCTACGGCGGTCGGGTCGAGCTCCTGCCGCTGAGCGAAGGGCACAGCACCACGGCGCTGATCGAGCGCATCGCCGCCACCGTTGATGCCAGACCGGCACGCACTTGAGCCCGCCGCCGTGGCCCTCAATCAGTCCCAGTGGAACGGTGCCAAGTCCGCGGCAGCCCGCGCTACGGTGACCGCGCGAATTGGACCGCGAGCGGGTGACTCCGTTATAGTGCGTCGATGGTCCCGTAGGTCCGGGGCCGCGAACCCTGATGAGCCGTGCCTTGGCGCCATGCGAACTACTGCCGAACAGATCGACGCGCATCTTCAGGCCGCAGCCGCCCTGCGGCAGGCCGAGCCGGTCCTGGACCGCATTGTTGACCTGATTGTCGGCGCATTCCGGGGCGGGCGGCGGCTATACTTGATCGGCAATGGCGGCAGTGCCGCCGACGCTCAGCACATCGCTGCCGAACTGGTCGGACGCTTCAATCACAGCAACCGGCGGCCGCTGCCGGCAGTGGCGCTGACCACCGATACCTCGGCCTTGACCGCCATCGGCAATGATTTCGGTTATGAGGAGGTCTTTCGTCGGCCGGTCGAAGCCTTGGTCCAGCCCGGCGACGTGTTATGGGCGCTGAGCGTTTCGGGCAGTTCTCCGAACGTCATCAAGGCGGTGCGGCAGGCCCGGCGGCAGGACGCCAGCATCGTCGGCTTCACTGGACTGGGCGGGGCGATTCTGCGGGATCTCAGCGACGTCTGCCTGGTCGCCGAGCACCGCGACAGCGACCGCGTACAGGAAGTTCATCAACTGGCGTATCACATGGTTTGCGGGCGGATCGAGCAGGCCTTCGTGGAATAAACCGGCCGTCCGTCCACAGGGATGCATTGAATGAATGTCTTAATTACAGGTTCAAGTGGCCAGATCGGCACCAACGTCGGGTTGGCCCTCCAGAAACGAGGCGACCGTGTTCACGGGATTGACTATCGCAAGAACACCTGGACCGATCAGATCCCGACCACCCTGATGGACCTGACCCAGTGCAACCCGCAGGAAATCGGCGGCCAGCAGCACTTCGACGTGGTGTTGCACCTGGCGGCCTACGCCAAGGTGTTCGAGCTGGTTGAACATCCCCACCGGGCAATGGACAACCTGACGATGTTGTTCAACGCCCTGGAGTATTGCCGCCGGAGCAACACGCCGCTGGTGTTCGGCAGCTCGCGCGAGGTCTACGGCGACATTCATCGGTGGATCACCGACGAGCATGAGGCCGATTTCGTGGTCGCCGAATCACCGTACAGTGCCACCAAGATCGCCGGCGAAGCATTGATCTACTCCTACCACCAGTGCTACCGGGTGCCGTACCTGGTGTTCCGCTTCTCCAACGTTTACGGCCGTTACGATTGCGACGCCGAGCGCATGGAACGGGTCATTCCACTGTTCATTCAGAAGATTGCCCACGACCACCCCATCGTGGTTTACGGCAAGGACAAGATCCTGGACTTCACGTACGTGGACGATTGCGTTCAGGGCGTGGTCAAGGGGCTCGATGCCCTGGTCACGGGCAAGGTCAAGGCCGAGCTGGTCAATCTGGCGTACGGCCAGGGCAATTCCCTGCTCGACCTGGTGAACATGATCGGCATGTGCCTGGGGAAGACGCCCAAGGCCACCTTCGAACCGACCCGTCCCGGGGAGATCAGCCGCTACGTGGCCGACATCTCCACGGCCCGGGATGTGCTGGGCTACGAACCGACCACCCCGCTGAGCGGCGGGCTGCCCCAAGCCATTGCCTGGCAGCGGCAGGCCGGCATGCTGACCGCGTGATCGAACGGATCAGATCGGGAGGTTGAGCTCGCGCTGGACGCGTTCTGGCAGGTCCTCGAGCATCGTGAAGTGGTCCGGAATGCTGCCGAACTGCAGCGCCCGGGCGGCTGGGCTGCCCAGAAGGTCGACCTTCGGCGGTGATCCATAGCCCATCAAGCCGGCCAGCATGTCGCTGATTTGCAGCAGGAGCTTGTGCGCCCGAAAGGGGTCGTCGGAGGCCACCGGGCCGTGGTGATTGCCCAGGAGCTGTTGCAAGGTCTCGGGCAGGTTCCAGTGCCTGGCCAGCGTGCCGCCCATCGGCTCATGGGCCTCCTGCCAGAGGTACTCCAGCACTTGCTGTGGAACCTTCTGCTGCGTGATCCGCTGGTAGTCGAACGCTAGTCGCAACAGCACCATCTCACCGATGTCGTGGAGCAACCCGGCCACGAAGGCCTCATCGGGCTGAATGCCGCAGCCCCGGGCCAATTGCTCCATGGTCACCGCCGAGGCCACCGACTTCTGCCACAACCGCTCGGCGATCGAGCGCCCGCCACTGGTTCTTCGGATGGTGATAGCCTTGACCGATTCCTTGAGCATCAGGCTTTGGATGTTGCGCATGCCCAGGCGGCTGAGCGCCACCTCCAGGTTGCTGATCGCCTGGCCGTAGGCGGCGGTGTTGGCCATGCTCAAGACCCCGGCGGACAGCGTTTGATCCTGAGACACCACCGCGGCGATGGCCGGATAATTGACGTGGCTCTGCCGCAGCAGAGTCAACACCCGCTGCGGGATGTGCGGCAAGTGCGGCAATTCGATCTTGGGGTCCTCGACGAACGCCTTGAGTTCATTGAAGAGACTCTGGTCCGCCGCGTCCTGGAGCACAAGACGCGACGATTCGTGGACAGCATGCGGCCCGCAGCGCCACCAGGCCTCCTCCGGGGCGAACACGCCGGGGTCCTCGGGGACGGCGTTGGTGGCGTGATGCTCTCTCGACGCGTCCCAGGCTTGGTCCTCATCATCGCCGGCTGACGCCAGCGCGGCAGCGTCCGGCAGCACCGGACGTTGGGCGCCGGGTCCGAATCCAAACCATCCACAAATGACAGACCAGAGTCTCATGATTCGCTCAACGCAGGGCCCGAGGGGACCCGTGCTCCGGGCATCGATCCCCATAGAGGTCGGTCAGATCCAGCGGTGATTTCAGATTTCGTTTGGCGGCACGGGTTTTGAAACCCATATTTCGGGATGTTGCGGTCGAGCAGGGTCGGCACACTATCGGACAGAGTGCCACGACGCTCACCGGCCGCCGGACGCTGCCTTGGGAGGGCCCCGATGGAATTCCGGATCGAGATGAAACTGGAAGTGGAGGACGGCAGCGCCGAGTTGAACGCTCGCGTCCCGATAACCGTGCAGGTTCTTTATCGTGGCGGCCGCTGGCAGGCCCAGTGTGTCGAACCGCCGACCTCCACGCTGCTTTGCGACACCTTCGAAGAAGCTCTGGTGCAGGCCGCCAAGGAGGCTGCCCAGCAGTTCGCCTCCACCTGAGCGGGCCCCGCCGTGGCATCGCCGCCGCCAAGCGGGTATACCATTGGCCGTATGCCGCTCGCTTTGGACATCGTGGTGCTGCCCGACCTCTATTCGGTCTGCCGCCTGCCGGCCGACTGCCAGACCCCCGAATGGGCCCGCGGGGCCTTCCTGTCCCTGACCCGCACCCCCGAAGCGTTATCGGTCGTCTGCCCGCAGCAGCAGGTACCGACCGAAGTCCAGCGCGAGGGCGATTGGCGGGTCCTGCGCGTCGGTGGCCCGTTGGACTTTGGCATGACCGGAGTGCTGGCAGCCCTGGCGAACCCGCTGGCAGCGGCGGGAATCAGCATTTTCGTGGTCTCCACCTTCGACACCGATTACCTGCTGATCAAGCAGGCCCGCCTCAGGGCCGCCTGCCGGGCGCTACGCCTCGCCGGGCACCAGGTCGCTGGTGTCTGACGGGCGCCCGGCGCGCCCGACTCCGGAACTGATTACGGCGTGCCGATCGCACCGGGTTCAACCCAAGCGCTGTTCCGGCTATCCTGGGAGTAGGATTTCACTGAAGCCGGGGCTGCGGCCGGCTGGTTTGGTGTGCGATGATGATCTGGAGCCTGATTCTGCTGCTGGTGCCGGCGCTTCCTCCGGCGGGTTTTCCGCCGACGGCGTTACGCGAGCCCTGTCGCTGTGCCAAAGCGCGGCTGATCAACGGCTGGTGCCGGAGGTGCGCCGTCGGCTACGTCGGGGGCGTGACGATCAAGTCCTGGCTGCTGTTCGATTACCTCGATGCCCACGGCCACGACATCCAGCCCGCGTCGCTCCAGTGTGCCGGGTGCCAGGAAGCCCTGCGCAATGACGGCTATTGCCCACGATGTCGCTGGGGCTTTGTCCAGAAGCGCCTCTATTTTTCACGGTTGACCTATTGCCTGGGGCGAGGGCAGGTGCAGGCTCCCGCTGGCCTCTCCTGCGAGGCCTGCCGTCAGGCGGCGGCCACTGCCGGATGGTGCGAGCGGTGCGCCATCGGCCGGATCGGCCCGGTGACCTACACCGACCGGGCGGATTATGACGCCGCCCGAGTGGAGTACCAGCGTCTGCTGCGTGCCGTCGAGATTGCCGACCGTTGCGAATTCTGCGCCCTGGCGCTGCTCAGCGGCATCCCCTGTGTGAAGTGTGAAGCAACCCCCCAGGCGACTCAACCTGCGGCGGTCCAGCGCCCGCAGCGCTGAGCCCGATGACCGGCCGCGCCTCAGGTCGATCGAGCCAGCAGACTAGCCAAGCGCGTCCCGTCCCCAATCGGGGACCGCCGGGCCCAGGCGGCTTCCCGACCCCCAAGCCCGCCGGTCTTTGACCAAAATGGTACCACCATTTCAGTCAAACGGTATCACCATTTATACAAAACGGTATCTTCATTTGATCAAAACGGTGGTACCATTTTAACAAAACGGTATCTTGATTTGCTACTTCTCGTGATACCATTTGAGAAACGCAGCGGCTTAGGGCGGGATCGCGGCACAGGGGCGGTCGGCGCCGGGCCACCTGCCACAGCCTGTCTGACCTGTGGCGGCAGCCGCTCAGACCCCAGGTCCGAAACTTCGCGGATCTCCAGGCAGCATGCGGGCTAGCAGGGCCCCCAAGCGCCCAGGAGCAGGGCCAGGTCGGCGGCGTTCACCTGGCCGTCCGCGTTGAGGTCGGCAACGCAGCCCGGGCAGGCACCCCAGGCACCCAGCATCAGGGCCAGGTCCGCGGCGTCGGTGCTGCCGTCGGTATTGAGGTCGGTGTCGCATGGCGGGTTGACTTGAACCTGGCCGGACTCGCCGGCGTAGTTGGTCGGCGAATTGAGGGCCACCACCGTGTTGTTGGCCGGCAGCCCCGCGTCATTCAGAGACCGTTCACCGTCCAGTGGTAATTGCCCGCTACTGAAGGTCAGCGGTGATTGGTCATAGAACCAGTAGCGGACGGTATCGGCGTCCAGATCGAAGAAGTTCGCCGGAATGATATAGTCCGGCATCGGAGCGCCGGGCAGCGCGGCGAAGGCCGCGGTCCCCAGCAGAAGGTGCCGGTTGGCGGTGTTGCCCGACAAGTTCGCCGGGAAGGTGAACTGGTTCGTGGTGGCATCGCTTCTGACCCACTTGTCGTCAAGGAAGATCTCGCTCGACGCACCACAACATTCCTTCATCTCGATAAACTGGACGACGCCGTCGGCACTGCTGAAGACTTCATTGATCCGCCAAAGATGCGACCCCGCTTGAGCGGGGGCCGCGGCGAATACCAGTCCGGAAACGCAGACCAGCGCAGTCGCGATTCGTGCTCTCATGGGTGAACTCCTCCGATAGGGTCGCGAGCCAACAACCAGTTTCCAGGACACGGGTTCATTCTATCGATTGACAGTGGCGGCCGCAACTCGGGTTGCCGCCGTCGAAGGCGACCCCGGTGCTCCGGTGCTTATTTCAATTCTATTGGGCACAACGGCTTGAACATTCGGCAAGCGAAACGGAATTCGCTTGTTGGAACAACCTTCTGCGGAAGTCCCACGTACTTTGCCCTGAAGCGGACCGGCAGACGTGCACGCGTCACGCGGCGGATGGCTTGGTTCGCTCGCGTGGGCTGTAGGGGGGTGGTGGATTCTTTCGGTGCTGAGGTTGTCGCACATCCCACCCTGCCGCTGGGTACGGCCACTAATCGTCTGCCAGAGCAACCCGCTATTGGCTCCCTTATGCTTACGTTCCGCGGCAGTGCCAACGGTTTTCAGGAACTCCGGAGGCGGTACAATCCACGAGTCGATCGCTAACTTGGCTATGGGCGAAGCGGGGGATTTGGTGAAGACGGTGAAGTTGGCCGGCAATTTCCCGGTAAGTTGCTGCGGCGCTTGCCGCGTCTGGTCAGGCAGCGCAATTCTGATTTTTCTATGTGCGCGCCGGGGCCTGCTGCTCGCTTAGTTAGTGCGGCCGGTTGGTGCATGGTCCACTCTCGACATCAGCCGGCAAGGTCATTCGAGGCAACCAAGTCTCATCTCTGATCATCGATGTGATCGCGAATCCAGACGAGGGATTCGACGACATCCGGGTGCGGATCGTTTGGGCCGGCAATCACTGCGTTGGCACGCGGTGTGACCGGCAAGTTGCGTTTTCCTTTTATGTGAGGAGGTCAGGGTAATGACACTATTCATGGGTTTTGTCGCGTTCATCGAAAGTCTGGTGTACGAAATTACCATCATCGGGTCCATCATCTAAAGGGGGCAGATCGATGATCAATTACCCACTGACACCCGCCGAAGCGCGGGTTGTGGATTGGACGGGGCGCGTGATGACGCTTATGGCTACGGCAACCTTGTGCGCGATGGGTGCGCTGGCCCTGTGAGCTTCGAAGGATCCGGGGCGCCGCCGGCATGGTGATCGTTCGGTTCCGGCAGGCTCAGCGCGGTGGCAGCGGAATGCGGTAGTGGTTGCGGGCGTACTCGATGGCCAGGCTCGCGGCCAAGGACAGGCACACCGCCGTGCCGCCCATCGCGGCATAGGCCAGGATCTGGGTGCGCGTGACCACCAGGCCGGCGACGCAGACCAGCGCGACCAGGAGCGTGCCGCCCAGGGCGGCGTAGCGGCGAGCCGGAGTGGTCAGCCACGGCTGTGCCGTCAGCCGCGGGGCGATCAAGCAGGCGGCCAGGGAGGTCAGGGCAATCAGCAGCAGCGCCCCTGGCGGCACGGCGGCCTGCTGCACGGTACCGTCCATCAGGCCCGCTACGGCGTCAGCCAACAGATAGCTGCCGGGGACGTTCTGGATGATCTGCCCGCCATAGCGCGCGGTGTGCCGATCGACGCGCGCCAATGAGCCGGCGGTTCGCAGATCGCCGACGATCACCAGCTTGTTGTGGAACCAATGGTGCAGCATGGCGTCGTCGGCAACCAGAGCGCCGTGGTAGGGCATGGTGCGCTGTTCCCAGTGTTGGGGCCCGTCGGGGTGCAGCCCGATCGCCGCCCAGCCCAGCAGATCTCCGGCACGCAGCCGGGCAGCACTCGAGCCCAGTCCGGGTCGGGCCTTGGACAGCGGAACCCGGACCACCCGGGGGCCGCCGCTGGTCGGATCCGAGAAGTACAGCCGCAGGGTCTTGCTGAGATCCCAATCGAGTGTGACCGAACTGCGCGGATACAGCCCGTGGGCGAATCCAGCGAGGACAATTCCGGGAATGAGCCGGTCGCCGCGCTTGAGAGACAGCAGGAAGTCCCAGTCGGCGGTGACCTTGTGCACCTCGGCGCTGACCAAGCCGTGGTGCACGATATCGCGCATGGGTTCGTACAGCGTCGGGCTCAGGTTGGGGGTGCCGTCGGGTCGATAATCGCAGGCCCCCAGAACGACGGCAGTTCCGGCGTCGTGAAGGGCGCGAACCCCGGCGATGAATTCGGGTTCACCGGGGCCCTGGGTCATGAAGCAGAAATCGAACAGCACCATCCGCGGCTGGATCGCGGCGAGCCGCTTCATGAGGTGCCCATCGACCGGCCGCCAGGTGCCGTAGTGCGGGGTGATCCCTGGGATACCCAACTGACCGGCCAGCCCGGGGACAACGTCGGACGATTCATCCTGCAGGCCCAGGATGACGATGCCGCGGTCTGCAATCGTCCCATGACTGCTCATGGCGGCGGGCAGGTGGACTTCGGACCGGCGGATGGGGCTCCAGCGCCCGCCCGCGACCACGATGAGCGTCATGATCGACACGATGGCGGCGGTGACCGCCGACAACCACAGGCTGCTACGGCGGCGGACCGCCAACCCGACCAGAATGCGCTGGCCCCGTTGCCACAGCGGCAGCCGTCGCGTGCGGATGTGCTGGTGGTTCAGGCACAGATTCAGGTCGGCGGCCAGGGTAGCGGCCGAATCGAGGCGGCGGCTGAGTTCGTGGGTCAGGCAGCGCGAGATTAGGATCTCCAGCGGCTCGCGGAGTTCGCCCGCGGCGATGCGCGGCTTCCTGGGAGTCTCCGTCTGGATGCGATGGACCAGGGCATCGTGGCCGCTTGAGCCGTCGATGCCCTCCAGGCTGAACGGGTAGTCGCCGTCGGTGGCGATCTCGTACAGCATCACCCCCAGCGCCCAGATGTCGGTGCGCTGGTCTCCACCCATCAGCCCACCCCAGGCTTGTTCCGGGGCCATGTACTTGACCGTGCCCATGATGCGACCCAGCTCGGTCTGGGCCCGGCGCACCCGGGTAGGCCAGTCCTCGGTCTGGACGGTGGACAGGCCGAAATCGACAATCCAGGGCTCGCCGTCGTCGTCGACCAGGATGTGTTTCGGTTTAAGGTCGCGGTGAACCACCCCAGCGGCATGGACGGCGGCCACTGCGGCACAGACGCGTTGGAAGATCTGCAGGCGGGTACCCAGGTCCGGCCGGGTGCTGAGATACTCGTCGAGCGATACCCCCCGAACCAACTCCATGACCAGGTAGATGCTGCCGCCGGCCACGCCCGATTCCAAGTACCGCGCCACATGCGGGCAATCCAAGGCCTTGAGGATCTCGATCTCACGCTCCCGAAACCGCAGGGCGAGGTCGCGGGAGGCAAAAGGCAGCACCTTAAGGGCCACCAGCATGGGCTGCGGTCTGATCACCAGGGCCTTGAAGACAATCCCGGAAGTTCCCTGGCCCAGCCGGGCGACGCAGTAATAATCGCTGATGATCGGCAACCGCTCGGTGGGCCAGTGTTCGCGGAAATGGCGGAGAAGGTCGTCGGCACTGACTGCACGGGCGATCTGCAGCAAGTCCTGGTCTCTTGCCGTCCCGTTCGCCACGCTGGCCAAGATGTCGTCGAGCGCAGGAATGCTCATCTTAGTTCACTGAGGCTCACCATATGCACCGGAGACTGCATGCTGTGGTGTCGCGGGCGTGCTGCAGGCCCGTGCCGGTCCGAGGATGCTTCAGATAGCCGGTGCTGCTCTGACTTCGCCGCGGTGCGTCGCAACGGTCGCGAGGACCGCCGGTTGTGTGCGTAGGTTGACGCGGCCGTCACCGATGACATCCCCTCTGGGCTCTATATGCTTAGGTTCAACTCCGGTCCAGGGACAGCCGCTGCGGGGAAGTCCCCGGCCGCCTGCGGCGATCGGAGGCATTGGAACCCTGCCAACCGGTCAAACGCGGACACATTGACAAAGCAGGCTTGACAATACCACATCGGCTCGCATAGTTAGATTAGAAAAATCGTAACCCCATCGGCTCGCTTAGAATATGCAAGATCATCTCCCCATACCCGGCCCGTGGTGGACAACACTATCGACGGCTGAGCTGCTGATTCTGCGGCGTCGCCTGATCGAGTACATTTCCTCGGCGTTTGGCGCCTCACTGGATGACGAATTGGAAGATGTAGTGCAGCAGGCCTTCGTGGGACTGCTCAGCCGCCCCGGCAGTGTCACAAGCGATTCTGACGGGTTGTTTCGTTACCTCAAGACTGTGGCCCACAACATCGCAGTGGACCGGATCCGGTCGGTCCGGCGGCGTCAGGAACGCATACCCCGCGTCTTGGAAGAGGCCCAGGTAAGTCAAGCCCGGGCCTGCGCTGGCGCTCAGCCGGCGCAGGCCGAAGTCCGCGAGGAACATCGGAAGATCTGGGAAGTTTTCTGCGCGCTGAGCGACCAGGATCGCTTAATCGTATGGTGCCACGTCGTTGAAGGCCGGTCGATCCGGGCGATTTCCGAATGCCTGCAATTGAACTGGCATCGGGTCTCCGGCACCATTCAGAAGTTCGTGCAGCGCCTGCGCCGCGACTTCGATCTGTAGCCGTGTTTCGTCCGGCCGGGGTCGCTCAGGCCGGAAGCAGGGCCGTTGATGAGTCATTCCGAGAACCCATTCGAGCGGCACCTGTCAACCGAAGAGCATCGCTTTCTCGAGCGATTGCTGGAGTTGTTGTCCCGTGAGGCGCCGGCGGGCTACCGGGACCTGATCCGGGCCAACCCGCAACTCCGGCGGATGGCGTCGGTCGATGAGGTGCTGGCCCGAGTGCGGGCGGCGTTGTCCGGGCAATCGGAGTTGCCGCTGACCGCACCCCAGCGGGCCGCGGCTGAGGCCCTGCGTCGTGCCGCCGCCCGGCTTTGTGGCGAACCCGAAGAGAATGCTTCCGATCGTGGTGAGCTGGGAGTGCTGACGTCCTTGACCAGGCAGTTGTCGCCTGAGAAGGCGTTGGTGCTCTATCGCAAGATCGCACCCATTCTAGTGTACAACCTGCTGCAACAACTGATCGGCTCGGCACCACTGGACCTGGTGGGTCAGGTGACCGATCGCTTGTGCGGACCTCAAGCTCAAGATCGCCTGCGTTGCGCCCCACATGTTCGGGATGCCATCGTGAACGAAGTGTCCGACGCCGTGGGCTGCAGCCGTATTCAACGACGCCTTTCCCGGCAGGACGTGCTCGTTCTGTTGGCCGCGAGCGGCATGATGAATGAGCTGTTGATCATGGAGAACTGCATCAAGCTGATCCACGCGAAGGCAGGTTGATTACAGAGCACCTGCGAGTGCCGCCGGCTGATGCCCGGCGCGTTGCCGGGGCCTGGATGCCCAGGGTTCCGGCATGTCGAGTCCCTGTCTCGCGGAGGCCTTGAATGCTCGGAAGAGCAGCCGAATACGCCATCTTCGCGACCTTGTACATCGCCAAGAACGATGAGCGCGGCCCGGTCCAGGGGCGGGCCATCGCCGATTCGTACGGCATCCGCCCGGAGTACCTGCTCAAGATTCTGCAGCGGCTGGTGCGGGCCCGGATCATCAGAAGTGAACGCGGTCGCAATGGTGGCTTTCGCCAACTCAAGCCGCCCGCCCAAACTACCCTGCTCGAGATCGTGGAGGCCGCTGAGGGTCCCCTGAAACCCGAACCCCGTGAGCCCATCGAGGTCACCGACTCCGACGGCAGCAAGGAACTGATCCAGGATGTGTGCGGTGAGATCGCTGAATACACCCGCTCGTTACTGAGTCGCACCACGGTGTCACAGCTCGTTGAAGCAACCCCCCCTTCCCCACTCAGATTGCAGCCGATTCGGCCGGACCCCGTTGGGCCGGTCAACTCCCATTAAGTGCAGTAACTACTTTCGCATAAACTGGTTAGTGAACTCGCCGATTATGGCCAATTATTTTTATTGGACTAAAGTGATTCTGCTGTTCTGCCGAAGTGACTTATATGGTAAAAGAAGAGCCGCTTTTCTTTTTTGACCGGTTTCCAGCGGCTGCGTGCACCCGACGATGATCGATCCTGAGCCTGGGAGGGCAGGGAGACAGGGGGTCCTTCGGGTGGCTCAAACCGTTCGGATCAGGTGTTCCAAGCTCGCCGTATTCGCAGGGACCGAGCCCTCCATGGTGGGCCCTGCTCAGGTGTTTATGATGATGGGTCTTGGGGATCCCCAGCTTGACGTTCAAGGTTCGCCGACGATGCGGCGACCCGCCCGGGCAGAGTTGCACACCAATCGGCTGTATGCGGTCGTGTCTCAGTTTCACGACGACATCAGCAGCGTGATGCAGGCCACCCGCGACGATCCGCCCTGTTCGGAGGAGTACTGCCGGCTGTTCAACGCATTGGTCGACCAGGCCCGGCGTTTGCCGCCATGTCCGGTGGGGCGGCGGGCAGAGGGCGCCTGGCTGCAGACCCTTCGCATGCCCAGCCCCTGCGGTCCGCTGGCTCGGCCGCCGGGGATGTCGGTGCTGCTCTCCAAGGTCGGTCACCTCAAGGCCTTCCTCAAGAGCGAGGAGTCTATTCGGGCTCAGAACTGGTCTGGCCCTCTGATTCTGATCATCGGCGGGGCCGCCGGGTTGACCTGCCTGGGGATGTGCCTGGCGCGGCTGGGGGCGTTGCTGTAGCGGCGGCGGTCCGTGCGGGGGTTGCCGCCCGTTGATTCAACCGCCTGACCGCCGCGGTGTTTCCCCCTTCACGTCATTTGTGGATCGGCTGCTCGGTCTTGACCCAGGTCGTATGGTAATCTCGCTGCTCGATGTCCTGGGCGACCGTGGTCAGCCACAACGGCTTGAAGGTGTCGCACATCACGGCCAGCTCACGAGTGCGGTCGTGCCCGATGGAGCCCTCATAGGTTCCCGGGTGCGGGCCGTGCGGCACTCCGGCGGGATGCAGGCTGATCGATTGCGGCTCAATGCCCTTTCGTGACGTGAAATTACCTTCGACATAATAGAGAATCTCGTCACAGTCGACGCTGGCGTGGCCGTATGGGCACGGGATGGCCTTGTGTTCGCCGCGATCGTAGTAGTCCACCTTCCGAGGGACGAAGCTGCAAATCACAAAGTCATTACCGGCGAAGGTCACGTGAATCGTGGGCGGCAGGTGCACCAGGCCGGTCTTGGGCTGGTAGTCCAGAATGTTGAAGGCCACCGGGTAACTGCAGCCGTCCCAGCCCTGGAGTTCCCAGGGCCAGTGCGGGAACAAGTGCACCGTGAGCTGGTCGTTCTTCTTGACGACATGGCGATAAGGGGCCGAGCCGTGGGCTGCGGCGTCGAACCGGATCAACTCGCTGGGCCGGCGAAAGTCGCGATGGCAGTAGGGTGCGTCCATCGTCAATTGGCCGGCACTGTTGCGAAACTGCTTGGGCACGTCGAGAAACCCTCGGGCTTCAAAGACCAGCAGAGTCGCGGTGGGCTGCTCCGGATGCAGGCGATACGGAGTGCCCTTGGGAATGACCAGGTAATCGTATTTTTTGTAGTGCAGATTGCCGTAAAGTGATTCCAGGCGCCCGCCGCAATCGAATGCGAACCAGCACTCGTCACCGTCGCCGTTGCTGAAGAAATCGGCGGCCTTCTGGGCGGGCTTGCAGATGCCCACGTGGACGTCGTTGTTGACCAGCAGCGTGCGGCGCCCGCTCAAGAAGTCGCCCTGGCAGGGTAATTTCTGGGTCATGATATGGCGCCGATGGAGCGGCTGATCGGTGGTCCGTTCGACGGGACAGAACCCAGGCAGCGTGAGGGCTTCCACGGCGGTCTCGTCGGTCGGCGGGGTGTGAAAATACAAGATGCTGTAGGGTCCGTCGAAGCCCACCCGGGTGACGCACTGCTCCATGAGCAGCTTGCCGTTATGCCGGAAGGTGATGTGGTGTTTTCCCGGCACGTCGCCGAGTCGATAGTAGTCGATCATGTGGGTTCCTCGTCTCACAGTCGGTCGTTTGGGCCGCGGCCGGTAAGATGAGCATGTGATGGCATCCGATCGCCACCGCGGCATGGTGCCCTTATTGTAGCGGACCCGGCGGGCGCAACCCAGCCCGCTGAATTGCACCCCGATGTCCTGTCGCCGCCCGAAGCGGGGGCGTGCTGCGGGGAGTCGGGGTGCGGCCTGGCCGCAGCGGAGACCCCCGAATGGCGACACCGCGTGACGCAATCGCAACACCGCGCTGGGTCGCGAGTCGAGCGGGATCGGCAGGCGCCGTCATCGTGGGGCTGGCGTCGGGGGTGGTGTACCTCAATGCCCTGCCCAATGGTTTTACCTATGACGACGTTCCGGTGGTGCTGCGCAATCCGGCCACCGAGGTCCAAGCGCCTTGGTGGGAAGCCTGGCGGCGGCCCTGGTGGCGTATGGGCGAGTGGGCCGGCGATGCCGATCGGCCGTATCGGCCGTTGACGGTTCAAATCTTCGCGCTGGAGCGGCGGGTCTGGGGTGATTGGCCGTTGCCGTACCACGCCCTGAACCTCGTCCTCCACGCCTGCAACAGTATCGCCGTGTACCTGCTGGCCCGGCGGTTCAGTGCCGGTGGCGGCGTCGCAATGCTGACCGGTGTGTGCTTCGCGATTCATCCCATTCACACCGAGGCAGTCAGCAACATCGTCGGGCGGGCGGAATTACTCAGTGTCGGCGGCATGCTGCTGGCCGTGCTGTTGTTCGACCGCTACCGCCGCGCCGCCGTCATCCGGGTCCCGGCGGCGTGGTGGATCGGGATCACGCTGGCGAGTGCCGTGGCGGTGTTCTCCAAGGAGCGCGGCGTCGCCGTGGTGGTCCTGCTGGTCGCTTGGCAGGTCTGGACCCGCCGCCAGGCGGGTTCCATCGCCGGCCTACGGCGCCCGGTGCTCGGGCTTCTGCTGCTGCCGATGTTGCTGGTGGGCATCTACATCTGGCTGCGGCTGGAGGTGTGCGGAAGCCTGTTGTTCCTTGGGCAGCGCTACGGCCCGGACAATGTGCTGCGCGACGCCGGCTGGCTGGCCCGGATGTGCACGCCGTTTGCCCTCCTGGGGCGCTACCTCCTGCTGATGGTCTGGCCGGACCCCCTGCGCTGCAACTACTCGGTCGATGTCCTGCACCCGGTGAGCACGCTGCTCGACGGTCCGCTGTGGGTCGGCATCGGGTTCGTGGCGTCGGTGTGCTGGGCCGGCGCGATCAGCGGCCCGCAGCGGTCGATTCGGGTGCTGCTGGCGATCTGCTTCGCGGCGACCTACTTCCCGGCCAGCAACAGCCTGGTGCTGGTCGAGACCCTGTTCGCGGAGCGCTGGTTTTACGGGCCGGCGGTGTGGCTGTGTGTTGGCGTCGTCGTCGCCGTCGAGCCCTGGGTGCAGGCCCGGCTGAGGGCCGCACCGTCATCAGCCTGGCTGCTGCTGGCCTGTGCGGTGATCGTGTTCTGCGGGTTGGCAACGCGCACGGTGCTGCGCAATCCGGCGTGGTCGAGCAATGAGGTGCTGTTCGTGGGCGACCTGCGGCGGATGGAGCCGGGCCGGCGCAGCGCTCACTTGTGCTGCCTGGTCGGGCGGCAGCATTTCGCCCGTGGCGAACTTGATGCCGCCGAAGGGCTCTTTCGGGAGGCGGCTGCGATTTTTCCGGATTTCCCGGAGTACTACCAGGAACTCGGCAAGGTGGCCTTGGCCAAGGGCGACAGCAGCGCCGCGGTGGCCTGGCTGGAACGGGCGTTCGCCTTGCAGCGGCGCAACACCACCACCCAGGCGCTTCTGGCGGTGGCTCGGGCTCGCGATCGCGGGGTGGATTTGTACGCGCATTTGTCTGCCGCCCGCGCGGCGGCTGAGCGGCAGCCCGGCGAGGTCTCAACGGTCCGGCACTGGGCCCGGCTCGCCGAGCAGATCGACCCGGCGGAAGCGGTGCGGGCCTACCGCCGGCTGATCACCCTAGTTCCTAATGACCCGGCCGCCTGGAACGGCCTGGCCTACGCCTTGGGTCGCAGCGGTCAGCCCGATCTGGCCGCGGAGCGTTACCAGTTCGTGACCCGTCGCTGGCCGGACAATTGGGAGGCCCACGGCAATCTCGCCACCCTGCTGATGGATGCCGGCGCCCCGGGGCGTTACGACCCCGCCGCGGCCATCGAACACGCCCGGCGGGCGGTGCAACTCAATCCCAGCCATTGGCAACTGCGGGCCAACCTGGCCGAAGTGCTGGCCAATTGCGGCCTGCCACTGGAGGCCGCCGCCCTCTTCGAACACCTGGCGGCGGAGGTCCCGCCGGAGTCAGCCGAGCACCAGTTGTGCCTGCAACGGGCCGCCGCCCTGCGCGGCGGACGCTGAGTGCGTTTCGGGTCCCGGAGCCGCGCGCAGTCGTCGATCCGAGATCGACTCAGTTCACCGGCCCCCAGTGTCCCAGGAGCATTGCCAGATCGGCGGCATCCACGGCGCAGTTGGGCACCAGATCGAGTGGGTAGGACGGCGGGCACGGTTCGGGGCAGGCGCCCCAGGCCCCGAGCAACTGGGCGAGGTCGGCCGCGTTGACCCTACAATCTCCGTTGAAGTCGGCCGGCTCGATCGGCAGCACGTCGGTGCCCAGGCCGGGGATCGAGCCCAGGTTGATCAACTGGCTGTAGTACACTCGGCAGCCGCTGGTTTCCAGGACAGCATCGCGGTCGACGGCCAGAATGGCGACGTAGACGGCTTCGCATTCGGCTTGGGTGTCCTGCTGGTTGTCGAAGTCGTCGACGACCAGCACGGCGGCAGCACTGCCGACCTGCAGCTTGCCCAGTGCGAAGTTGGCGGCAAGACCGGTGAGACAGCGGCCTTGGTCGCGACCGGCGGCCTCGAACGTCTGCACGATGGTGGAGCCCTCCCCTGCGGTCATGTGGATCGCCCCAGGCCAGTCGAACCATTGGGGAAAGACGCTGTGGTTCAGGAAGTTGCCCCCGAGTTGCAGCGGTTCAGAGCTGGTGTATTCGATGGTCGCTCCGTGGATGACTTCGAGGTCGCCGGCCACCGCGAGCACCGCGCCGTCGAGGACGTTGAGGTCCGGCGGCGTGCAACTGCCCTTCTTGTCGGCCAGGGTACCGTCCATGACGAGGTTGCCAAGGCTGTGCCCGGCCATCTCGCTGCGAAGCTGAAGGGATCCCGCACTGGGCCCTTCGTGGATGGTGATGTTGGCGGCCGTCAGGGTGGCGTGTTTCAGCGGCGGTGCGGCAGGGTCGGCCCGATAGCTGCCACCCGACGAAAGGGTCAGCGGACCGCTCGAGCAATCGATGATCTGGTTGTCGGCCACCAGCATTTCGGCATTCTCAAGGAAGATGCCCTCGGGTCCGGCGATGGTCAGGTGGCCGTCATCGCCAAAGCCGGCCAGCGGATCACTCCGCCGCAGGATCGCCCCGTCCAGCACACACAGCGACTGGATCTCGACGGAGACGTCGAGGATCACCTGGATCGAGTTGGCGATGACCACGCCCAGTTCGGCAATGCCCTGGAGGTTGTCCGGGTAGGGCAGGGGGCCCTCGAGGTTCCAGATGTCCGAACTCCACGGTCCGTCCGCCGCTGCTTCCACGCACGGACACGCGCCGGTTCTCGGGTCGCATGAGTCCCT
The DNA here is from genome assembly GCA_964619935.1 of uncultured Planctomycetales bacterium. Lineage (GTDB taxonomy): Bacteria > Planctomycetota > Phycisphaerae > UBA1845 > CAIVHJ01 > CAZUGO01. The sequence continues at coordinate 3,843 of CAZUGO010000068.1, read as the reverse complement.
GCACAGGGGACAGGCCGATGCGCAAGTGATCGTATCCACCGTCGCACAACCGCCCAATCCCGTACATTCATCGAGTGTGCACAAGTCGCCATCGGCGTCGCAGAGCACCCCGGCCGGAGTATCGGGCAGAGCCTCGCACCTCCCGTTGACCGGGTTGCAGAACTCGCCGCCCTCGCAGGGGGGCACGGGCTGCTGGCAGCGATCGCTGCGGTCGAGAATCACGGCGCACGTTCCAACCCCGTTGCACTCCTCGATGGTGCAGCGGTTCCCGTCTCCTTCGCAAGCGCTTCCGCGGGCCAGGGGCTCGAACACACAACGGCCGCTGAGGGTGTCACAGGAGTCCAGGGTGCAGGCGTTGCCGTCGTCGCAACCGCCGGTTGCAGGGCAACAGGATGGGCAGAGCAGTTGGGCGCTTGCCGCACAGGCAGCATCCCACTCGAGAGTGCAGCAGGCCGGGAGCAGGTCGCAGACGGCAGTGCAGCAGTCCACCTCTGCACAGCCGGGCGAGCCATTGCCCGCCGGGGCGCAGCAGGGTCCGCTGCGGCGAGCGCCGCACACCCCCGCGTTCGCGGCGTCCGTTCGGAGCGGCGCTCCGCTGACGCCGGCCGCCCAGGCCATGGCCGCGATCCAAAGCACGCGGCGGTGCCGCAAGGCCGCCGAATCGGGTTGTGTGACCCTTGCGTTCACAGATGCTCCTCGTGAGCGGGCCGGCGCGCCGTCTGTTCAGCGAGCGACGGCTTCGCGGGCCTGCTGATGCAGATCCTCCATTTCATCGAGTGTATCAAACCACAGCAGACCTTTCTCTGCGGTGACCAGGACCCCTTCCTGGTCGAGTTCCTCGGGCCACTGCGCTTCGGCTGCTTCGAGATGTTCCAACGCAGCCGCAGCGTTGCCCATCCGGGCTTCGGTAATGGCCATGAGCAAGTGGCAGCAGGTCGGCAGATCCCCGCCCTCGAGCGCGGCCTGGGCGTGGCGGGCGGCGGCCTGGTTCTGCCCGGCAGCCAGCAGGGCGGTGGCCAGGACGCGGCTGAAGCGTGGATCGCTCAGGGTGGTGAAGTCCCGTGCGTACTGGGCGAGTTCAAGGGCTCGGGGCGGGTCCTCCGGGCGGTCTCGCCCCAGGTACCAACGGGCCAGCACCAACCCGTTCTGGGTGTCGCGCGGATGAACCCGGCGGGCCGCCTCCAGTGAATCCAAGGCCCCCTCGCGCCCCAGGTACGACTGCAGCACCCCCAGTGTCCGCCAGAAGCCATCGCCGTACTTATCTGTTTGCTCGGTGGGCGCTGCCCCCAGGGCCTGTTCCAGGACCTCGATCGCTTCGTCGAAGCGGCGTTGCAGGGCCAGGATCTTGGCGAGGTTTGATGCGGCGTAGAAATAGTCGGGGTTGAGTTCCAGGCTGTGTCGCGCCGCCTGCTCCGCCGGCTCCAGCCGGCCCAGCGAGTACAGCAGCACGGCCCGCAGGTTCCACAGGCCGTGGCTGTCGGGTTTGATCTGCAGGGCCCGCTCGCACCACGACAGTGCTTCCCGCAGCAGACCCGGATCGCGGTAGCGGTATTCTTTCCAGAAGTACTCGTCTTTCAGCAGGTAGGCTTTGTAACCGACGGCCTCAAACAGATTCGGCACCCGCTGCAAGGCGGCCTCGTAGCAGGCCCCCGCTTCCGAGATCCGCCCACTGTTGTGCAGGTTGCGGCCTTCCGCGACCCACTGTGCCGCTTCCAAGCGGATTCGCCGTTGGCGGGCATAGGTGCCACCGACGAGCAGTGCCCCGATGATGGCCGCGGTGATGAGCAGGAATCGTTGCCGGCGACGCAGCCGCTTGGCGATCAGGTAGCCCAGGGCGTCGCCCTTGGCCTGGATGGGCTGGTGTGCCAGGTACCGGCGAAGGTCTCGGGACAGCTCACCGGCGCTCTGGTACCGCCGCTCCGGCTCTTTGCGCAGGCACTTCAGCACGATGGTCTGCAGCTCATCGTCGAGCCGCGGGTTGTGGTTCCGCGGTCGAACCGGGTCAGTACACCGGATGTGCTTGAGCACCTCGCCGACCCGCCCGACCACCGGGTACGGAAAGGTGTGAGTCAGCAGATGGTAGAGGATGACCCCCAGCGAGTAGACATCGCTGCGGATGTCGATCTGGTCGGACGTTTCCCGGGCCTGCTCGGGACTGGCCCAGGGCAGCGACCCCAGGAACTGCCCGGTGCAAGTCAGGTGGCTCCCGGCGGTGTCCGACGGGGCCTTGGCCAGCCCGAAATCCAGAATATGCGGCTCGCCGTCAGCGGTGATCAGAATATTGCTCGGCTTGAGGTCGCGGTGGATGACCCCGCGCAGGTGGGCGGCGTTGACCGCATCGCAAATCTTCACAAACAGCAGCAGAATTTCCGGGAGCGGACGTTCTTCCCAGTTCGACCAGCCGTCCAGCCGATCGCCGGCGATATAGTCCATGACGAAGTAGGAGTTGCCCGACGATTCGCCGCTCTCGTGGATGGTCACGATGTTTGGATGCTGCAACTGGCTGAGAATCTGGACCTCGCGGGTGAAGCGGGCCCGGTCTTCTTCTCGGGCGAAGGGGCCTTGCCGCAGGCATTTGATGGCCACCTGCCGGCAGGTGGACCGCTCGATGGCCTGATAAACGATTCCCTGGGCACCTGAGTGGATCCCGCTCAGGACTTGATAGCCGTTGAACGAGCCTGCCGGCGGCAGGACCCGCTGCGGTTCCGCTGACAACTGGGATGCTTCGCGGAACGCGGAGTCGATCAATTGGCGAGGCTGAACTGGCGGCATTGGCTTCAAACTCCGAACGAGCAGCCGCCGGCCCCACCGGGCGCCCAGCGAGATGCCGGCCCGCAGGTTTCCGGCGGGCCTGGCCGAGCCAGTGGCATCCAAGTTAGACGTGCTGCACGGTCTGTGCTCACGCACAATCACTGACGTACCCGGTGGCAGTTCCCAACATCTGGGCCAGCAGGCGGTGGGCCCGGGCTCGAATCATGTATGTGGCACCCGGGCTGCGGTCTACCGCGGCGGCGACCTCGTCGATCGGCCGACCTTGGAGGTCGTACAGGTCCACGACCTGGCGGTAGGTTTGCGGTAGGGCGCTCAGGCTGCGGCGGAGGCCGTCGTGGGCCTCGTCGCGGGCCGCACAACCGCTCGGCGTGGTCAGCGTGCCGGCCAGGATCTCGAACAACTCAATGTACGAGTCCTGGGTCCCGCCGGGCTGTACCCGGACCCGATCGCCACCGCGCTTGTCGGTTTCCAGCATCCGGATTGCATCAAACAGGTTGCGCTTTACCAGGGTCTCCAGCCAGCAGTTGAACGACGCCAGGGACTCGCCGCGAAACCCGCTGACCCCACGAACCGCATCCACGTAGGCCTGCTGCAGGACGTCGTCTTCGGAAATGACCGCCCGCCAGCGTCGCGGGATGGAGTGGGTCAGCCAGCGCCGCTGGGCCGGTTCGCATTGCTCGAGCAGATCGGTCAGGGCGGCGGAATCCCCGCGCGCCGCGGCCGTGATGTGTGGGTCGGGCTCGTACACCAAGCACCTCCGCATGTCGCCGCAACAGCTTCTCCCAGTCTAATCGACCGGCATTCGGTGGACAAAGATCGGACTGGTGATCTGGCGGTCCCAGCCCCGATAATTAGAGGATTTTGCGTGAGCAGCCGGGTTGGCCGGCGTCTAGGGACTCGCAATTCGGGGCCGTCGCCGGTACCTGTCGCGGGAAAACTGGGCGGTTGGCCGTCCCTGATCGGTCGTCAATCAATGAAGGAGGCTGACCCATGCGTGTTCCGAAATTGGCCGTTGTGGTACTTGCCACCGGGCTGCTCGGCTCTGCGGGTTCACTCTCGGGGCAGAGCGCG
>CAZUGO010000067.1:0-1947 GCA_964619935.1 uncultured Planctomycetales bacterium | reverse complement strand
TTGCAACACCGCCGCTTAGCCCTTGGCTTAGTGCCATTCGACGGGGACCGTCCCAAAACCCAACTCTGGAACTTGACACTTTTTGCGTCAAGGGGCATGGGGCTCGGGGACCGGCATCTTCAGCAGGTGCAAGAAGTCGTGGCTGGGCAGTCTCAGGCCGAGCAGTTCGTACGGCCGCCGTCCCCGACGCTTCCCCTCCCGAAACGGCCGGCTGTTCCAATACAGCCGCTTCAGGTCCAGCAGCCCTTGGGTGAGCGTCCGATGGCGACTCTGGTGCATCCGCAGCACGCTGTTCATGCACTCCACGGCGCTGCTGGCCCGCACCGCCTGCCGCAGCACCTGCGACACCCGTCGGTACGAGGCCGCCCAGCACGCCGAGCGCTTCTGGCAGACGACCCTCTGCACCAGGTGCGCCACGTGCCCACTGCCACCGAGGACTCCAACGCTGGCCCGCGGGCGTTGCCGACGCAGCCACCACAACCGCACCAACTCCCCTCGCATCGCCGCGTCCGGCTCGGCCTGCTCCAACTGGCGGTGCAACCGATCCCAGAACGTCAGGCTCGCCGCCGCCGCCAAGAACCCCCGCACCTTGGACCAGTCCCGCCCCCCCAGCAGTGGCAACGCCGTGGCGATCTGCTGCCGTGCCCACTGCCGATCGTTGAGGCGGCCGGCCGGCCGAAACACCGCCAACGCCACTCGAGCCCGTGTCCAGCCCGCTTCGCCCCGCTCGTACGCCCCGAACGCGGCGACCGCCCGCGCCCACGCCCGGCGGACGCGGGCGGCCGGACCACGACGGTCCTGGCCCTGCTGACCGGCGCGGCGGGCGACCGCCTCGGCCGCTTCGGCCTCCTCCCACAATCGCTCCACCCGATGCCATTGCTGGCGGAGCACCCGCTGGGCCTCCCGGGTCGTATGGAAGACGTCCAGGCCGTTCTCCGGCACCGTCTGATCCGCACCGCGGCGTTCCTGTTGCAGTTGAGCGATCCCGCTTTGCAGGCCCGGGCCCGCATCCGCCACGACGTATTCCAACGCCGTCCAGGGACGCAACGCCTTCAGCCAGGTCAACCCGTTGCGGTCGGCGGCGCGAGCGCCGAGGAACCAGACCATGCTGACCGGCTCGACACCGACCAAGACGGGCCGGCCATGAAAGAAGATCTCATCCAGACAGCCGACCAGGATCAAGGCGTGACACCGCCGGTCGAGGATCGTCAGGACTTGCCCGGCGCGACGCCCGGCCGCCTGGACGATCCGGTGCAGGGCCGAGCGGCTGGGACGGGCCGCGGCGCCCAGGACGAGGGCCAGGAGCCCGCCGATCTGGTTGAGGCTCAGGCCCATCGCGGCGGCGGTGACGGTGAACTCCTGCCGGCGGGCCTCGGGGAAGTCGATGGTCTGCTCCAGCCACTCCCAGAGTTGGGTATTCTCGTGGCGCAGGGCCTGGATCTGGTCGAGGAGTTGCTGTCGCGGGGGGCCGTGGGCATGCTCGGCCTCCACCGCCGCATGGACCTTCTGGGCATGGTCGTACGCGGTCTGCCGGCTACAGCCGGCGGTCTGAGCCTGGAGGGTCACATCCCCGTGCCGGCCGCAGAGACAGGCGGCGGCATTGGCGATCCACGAGGCCAGGGGTATCTTGAGCATGGGGGGTGGGCCATCCTGGGTGTGTGTCGGTCAAGTAACCACACACAGGAGGTCCACCTCCCGCCTTGTCAAGAGGGGGGCCGACGTCGTGGCCTCAACTGTCAAGTCGCGTTCACCATGATGTTCAGTAGGAGTTGGGACGGAGCCCGGTTTTGAGACTTTTCCTCTTCCGGATGGGTTGTTGAGACTTGACGATGTTGGTCTGTCGTACGATGAGCACCGCCGCCAAGTCATGCTGTCCCGCCAGGAGGGCCTGACCAAGACCTACAACCGCTTCCACGACCCCGACGAGTCTGCCGCCGACATCCAGCG
>CAZUGO010000066.1:0-117615 GCA_964619935.1 uncultured Planctomycetales bacterium | reverse complement strand
GACCAGGTCGTTCTGCCAAGTCGACCAGGTCGTTCTGCCAGGTCGACCAGGTCGTTTTGCCAGGTCGACCAGGTCGTTTCGCCAGGTCGACCAGGTCGTTCTGCCAAGTCGACCAGGTCGTTTTGCCGGATCGACTGCGTCGGGTTAACAAACTGACCGGACGGCTGTGGGGCGGCCCCCTCCCCCAGGTGCGACTTGTCCCTGGCGGCGTTGCCTTTACGGTCGGCAGCAGGCAATAGCGCCGGGATGTTGGCAAAGCCCCCGCATCGGAGTCAGCAAGCTCGGCTCGCGGTCAACTTCCGGGTCGACCGCTTGGGCCAGCAGCCGCTGTGCCCCGTCTTGCAGAATCGCCGTCAACGCATCGCGGGAGGTTTGTTGCCATTATCCCTCCTACCCGATGAACATGCGGCCCGCGCGGGGTCGAGGGGGGCCGCGGGGCGCCGGGAGGTCGGCGGGTGCTCAGTTCATCAGCAACATGCCGCCGCAGAAGGTGCTTGGGATCAGCGCGGCGCACAGTACGCCGGCGATGGCAAATCGGCGGCCCGGTGCGTGGGTCTGGGTCAGGGCGATCATGGACAGGATCAACCCCGCGGCCCAGGCCAGGAAGGTCAGTCCGAGTGCGGCCAGGCCCAGGAGCAGGCGGACCATCAGCGCCGGGTCGTTGGCCAGCCGGCTGAAGTCCTCAGGCCTGGGGGCGGGTCCCCACTGATTGGCCAGGGGTTGCAGCAGCACTTGGCTGATGATGTACAGGGCGATGGCGCCGACGCTGAACACCAGTCCCAGTACGGCAAGTCGATTGTGGCCGGTCGGACGGACGGCTGCGGTACCGCCGGGCGGCACGCGCCGGGCGCTCGGTGGAGGCTCACGCCGCAGGAGGTCGAGCGTGGATGCGGTCGGCGCCGTGACCACCCGCTGGCAAAAGGGGCAGGCCACGTGGGCCCCGGCCCATTGACTGTCGACCTCGATGGGTTGATGACAACCCGGGCAGCCAAACTGAATGACCATAGCGGAGTGTATAGCGGCTGGTCCGCGAGGGGTCAACCGCCGCTCCGCGGGCGCAACAATTGCGCACCGGCCTGCATGATTTGCGCAAAAGCGCGACCGAAGGCCTGGCCCTTCAGTTTCGCCGGGAGGGGCGTCGATACCTGGGTGGACCTTTTGGAGGCGATCGATGACCAAGACACAACTCATTGCCGACATCCGGCGCCTGAACCGTTCGGCGTGCCCCGAGTTTCTGGAACAATTCGAAGAGAACGAACTGGACGTGTATCTGCGGCGACTGCTGGATCTGGCGCGGGCGCGGGGCGGCGGCGATCTATTGCAGCCGGTGGCCGCCGAGGATCTGCTGGGGTGAGCGCCGGAGTGGCGGTGCCTGCGCCGGCCGCCCGGGCCGCCGCCGGCTGGGCTATCCCGGGGCCTTGAGGTTCATGTCGCTGAGATCGACTTCGCGCCCGCCGGAGTCGAAGCCCACGATGTGCGTCTGGGGCGGCAGAATGAACAGCAGCACCAAGCGGTAGTCCCCCTTGAGGTCCTCGAACCGGATCTGCTGAAATGGCCGGATCTGGCTGCGGAACTGGACCTCCTTCGGGAAGTACTGCACCTCCATGATGCGATCGCCTGCCGACTCGCATTCCGCAATCAATCCAGCCGGCCAGTAGGTGTTGCCGCGATCATCCATGACCCGGTATTGCTGCAGCACACGGCGGGTCAGGTTGACGGCTCCGCCGAGCAGGGTCTTGGCGTGGATGGCTTCCACATTCAGTTGCAGCATGTGCAGTCCCGGTGGCACTTGGAAGCGGGTCAGCTCGGTGGATTGCGGGTGAGTCGGCGGTCCGCCGCGCCGCGGTTGCCCGTCGACGTCCTGGCGGTCGACGTAGAGCATCAAGCTGCCTTCGCCCAGCGACGCACCCTCGCTGCCGACGACGACTGACGACCCGGCATATCGTTTGGCGGCCAGTGGCAGCGCCGCGGAGAACTGAGTGTCCTGCTTCCGGGGCCGAACCGGAGCGGTGGCGCCACCGCCGGATCTGCCGCCCCCGTCCGACGGGGCCGCTGATCCGGAACCGGCGGTCGGCGTGGGGGTGTTGGTCTGCAGCTCCCCGGCCAGCAGCGTGGGATCGATGTCGACCCGCCCGCCGCGCTTGAACTCCAGGAAATGGTACTTGAAGTCATCACCTCCCGGGACCTCGAACACGAAATCAAAATCACCGCTCTTGCCGCCCCAGACGGGCCGGCTGGTGGCGGTGAGGTAGCGGCCGTCGTACGGGCCGATGCCCTTGAGCGGGAACTGCACCACATGGTTGCCCTGCTCCCCGACCAGGCGGACCTGGGTGTAACTCAGCCGATAATTGCCGTCGAAGTCGCGGCCGTCGGAAGTGATCGATACGCGGACCACCACCCACAAGCGGTCCGGCGGCGGGCCGCCGACCGCCTTGAAGGACCCGCCGTCACCGCCGCGAGCGGACGTCGGCTTGGCGGTGTAGTCATAGAGTTCCCGGGTCTGGTACACCCCTTTGATGGTCACGCTGTTGGCTCCGACTCCGATGCGCGACCCGGTGGACTCGGTATTGCGCAGCCAGTGCAGCTCGGTCATGAAGTCCGGATGCCGATGGCGCCAGGAGGGCTGCTGTCCGCCGCTGAGGGTGTTGTCCGCCAGGTAGCCGCACAACTTGACCGTGAACTTGTCGGGATTCAGCCACAGGGCGTGGCCGGGCTGCCCGTGTTCGTCATAACGACGGAAGCCCAGGATGTCCGGTCCCCAGGGAATCATTTGCACGGCAATGCCGATGACCCCGCTGGCCACCAGGCCGGTGATGATGCCCCAGCACAGAGCGCCGCCCTTGTCGATGATCCCCGGCAGTGTCACCCTGCGGGAGATGATTTTGTCGGCGATGATCCGCAACACCACCGTCACCACCGTGAACAGCCCGGCGAAGGCCACCGGGTAGGCATAGTCGCCGATGAGGCCGACCCCCAGGTCCGTGGCGATCTGGTCGTGCAGCCCCAAGGCCACCGTGGCCGCGAGGACCGTGATGGTGGTCATGATCAGGGCACTGAACATCCCGTGGATCGTCTGGAAGAAGATGATGCCGCACATGAGTAGAAATAGAAACAGCGACAGCCATGACATCGTGCAGCTCCTCTATGAACGCCCGCGGCGGTCGTTGCGCAGGGCCCGCAACACTTCGTTCATGCTGGTGGTGCCTTCCATGGTCTTGAGCAGACCTTCTTCCTGGATGTAGTACATCTTGTTCTTGCGGGCCTGGGCCTTGATCTGGGTGGTGTTGGCCCCGGCCTTGACCATGGCCCGGAGGTCGTCGTCGACCACCAGCAGTTCGTAGACACCAATGCGTCCGACGTAGCCGGTGCCCTGGCAGGTCGGGCAGACAATCTCGCGCCCTTGCTTGTCGTAGATTTTCTGGGTTGGCGGCCGGTAGAAGTGTTCGATTTCGTCGACCGGCAGATTGGCCTTCCGCAGCAGGGTGGAATCCGGCCGGTAGGCTTCCCGGCAGGTCGGGCACAGCTTGCGGAGCAGCCGCTGACCGGTCACCGCCAGCAGCGTCCGGGCGGCGTTGCGGCGGTCCTTGACCCAGGACAGGTAAGTATCCAGGGCTTCGAAGGAATCGCCGGCGGTGATCCCGGCGTAGATTTTCTTGCCCTCGCCGGCCGCCTTGGTGCTGATCTGGGCGGTTTCCTTGTCGTCCATTTCGCCCACCAGGACCACGTCCGGCTCGCGGCGCAGCACCGATTGCAGCTGCCGGGCGTAGCTGACTTCGCGGTTGGAGACGTCGTGGGCATGCTGGGTGATGTTCTCGACTTCGAACAGCTTCCGCAGTTCCAGCGAGTGAATGTTCTGGATGTACGCGTCGTGGCTCTTGACAATGGCGTACAGCGTGGTGGTGATGCCACTCTGGGGCGGACCGCTGCAAATCACCATGCCGCTGGGAATCTTGATGATTTCGCGCAGCTTGTCCAACCGTTGCGGATGAATCCCAAGTTCTGAAAGACTCCGGACGGTGTCCGACGTGGTGATTTTCAGGGAGATCCGCTCGCCGGCGGTGGTTCCGGAGGTGTGGACGTCGATGCGGGCCGGGTCGCCGCTGCTGCCCAGCAGGGCGGCCCGGATCAGGCCGTGTTGCGGCCGGCGGCGTTCCTCGCTCTGCAGGTTGGCCAGATGCTTCACGAACCGAATGGTCTGCTGGGCTTGCTGGGTGTTGATGAAATCGCGGCGCTCCGCGAGCACACCATCGATGACGTAAGTCAGTTTGGCGGTGTCGCCGCTGACCGCCAGATCGATGTCGGTGGCCCGCCGCCACATGGCATCGTACAGCACTTCCTGGGTGGCGCTGAACTGGGCGGCTGCTTCCAGATCGTCGGGCAGGCTGACCGGCTTCTTGTCGTGGTTGAACAGTCGCACGCGGTATTCGTGCTGGCTGCGGTCCAGTTTCGGATCCCGGTTCCCGGACGACAGCAAGTGCGACAGGTGCGCCGCGGTCAGCACCCGGTGCTGCTCGCTGACGCGCTTGTTGCGGTGCGAGACGTACATCAAGGTGCCACCGCCGGCCACCAGCAGGTAAGTCATCAACCCCACGAAGAACCAGGCCCAATTGAGCCACGGAATCATCAGCCAAGCCAGCAGTCCCAGCGCCCCGGTGCCCAGGACCAACAGGTTCCAGCGTTCCCGGAGGGTCTTGACCCGGACGCCGTCGCGATCGACCCACTGCGCACACAGACACCAGGGTAGGAATGCCGCCACCACAATCGCGACTTTGAAGAGACTGATGTACATGGTGCTGCCCGGAAATCATCCCCTGGCCGGGCGGCGTCACCGCGGCCCCGCGGTTGGATGTTCGTGCGTTTCGGATCTCGCCGCCGCGGCCGGCTCCGCCGCCGGCCGCCGCCATCGGACCGGATGGCTTGCCACAGGCTACCCGACCAGCCCGCCTCCGGAAACCTCAATGCCCTTGAGTTTCATGCGCAGTTCATCGGGGTTGGGGGCCGCTTCGTAGGCCACGGCCGGGGTGACGAATTCGCGCTCGACCAATTGCCGCAGGTGCTCGGAGAAGTCAATCATGCCCTCGTGGTAGGAGTTGCGGATGACCGTCCGAATGTCGTGCTCACGGGCCTCCATGATGAGCTTTCGGATGGCCGGGGTGGCGATCATGATCTCGACGGTGGGCACTCGGGAGGTGCCTTTCTTGATGGAGGGCAGCAGTTTCTGGCAGATGATGCCCTGCAGGTTCATGGCCAGCGAACTGCGCACCAGGTCGCGGGCCTCCTCCGGAAACAACTCCAGGATGCGGGTCACCGTCCCGGCGGTGCCCGAGGCGTGGATGGTGCCGAAGCACAGGTGGCCGGACTCCGCGGCCTGGATCGCCGCCGAAAAAGTCTCGGCATCCCGCATTTCGCCGATCAGCACCACGTCGGGATCTTCGCGCATCAGGTACTTCAGGGCATCGTGGAAGGAATGGACGTCGATGCCGATTTCACGCTGGTTGATGAAGGCCTTCTTGTCCTGGTACAGATACTCGATGGGATCTTCGATGGTGACGATGTGGCAGGAGCGGGTGGCGTTGACTTGTTCGATCATCGCCGCAATGGTGGTGCTCTTGCCACTGCCGGTGATCCCGGCGATCAGGATCAGGCCCTGGTGCAGACCGGCCAGCGCCCCGATCGATTCCGGGAGGTGCAGCTCCTTGTAACCCAAAATGTCCTTGCTGATCCGGCGGGCCGCCATGGAGGTCAGCCCGCGCTGTCGGAACACGTTGATGCGGAAGCGATCTTCGACGTTCAGGGCGTAGGCAAAGTCTTCAGAGCCCTTTTCCTGGTAGCGGGCCCGCTGGCGATCGGTCATGATCTCGAAGATCAGCGATTCGATTTCTTCGTTGGACAGCGGGTCGCTCTTGGCCATCCGCAGCTTGCCGCCCACCCGAAAGCGCGGTGGGTTGTCGGCTTTCATGTGGATGTCGGAGGCCTGCATCTTGACCGACGCCCGAAAGTACTTGTCGATCTTGTGGCGGTGTTTGCGCGTTCTGCCTGGGCTGTCTTCGGCGTCATCCGGAATCTCGGCGACGGGGCCTTCTTCGGCATCCGGCGGTGGGACGGGGCTGACATTCATAAAGCGCATGCTCCTGCAATGCGGTTGCGTTGCGGTTCGGCCTGGTGCGTGTTCCCCGATCCGGATCGACCTGCGGCTGCGGCGGCTTGTGGCCGCCAACCGGCAGCCAACGCAAACGGCTGGCCTGGCGCGGGATCCTGGTGCTGCTGGTTCGCGGTAGTGGGTGAGGCACGGCCTGCGCGCAGGCGTTTGCCCTCCAGGTCGGAGTAACCCGGGTCATTCTAGTTCAATGCTAAGCCTTTCATCAAGCGCCACTTGCAGCGGCCACCGGGCGGGCGGGCGGCGCTTGCCGTCATTGCCGGCGCGGTTGGGTGCGACCTCCGGCGGTGCCGGACGGTTGCATAAGGCATGCACCACCAATAGATTACAGCCTGGCGCGACCCGCGGTGCACCGGACCGTGCGGTGGGCCACGGGCCGGTTGAGGAGCGACCATGCTGGACATCAACGTGATTCGCGACAACCCGCAACGCATCAAGAAGGGTGCTGCGGACAAACACATCGCTTGTGATATCGACCGCCTGCTGGCGGTGGACGCTCGGCGGCGGGAACTGCAACTCCGTCTGGATCAACTGCGGCAGCAGACCAATGAGCTGGGGGCCCAGGTGGGGCTCTACCGCAATTCCAAATGGATCCACCAGCAGGGCATGGACCCCGAGGAAGCCCGCCGGCAGGCTGAGGCCCTCCAAGGCAACCTGGGAACGATCAAGCGCGAGATCAAGGCCCTGGCTGACGAGGAAGCCACCGTGCTGGCCGACTTTCAGGAACGGATGCTGACCGTGCCGCAACCGCCGGACCCGGGTGTGCCCTACGGGAAGGACGAAACCGAAGGCCTCGAGCTGCGGCGCTGGGGTGAGATTCGTGAGTTCGACTTCGAGTTGCAGGACCACGTGGCCCTGGGCCGCGGCTTGGGCATCATCGACCTGGAGCGCGGCGTGAAGCTGGCCGGCGCCCGCAACTACGTCCTGCGGGCCGATGGGGCCCGGCTGTACCAGGCGATTCTGCGCCTGGCGATGGACATGCTTGATGAGCGCGGCTACACGCCCCTGCAGGTGCCGGTGCTGGTCAACGAGGAGGCCATGGTCGGCACCGGTTATTTTCCCGCCGGGCGCGATCAGGCGTACTTGTGTGAACGTGACGGCAAGAGCCTGGTGGGCACTGCCGAGGTGCCGTTGACCTCCCTGCATGGTGATGAGATCCTCGACGAAGCCGAGTTGCCCAAGCGCTACTACGCCGTCAGCACCTGCTTTCGCCGGGAGGCCGGCGCCGCCGGAAAGGACACCCATGGCCTGTATCGGGTGCACGTCTTCGACAAGGTCGAGCAGGTGGTGATCTGCCGGAATGACGTCGCGGGTTCCCGGGTGTTTCATGCCGAAATCCTGAAGAATGCCGAAGACCTGATGCAGCGGCTGGAACTGCCCTACCGGGTGATTGACGTCTGCAGCGGTGACTTGGGCATGGGGCAGGCCCAGAAGTTCGACATCGAGGCCTGGATGCCGTCGCGCGGGGCCTACAGCGAAACACACAGCGCTTCGCGTTTTTACGAGTTCCAGGCCCGCCGGCTGGGCATTCGGTATCGGACCGGAGACAAGAAGAAACACTATTGCCACACCCTGAACAACACCATGATTGCCTTGCCGCGCGTGCTGATTCCGTTGCTGGAGGTCAACCAGCAGGCCGACGGCAGCGTGACGATTCCCCGGGCGCTGCGGCCCTACCTGGGCGGCCGGGATCGAATGGCACCTTGCTGATCTCAGTCAACCCTGAAAGGAGCGCTCGATGACGCGAGGGTACTTCAAACGGAATGCCGCGCCCGATCCGCAGCGCTTCACGTACCAGCCATGATCGTCGTGCTCAAGCCCAGCAGCAGCGACACCGAGGTGCAGCAGGTGGTCGGCGACCTGCGGGCCGCCGGGCTGCAGGAGCGTCTGATCGCCAGCGCCGGACGGATCCTGGTGGTGGCCGGCGGCGACTGCACCCGACTGGATGTCGCCGCGCTGGAACGGTACCCGGCGGTGGAGCACGTCGTGCCGACCGTGGGGTCCGATTCACCGGCGGCGGCGGTCTGGGCTGTGCCCCGGCGAGCCGTGGCCCTGAGGTCCGGCGGGCCGGTCATCGGCGAGATTCGTGTGGGGGTCATCGCCGGACCCTGTAGCGTGGAGGATGAAGCCCAATTGCTCGAGGCGGCCCGCGCCGTTCGGGATGCCGGTGCCCTGGGGTTGCGCGGTGGGGCGTTCAAACCGCGAACCAACCCCTACAGCTTCCAGGGACTTGGCGAGCGGGCGTTGGAAATGCTGGCCAAGGCGCGTGAGGCCACCGGGCTGGCGGTGGTCACCGAGGTCATGAGCAGCGACCAGGTCGAACTGGTCGGCACCTACGCCGACGTGCTGCAGGTGGGGACCCGCAACATGCACAACTTCAGCCTGCTGGCCGCCGTCGGGGCCCAGCGCAAGCCGGTGCTGCTGAAGCGCGGCTGGAGCGCCACGCTGGATGAGTTTCTGCACGCTGCGGAGTACATCATCAACGCAGGCAATCCCAATGTGCTGCTGTGCGAGCGCGGGATTCGGACCTTCGAGCGCCACGTCCGCAATACCCTGTCGCTGGCCACCGTGCCGGCCATCAAGCAGCGCAGCGCCCTGCCCATCCTCGTGGATCCATCGCAGGGCACCGGACTGTCCGACTTGGTGCCGCCCATGAGCTGCGCGGCCGTGGCCTGCGGGGCTGACGGCTTGCTGATTGAAGTGCACCCCGATCCCGCCCGGGCCCTGACCGACGGGCCGCAGTCCCTCGACATTCCCCAGTTCCAAGCCCTGATGACCCAACTTCGGGCGGTCGCCGCGGCGGTCGGCCGGCTGCTGTAACCGCCGGACTTGCGATGCCCGCCGGGAAACCGTCAGCGCCGGGGCCAAGTGGTGATGGGGCCGTCAAGGCGAGGAACGGCCGGCCGGAGCCAGGACCGCCTGGGCCGCGGGGCGCCGCTGGATCCAAGCGGCGGCGTCGACGAACAAGGAGAACAGCGTCGGCACCAGGACGAGGGTGAACACGGTGCAGACCAGCAAACCACCAACCACCACCGATCCCAGGCCTTTGTATAACTCGCTGCCGGCGCCGCCCATCAGCACCAGCGGGGCCATGCCCACGACGCTGGTCATGGCGGTCATGAAGATCGGGCGGATGCGGGTGCGGACGGACAGGGTGATGGCATCGCGCGGCTCCAGCCCGCCGTCGCGCATGTTGTTCAGGGCCTGGTGCACGATCAGGATGGCATTGTTGACCACAATGCCGATCAGAATCACAAAGCCCAACATGGTCAGCACGTCCAGCTTCTGAGTCGCCAGCAAGGGGTTGCTCAGCGTGTAATGATGCACCAGGCTCAGCCCGGCGAAGCCACCGACCGTGGCGGGGAGGATGGTGAACATGATCACAAACGGATGCAGGAAGGACTCGAAGAGGGCCGCCATCAGCAGGTAGGTAATCAGGATGGCCAGGCCGCCCCGGCTGGTGGCCAGGTTGACGGCGCTGTCCCAACCAAAACCGCTCCAGGCTCCGAACAAAGCCCGCCGGGTTTGCACCAGTTTGTCGGCGTTGCCCGCGGCCACGGTGAACACGGTATCGGGAATGCGCCCGCTGCTGCGCATGGGCTCGATGATATCCTGTTCGAGAATGTTCATGGCGGTTTCCAGGGCCATTTCCTCGGCGGGCCTGACGGTCAACGTGACCGAGGGCATCTCCTCGATGTGGTTGATCTGCTGCGGTGCCGTGGTCTTGATGATGTCGACCACCGATCCCAACGGGACGATGCGGCCGATGGGCGTGTGGATGGGAATCTGGGCGAGTTCTTCCGGTGTCGCCTGCTGGGTGCCCTGGACGTGGAGCGTCAGGTCGATTTCGTCTCCGTGGTCCCGGAATCCGCCAGGAACAAAGGCACCATCGACACAGGCTTCCAGGATCTGGCCGACGTCGCGAACGTTCAGGCCGACCTCGGCGGCGCGGACGCGATCCGGCACGACCTGGACCTCCGGCCGCCCGAGGTTGTAGTTCGATGGATCGGACCGCGGATAGCTGAAGCGGTTCATGATTTCGAATTGCAGTTGTTCTGCCGATTGGGTGACCTGGTCCAGATCGTTGCCGCGGATTTCCAGCTCGATGGTGTTGCCGCTGCCGCCGACCTCGCCAAACAGCGAGGACTGGAAGAAAATGGGAAAGGTGCCGGGCACCCGGCTGCCGGCGTGAGTCAGCAGGTTGGTGATCGGCCGCACCACGTCCTGGTCACGGCTGGTCCCACCCATGAAGCACCCGCCGTTGAACGACACGAAAAAGAAATTCCGGATGGGGGGCGGCGGGATCCGGTAGCTGCTGAGGTCCTCGCGGGCCTTTTCGGCGGCCTTTTCGGCGGCGTCCAACTCGTGGAAGGCGGCGGCACGCTCCGCAAAATCTGCAGCATGGCGCCCGCCGTAGCGCTGACGCACCGCGGCCAGGGTTCGCCGGGCCGCCTTGAGGTCGGTGTTGGGGGAGGACGCCGCGGGGGCCTCGTCGGTGAAGGCCCGGAGCGCCGCTGCGGTCGGGTTGCGATCGGCGGTGGCCTGGACCCGTTGCAGGGCCTGCTCGGCCTGGCTCAATTCGGTCAGCGCGCGGGCATCCTGGCGATAGGCGTTGCTGCTGCGTCCCTTGTACTTCTGCCGTACCTCCTGGAGCGATCGCTCCGCGGCGGTCAGGGTGGCCTCGAAGTCAGGTACCACCTCCCGCTTCCAGGCGTCATCCAGGGCCTGCTTCTTGCGAAGGGCCTCGCCGGTGAGCCGGGGGTAGTCGGCGAATTGCGGGTCCCAGTAGGGGCTGATGTACTGTTCGATGACCGATCCCATGCGGCCGAATTCTTCCAGGGAGAGCCCCGGCGGGGTCACCAGGAAACCGAACACCAGGTTGCGGTTACCGCCCGGCAGATAGTCCGTGGGGGCCATGAGCAGCCAGCTGCCGATCAACGAGCCTCCGATGAGCGCCACACCGACGCCGCTGCGCAGCAAGACGCTGCCGTTCAGGTAATGGACCACGCTGCCGAGGAACCCGGCGAAGCGCCCGTAGGTTTGCTGGTGCGGTTGCAGCTTGCGGGACTTCAGGGCTTTGGCGGCCACCGCGGGGATTACCGTCATCGCCACCAGCAGCGAAAGTCCCACCGCCGAACTGATGGCGATGGCGATGTCGCGGAACAACTGGCCGGCCTCTTCCTCGATGAAGATCACCGGCAGGAACACGGCCAGGGTAGTCAGCGTGCTGGCCAGCACCGCGCCCCACACTTCGACGGCACCCTCCAGGGCGGCCCGAGCGCGGTCCTTGCCCATTTGCAGGTGGCGATAGATGTTTTCGAGCACCACGATGGAATTGTCGACGACCATCCCCACGGCGAAGGCCATCCCCGCCAGCATGATGACATTGAGGGTGCGGCCCAACAGGGTGACCACCAGAAACGACCCGATGACCGAGATGGGAATGCACAACGCCACGATGGCGGTGGCCGACGCGCTGCGCAGGAACAGCACCAGCACGGCAACGGCCAGCAGCCCGCCGAAGAACAGGTTGTTGATCACCAAGTCGATGGCGTTATTGATGTACACCGTTTCGTCGTAGACCTGGGTCAGGCGCAGGGCACGGTTCATGGGGGCCAGCAACTCGGTGTTGACCATCTCGATCTGGGTGCGAAGGTTGGCCATGACCTCGATGACGTTGCTGCCGGTCTCGCGGCGTACCGGCATGGCCAGGACCGGATTGCCGACCGACCGGACAAACGACACCGGCTTCTTGTGGGTCGAGATCACGCTGGCCAGGTCGCGAATGTACACGGGACCTCCGGGGCGATTGGCCACCACGGTATCCTGAACCTGCTCCAGGGTCTCGAACTGCCCGAGGGTCCGGAAGGTGTAGTCGCGTTTGCCGCTGGCGATGGTCCCGGCGGAGCTGTTCTCGTTCTGGCCGCGGAGGGCGGTCTCGACATCCCGGAAGGTCAGTCCGCGAGCGGCCAGCAGGGCGGCATCGACGCGCACCTGAACCTCCCGTTCGCGCCCGCCGTAGACCGCCACCGACGCCACGCCCTTGGCCCGCTCCAGAATGGGCTTGATTTCGTCTTCGGCGAAGTCCCTGAGGACGGCGGGATCCTCGCCGGGCGCCGCGAAGAAGATCAGCCAGGCGATCGGTGAGTTCAGCGCCGCATCGCTGGCTTCGATGGTCGGCTCGTCGACCTCTTCCGGATAGCCGCTGACCTGGCGAAGCTTGTCGGAGACATTTCGCAAGGCCACATCCTTGTCCGTGCCGACATAGAACTGCAGCGTGACGGTGGCCTGTCCCTCGGTGGAGGTCGAGGTCATCTTCTTGAGGTCGCTGACGCCCTTGAGTTTCTCCTCCTGGCGCTCCACGATTTCGTGTTCGATTTCGCGGGGGCTGGCGCCTTCCCAGAAGGTGCTGACCGTGATTTGCGGCTCATCGACGTTGGGAATCAACTGCACTGGAATGCGAAAAATACTCAGCAGCCCGAACAAGGTCAGCAGGATGACCCCGACGGTGACTTTCACGGGATTCATGATCGCGAATCGGATGATGCCCATGAGTCACGCTTACTCCGTCCCGTGTGTCGGCGGGGGGCCGGCGGCATCCGTGAACAGCGCCTGGTCGTCAACGACGACGACTTTGGACGGAAACGGCATCAGCCGTTCGTTGCCCCGTACCACCAAAATCATCCCGGCGGCCACATTGCCCGAGGTCACGGCCACCCAGTCGCCGACTTCGGCACCCAGCGACACACTCAGGGGAATCGCCATGGTGCCCTGCGGCCCGGCGTCCTGGACCATCCAGACGCGGTCGAAACCGTCTTTGTGCACCACGGCGTCCTTGGGCACGGACACCACATCATCCGCCGGGCCGCTGCGCACCGTGGCCCAAGCGAACAGGCCGCTGGTCAGGCGATGCTCGGGATTGGGGATTTCAATGTCCACCGGGAAGGTCCGGGCCATCTCGTGGGCTTGCGGAATGATGTGACCGATGGTTCCCGTGAAGGTTTCGCTCAAGGCGCCGAAGGCCACCCGGACGCTCTGACCCACCTCGACGTACTGCAGGGCGGCTTCGGGAACGTCCACCCGGACGCGAACCTGCCCGATGTCGATCATGTCGACAACGGCGCCGCCAAGCGTCAACCATTCGCCGGCCTCGCTCCGCAGAACGACCACGTAGCCGTCAAAGGGTGCCTGAATGGTGGTCTTATCCAGGTCCACGCGCCGCAACTCGACCAGGGCCTGCTGCTCGGAGACCTGCCGCTCGGCTTCCTGCACCCGATTCAAGGCCATCAGGAAGTCCGCCTGGGTGTCGTAGAGTTCCTTGGCATTGGCCCGGTCTTGTTCATTCAGGCGGGTGACCCGCTGTTTCTCGAGCGTCCAGCGTTGCAGGTCGGCCTTGGCAATATCCACCGCGGCCACCAGGCTGGCCAACCGGGCCTCAGCCGCCTGCAGTTCAAGGGTGAGGGTCTCTGTCTTCAGCCGGCAAATCAGATCGCCCTGGCGCAGCAGATCGCCCTCACGGACCGGCAGCTCCGCCACCAGACCGGCGACTTCGGAGGCAATCCGGCTGGCTCGATTGGGTCGCACCGTTCCGACCAGTCGAATGGTCGCCGGCAGTGGTTTGAGTTCCGCCTGCGCGACGATCACCTTGCTGACCGGTTGGGCGTTCAGCGCCGGCGTGCACAGTCCCAGCGCGGCGGCGATAACCCAGCCGGATCGGCGGTGACGGCCGCACGGGCGGGGACGCGCATCCACAGAATGAGTCATGGGAGGAGCCATGTTGCCAACAATTGTAAATCAACGGAAACTATTGTCGTTTGCGTAGTGTATCCTAGCGCGGCCTTGATATAAAGTGACGTCTTCTAGGGGGATTGCCGGAGGGTGCAGTGATGGGATCGGCGTGGCAGATGGTCCAAGCGCTGATTGAGTCCGTTCTGCCGCCGCAGTGCGTCAACTGTGGAGCCCATGTGGAAGGCACGCGGGATCTGTGCTCCTGTTGCCTCCGCGAGTTGGATGTGCTGCGGGCCCAGCCGGCGTGCCCGTGTTGTGGTGCCGCGCCCGGTCCGTACCTCTCGCCGCAGGGGCGTTGTGTGAGCTGTCGTCGCCGGGTGGTGCACTTCGACGGTACAGTTCGCGTGGCGGCCTACGACGGGGTCATGCGCGCCGTGTTGCGGCGATTCAAGTATCATGGCGCCGAGCATCTCGACGCCATGCTCGCCAATCTGATGGGCCGGGCTTTGTCCGAAGCTCCCTGGCGACCGCGTCTCGAGGTGCTGCTGGCCGTGCCGCCGCACTGGTCGCGCCGGCTGATTGGCGGCAGCTACCCCGCCGCCGCATTGGGGCGGCAGTTGGCGAGCCAGCACGGCCTGCCACATCCGCCGTTGCTGCGCCGCTGCCGTTTCGACAATCACCAGATCGGGCTATCGCTGGCCGATCGAACCCGCAACGTTCGTGGGGCTTTTGTGCTCCGCCGCGGCGTCCGGGTGCGCGGGGCGGTGCTGGGCGTGGTCGATGACGTTATGACCTCCGGGGCCACGCTCAACGAGATCGCCGCAGTGCTCAAGAGGGCGGGCGCGGCCGCCGTGTTCAATGTCGTGTTGGCTCGGGCAGGTCGCGGTGACGCCTCGCTGGGCGCTGCCTGAACCGCAGCCGCTTAGATTTCAGCGCGGGCCTGCCCGAGACGTGGTGGGCGCCGCCAGCTCAGAGAGGAGCCAGGCCAGATGAATGTGAGCCTCAGCACTTTGTCGCAAGCCTCCAGGCGGGCCAAGGTATGGCTGGTGCCGGTCTTCGAGGGCCGCGTGTCCGAGTCGGCCAAACAATTCGGTTTCGACCCCGCCGAACCTCGGGCCTGGAGCTTCGACGGACAGATGGGCCGATCGTTGACGGTGCCGCTGACCCAGCGGCGGGCGTTCGCCTTGCTGGTGGGCGCCGGCAAGCGGGCGAGTTTCGACTGCGAGCGGGCCCGGCAGGTCATCGCCAACGCGGTCCGACATCGTTCGGTGCAAAAAGCACAGGCCGCCACGGTGTTGTTTGTGGCCACCGGGCTGGATTCGTCCCGATTTCCCAGAGAAGTCCTGGCGGAGAGTCTGGCCGAAGGCGCGGTCCTGGGTGGCTATGCGTTTACCCAGCTCAAGGCCAAGGGGACTCCGGCATCCAAGCTTCCCAGCCCGCCTCGTCGGCTGGTGGTGGCGTTCGATACGGTCCGCCAGCGCGACCGCGAACGCTTCAAGGACGGCAGCATCATGGCGACCTGGACCAACTGGGGCCGCGACCTGCTGAACCTGCCGCAAAGTCACCTCACCGCAACCCGCCTGGCCAACGTGGTGCGCCGGACCGCCGCCGCGCTGCCCACCCAGGTCAAGTGCACGGTGTGGGGTCCCAAGGAGATCGCCAAAGCCCGGATGGGGCTGCTGCTGGCCGTAAACAAGGGCAGCACCGAGCCGCCACGGTTCATCACCTTGCAATACTCCGGGGGCCGGCGCGGCGCCGCCCCGATTTGCCTGGTCGGCAAGGGGCTGACCTACGACACCGGCGGCTACAACCTCAAGCCCGGCGACAGCATGCGCGGAATGCACATGGACAAAGGCGGTGCGATCGGTGTGCTCGCCAGCTTCTTCGCGGCGGTCGCCTTAAGGGTGCCCCACAACCTGGTGTGCCTGGTGCCGTCGACGGACAACTGCATCAGTGGATCGGCCATGGTCCCCGGCGATGTCTACACCGGCCTGAGTGAGATCAGCGTCGAGGTCGACAACACCGATGCCGAAGGCCGCATGGTGCTGGCCGACGCATTGGCCTATGCCAAGCGGTTCAAGCCATCCCACATCGTGGACATGGCCACCCTGACCGGCGCCGCCGTGGTGGCCTTGGGGGATCAAGCGTCGGCCATGTTCTGCAGCGACGACGCACTGGCCGGGCAGCTACTCAAGCATGCCGATGACGCCGGCGAGTTGTTGTGGCGGATGCCGTTGTGGGAGGCGTACGAGGAGAAACTCAAGAGCAAGGTCGCCGACATCCGTAACGTCGGCGATCGCTGGGGCGGAGCGGTGACGGCTGCCCTGTTTCTGAAGCGTTTTGTGCCCGATGGCGTGCTGTGGTGTCATCTGGATATTGCCGGCAAAATGTCGGCTTCCCGAGATTTTGCCTACACCCCTTCGGGCTCGGGATTCGGATTCGGCCCGCGGCTCATCGCCCGCTGGCTGCGCGGCTGACCGCGGCTGACCATCGGCGGCTGCCGCGGCCGCCGCAGCGGGTCGCAGTTGACAGTCGGGCGTGAAGGCGTACCCTGAATGGCCATGGACTTGCTCCAACAATACTGGTCGGAAGCGAGTGTGCTGCTGCTGCGGGTCGGGGGTGCCGTGGCCGCGGGAGCGGTGGTCGGGGTGGAGCGAGAATTCCGCGACAAGCCGGCGGGTTTGCGGACCATGATCCTCATTTCCCTGGGCTCGTGCGTCTTTGCCATGGTTTCGGCCGCAGTTACCGGGCCGATGGTCGACACCACCCGGATCGCCGCGCAGGTGGTCACGGGGGTCGGCTTCCTGGGGGCCGGTTCGATCCTGCGCAGTGCAAAGGCAGTGTACGGTCTGACCACGGCGGCCAGCATCTGGATGGTTGCTGCGATCGGCATGGCCTGCGGGTTCGGGCTGTTCGGAATCGCAGGCGTGGGCACCGTGGCCATTCTGCTGGTGCTGACCGTGGTGCACCGCGTTGGGTTCTGGATCGATCAATCGCGCACAACCCGTAAATATCGCATCGCCACCCGCGATCCGAAGGTCACCTTCCGCGACCTTTTGGGGCTGTTCACCGAGGCGCGGCTGCGGGTGTTGGCCAGCAACTGCTACCGGGACGGCAGTCACTTCGTGTTTACCTTTCGGGTGCGTGGCCCCAGCGGGGAGCACTCCTCGTTGCGTGAACGCTTGCTGCACCACGAGCAACTCATCTTGCGCCGCTGATCGCGGTCGCGATCGACGACCGCGGACCGGGCGCGGGCCGGCCTTCAGCGGTCGGCTTCGCGATGCATTCGCCAGTAACCGCCGACCGAGATCACCAGCAGGACGCCGCTGATCCAGATCAAGTGCCAGCCGCAGACGTGGCGATACAGGATGGCGCCCAGGAAGGGCATGGTCAGCCCTCGGAATCCGGTGAGGGTCTGGTGAATTCCCAGGTAGGTGCTGTCGTTCGACGGCTTGGAAAAGCTCATGTGTCCGAGTTGCCAGGCGAACCCCCCGCCGGCCAGAGCCGCGCCGCTGAAAGCAGTGGCCGCAACCACCCAGGGCAACGAGGTGCGATAAACCCCGTAGGCCAGCAAGAAGCGGCTGACCGCCCACAAGCCGATCTGGATCGCTCTGAAGTAGTACAAACTCCAGCGGTCGAACAGCCGGGCCCACAGCGGGGTCAGCACCACCACCACCACCTGCGGGACGACGGTCAGCAGTCCGGCCGCCTGCAGGTAACTGATGGCGAAGACCTGTTTGAAGATGATCACCAGCGGCACGTGAATCATCATGACCGCCGATCCGCTCAAGAACATCCAGGCCATGTACCGCCGGAATGCGGCGTCTGCCGCCAGTGTCCGCAGGGCCTGGGCCACACCGGTGTGCAGTGCCCCGAAGCGGGTGGCAAACCAGCCCGGCGTGGCATAGCTGGGTTCCAGCGCCGCGGTTCCCGAGCGGTCACTGAGATCCAATGGCGCCGGGCGCTGGTCGCTGCGCACCCGCACCTTGACGTGTCGATAGCACAGCAGGGCCAGCACGCCGGCGATTCCGGCGATGGCGAAGATGCGACTGTAGGCCGAGTCGTCACCGGCACCGCCCATCCAGCGCAAATCGAGCGCCATCCGCCACGATCCGATCTCTAACGCGAAGCGCCCATCCAGATAGGCCCCGGTCGCCGCGACCCAAGAAGTTCCGATCAGCATCTGCCAGATGGCGAACCGTGCCAGGATGCGGCCGCGAAACAGGTCGGGATAGTTGTACCTCCAGATGCTGGTTCGAAAAGTGTTGGCGCCTTGGACCGCGACCCACAGGCACACAATCTGCGCGGTGAAGACCATCGCGCTCAGGGGGTTGACTGAGGCAATCAGCGTCGTGACCCAACGCGGCTGATCGGCCGTCCAAAGTGCGTCGCAGCTTGGGGTCAGCAGCACCGACCACAGCAGCAGGCTGACCAGGGTCAAGGACGCGGTCATCAATCGTTTCTTGGGCAGCCGGGTGGCCAGCTCGGCCCACCACACCGCGAACAGATTGGCAAAGGCCATGGCCGCTGCGATGATGCTGACCAACAGGTCGGAAGCGCCGAAGCGACTCAGGGCGATGTAGCCGCAGAACCCGCCGTTCAAACTGCCCCAGACCACGCCCCAGAAGAGCATGTGCCTGAATTCATGGCGGAAGATCGCGCGGGAGGACAGCGGCACTTCACGATAACCGAACAGCCATGAAATGGAGAGGCGGATCAGCCCGGGCATAAGGGAATTCTAATGCACAAAGAAGAAAGGACGTCGCTGGAGGGGGCCCAAAGACGTCCTGGGGCTCGCACGGCCAAAGCGCGTAATCAGTGCCAGCGGGTCAGACGACTGCGACGATCCATCATCCAGAAGTTGTCAAAGTCGTCCTTAGCCATCCGCCACTCCGAACTCGAGATGGACTTGTAGGTGTGGGCTCGTTCCGCAGACGAGAAGCCAAAACTGTGTCCGGTGCAGCCGGTCAAAGCCGCAAAGACCGCCAACATCAGCCCCGCAATCAGTCGCTTGGGTATCGTCATCGTGATTCCTTTGGATCGCTTGTGGTTACGCCAGCGTCAGGTGGCTACCACTACTATACGCCCCGGGCGCGGAGAATCAATCAGGATGTCTTCGATCGAGGCCGATTCCAGGGGAGCCGCCCCGCTAGTCCGTCTGGGTCTGCGGCTGTGTCTCAACCGGATCCATGCCTTCAGCCAAACGCGCCAGCCGCTTGCCCGGCTGGAACGACACCACGTTCTTCGGTGGAACACGTAAGGGCTCATTTGTACGGGGATTACGAGCGACCCGGGCTGCCCGGCGCTTGACCTCGAACACGCCGAAGTTGCGCAGCTCGATGCGACCTTCCTGTTCGAGGGACCGCACAATGGAGTCCAAGACAAACTGAACAATCTGTTTCGCAAGACCTTGATCGATCCCGTATCTGGTAGAAACCTCACGCACGATTTCTTTCTTGGTCATTGTGAATCGTCCTCGAAGTGGGGAAGCTCGGGCCCAAGACGTAAACCCAATGGTACTAACATGATCGTTATCGATGCAAGGGCTTTTGTCAACCCGTGGGCCCAGATCTGCCCAGGCCGCTGCGCTGCGGAGCGACTTGGGGGGTACCCGGCGATCGACGAAAGTCCTTATCGTGGGTAGTATTAACAGAATCGGGATGGACCGCCGCGCGCCGGGCGGGCGTCGTCGAGGACGAACCGATGTCCATGGAACCACCCAGAGTTACTAAGTTTGTCGATCCGCTGTACGCCCAGAACTGCCGCGTGCTGTCTGTTCCAGGTCATGCAGCCTGTTGGATCGTCGATCCGGGATTGCCTCCAACCGCCGGGCAGTTGCTTAACTACATTAAGGAGAATCGGTTAACTCCGGTGGCGGTACTGCTGACCCATGCTCACGCCGACCATATCGCCGGCGTTCCGGCGGTCCTGGCCGCCCACCCCACCCTGCCGGTGCACCTGGCCCGGGCGGAGTGGGGCTTTCTGGCGGATCCGCAACAAAACCTGTCGGCGATGAGTGGGTTGGACCTGCGCGTCGTGGTGACTGACCTCCGACCGCTGGAAGCCGGCGAGTCCCTGACGCTCTCCGGTTCGGTCTGGGAGGTCCGCGACACTTCCGGGCATTCACCCGGCGGGCGGACTCTGGTCAATCACGAGTGCCAATTGGCGGTTGTCGGCGATGCCTTGTTCGCTGGAAGCATCGGGCGGGTGGATTTCCCGCACAGCGACGGTGCCCGCCTGCTGGCCAATATCCGCGATCAGCTGCTGACCCTACCCGATGCCACGCGGGTACTGTCCGGTCACGGTCCCGACACGACGGTGGGGGAAGAGCGGCGCAGCAACCCCTTTGTCGGCACCGGCTCATTCTGATCCACCCGTCATCAGGAGGTTACCCATGATGTTTTGTTGGTGTGTGGCGTTCGCCTTGGCCACGGGTTTGGGGGTCTCGGCGGCGGCCCCGGGTCCCGATGCGCAGCCGTTCACGGTCCATGACCTGCTGGCGCTGGAGCGCATTTCGGAATGGGCGGTGTCCCCCGACGGTCGGCTGATCTGCTTCGGGCGGCGCGTCACCGACCTGGAGGCCAACCGCGGCCGGACCGACCTGTGGCTGGTCGGCAGCGATGGCTCGGGGCCGCGCCGGCTGACCAGCCATCCGGCGGGCGCGCACAACGTGCAGTGGTTCCCCGACGGCCGCCAGGTGGCGTTTCTGTCAGCCCGCGGCCCGCGCACCGGCGTCTGGAAGATCGCCGTGGATGGCGGCGAGGCGGAAGCGCTGGCCGACTTGCCGCTGGATATCACCAGCTTCAGACTGTCCGCCGACGGGCGCACGCTGGCACTCAGCATGGAGGTGTTGCCGCTGGCCGAGACCCTCGACGACACCGTGGCCTGGCAAAAACAGCAGGAAGCGCGCCCCGCCAGCGGGATGATCTTCGATCGGTTGTTCATCCGACATTGGGATCACTGGAAGGACGGGCGGCGGTCTCATCTTCACGTCATGCCCGTCGGCGGCGGTGCGCCGCGCGACGTCATGCGCGGCATGGACGCCGACACCCCCACCAGGCCGTTCGGCGGGATCGAGGATTACACCTTCACACCCGACGGAACCGCCCTGGTGTTTGCAGCGCGCGACGGCCGGATCAAGGAGGCGTTGTCCACCAACTTTGATCTGTATGTGGCAACCGTCGAGCCGGCGGAAGCGCCGCGTTGCCTGACGGACAGTAACCTGGCGTCGGACGCCCAACCGCTGTTCAGCCCCGACGGGCGAACCCTGGCGTACCTGGCGATGGAACGGCCCGGCTACGAGGCGGATCGCATGCGCCTCATGCTGCGCGACTGGTCCACCGGCAGGACCCGGGCGCTGGCCGCGGAATGGGATCGCTCGCCGTCCGGCATCGCCTGGTCACCCGACGGCAGGACGCTCTACGCCACCGCTGCGAACGTCGGGCAGCAGTCGCTGTTTGCGATTGATCTGGAAACGTCGGCGGTTCGCACCGTGGTTCGCAACGGGACCGTGGCGGCGCCCCGGCCCGTGGGCGATCGGATCATTTACGGATGCGACACGCTGTCGTCGCCGACCGAACTGTACTCGGTGCGGTCCGACGGGCAAGACCCACGACCGGTCACGCAGGTCAATGACCAGCGCCTCGCCGGGGTCCGGATGGGCGACTTCGAGCAGTTCTCGTTCTCCGGCTGGAACGGCGAAACGGTGTACGCATACGTGGTCAAACCGGTGCCTTTCGATCCGGCGCAGCGCTATCCCGTCGCTTTCCTGATCCACGGCGGCCCCCAAGGGTCGTTCGGAAATCACTTCCACTATCGCTGGAATCCGCAGGTTTACGCCGGGCACGGGTACGCGGCGGTGTGTGTGGATTTCCACGGTTCCAGCGGCTACGGGCAGGCGTTCACCGACTCGATTCGCGGGGACTGGGGCGGCAAGCCGCTCGAGGATCTGAAACAAGGCCTGGCGGCGGTCCTGGAGCACTACCCCTGGATGGACGGCGACCGGGTGGCCGCCCTGGGGGCGTCCTATGGCGGGTACATGGTCAATTGGATTGCCGGCAACTGGCCGCAACGATTCAAGTGCCTGGTCAATCACGACGGAGTGTTCGACACCCGCATGATGTATTTTGATACGGAGGAACTGTGGTTCCCGGAATGGGATCACGATGGCACGCCGTGGGGCAATCCCGAGGGCTATCGCCGCAACAACCCGGTGGCATTCGTGGATCGCTGGCGGACACCCATGCTGGTGATCCACGGGGCCCTGGACTATCGCGTCGTCGACACCCAGGGCATCGCGGCCTTCACGGCCTGTCAGCGGCAGGGGATTCCCAGCCGATTGCTGTATTTTCCCGACGAGAATCACTGGGTACTCAAGCCCCACAACAGCATCTTGTGGCACGACACGGTGCTGGGCTGGCTGGATCGCTGGACCGCGTCCGGAGACGCAGGTCCGGAAATCACCAGGCCCGCGGACGAACATTAGAAGGCATTAATGCGGCGGAGCGGTTCGCTCGATTTCGTGGTGGCCCCACGATCGAGCGTGCACAGCACCCGAGCCGTGACCGAGTAATCAATGACCTGGAGACCCCGCCGCAGTCGTCAGGCTCACTGCAGGGCGGACTTTCGGGTACAATCCTACGATTCTACCGACCTGCGATGAACTCTGGCCGCTGCGCGCGACGAAGTGCGGGTCACGGCGACGTCAACCTCAGAAAGCATAGGGGAGTCAGTGATGGCAAGTTTTCGCGGATTACACAATGCCTGGTGTTGCGGAATGGTACTGGTCTTGAGCGGGGTTGCGGTGGCCGAATCAAAGCCCACTCCGGAGTTGAAGGGTTATTGCCCGGCCAGCTACCTGATGGATCACAAGGCCGTCGAGGGCACCCCGGATCATCAGTTGACCCACAACGGCAAGCTCTACTACTTTGCGACCGAGAAGGCCAAGGCGGCATTCCAGTCCGATCCGGAGAAGTACCTGCCGCAGTTCAACGGCATGTGCACGGTGGCTTTGGGCGGAATGTACGGAAACCGCATTGCCCCCGACCCTGAGATCTTTGAAATTCGCGACGGCAAAGTCTACTTGTTTTGTGCCGACCGGGCCCGCAAGCTGTTCGTGAAGGACCCCGATAAGTACATCCCGACGGCCGCGCAACGATTCAAGGAGCAGCCCGCCGATGCTCCGGTGACCGAACTCGGGCCGGCCCCGGACCGCACCGCGTCGACCGCGGACGCAACCCCCAAGCCTGCCAAGCGACCGGCCCTGGACCTGATCGGCGCACCGATTCCGGCGGCCACGTTCGCGGTGGTGGCCGGCGAGCCGTTCAATCCGGCCGAAATGAAGGAAGACGCGGCCGTGCTGATGTTCTACGCCAGTTGGTGCTCAGCGTGCAAGAAGACGCTGCCGAAACTCAACGAGCTGGCGGCCAGTTACGCCGGCAAGCCGGTGCGCTTTATCGGCGTCAGCCAGGACACCCTCGTCGATCAGCCGGACCCCTCCAACCGGCGGGCGGTCACCAAGGATCACGTCGTCTCCCAATGGAAGGAACTGGGGGTGGGGTTTCCGCTGGCCTTTGACCCGTCCAGCATCGGACGGGTGGGCTTCAAGGTCACCAGCTTCCCGACCTTGTTCCTGCTCGGAAAGAATTCCAAGAAGGTCGAAGGCGTCTACGTCGGCGGCGGGGCGGTGAACAGCGGCAAACTCAAGAGCGACATCGATGCCCTGCTGAAGCCTGCCGTGAGTCAGACGGGTCCAGGTACGGCCGGGGTCGCCGCCAGCCCCAAGTAGCCCCTCGATCTTGACGAGCGCCGCGGGTGGCTCCCGGCGCCAGGAACGACCTTAGCGCGGGGCCCCGCGGGAGCGACCGATAACCGACGCCGGAACGGTCGGCCCGGCGGCGCCCCGCTCTTTATTTGCGGCTGTTTCCCGGGGCGGCCCCCGCCTTCATTCCGATCTATTGAGGATGATCAGCGCCG
Source organism: uncultured Planctomycetales bacterium (assembly GCA_964619935.1). Classification (GTDB taxonomy): domain Bacteria; phylum Planctomycetota; class Phycisphaerae; order UBA1845; family CAIVHJ01; genus CAZUGO01. Next base: position 93,755 of record CAZUGO010000066.1, on the reverse strand, counting down.
AGAAGACTGCGCCGCGGTCGCCGTGCGCCCGCGAGCTTGCCGCACGGGGTGGGCACGGATACCGTGAGCGGGTGGATCGGCTCATCCGCCCGCCCAGGGTCAATGCCCTGACCGTCGACCTGGAGGACTGGGCCCAAGGCCTGTGGGGTGGGCGGACCCCGATCACCGGCCGGGTGGTCCGCAATCTGGAGCGGGTGCTCCGGCTGTTCGACGATCAGGGTGTCCGGGCCACCTTTTTCGCATTGGGCAAGGTCTGCCGGCGCCACCCGGGGCTGCTGCCGGACATTGCCTCCGCCGGGCACGAAATTGCCAGCCACGGGTACGGTCACGACCTGCTCTTTCGGATGACGCCTGCCGAATTCGAAGCCGACCTGCGACGCAGCGTCGAGGTCATCACCGATCAGACGGGCGTGGTCCCACGCGGCTATCGGGCTCCGGCCTTCTCGATCACCCGGCGGACGCTATGGGCCGGTCCGATCCTGGCTCGGCACGGATTCGCCTACTCGTCCAGCGTGTTTCCGATCGCCGGGCGGCGCTACGGGATTGCGGGCGCCCCACCGTTTCCCTTTCGCTGGCGGGACTGGTCGGCGTTGTCGGCGACCGAGCGCCGCCGGAGCGGTTCCCTGATCGAGTTTCCGCTGACCACGCTTTCCTGGATGGGCCGGCGCTGGCCAGTGAGCGGCGGTGGTTACCTGCGGCTGCTGCCCGCGGCGATCCCGGCGCTGGCCATGGCCCAGGCCCATCGCCGGGGGCAGCCGGCGGTGCTGTACATGCACCCTTACGAAATGGACCTGCACGAAGTCAGGGCGTTCCAGCGAGCGGGATGGTCGATTCCCAGAACCACGGCCTGGCACCAGGGGCTGTTTCGCAGCCGGTTTCGAGGGCGGCTCCTCGCCCTGCTCGAGCGCTTCCGGTTCGCCCCCATGGCTGAAGTGCTGGAGTGCACCGCGGCGGCGGCCGGCACAATAATGGAAATCCAAAGTGCAAACGGCGTCCGTGGAAATATAATGGCAACCCCTGATCGGGCGGATCAGGATCGAGCGCTCAAGGTGCAGCCATGCGTGTGACAGTCGTGGGCAGCGGTTATGTCGGTCTGGTCACCGGGGTGTGCCTGGCCGACACCGGCAATCACGTGGTCGGTGTGGATATTGATGCCTCGAAGGTCGACCGACTGAATGCCGGTGAGGCCACCATCTTCGAGCCGGGGCTCACCGAGATGCTGCGCAGCAACCTGTCCGGGCGGCGCTTGCGGTTCACAACCGACCTTCGCGAGGGTCTGCTTGACGCCGAGGTGGTCTTCCTGGCCGTGCCCACGCCGCCGTCCGACGGCGGTTCGGCCGACCTGTCCATCTTGACTGAGGTCGCCCGCGACATCGCGGCGGCCCTGGACCATGACCTGGTGCTGGCCATCAAGTCGACGGTTCCGGTAGGCACCGGCGAGAGGATCGAATCGCTGATGCGCTCGGTGACCCGGCACGCGGTGGCCGTGATCAGCAATCCTGAGTTTCTGAAGGAAGGCTCGGCCGTCGAAGACTTTCTGCGGCCGGATCGGGTGGTCATCGGTGCGGAGGACGCCGCGGCGGCGGAACTGATTCGCCAGCTCTATCTGCCGTACGTCCGCAATCAACGGCCCATTCTGATCATGAGCCGCCGGGCCTCGGAGATGACCAAGTACGCGGCCAACGCCTGCCTGGCCACGCGGATCAGTTTCATCAACGAGATCGCCAACATCTGCGACCGATTGGGTATCGATGTCAACGAGGTTCGCAGCGGCATGGGCACCGATTCGCGGATCGGGTTTCAATTCCTGTACCCGGGTTGCGGGTACGGTGGCAGTTGCTTTCCCAAGGATGTGCAGGCCGTGGCGGCCTTCGCCCGCGACGCCGGGTACGTGCCCCAACTGTTGCACAGCGTTCACGAAGTCAACGAGCGGCAGAAGGCCATCCTGTTCCAGAAGATCGCCCGGCGATTCGAGGGCGCCCTCGACGGTCTGCGGGTCGCCGTGTGGGGCGTGTCGTTCAAGCCCAATACGGATGACATTCGGGAGGCGCCCGCAATCCGGTTGATCGATGACCTGCTGGCCTGCCGGTGCGTGGTGCGCGCCAGCGACCCGCAGGCCCTCAGCAACCTGCGGCTGCACTACGGCCAGCGCATTGCCGTCTATGCCGATCCGTACGCGGCGGCCGAGCGGGCCGATGCCCTGGTGGTGGTCACGGAGTGGAATGAGTTTCGCAGCCCGGACTTCAAGCGGCTGCGGCAGATCATGAGCCAGGCCGTGATTTTCGACGGTCGCAATCTCTATGATCCAGCAGTCCTGCGTCGTTACGGATTCGAGCATCACTCAATCGGCCGAGCGTCAACGGGATGACCCCTGCAGGCCGGGGCCGTTTGAGCGGGGTAGCAGCGGATGCCGATTTGTGCGGTTATTTTTGACATGGACGGTGTCCTTGTCGACTCCGCGGAAGACCACCGGCAGAGTTGGCGGGCCTTGGGCGGGGAGATCGGCGTGGCCGTCGGCGATGCCGAACTGGCTGCCGTGTTCGGTCGGCAGAATCGTGACATCATCCCGATTCTGTTCGGCGACGGCCGCACTCCCGAGGAGATCCGCGAACTCGGCTACCGCAAGGAACTGCTGTACCGCGATCGCGTCCGCAGCCGCGTGCCGGTGCGGGACGGTGCGGGCTCATTGGTCCGCTCGCTCCATGAGAACGGCTATGCGCTGGCGGTGGGCTCATCGGCACCGCGGGCCAACATCGACCTGGCGCTATTGGAAATGGGCGTCACCGATTTGTTCTTGGCAATCGTGGCCAGCGAGGACGTGTCCATCGGCAAGCCCGATCCGGGCGTGTTCCTGACCGCCGCCTGCCGCCTGGGCATGAAGCCCGCCGACTGCCTGGTGATCGAGGACGCTCCCGCCGGCGTGGATGCCGCCCGGGCCGCTGGCATGCCGGTGGTGGCGGTGCTCGGTTCGCATCCAGCCGACCGACTGGCCCACGCCAATCGCGTGGTCGAACACCTGGGTGAGCTAATGCCCACCGACGGCTCCTTCGAAGATCTCGGCGGGTAGACAAGTCGTTCGTTGCCTTGGTGGAGGAGCTGTTGTCACGCGCTGGAGCGCCAGACATGCACGGACGGCGAGGAGCAGGTCCCTCGTGGAGCAGCGGGCAAAAGCTCGAGCCGTCGCCTCCCGATTCATCCGATAGTTCAGGCCCCTTGCCGACCTGTCCGGGAGCAGATCGCCGGTAAGCGGGGGACCTCGCCGAGGGCCCGGATTGATTGTTTCGACGGTTCTGGAGACCTCGGGGCCCGGTTCGGCCTCAACCCACGGAGCAGTTTTCGTTGCGACAGCAAGGTGACTACTGCGTATATGCTCGTGCTTCGCCGGGATGACCTCGCTTGGTCTGAGAATTGCATGGGTTGCGTGTGACCCGGGCTTGCGGTACGGTTTTCCCATGAAGCGGCGTTGGTGGGGGTCACTTGGTTCTAGCTCAACTATTTGGAACTCGAGTTGGCTTTGTACACGGACCCACAATTCATCCACCACTACAGCAATCCCTCAACCATTGCTGGACTTTTCCCGATGGTAACAGACCGCTGCTGAAAGGGGAACATGATGAAACAAGCCTCGTTTCTTGGGATGCTCTTGCCCCTGGTTGCCGTTGCCTACCCGGGGGATGACCAGTTTCCGGACTTCGATAGCGTTCCGCTGGCTTATCCGTCGAACATCCCGTGTGCCTCGGATGAGATCGAGTACCTCTCCAGTTGCTGGAACGACGAGGGTTGCTTGCAAGACAACACGGGCTGTGCTGACAGAATCTATGTCGCCGTCGCTTGCTGCCCGAGTACCGGGCAGGGATGCGCCGGCTCTGAACCCCCCGAAAGCGGTGCGGGCAAATGTCACTGAACACAGGAGCTTACCGATGCGAAGATCACTTGCATGGTCGGGGATCATTCTTGCGGGTTTTGGGCTACAGGCCCAGTCACAGGGGCCAAGGGAGATCGGTACGGGTGGGCGATCGCCGTCCGAGATGATTGAGGGCCTGTGTCGGGGTGAATGCTTCGAACAGGAGGGACACACCGAGCATCAAGGGTGCATGCAGGCATGCATTGCCCGAAAAAACGCCAAGACCAGCCGCAATGAGTTGCTTCAGAACATTATTGAGAAACTGCAGGCCCGCGATGCTCAAGTCCTCCAATTCAAGCCCTACTGGGGCCAGCCGGACTTGTACATCGTCAGCAAGGAATGGACCGGCTGCCTGTACGTCAAGGGACCTGAAGAGGCGTTGAGTGACCGTGAATCCCTGCGCATGGAAGATTTGCAGCGCAACGGTGCTCGAGTCTCTGTTGCCCGGCGGGCGGCCGACGGCCAGACCACTTGCACGGATGTGAAGCTGGCCGCGTTATTGCAATGAGCAGCCACAGCGTTGCATGACCTGCCTGTGCGGGGACGCGCGCAGGCAGGTGCGTTGCAGGTCTGCCGGGCGGTGTTGCCCGCCCTCCGAGGGCGTTCGGATGGCGGCGCGACGCACGCCGCTCGCCTCCTCATCACCTGGTTCCAGGTCCATTCGGCTGGAACGCCGGCACGCCCACTTGGGGCGCCCGCGGGATAACCAATCGTGCGTCATGGGGGCGCCGCCCGGGCTCGCGTTCGAATTCCTGCCTCCGTGGCACATCCGCGGCATCCGCCAGTTCGGGAAACCCCGGTCTCTGAATCGTCTTCCTGGGCGAAGCGCCCAGCCACGTCGCCCGATGGCAGCCCGGCGGGCCGTGCGCCTCGAGCCCACACCGCCTTGCAAGAACGCGGTTCCAACGCGGGATCGTTCCCCCGGCGCGGTACGTGCTGGACGCCAGCGCAGCACGCGCCGGCTCCCGGCGCGGTACGCGTTTGATGACGGCGCGGTACGGATTGGCGCTCGGCGCAGCACGCGCCGGCAGTGAACACCCCGGGAGTGCGCTCCGCGGACCCGGCGGTTGGGACCGCACACCGGTGGCTCCCGGGACCGCGACCGCTGCCTGCAGACCACCGCTGCGGCAATCGTGCTGGACGGGTGGCGGGGACTTCCCGGTGCCCCGCCGGGACGGGACACGCCAGCGAAGCCGCCCGCCATCGCGCAAAAGTTGCCGAGTTCCCAATTCGACGCGGCGGGCTATCCGAACGGATGCAGTCGGGCCCGGGATAGTGACGATACTGAGGGTGGGTTATCGGACACCGCCGGAATCGGGGCCAATTATCTTGTCGTCGGGCGGGATCGATCCGATACGAAAACAAGCATCCGGATTGGTCAGCGAACCCCGCTGTTTTTCCCGGGTCGCGGCCATTTGCGCCCGTCCCTGAGGAGGACCCGCCTGTGCTTGACGGTCAGCGTTCTGGGAGACTCGCGTGGCGTGTGCTCGCCCCGGCGGTGGTCGCTACCGCGTGGGCCTGCCGACCTGCCGCCGAGAGGGTCACGCCGGTTGAGCCCGTGGACCCAGCTGCGGAGGTCCGGCTGGCGGCAGGCACCGACCCGGGCATCACCCGATTCGGCGACATTCCCGGAGTGCCGACCTATGAGTTCGAATCCCGGGCGGCGATCTCGCTGCGGCAGCACAGTTACCCATCGGAAGGCAGCGATTTTGATCCCGCGGTGAGCCGTGACGGTCAGATCGTCGTGTTTGCTTCGACCCGCCATTCGCTCAATCCAGACGTTTACTACAAGCCGGTGGACAGCGTTTCGGTGATTCAACTGACCGCCGACCCGGCCTCCGATGTTCAGCCGGCGTTCAGTCCCGACGGGCAGCGGGTGGCGTTTGCCAGCGACCGCACCGGGAACTGGGACATCTGGGTGGTCAACATCGACGGCCAGCAGCCCATCCAGGTGACCACCGGCGAGGCCCACGAGGTGCACCCCAGTTGGTCACCCGACGGCAGTCAACTGGTGTTTTGCAGCATGCCGGAGCGCGGTGGGCAGTGGGAGCTGTGGCTGGCCTCCGCCGAGGCCGGCGCCGTCAAGAAGTTCATCGGTTACGGCCTGTTTCCGGAGTGGGCTCCGAGCAGCGACACCATCTTGTACCAGCGGGCGCGCCGTCGCGGAACCCACTGGTTCAGCCTGTGGACGCTCAAGCTGGTCGGCGGCGAACCGCGGATGCCCACCGAGATCCTGTCCAGTCCGGAGCACGCCATGATTCTGCCGGCCTGGAGCTCCGATGAAACGCAGGTCGCCTACTGTGCGGTGCAGCGCTCCGAACAGCCGATGGAGGCGGCCGCGGGCCGCCCACTGCAGCGTTCCGATGTCTGGATGGTCGATATCGATGGCCGTGGACGGGTGCGGCTGACCGACGGTCTGGCGGCCAACTACTCACCGACCTGGGCAAGCACCGGACGGATTTTCTTTACCACTGACCGCGCCGGCGGCGGCCAGGAAAGCATCTGGTCGGTGGTGCCGCTGCGCGGGCCGATGGCGGCCGATGCCGCGGTGCTTCCCGACCGATTCGGTCGAACCCACGCGGAGCGGGCCGCCGAACTGCGCGATCAGAACACGGATTCGAACTTGCGAACCGTCGGGTTCCCCGGCGGGGATTGAGCAACCCGGCCGGGCCTGAGGCCCGGGCGAGCCGGAAGGCGGGTGCGGCGCTTTCGCACCAGGGATCATGGATGATCCGAACAGACCGAATCAGTTGCCTGCTGGGTGCGGCGGTGGCAGTCGGCCTGCCGTGCTGCACGCAGGAACCGCAGATCCCCCAAGCCACCACCAGCGATCGCCTGGTAACCGTGGCGGTCGCGCCGGCCTTGAACCACAGCGGCTCCCAGGATTTTGATCCGCTGCGGGTCGCCGATCTGATGGCCAGCGAACTGGCCCAGATCCTGGGCGTTCAAGTCATCCCCTTGAACCGCGTGCTCGCCCAACTGGAGGCCGACGGCAAGCAGCGGATCGAGTCCCCCGGACATGCCCGCCGGATCATGGATCGCATCGGGGCCGACGGCATCGTGGTGTTCGCGCTCACCGAGTACGACCCGTACGTCCCGCCGGTGGTGGGGATCTCCGCCCAGTTCTATCGTTCATACCGCGGGTCGCCCGCCCTCGACCCGGTGGCCGCATCCCGCGCGCCGGCCTTCACCGCCGCCGGCCCCTTTCCGGACGCGCCCGCGGCCCAGTTCCAATGGGTCTTCAACGGTTCCGACGAGGCCGTCAAGCAGGCCATCCAGGAGTTCACCCGCAAGCGGAATGCCGACGGCAGCCCCTACGGCTGGCGCAAGTACCTGGCCTCGCAGGAGCACTACCTGCGGTTCTGCTGCCACGTCACTGTCCGGGAACTAATTCAGAAAGAACTAACTCAGGTTGCAGCCCGCGCTGAACGACAAAATGAGGTGGACCCCGAATGAGCGTGACCAGGCAACTTTCGCTGGTGAAAGGTTCTCAACGGTTTGTGTTTCGCTATCAATCGGGAACCGAGGCCGAAGTGATCAACTGCTTCGCAGCATTGGCCGGCAGATCAGGCTCGAACTTCGACTGGTTTGATGCCGCCGTCCTGAGCTACCAGATGGGGCGGCGACTCGAAAGCGAGCTGGACAACATCAGCACTTCGCCGCACAGTTGAGAGAATCCGTGCTATCGGCAGGATGCGGATAGCGATGCTCCGAACGGGTGGCAGCAGACATGCTGCTACGGGTTGTCGCCGCCAGCGGACGTACATGACAATCATGAACGAGAATCCACTCATCCAAGAGTTCTTGAACTACCTGAAGTTCGAGCGGCATTTCTCACCACACACCGCGAAGTGTTATGCCGCCGATCTGCAGCAATTCTGCTGGTTCCTTTTCCAGGAGGAATCGGCGGCCAGCGCCCCGGCACCGCTGGCGCCCTACGATTCCAAGCCGGCGTTCGGGGCCGGACCGGCCGAACCGCGCGGCACGCGCCAGGCCAGCGCCTCGCAGAGCGAACTGCAGGACAAGCTGCTGAAGATCGACCCCGAAGAAATCCGCCGCTTCCTGTTGTATCTCGATCAGCAGGACTACTCCAAGTCGACCACCGCCCGCAAGCTGGCCACCCTGCGCAGCTTCTACAAATTCTGCCTGCGGCGCGGCTACGTCACCAACAATCCGCTGGCCTCCATCCGGACCCCGAAGCAGGAGAAGCGGCTGCCGAAGTACCTGGAACTGGATCAGATTCTGCGGCTGCTGCAGGCGCCCGACGACACCACCCTGCTGGGCTCGCGCGACCGGGCCATGCTCGAGGTGATGTTCTCGACCGGCGTGCGGGTCAGCGAGCTGGTCGACCTGCGGCTGGACGACGTCGACTTCCTCGGCGAGAGCATCCGGGTGCGCGGCAAGGGTAAGAAGGAGCGCATTTCGCCGGTGTCGCCTTCGGCGCTCGGTGCCCTGCGGCGCTATCTGGAAATCCGCCGGACCGACCCGCGGACGCACCAGTTCGACCCCGAAGTGTTGTTCATCAACAAGCACGGCAGCCGGCTGAGCACCCGCAGTGTCCGCCGCAAACTGGACAAGTACCTCCAGGAAGCCGGACTGGATCCGTCGGTCAGCCCGCACACCCTGCGGCACAGCTTTGCCACCCATATGCTGAACAACGGCGCCGACCTGCGCAGTGTCCAGGAGCTGCTGGGCCACCAGTCCATTTCCACCACCCAGGCGTATACCCATCTGATCAACCGCAAGGTTCGTGAAGCGTACGAAGAATCGCATCCGCGATCCTGACCCGAAGCCGGTCGGACAGGGGTCCGCCGGCCTCCCGATGCCGAAAGAGGCGGGTGCAGGCAGCCGCCCGGGAGCACCCGGGTGCTGACCTCCTGGCTGGGCGGGCGACCGCCGGACCCGGCCGCCGCCGGCCTCCCTTGGCTCATACCGCCGGGCCCAGCGCCCTTATAATGGTGCGGACCGCCGCTGACCCACAGGTCTACTGGAGGCGCCGCCCGATGGATCCAGCACACATTCCTTATCATGCGGCGTCGCTTTCGGCGGCGGAATCGCTGGCGCGTTTGCGCCGCGAATATGCCTTGGCCCGGCAGCGGCGCAGCGTTCGGTTTTTTGGGGAGCGGGCGGTTCCCCGGGAGATGATCGAGCACCTGGTGGGCATCGCCGGAACGGCCCCGTCCGGAGCCAACCTGCAGCCCTGGCACTTCTCGATCATTTCCGACCCGCGGATGAAACAGCAGATCCGGTCGGCGGCCGAGCAGGCCGAACGGGAATTCTACGAACACCGGGCGCCGGCCGAATGGCTCCAAGCCCTGGAACCCCTGGGCACCGATTGGCGCAAGCCCTTCCTGGAAGTCGCTCCCTGGCTGATCGTCGTTTTTCGCCGCCGCTGGGAGCTCATCGGCGACAGGCCGCAGAAGATGTACTACTCAACCGAGTCGGTGGGCATCGCCGTCGGGATGCTGATTGCTGCGGCCCATCGCGCCGGTCTGGTGACGCTGACCCACACCCCGGCCCCCATGGGTTTCCTGCGCCAAATCTGCCGGCGTCCGATAAGTGAAACCCCGTTCGTGCTGCTGCCGATCGGGTATCCGGCGCCGGACTGCACGGTGCCCAACATCACGCGGAAGGCCCTGCCGCAGATCGCCGACTGGTTCGAGCCACCGGCGGCATGAGCCCGCCGTCGCCAGGCGGTTCATGAACTGGCACTCTATTGGACCGCGGCCGGCGATGGGCCGATAAGACAGGAAGCTCAGCGAGGAGATCCCATGGACGTTGTGTCACAAATCGCCCTGCCTGGTGTCGATGTCCTGAGGGGCATCGAGCCGGGAATCGCCGTGGTGTTCGTCGTGACGATCAGTTGCCTTCTAGCCGCCTTGTCGATGGTGCTGTTGCGGATGCACGGCCGGTTCGTCCGCGGCTGGGAATCCGTGGACAAGCGGCTGTCCGAAGTGTTGTGGCGCACGCGGCACAGCGATCCGGAAGCGCTGCGGCAACGAACCGAGCTGCTCGAGCAGAACCTCATGGACATGCTGGACTACTTGCGGACGGTGGCCAATGCCGTGGATACGCAGTTGGAAACCTTGCGTACTGAGGTCAAGACCTCCCTCAGCCGCATCGACCGGGCCGATTCCAAGACGCTGGGCCAAAGCCGCATGATCATCTATCAACTGGAGCGGATTCGCAGCCAGTTGCAACCGTCGGACGGCAACCCGCCGGCAGGCGGCAGCCTTCCGGAGGCCAAGCCCCTGGAGGTCGGCGGACGGCTGTGCGGTGTGCCCGACCGGATGGGGCCCGTGGTCGAACCCCTGAAAGACGGCATGCAGCGCGCCGAGAAACGGACCGAAGCGTTTGAGCACCTGCTCAAGGAGCTGTCCTGGGACTAGATCCGACCTCGAACGGTTGTACCCTCACCTGGATCACGCCACCATCCTGCCCGCGCTGCAACGGGGTCAACGCCGGGCGCCGTCGCAAGTCGCGAGTCACTCTGCCAGGGTTCGCTGTACGGCCCAATACAATCCTGCGACTGCGATGGCGAACGACAGCGGGCGGATGATCGCCGCGCGGTACCACGCTCGATCACGGAACCAGCCCACGGCACCAAAAGCGATTGCAACGACGGCGAGTTGTCCCAACTCGACGCCCACATTGAAGCCCACCAAGGCGGATCCGACCTGGCCGTCCGGCAGGCCCAGTTCGTGGAGTACGCCTGCGAAGCCCATTCCGTGGAGCAAACCAAACAGAAAAACGACGGCAGGGCGCCACGGCTTCAAGTCGCGAACGCAGAGGTTTTCCACCCCCACGTACAGGATCGATACCGCAATGAGCGGTTCCACGATGCCCGACGGCAGCGACGCGACCCCGGTCAGTGACAAAGCCAGCGTCACGGAGTGGGCCACGGTGAACGCCGTGACCTGCAAGAGCAGGGGCCGAAATCGGGCGCTCAACAAATACAGCCCCAGGACAAATACAATATGGTCCAGCCCTTTCGGAAGGATGTGCTCGAAGCCCAGCACCAGGTATCGACCGACCACGAATCGCCGGGGCTCGAGGGCGGCTTCGTGGAGCCGGTAGGGTGCAGAATCCTGGCCCGCGCCCAGGGCGTCTTGCACACCGCCGGCGCTGACTTCGTCAAGAATCGTCAAGTGGACCGCGTTGAATGCCCGCGAAGCGCCGAAGGTGAAGTGGGTGGCACCGTCCGGATATCGCCCGCTGAGTCGTGCGGTCGTGCCCAAGACCGTGGGTTCGGCGCCGGGTGCATTGAGCGGGTGGTCGTGTTCGGGAAAGGTTACGGTGGGCGCCGCTTTCCGGCCATCGAAACGGATTCTGACACGTCGCCGGAGGGTGTCTCGGGCCTGTTCGATGGCGCGGTCTCGTTCGTTCGGAGACAACGCCCGTAGCGCGGCGGCAATCTCAGCCGAGGGCACGGTTGACGGCACTCCGAGCGCCAAGGCATCGACGTCCAGGCGCATGTCAATCAGGTAGCTGCCATCCGCCTTGATGACCGCAACGACCTGCGTGAAGGTGAAATCGTGCCCGGAGGCGGACGGGCACAGGAAGCACCCGCAGGCGCCCATCGCAAAGAGCGCCCACCCCGAAAGACCCCTCATGACGGCCGACCGCTGCGTGCGCGTGCTCGGGTCGACGGCTCGGGCGGGATCCGCGGTGAAGCATGGTCTGGGTTTGCGCTATCCGCCGCCCCGGCTGCCAGGGGCACGCGCACGAGTTCCAGATCGAGGTCGCTCATGTTCGCGATTGTAAACGGGGATCACCTCCCGCGACACTGGCAGCACCCAGCCCCAGCCAGGCTCGGGGCAGCCCCGGCTGCGGGTGTCCACAGCGGCGGTTGAGCCAGGACCTGCCGCAGGACCTGAAGTGACTCCGTTCGTCCGCCGGGTCCTGCCCGTGGCCGGACCAATTGCCGCGAACCCGCATCGCCGCTAAGGTATTGCCTGGCCTGGCGCTGCTGCGCGCGAAGCCTCGCCGAAGTCTCCCCGCGACCGACCCCTGGAGCATGATCAGGAGGGCAAGGGCACTGCATGGAATGGACACCGTTTGCTGAAGTCGCCGGGGTCCTGGCGGTTGCCGCTGCCATCGCAGCGGTTGGGCTGAAGCTCCGCCAACCGCTGATCATCTCGTTCCTGTTCGCGGGTATTGTCGTCGGCCCATCTGTGATCGGACTGGTCAAGGACGTCCAGCAGATCGAGTTGCTCGCCAGCATCGGAATTTCACTGCTGTTGTTCGTGGTGGGTCTTCGCCTGGATGTGGCCATGATCCGCACCGTCGGTCCGGTGGCCCTGGCGACCGGGCTGGGCCAGGTTGTCTTCACGTCAGCGATCGGGTTCTTGATCGCCCTGGGGTTCGGGATGCAGGTCGTGGCGGCCGTATACGTGGCGGTCGCCCTGACCTTCTCGAGCACGATCATCATCGTCAAGCTGCTGTCGGATAAGAAAGAGATCGACTCGCTCCATGGGCGAATCGCCGTCGGGTTCCTGATCGTCCAGGACATCGTGGCGATCCTGGCCTTGATCGGATTGACGGCGTTCGGCGGAGGCCGGGGAGCAGGCTTCCTCACGGAGTCGCTGTGGATTCTCGGGAAAGGGCTACTGATGCTCGGGGCAGTCGTCGCCCTGATGCGCTGGGTCCTGCCCTACGCCCTCAACTACATCGCCCGATCGCAGGAACTGCTGGTGCTGTTCGCGATCACCTGGGCGATCACCCTGTCGTCCACGGCTGAGTTGCTCGGCTTCAGCAAGGAAGTCGGGGCGTTCCTGGCCGGCATCTCGCTGGCGTCGACCCAGCAGCGAGATGCCATCGGAGCGCGACTGGTGGTGTTGCGGGATTTCCTGCTGCTGTTCTTCTTCATCAACCTGGGCGTGCAGTTGGACCTGTCGGCGCTGGGGGCGCAGTTGGGCAAGGCGTCGGCCTTTTCGGTGTTCGTGCTGATCGGCAATCCGGTGATCGTCCTGGTCATCATGGGCTTGATGGGCTACCGCAAGCGCACCGGCTTCATGTCCGGCCTGGCGGTGGCGCAGATCAGCGAATTCTCGCTCATCCTTGCCGCATTGGGTCTGAGCCTCGGGCACATCGACAGCTCGGCCATGAGCCTGATCACCCTGGTTGGACTGGTGACCATCTTCGCCTCGACCTACATGATCTTGTACTCCGGCCCGCTCTACGCCCGGCTGTCCGGGATCCTGAGCATCTTCGAGCGCTCCAATCCCTACCGCGAGGCGCCGGCGGGAGCGGAGTCGGCCCCGGCGGACCGTCACCTGATCATCGTGATGGGGCTGGGCAATTACGGCAGCGCCATCGCCGCCCGGCTCAAGCAACATGGGTGGCATCTGCTGGCGGTTGATTTCGACCCGCAAGCCCTGGATCGCGGCCGGTACATGGGTCTGCCGGTGCTGTACGGAGACGTTGGCGATCCGGAGATGCTGGCTCAACTCCCGCTGGACAAGGCCAGATGGGTGCTGTGTTCCATCCGCGATTACGACATCAATGTCTCGCTGTTTCATCTGCTGGCCGCAGCAGCGTTCAACGGTCGTGTCGCCTTGAGCGCCGGAGATCCGGCGGACGCCCGGACGTACCACCGACTCGGAGCGCACCTGGTATTGCAGCCGTTCAACGATGCCGCCGAACAGGCGGTCGAGGCCGTCACCGGGGCCATCCAGTCGTTGCCCGGCCTGCGGGACTGGCCCGCGGTACTGGAGGAGGTGTCCCTGCAACCCGGGTCGGTGTTCACTGGAAAGACGCTGCGCGAACTGGACATTCGGCAAGAGTTGGGGGTTTCCGTGCTGGCGGTCAGCCGAGCGGGCAAGGTCAACTTCAACCCCGGCCCCGATTTCCGGATGTACCCGGGTGACCGCATCGTGCTGTTGTGTTCACCGGAACAGGCCGGTCCGGCCATCGATCATCTGCGGCAGCGTGAGCTGGGTGCGCCTCAAGACCAGGCCAGCGCCTTCGGAGCCGACGAGATCCGCATTCCTCTGGATTCCGGCTGGGCCGGCAAGTCCCTTGCGGACCTGAATTTCCGCAGCCGCTACGGCGTGACCGTGATCGGCATTCAGCGCGGCAGCGCGCAACTCACTTCGCCCCGGGCTTCGGACGTGCTCCAGCCGCAAGACAGCATTGTCGTGGTCGGCAGCCCGCAAGGCGTTGCGGAGATGAAAGCGTCTCAGGAGGATCCCGAATCACCAATCTGAGGGGCTCGGTCAGGAGCGGATCCCTGTTCGCAAAGCGCGGACAACCGGTCGAGAAAGTCGGGGTCCATTCCAACGGCCATCCTCGAACAACCAAGGCTGGGCGGTGATCTGCCAGACCAGCGCAACACGTTCACCGGCAGGTGAGTGGTGCACACCGGAGTCCGTGCCCTGATTGTCGCGCGTGGTCTTGCGAACCGGATAATCCGAACGACCCGGAGCCATCTCGATTCGGAGGAGCGGGGGAACCCTACGGCAGAAACGCGCTGGCGTCTGGGTCATCCACACGGTAGCCCAGGTCGCCGGTCAACGGATCCATGGTTCCGCGGAGTTCGGCATAGCTCAATTGAATGGTGGCGATCTGGGATTGGATGCGGCGTAACTTGCCGGCCAGACTTTCGGTATTCTGGCGATTGGCCTGGCGGGTCCGGATATCGTTGATCAGGGCTTCGGCCTCATTGAACAACATCCTCAGGGCAGCCCAGTTGCGGTTCTGCCGGAACCGCAGCATCTGGAACATGGCGCGCTCGGCCCGGCCATGGGTCATGCTGGCGGCGATGACCAGGTCTTTCTCCATCCTGGCGGTCTTCGATTCAAGGTTCTTCCAGTCGTTGTATCGCCGGATATCGGATTTTCCGTGGGCGACCATGACCTCCAGGGCGGAATCGACGATTGCGTTGGACGTCTGCAGCGCGGCCTGGTCGAACACCTCCGGGTCACTCAAGGGCCGACCGCGAAACTGGCCGTCGGGGAATTGCTTGAGCAGGTGATGCCGCCCCAACGCGTAGGACTGCACGCCGGTGATGGCCGCCCGGCGCAACCGACCGAACTGGCTCTCGGCTCCCACAAAGTCGCCTTTGCGCAGCAGGTACTCGGCGTACAGGACTTCAACCTGCTGGCGCACCGGCTTGGTCCGGCTTCGCAGGGAGGCCTCGTCCATCAGTTCGTCCAGCAAAGCGCCGGCTTTCTGCCAATTGCCATCATCGAGGGCCTGGGCTACTGCTTCCAGGTCGAAATCGTCGATCTCCAGACGCTGGCTGAGCGGTGGCATGACGCCGTCCTGCCTGGCAGGGTTGCTCCGCCGGATGAAGGTGCTGCGATCCTTGAGGTTCTCCAGGGTGAATTCGATGGGTCGGCCGCTGATCGCCAGGGTCGCCCGCAGGGTGTGCGGCAGCAGCTTGCCGGTTAACCGCGATCCGTCGATCTTGTGGATGACGTGCTTGTAGTATTCCGACGAGATCTTGCGGATCCGCTGCAGTTCAAACTCCGTAACGCCGGCCGTGTCGTCCTCAAACTTGACCAGGCCCTCGACGTCCTTGATGAACAGGCGGCAGCCTTCGCCGTCGATGGTCAACGCTTCGATATCGGGCAGTTCCACGCGGGACGCTGGTTTTCGCAACACGATGCTTCGGATGTTGGCGACGGTGAGGTCAATGGGCGTGCCGCGATCGGTGATGAACTTGGTGGTCACGTTTTCCCCATGACCCGACAGGCGCTCACCGCCGTCGAGTAGAAACTGAGCGGTGCCGTTGTTGTTCAGGACGTATCCAACTTCCGAGACCGGCACGGTCAGCTTGCCCAACGGCGTGGTCAGGCGGACTTCATCGGCGGTAATCTTGCCGACCATTTCTGCGCTGTCGTTCTTGTACTGGATGACGTCCTGGTTGGGCAGCCGCGGCCGGCCGGGCACGAAGACGTTCATGTTCCGATCGATCAGCAACGGCATGAAATGTACCAAGTCGGTCTCGATCTTGTTGAGCCCCAGGGCGGCCCGAATCATATCGCCGACCACGTCGGCCGGGATCAGGCCGGCAGAGACGCCGCCGCTGGTTTCCACGTCCGCTCCGCCTTCAACCAGAACTCCGATCAAATCGCCGTCGGCGTTGACCGCCGGACCGCCGCTGTTGCCCTGGGCGGCCTGGGCATCGGACTTGAACTTCTTGATCCGGCCCACCGGAGAGGTCATGATCCGGGTGATGTTGCCCGCGCTGACGGTCACCGGGGCCCGTTTGTCCTTGCTGGTGGCCATTTTCTGACCTTTGGGATAGCCGAACACATACACCCGGTCGCCGGTCCGGACTTCGTTGGAGGGCGACAGTGCCAGGCACGATGGCGTCGACAGCGGGCCACCGTCAGTGTCTTGGACCTGGAGCAAGGCCAAGTCGGCAGACTCGTTGTTATACATCAACATGGCCTTGTAGGTTTTTTCTTCCTCGGTGCCGCCGTTGAGCGTCACCTCGTATTGGGGAATGCCAATGTTGATGACGTTCTCGAAGGCCTCGGTAGGATTCTTGGAGTAATGGGCCTGGTTGGTAACGTGGTCATTGGTAACCATCAAGCCGGTGTTATTGATGAACCAGCCGCTGCCCCAGCCTTTGATTTCGACTCTGTCTTCGCCCTGGACCTTCTCTCCGGTGCCGACCTGCCCAGTCGCCTTGCGAACCCGCTCGCGAGTGTCGTTGTCCATCTGGTCGGCAACCGCACTGCGCGGCAGGCCGAGACACGACAGGCACAGAATCAAAGTCCGCAGCGAGGTGCTCAATCTGGCAGGGGCGGCAGCCATTGGGTCGCTCCAATTGTGTCGGTCTTCAGGACCAAGGTGATCCGGCGATTTGCCGCGGGCCCGATCTATAATAGAACTCGGCAGCATTTGGGGTGCTGCTGGAACAGAGTATCAAGGCCGCGACCATTTTCGGACGAACTGAGACCTTCTTAGTTGTCATGATAGCCACCAGCGCCACGCGATGACAAGCGGCTATCGAGGATAGCGGTGGGATTGTAAGCCCCAAGGCGGGCCCTGGCCAAGGCTTTCCCGCGAACATTAGGATTGACCAATGAAAGTGCCGCTGGCAAGAACCATTGATGATTGTACCCAAGAGGTTACGTTCGAGTACAGCCGGAGCCCGGGACCCGGAGGGCAGCACGTCAATAAGGTGGCGACCCAGGCGACGCTGTGTTTCGACGTCCCCGGGAGCCGGGTGCTGTCCGACCGCCAGAAGGAGCAGATCCAACAGCGGCTGGGAACCCGGATCAGCGGCTCCGGCCTGTTACGGGTGCGTTCTCGAAAATACCGGTCCCAATCAGCGAATCGGCAGGCGGCGATCCGCCGCTTCGGCGAGCTGGTGGCGGCGGCCCTGACCCCGGCGAAGCGGCGCGTCGGCACCCGGCCGTCACGCTCATCACGGGAGCGGCGAATCCGCGAGAAGAAACGTCGGGGGCAGATCAAGCGCACCCGGGCCGGTCGACTGGACGATTGAGTGCCGCCTGCAGGGTGTGCAGGTAGGTGTCGTGGATCGGCTTGTTGAAGAGCACCATGATGACGATCTCCGGCAGCGGACGGCCCTCCAGAAAAGTCGCGACGGTGTCGATGGCAATGCCTGCCGCCGCGGCGCTGGGGTACCCGTAGATGCCGCAACTAATCGCCGGAAAAGCCACGCGGCGACAGCCGTGTTGTGCCGCCAGGGCCAACGATTCACGGTAGCAACTGGCGAGCAATTGCGGCTCGCCCTGCCGGCCGTCCTGGTAGATCGGTCCGACGGTATGGATCACGTGGCGGGCGGGCAGTTGGTAACCGCCGGTAATCCGGGCCTGTCCGGTTGGACACCCGCCGAGTGTCCGGCACTCGGCCAGCAACTGGGGACCCGCGGCGCGATGGATGGCTCCGTCGACGCCGCCCCCGCCCAGCAGCGACTCGTTGGCCGCGTTGACGATGGCATCGACCTGGAGTCGGGTGATGTCGCCCTGTCGCAACTCGATACGCAGCAATCCGGGATTCATTGCTGTTCAACAATATATAGGGCCCGTGCCGTGCCGCGATCACCGCGTTGCTCGACCAGTGCCAACGGCAGTTGGACCGCCTGGTGGCGGTTGATCCGGCGGTAGTCCTCGCCCCACCGTTGCCGAAAGTCCTCCCCCGCCGGGGCGGGTCCTTCCACGCGCACCGTGATGGAATGGTCACCCAGCCGCAACGTTCTGGGCGGATCTGCCGGCGCTTGGGTGAGCAGTTCGCCCAGGGCCTGGGCCCACTCGGACTTGCTGAACCGCAGTTGTGAGCACTGCGATCCGGCGAGCGGCCGCTTGGCCTGCAGGAACACGTGAGCGGACCAGTTTCCGGGCAGCGAAAGGACGCCGAAGTATTTGTTATCTCCGAAGACGCGCTTGTCGCGATTGCGCTGCAGGCGATCCTGCTTCCACTGGGTGGCCCCCGAAACTTCAGCGATGTAGCGGCGAACCAGGGCCTCGGCAGGTGCGTCGAAACCGAACGCCAAGTAAGCCAGCAGCAGCCGCAGGCGGTCGGTCCGGCTGGCCTGCCGTTGAAACCACTGGTTCAGATCCGCCAGGTTGAGCATTCGCAGAATGTGCCGGCAGGGCACATTGATGCGGGCCTTGTGCAGGTCCACCAGTACAAAGCGGTCGGCGGCGGTCACCAGAATGTTGTCGGCATGAAGGTCGGACGGCAGCAGCCCACCGGCGTGCAGGTCGCTGAGAAACCGGGCCAGCGCCGCAATGCAGCGGTTGTCGGTGCAGCGCTCCCGCCCGCCCTGGGGGCAGGCCTGCTGCAGCCAGTAGCGGCTCAGTGGCTGGGTCTTTGCCAAATCCTCCGTCAAGAAAACCCGGAATTCGCCTCGGCTGCTTTCCGTGTGGCCGTAGGCCACCGGTCGGATCACGTCGAGGTTGCGCCGCCGCCCGTATAGGGCGGTGATGAACTCGCGGAATCCCGCGGGAGCCAGTACCGCCTCCCTGATCTTCGACCAGCGGCGCGGAGGGTCAAAGACCTTGGCAACCACGGAATGTTCGCCGATGCGCAGGCGCCAGATGCTGCGCGCGCTGCTCTGTTTGAGCAAGGTGGCGTCTGGATTGTGCTGGAGCGCCGCGAAGTCCGGTCCGGGGCAGGCCAGCAGGTTCGACCACTGCGGCAGGACCTGCCACAGACCACCCCAGGCGTGAACTCGCTGCGTCTCGGAAAGCAACTGCTTGGGTGTCACCCGGGCCGCCATCGTGCGAACCAGAATACCGCGATGGGCTGAATCGCACCAGTGAGACCCAGCAGCTTTGCAATCCGGACGCCCGGACCCCCCATGCCTCAACAAACGGCGTCGCACGCAATGACAGGAGGGTCAGCAGTGAATCGATGGCTCGAGACCTCAGACGTTGAGACCACCACATGACTACGCCGGCCTTCGTTCCGACGCCTGGCGGAGGATCCGCCCCGAGGCCGTTCGCGAGTACCGTGACACCGAACGCCGCGAGCGCCTCGAACGCCAGCGCTACCGCCGGGCCAAGCGCCGCCGCGCCGAGCGGCGGGCCCGCTGAACCACGCCGCAGCCCACTGGTGCTGGTGACCGCTGACTCGGCATAGAAGAAGACCGGCTGCACAGAAGGTCAGGTGGTGGTTGGTTGATTCTCTGCTTTCTGTTGCTCCTTCTTCTCAAACGGCGTGCCGCATTCGGAGCAGCGAGCGTCGGTGAGACCCTGGAGAGAGTAACCGCAGGTCGAGCACAAGAGCGGTTGAGAGAAACGTTTGGCCCGAACGGATCGAATGATCACGAAGGGCAGGCCAACGCAGCCAGCCACCAAAATAGAGTAGATGCCAATGAAAAGGACCGATACCAGGAAGAATTTGTCGAGAAAACCAGTGCGCGAATAGGCATCCCACTGAAACAAAACCTCTGTGACACCAGCGGAAAGTAGACACGCCCCTACATAGCTTCGTATTCTCAGGTGCGCAAAGAAGGCCGTCACCGCTGCAATCAAGACCAGCGTGCTAAGAGACATTACTTCTCCGGGCAGTCCGCCTGGGCATCCTCCCAGGCCGAATCTCCTCCGACTGCGACAGCTGCTGCGTACACTCCTGACAGCCACAGGCAGACACACTTATATGGCCAATCTACATGGCTTGATGCTTCAAACATGCACATGAAGAAGACGGTATCACACGCTGACTGATCGCTGCCACACGTGCCATAGCAGTTGTCATGTTCGTAACAACAGTCCGAGAACGGGCAGTACAACGGTTGTCTGGCACGTCGAAACCGCCACTTCCACAAGTATTCTCCGATGTGCCTAGCCCCATCGGATCGCTTAGCGAGGCTGGGCCAGATCGCTCATAGTTATATAGACTCATGCCGTCCTGATACCCGCTGCCCACACGCGCCCGAAGTGTCAGCGGATCTCTTTGCAAGAAGTGTCGCATGGGGCCTATCCCGAGGCGTTTGGTGCTTGCCACCGGGGATTCGCCCCGCGGGTCGGACGACGTCGCGGCCTCGTCGACGCACCTCGGCTCGGCAAGCCTGTCATGCCGCCTCGCCACCATGATGGCATTGTACCAAGGCGATGGCGGGAATTCAGCAGCGAAGGGTTCAGGCCTCGTTCGCTCGCTCTTGTTCGGGGAGTTCAGGTACGTCCTTCCGCTCAAAAGGCGTGCCGCATTCGGGGCAGCGGGAAGACCTCAGGCCACGGAGGCTGTAACCACAGCGATTACATACTCCGGGCTGCCATGAATGTTGACGCAACCAAGCGAGAATTCCGGGGATGCCGATGAGTAACACAAAGTACCACAGTGGAATCCTTAGCATTGAGTAATCACCGAACTGACCGCTCCACCACAAACAGTCTGGTGATTCAAGTCTCCATCCTGATGGACTGAATGCGCCTCTTTTAAAACCACTGAATCTGTGTACCTCAACATGACCGGATGCTAGTCTACAAAGAAAATAAGTGGCGGGAGTTGGATAGTAATCGTATCTGACAGCCCAATGTACGCTGAATCCCCACGCTGCTAATACAAACAAGCATCCACCGATGCTGGACCACTTGAACCACCCGGCGTCCCGTAGAGCTACGCTCATTGAGACTGGCATCCACAGCACACCGCTACGCCACACTTCTTCACGTCGACGCAGACTTTGTTGCAGCCACACGACATACCCACGCTCTTATTGAGGCAATTAAATGCACTGGCGCAGTTGTACGGTTGAGCGCAGTCGATGCATGCAACAAGGCCTTGGGAATCTGTTAGCAACACAGGGTTTCCCTGAACATACGCATAAAGATTCATTCCATCCTGATAGCTTTCTCCGACAGAAATAACCGACTCAGGCCATAGGGTTGCACCGCCGAACTCAAGCTGCTCGTGCCATTGTGGCAATTGAGAATCAGGAATTTCACAGTCATTGCTGGCACATTCTTGACCGCCCAGATGCTCCGGCGAGAATCCCAGCGGGTCTCTTTGCAAGAAGTGTCGCATGGCTCCGATGTGCCCCCGTTGACCGCCGTCGTGAGGTTCATTATCGACCAGCCATCGCGGTCGTTTGTGTCATTGTATCCGGAACCTGGATGGCGGTGCAACCGGTCGGCCAACGGTCACCCTGCGCAGCGAGATCCTTCGCGGCGATTACATCCGGCGCGACGAGGTCCAGTACCACCGCCGCCGGGCCATCCTCGAGGTCAAGGCCGGGCTGCTTTGTCTGGAGCGGCGCTGCTCGCTGTTCTTGAACGACAAGCAGCGCCGCAAGATCCACGAGGAATGCATTGCCCTGCAGCCAAGCGAATGGCGGGGATTGAAGCAGATGGGGAGATGGAGGGCGAAAGGGGCAACGAAGGCCAAGGGCGAGCTGCCGCAGGGCAAGAAAGCCATCTGGTTGACACGGATCGCACCGAGGGTCAGCTCGTACCTTCCGGCTCTCGGACCTGCTCCTTCCTCTCAAACGGCGTGCCGCACTCCGGGCAGCGCGGTTCGGTAAGACCGCGTAAGGCATAACTGCATGTGCGACAGGTACCAGACCGTAGTTCAGTAAGCTTCTTGTATAGAATCAAGCTTATGATAGTCGCTGGTGTTGAGACGAGAGCGAGAGATGAAATCTGCACAAGCAGGGCACGCTGCCCGGCCATGGCGTATGGATTTGCAGCGTTAGGATGAAATGTCGCCGTGATCAAATCCGTGAGGTAAACGTTCAGCTTAAGGTACCCCCAAAGGAAATAGCCGGCGAAGAAAATAGTCTGCCAGCAAAGCCAGCTAATAAATAACCTACTCAACTGTTTCATGGAATTGGCAGGGATGTACACTGTGGATTATTCGGATTCGGATTCATGGGCGGCGGTGTGGCACCTGGAAAATATCCACCCATGCACCCGCCGTTGTTCGAGTCCTGGTTTAGGCAGCAATTGAGCCGTGCCTGCTCGTTAGCGGCAAGATTACAGTTTGCGTAGCACACATCTTCGGCAACAGTCGTGTTGTTCGGGGCCCCATTGTTGTCTGCACACCGAATGCAAGCACGTACACAATTCATGCCGGGACTGTCACCCGCACATTGGCAAACACACTGGCTTTGCCAGCAGAATAGTCCCCAACATATCAGTCTATTTGGATAGCTGCAATTGCCCGGAGGAGGGGGTGTGCCTGGTGGGTATGGTTGCGCGAAGAACGCAGCACAGAGACCAGTACACTTTGTTTGCCATGGGGAAGCAGCACAAGCACAAAGCGCCATTGGGATCGGATTCCATCCCATCTGACCATGCGGATCAGTCTTAGTAGACGGATTGGATCCGACATACAAGTAATGATTGATTCCATCCCAGTAATGCAGTGGATCTCTTTGCAAGAAGCGTCGCATGGGGCCTATCCCGAGGCGTTTGGTGCTTGCCACCGGGGATTCGCCCCGCGGGTCGGACGACGTCGCGGCCTCGTCGACGCACCTCGGCTCGGCACCTGTCATGCAGCCTCGCAACCATGACGGCATTATACCAAGGCAGTGGGCGGAATTCAGCGGCGATAGGTTCAGGCCTGGTGTACGTACTCTTGCTCGGACAGCCCAGGTGTGCCCTTCCTCTCAAACCTCACACGGCGCAACCGCATTCGGGGCAACGGAGGTCGGCCAATCTCCAAATAGGGTAACCACAAGACTTGCATAGACCTGGCTTATGCTGCGTCCGAGTTAGTCTTGCGCAGGCCACACTACTCGCAATGCAAAGCCTGATTCCGAATACCACTGGAATCGCCGGCCATACCAAGAGCAGGACCAGGTCTATTGGGCCACCAGTCGTAGGATCAAAATCAACAGCTCCGGACCAAGCGATTATGGCAAGCATGCCCACACCGATCACAAAGCCGAATGTGCCGCCAAGAACGGCAGAGCCGAGGACCATGATCACTCTTGTGGATCGTGTGATGGTTGGCCTACCAGCCGCTCGGGCAACGGTCATGTCCCCAACCGGGAACCAGTATCGGTAATGGAGGACCTCCGGGAAGCCCGCAGGCAGCACCGATGCACGAGGCTGGAGTGTTGACGCAAGCATCCCTGCCTGCTTTTACCGGTGGTGGCTCGCCCCCCGTTCGTCCCGACGCGGTCGGGACGCACCCTGGTGGATACAGAATACAGAGGTCACCTTTGGCATGCTGAAGAATGAATGTACCACCAGCCGTAGCCGAGGATCTGCACCTAGGTCACACCCGTTTGCCACAGATCGTTAAAACCCGCCGGCAGCAGCGCGAAGCGCTTGCTGGCCTGGTCCAAGATCGGACCGCCGGTTCCTCGAGGTCGCCGGCCAGGACCACCCGGATTGGAGTCTGAGTCGGTGCGGCCATCGACGCCTCGCTTCCTAGGCGCTTCAATTGTACGCCAACGGCAACGTCACCCCAATGCGCGTCCCGCGGCCCGGCCGGGTGTCCAGGTCGAATTCGCCGTGGAGCAGCTCCACTCGCTCGCGCATGCCGAGGATTCCCAGTCGCGAACCGGCCTCGGCGGCCTGCAGGTCAAACCCGGCCCCCTGGTCCTCGATGACCATCCGCAGGCGGTCCGCGCCGACCCGAATGACGACCATCGCCTCGGCCGCGCCGGCGTGACTCGCCACGTTGGTCAGGGCCTCCTGCAGAATCCGGTAGGCATTCTCGCCCACCACCGGCGGGATCTGCTGCGAATCGAAGGCCATGTCGCAGTGCACGGTGATTCCGGTCCGCTGCTGGTATTCGGAGAGGTAACTCTCCACGGCATCGTGCAGGCCGAGGTCATCCAGAACGCTGGGGCGGACCCGGGTGGCGATCTGGTGCAGGTTGGTCAGCAACTGGTTGGTCTCGTCGATGGCCCGCCGCAAGAGGATGGCGGTTTGGCCGCCGTAGGGCTCGCGGGCCGCCGACTTGAGATCCAGGCTGATGGCCGTGACCAACTGCCCCAGCTCGTCGTGCAGCGTGCGTGAGAGATTGCGCCGTTCTTCCTCCTGGGCGGCCAGCAGCCGGCTGGACAACAGGCGCAGGCGCGTTTCGGATTGCGCCAGGCGGTGTTCCTGGTGCTCGCGGATGGCGCTCGAGCGGGCCCAGTACAACGACAACACCACCACCAACAGCATGGCAACGCCGTACATCAACAGCAACTGCCTGAGCAGGTTCTTCGGCCGGGCCTGCAGAACCGACTTGTCAAGATACGACAACAACAACAGGGTGGCAGGGTCGTCGTCCGGCGCCGGCGGGACGGCGCTCGACTCCGACAGCAGGGCGCGCGGCACGATCCGTTCAAGGGCGAACAGGGATCCGTCGATCTGCAAGTGCCCGCTGGACCTGCCGCGGAGGCGGGCCCAGGCGTCCGGAAAGTCGCGGTGAAAGCCACGATCGTGTCCGAGCATCCAGCCCCAGTCGTCCTCCGGCCGGGGCCCCTGGAGGTACTCTCCGGCGGCGTTCAACAGCAGGGTCTCACCGCGAAAACCGCTGCAGATATCCTTGAGCTTTGCAAGCAGGTGTGCGCCCAGGTAGTTCAACACCACCAGCCCGCGCGTCTGTCCGCCGGCATCTGCCACCGGCGTCAGGAATCGGATCGTCGGCTTGATCGGCCGTTCGATGTGTCCATGCTCGATGTTCAGGTCGAACGGCGACACGAACACCTCTCCGACCGCCAGGGCCATGGCCGCCGTGTAGTAGTAGCGCGTGGCCTTGGCTTGAAGCTGGTCGGGCGGCACGACGGTGACCGCGCCGTCGCCATAATTGACGCGAACGACCTCCTGTCCGGAGGTGTCCAGAAACCGTACCTGGTCGTAGATCTTCTTGTTCCTGGCAAAGCTGGCGTACTCTTGTTCCAGCTCGGCCCGCGCTCCGTCGACTCCGGCCAGAAAGCGCCGCAGCGACACCTGTTCGGCCAGGTAGCGCAGGTCCGATTGCACTGCCCGCAATTCGTGGGCACAGAACTCGCTTGCCAGGGTGGCAATATGGGCACCTTCCCCCTGCAGGATCGCCTGCTCGTGCCGGGCGTCCTGGACGTACAGCACCACCACGATGCTCAGCAGGCCCACCGCCGGCAGGGCGCAGGCCACGGCGAAGCGGCGCAAGACCGCCGGATTCCCAAACGAGATCGCGGGTGTTCGCTTCTGTTCCACGGAAGGGCTCGGGTTCTGCAACCGCCTACCAATCGGGCCGTAAAGGCTCAGCGCCCGAGTCCCACGTTGCGGCGTGGTGCCCGGGGCAAACGGGCAATCGGCCGGAGGTTGATCATATACCATCGACGTCTGGTTTGGCGAATGGGCGCAGTCGTCCTGTGCAAGCGCGGCAATTGGGTTTGCGGCCGATCGTGCCAAGGGGGCATGCTCGCGCAAAGCCCGGGCCTGCCCGACCGGATGCGGTGTTCACTGCGACCAGTCGACACCACGGGTGCTGCAACACGGAGAGCGATCGCCATCCGACGCCCGAAATCAGCAGCGACTGGGCCCTAGCCCCAACCCCGAAGAACAACCAAGGCAGGGACTGCGATTCCCCAACCCGACCCGGTCGATCTGGCAGACTGACCTGGTCGATCTGGCAAACTGACCTGGTCGACCTGTCGAACTGACCCGGTCGACTTGGCAGACGGACTGTGTGGTTGTGACCGAGGGTGCTTGGCTTGGCGGCGGCTGTCGGGCGGGAGGGACCGAATAGGACCAACGTGGCCAGCCGGCGGGGTTAGGCCATGATTTCGGAGAGACCCGTATACCTTATTATTATGTATGGGGGATTCCTCGACAGACAACTGCGGGTCGCGGCACGCCCCACACGCAGCGGCTGTTGGGCACGGGCCTTGGCCGAAAGCCACTCCGAAGGCGGAATCCAGCGGCGTACTCCAGGTAGCTCAAGACGCTCCGGCTTTCGTCCCTGCGCCTTCCCGGGTCGAGCCGGTAGCTCAGCGGATCAGCCACGGGCTGACCGGCAAAGCAGTCCGCGACCGCGTCCACCGCTGCGGTCTGAAAGGCCTGTTTTTTAACCTTTAGCTTCACGGGTGTTTCCGGCTCTTTTTGTAAATCGGACACCCGGCTGGAACGGCAAAACAAACCGAAAACCGCTGTCCCAACAGCAAGGGTATGGCGGATAGCCGAGCCACCCCGTCGGGTGCTGCCGCGTATCGTCGCGGTCGATGGTCAGGCCGACTTTTTCCCAGACCAAGTCCAGAAACCGGTGCTCGCCCCGCTCGAAACAGCGCTGGACGGCCCACAGGAAATAGTCCACCGCCTGAAGGCAGCCAATCCGCGCCGGATCCGAAGCGACGACCTCGACCGTGGCCGCGCTCTCGATGCCCCACTTCTGAAGATCTGCTCAACGTTGATCTTCACGTCGTCGATGCCGGTCTCGAAGCAGGCCGCCAGGGTTCGTCGTATATAAATTCTCGCCCCGTGTTGTAGGGAGGATCGAGGTAGAGGACTTTGAGCTTGTTCAGGTAGGTCTCTTGAAGCAGCTTCAGGGCGTCGAGGTTGTCGCCTTCAATGAAGAGGTTCTTCGTCGTATCAAATTCGACGCTTTTCTCACGGAAGGGTCGCAGCGTCTTGGCGATCGGGGCATCCGCTGCAAGCAGGGCTTCCCGCTTACCGGGCCAGTTCAGGTGGTAGCGCTCCTGCGGGCCTTCGACGACGTGGTCGGACAGCACCTCGCGAAGCGAGTCGAAATCGACGGCCCGCTTGACGTGCCCGGCGTCGTCCCGCGACTCGGTCACGCAATCCGGGAACAGCTCGGCCAGCTTGGCGATGTTCTCCTGCGTAAGATCGGGCGTGTGCATCTTGAGCGTGTTCCTGTGTGATCCTGCCACTCTGGCGTGGTGGTCCTTACGGCGTCAGCCCGTAATTCTTCGGTTTCTTCTTCGTCGGCTTGTTGCGCTTCGACTCCAGCGTAATTGGCGTTTACCGATCGGCAAAGATGTCCACATACTCGGAGTAGCGGAACAGCCGGTTGCGAGCGTGGCCGGTGATCTCATGGAGAATGCCGCAGTTGACGAAACGCTCGGTCAGGTTGTTCGCGGCGGTGTAGCTGGTCCCGGTTTCGTCTTTGATGTCGTTGACGCTGATGATCGGGCGGATTCGAGCACACGCAGGGCGCCAGCGGCTGCACGCCCGAAACGCTGGGCGATCGTGTCCCGATGGCGCTCTCGAAGATCGACGATTTTCCGTGCTGTCTCGGTGGCTTCGTTCGACACCCTGGCCACAGCGGTCAGAAAGAAGACCAGCCAGGACTCCCAATCGTCGCGGTCGCGAACCGCCTGGAGGCGCTCGTAGTAGCGCTGGCGGTGGTGCTTGAAATAGTGCGAAAGGTAGAGCACGGGACTGGTCAGAATGTCCCGTTCGCAAAGCATGAAGGTGATGAGAAGCCGGCCGACGCGACCATTGCCGTCCAGGAACGGGTGGATGGTCTCGAATTGCGCGTGCACCAGGCCGACGCGGACCAGGGCGGGCATTGAATCGCGAGCGTGGAGAAACGCTTCCAGGTCGCCGAGCGCCTTGGGGACCTCGTGCGGTGGCGGGGGGACGTACAGAGCCTCGTTCAAGGTGCAGCCGTGCGGGCCGATCCAGTTTTGCGAGCCGCGCAATTCACCCGGGCTTCGATTGGCCCCGCGGACATCCTTGAGCAGCTTTTCGTGAATCTCGCGGATCAGGCGGACGGAAAGCGGCAGCGTTTTGAGCCTGACCAGTCCGTGGTTCATCGCGGCGACATAGTTGACCACCTCGTCCACATCCTTCGGCCGGTTGTGCCGAAACAAGGACGCCTCGACTTCGAGCAAGTCGTCAAGCGAGCTCTGAGTTCCCTCGATCTGGCTGGAGAAAACGGCCTCCTTGCGGATGTACATGAAAACAAACAGGTCGGGGTTGGGCAGCGTCCGTATGGACCCGTCGAGGCGACCGAGCGCGCGATCGGCGTCAGACAGCGCCGTTTGAATTTCGGCGTTGATACGCACGGGCGGGGTAGGCGGCAGGGAAGCCGGGATGAACGCCGGACATCCCTCGGGCTGGTGAACGTACCGGCCCGCCCGGCCGCTCGTCTGCGGCGTTTTGTTCTCGGTCTTCAAGGCTGGCACCAACATGGCTGAAATCGGCGGCCTTGTTCAACCCTAGTTTCAACATGGGCCGATCGTGAGCCCATGTTAAACGCTGGGTTTATTATAAACAAGCCCCAGGCTCGGAAGTAATCCACCAGCCCGCCGCCGCCCTTGAGCCGCTCGTCGTCCAGGGTGAAGCCCTTGACCAGATACTCGCCAAGCCGTTCGGTGGCCCACTGCCGGAATTGGGTGCCGCGCGGGACTCTGAACCCGATAGCCCACGGCAAGGATGGCCTCCAGGCTGTAATGAAGCACCGTCCGCGATACCTGCCGCTCGCCCTCCCGTCGAACTATCAAGAACAGTTGCCGACTGATCCAGTTCCCGTTCGTTGTAAATGTTTTTCAGGTGGATGTTTACATTCGGGATGGTCGTTTGATACAGTTCCGCAATCATCGCCTGCGTCAACCAGGCGGTCCCGCCTTCAAGTAAGACCCGAATGCGGCCACCACCGTTTTCGACTTGGTAAAGGACGATTTCTCCGCCGGGGCGATCGGATGAATTTCGGTCGGTCACGCCGTCACCTCCGCGAGCATGCGTACGATGTCCTCCAGCGGGCGGGGCGGCTTGTACTCGCAGGAGTGTCGCGTCAGCGGGATTTCGTAGCCGACGATGCCGATTTGGCCGTCCCTGGCGTCCCGCTTGTTCTCGTCAATCCAGGCGTCAGACACGTGCGGCTTGACCTCGCGGAGCGATTCGATTCGTTCAGGCGTGGCTGGGAAGCTCAATCGGAGCGGCCGCTCGACCGTCGTGGTCGCTCCGCCGTCAGCCGGTAAGCTCGTCGAGCTGGGCCTGGAGCGTTCGAATCTGGACATTGATCTTCACCTTGCGGTTGTCCTGAGCGGTATCTCGAATTCGGTGCCGTAGAAACTCCGTTCGCGGTGGGACTTGGGGATGTGGAACTCGCGTCGCGCTTCTTGCCGCGATCGGTCACGTCGTCGGGTACGAACGTCGGGGCGGTGAAGATGAAGTCGAAAGACTCGACCCCTTCGAGCGGTTCCTTGAGCGACTCGAAGGCGTAGATCGAAACGCAGGACGCGGCGATTCGCAGCTTCGACCCGCGAGCCATCGAGGCCTTCAGGTCATCACCAAGCAGCCGGTTGACGTTGTCGATGAGTTCCATCGCAGCTCACGCTTTCTTCTTCGTCCGCGAGTTGGCGTCCAACCACCTATCGATCGACTCCTTCCGAAGCAGTACGAGCAAACGGTCCCACCTTAGAAAGCCGTCCATCAAAAAACGGCAGGATCGATGTGACACCGTTCAATTAAATGCTAGGATTCTACAGCAAATACGGCGGTGAATCGCCCAGAGAAACATACCCCAACAAACGCCGCGGTCATGTGGCCACAGTTCAGTTTCCCACACGAGGCTCGGGTCGGTAGGATAATATGTCGGATGTGCTGCGGTGTGCGTCAATCGCGCTCCTGCCGCGAAGATCATCCGCGCCCTTGCAGGGGGCGACTTCCTGCGAGCCACAATCGATGACGCAATCATCGGGTTGCGTTTCAGGAGGCAGACATGGGCAGGTTACGGGGATTGATCAAGCCTGGCTCGGCGATGTGCTTGTTGTCGTGGATCGCGGTCGGCACGGTTCACGCCGAGGTGCTGACCTTCCGCCAGGGCGTGCAGGGATACGCCGGCGCGGTGGACACCTTCGTGCAAGAGGTGCCGTCGGGTGCGGGCGCCGACAACGGTGCGGTTGACCCGCTGGGCTGGGATGACAGCGATCCCAGCGGCTACGACACGTACACCCTGATTCGCTTCGAGGACATCATCGGCCCCGGCGCGGTTCCGCCGGGCGCCGAAATCACGGAGGCCACCCTGTACTTGACCGTGTTCGATCCGGGTGACCACGGGCGGGTTCACCGGGTGCTGCTGCCCTGGGTGGACTCGGACAGCTTCAACACTTTCTGTGGCTCGGGTTGCGAGGAGGGCTTGGAGTTTGCGGCTCAGGAGCACGTGGCCGCCGGCACCCTGCCAGGGGAGATCGCCGTTTCGGTGACCGCGTCGGTCCAGGCGTGGTCCGACGGCGCGCCCAATCACGGATGGATCATCCGCCCGCAGTTTGGTGGCGGGGACGGCACCGACGTCTACTCCAGCGAGCATGTGGTGGCGCCCGGGCGTCCACGATTGGAGATTCGGTACGGCGAGGGTCCGCCGCCGATCACCCTGCAGCGAGGTCCCTACCTTCAGCAGGCGGCACCGACGGCGATGACCGTCAAATGGAGAACCGGCGTTCCGGTGCCCACGGCAATTTTCTACGGGAGTGATCCGGCGCTGTTGGAGGAGTCGTTCATCGATCCGGAGTGGGTGACCGATCATGTCGTTGAGATCGGTGGCCTGGAGCCGGAGACCCTTTATTACTATGCGGTGGGGTTTGAGGAGGTCGTGCTCGCGGGTGCCGATCCGGACCATTTTTTTATCACGTCACCGCCGGTCGGGGCCGACCGGGGGATGCGGATCTGGGTGGTCGGCGATTCCGGCAATGGCGAGTTGACGCCGGGCGCGGTCCGCGAGGCCATGGTCAACTGGGTTGCCGGCGCCACGCCGGATTTGTTCCTGCACCTTGGCGACATGGCCTACGAGAGCGGCACCGACGACGAGTTGACCTTGAATTTCTTCGGGATGTATCCCGGGGTGCTGATCAACACGCCGTACTGGCCGACCTTCGGCAATCATGAAGGTGTGTCTTCCGACTCCCCGAGCGCGACCGGCCCCTACTACGACGCCTTTGAATTGCCGCGCGCCGGTGAGTCCGGTGGATTGGCCTCGGGCACCGAGGCCTACTATTCGTTCGACCGCGGCCACATCCATTTCATCTGCATGAACTCGCACGACATCTCCCGCCAGCCCGGATCGGCCATGTTGACCTGGCTGGAGCAGGACCTGGCCCAAGCCAACCAGGACTGGATCATCGCCTACTGGCATCATCCACCGTACAGCCTGGGCAGCCACAATTCCAACGACGCCTTCGATTCCAAGGGGCAGATGCCCGAGATGCGCGAGCACGTCGTGCCGATTCTGGAGGCCGGCGGGGTGGACCTGGTGTTGAGCGGCCATTCGCATACCTATGAGCGTTCGTTCTTGATCAAGGGGGCCTATGGTTACGGCACCGCCCCGCACTTCGCCACGCCGTCGTTCGACACGCTGTCGGCCGGCGGCCACATTCTCGACGACGGCGACGGGGCCCCGGACGGCGACGGCTCGTACGTCAAGTTTGCCGGGCAGGTGCGACACCAGGGCGCGGTCTATGTGGTCGCCGGCCACGGCGGCACCGAGACCAGTCAGATCGGTGAACATCCGGTGATGGCATTTACCGAGAACGACAACGGTTCGTGCATCATCGACATCCAGGAGGGTGTGCTGACGTTGACCAACATCCGACAGGACGGCGCGGTGACGGACACCTTCTCCTTGGTGAAGCTGGCATGCACGTCCGACGCCGACTGCGCCGACGGCGTGTTCTGCAACGGCGCCGAGTACTGTGACGCCGGCGGTGCTTGCCGGCTGGCGGCCGGACCGTGCCCAGGCCAGGCCTGCTCCGACGACCTGGGGTTGTGTGTGCCGCTAAGCTGCAACGATGGTGAGTGCCAGGCGGGCGAGAACTGCGTGAATTGTGCCGCCGACTGCCCCAGTGCCCCGGGGGCGTCCTGTGGCAACAGCGTCTGCGAGATTGCCGACGGCGAGGACTGCCTGAACTGCCCGGCCGATTGTAACGGCGAGCAGAACGGGCCGCCCGGCACGCGCTTCTGCTGCGGCGGCGGCGCCGGCCAGGGTCCGGTCGGCTGCGCGGATGACCGCTGCACCGCTGCCGACAGCCAATGCGCCGACCAGCCGGTCTTCGCCTATTGCTGTGGTGATCGACTCTGCCAGGCGGGCGAGGATTCGACGAGCTGTCCGATCGACTGCGGCCCCCCCGGCTTCTGTGACGATGGCGTGATCAACGCCTCGGACCTGGCGAGCCTGCTGGGCCATTGGGGCCCGTGCCCGGGCTGCGTTGAGGATCTCAACCAGGACGGCACGATCGCCGCCGACGATCTCGCGCTGCTGCTGGGCAGTTGGGGTCCATGCCGGGAGTAACGCCACCCGTAAGCAGGACGGGCAGGAGTTCTCTTGTCGTCTACGAGGGTCCTGAGTTTTCCGACCGGGCCGGCTGCCCGTTGCGTTTCCCAAACGAACACAAGGTCTTGGGGCCGGATGGTTGATCTTTGCCGCAGAATGGCCGATACTTGTTGAATGCCCCAGCGCTGTTGCGCCATCCTGATCGCGTCCTGGGCCTTGTGGGGCCTTCCGACGCTGTGCGTTGCCGGCGCCCTGAAACATCCGTGTGCCCCCGGGTCGACGCCTTGCCCGGGAGAGGACACACCCCAGTGCACCCACAATGAGCCCGCCTACCCTCATGACGGCGGCGGCTGCGGCCACGAGTCCGGTTGTGCCTCCGATCCCTGTAGCGAGAGTGTCATCAGTCGTGAACCCTCGAGCGACGATGAACCGCTGTCGGCCCCCGAGCCGCTGTTGCTGGAACCGCAGTCCGGCGAGGTCGCAACGGCCCGCGGGCAGGTTCCCCGGCCGGACCACAGCCCTCCCCTCGGTGTTCGCATCCCAGTCCACGCCAGTGACATCCCCCTGTTGATCTGATCCGCCGGCCGACCCGCAGGATGTTGTGACCCCCGTCGCACCCTGCGGCAACAAGCACCCTGCGCCGGACGCTGCGCTTCGCGGGGCGGCCGGCCCATGGCAGTCACCGCTCGATCGACCGAGCCCGCTGGGCCGCAGGTTGACCGCATGCTTCGGAGACCTCCAACATGGTGTTGAAATACGGCCTGCTGGTCAGCGCCGCGGCACTGGCCGCCGCAAGCGGGTGCCGCACCCACCAGCGGCAGCCGCTGCAACTTGCGGACTATGCCGAGCAGTGGCCCGATCGGCCGCTCGATATTGAACCGATTCAGCAATATGCCGCAATGCTGGCGGGAAGTCCCGAATCCCCCGCCCCGTTCGACAGCAGTGATGGGTTGTCCCTGCACGAAGCCGAAGCGGTGGCATTGCACTTCAATCCACAGTTGCGGCTGGCCCGAGCCGACGCGGAGGTCCCGCTGGCCAGCGCCCGCCAGGCCGGGTGGTGGCCCGATCCGCAATTCGAAGCCGAGTTGCTCCGCTTCGTCGACCGCGGCGACAAGACCCGCTTCAAGTTCGACGGCCCCTCGATCGACGGCATTAACGCCAGCGGCCCCGAAGTCACCCCGCTGGGCTTCCGGCGGGTCGACGGGGACTATATCGATGATCCCTGGATCGCCGGTGCCGGTCTGACCATTACCATTCCGATCTCCGGTCGGCTGGCCGTGGCCAAGGACCTGGCCTGGTCGCAATACACCGCCGCCTGGCGGCGAATCGCGGTCCAGGAATGGGAGTTGATCACCGCGCTGCGGACGGCCTGGCTGGAATGGTCCTCTGCTGTAGAACGGCTGCGGATCACCCGGGAGTACGTCGCCCGGCTGGAGGACATCGCGGCAACCACCGAGCGACTGGTGGCTGCCGGCGAGATGAGGCCGACGGAAGGTCGCCTCCTGCAGATTGAACTGGCCCGCCGCCGCACCAGCCTGTGGTCGCTGGAACGCGAACAGGAGCAGCCCCGCCTGCTGCTGCTGGCGCTGCTGGGCCTGACACCGCAGGCGCCGGTGAAGTTGTACCCGCAAATTCCCAGCGCGGCGGTCGGTGTTCCACCCCACCGGCGGAAAGCCGAGCTGGTCGCTCATCATCCCCGAATCAAGTCCGCGGAGGCGGACTATGAGACCGCCGAACAGCAGCTTCGTCTGGAGATTCGCCGGCAATACCCGGATGTGAATATCGGCCCCAGCTACTCTTTCGAGGAAGGGTTCTCGCGGCTGGGTTTCGGTCTTGGATTGGCCCTCCCCCTGTGGAACCGCAACCGCCAGGCAATCGCCGAGGCGGGCGCCGCACGGGACGCCGCACGCATTCGGGCTCAGGCCGTCACCGAGGGGGTGCTTTCCAGTTGGGCGCAGGTGGAAATGCGTCTGAACTATGCCACACAACGGCGGACCGCCCTGCTGGAGCAGGTCGCCCCGCTGGTGGAGCAGCAGGTGACCGACTCCCGAACGCTGTTGCGTCTGGGGGAAATCGACGTCCTGCTGCTGCGCGACGCCTTGACCAGTTCACTGGACACCAAGATCGAACTGCTCGACGCCGCGGTGGCGGAGGGCCGAGCCGCCAACGAGCTGCAGCAGATGCTTCGGCCGCGCTGGTTCACACCCGCGCCGCCCCAGACCGGAGGTCATCAACCGTGAGACCGCTTGTGAACATCGTCCTGCTGGCTGCTGCGGTGCTGGCCGGGGTCCTGCCGGCAGGCTGCGATCGGGGCCCCAGGTCCCGGCCGGCAAGCCCCGCACCCACAGATGAGCCGGCCGCGGGTGACCCCGACCGCATTGCCATTCCCGCGAGTGTTCGCCAGAACCTCAGCATCACCTTTGTTACCGTGGAACGCCGGCCGGTGCACAGCACCGTCCGCCTGCCCGGGCAATTCGAATTCCGGCCGGAGGCCCGTCGCGAATACCACGTCATGCTGCCCGGGCGCATCGAACTGCTAATCAAGCAATACCAACAGGTGCAGCGCGGCCAGCCGTTGTTCCGCCTCGATTCTCCTGAATGGCAGCGGATGCAGAGCGACCTGGTCTCGGCCCGCAATGCCATGAAGCGCAGCCACGCTGACCTCGCCGTGGCACAGGCCACGGTGGTCGAAATGGAGCAGGCGGTGGCCTTTCAGGAGGAACGGTTGGCCAATCTGGCCGAGCTTCAGATTCGCCAGGTGGAACTGGAGGCAGAGCTGGCCAACCGCCGGAACACGTTGCCACGGCTGCGTGCCGAGCTGGAGGCCGCCAACACCGAGTTCGACGCCGCCCACGCCCGCTATGACGTCGTGCTGGGCACGGCATCTTCACTCTCCGGTGTGCCCAAAGACGAACTCGATCCGCATCATGAGAAACACGGCCACCTCCAGGAGCAGACCCCCCCGTGGCGATTGATTCAACGGCTGACCGTAGTGGCGGAGGCGCCCGGGGTGATCGACCGCCTGGCCGTCACCCACCAGGGCTGGGCCGAGACCGGCGATCTGGTTCTGGACACCATCGATCCGACCGCCTTGCGCTTCCACGGTGATGCCCTGCAGACCGACATCGCCCTGTTCGCCGACGGTCAATCCGCCCGGATTTCACCGCCTCCGGGTGGCAGCATCGATCTGCAGAACACGGTCGACGGGATCATCGAGATTGGCTTTCAGGCCGACTCGGAGCAGCGCACGATCCCGATCTTCCTGGTCCCCGAAACCCTCCCGAGCTGGGCAAAGGCCGGGATCACCGCCTATCTCGAAGTGTTCACCAGTGGAACGGCGGGCGCGGTCCTGGCCATTCCGGAGGCCGCAGCGGTGCGTGATGGCTTGGAGCGGATCTTCTTTCGGCGGGATCCACACCAGCCGGATACGGTCATGCGGGTGCAGGCCGATCTCGGTGGCAGCGACGGCCGATGGGTGGAGGTCCGCAGCGGGGTCATGCTTGGCGACCAGATTGTGCTGGGCGGGGTCTATCCGCTCATGCTGGCCACTTCCGCCGCGGGCGAACGACAGCGCGGTGGCCATTTTCATGCCGACGGGACGTTCCATGACGACGAGCCGGAATAGGAGCGTACCGGGATGTTGAAGCAACTTTTGCAGTTCTCGGTGGGCAATGCCCCGCTGGTCATCACGGTGGCGGTGTTGGCGCTGGGGCTGGCGGCCTTCGAGGTGCCGCAGATGGCCGTCGACGTCTTTCCGGAGCTGAACGCACCGACGGTGACGATCATCACCGAGTCGCCCGGGTATGCCGCCGATGAGGTCGAGCAGTACATCACCTTTCCGATCGAGAGTTCGGTGAATGGTCTGCCGGGCGTTCGCCGGGTGCGCAGCGCCAGCGCCATCGGCCTGTCGATTGTGTGGGTCGAGTTCGACTGGGGTGTGGACATCTACCGGGCCCGGTACCTGGTCTCCGAACGACTCAGCCTGGCGTCAGAGCGGTTGCCGCGGGAGGTCCATTCCGAGATGACCCCGGTGACCAGCATCACCGGCGAGATCATGTTGATTTCCTTGAGCGCTCCGGACGGCAGCGTGGCCCCCTTGGACTTGCGTGCCTACGGGGAGTTTGACCTGCGCAACCGCCTGCTGAGCGTTCCCGGGGTGTCGCAGGTGGTGGCCATCGGCGGCGAGCTACCGGAGTACCAGGTCAACGTGGATCAAGACCGGCTGCGGCTGTACGGCCTGAGCGTCAAAGATGTGGTCGAGGCCGCCGCCCAGGCCCACAGCACGGCCGGGGCTGGGTACCTGCTCAACGTGGACGGACTGGAGATTCCCCTGCGGCAGACCGGGCGGGTCCGGAACGTGCAGGACATCCGGTCGACGATCATCCGTTACGATCTGGGCGTGCCGATCACGATCGGGCAGGTTGCGGAAGTCGAATTGGCTCCGGCGCTGAAGCGGGGTACGGCTTCAGAGGCCGGAACGCCCGCCGTCGTGCTCAGCATCCAGAAAGCCCCGGGGACCAACACGCTGGCGTTGACCGAGGCCGTCGACCGGGTCTTGGATGGGATCGAGGCCGCAATGCCGCCGGGCATCGTGCTCAACCGCCACGTCTTTCGACAGAGCGACTTCATTCACGTAGCCCTCGACAACGTCCTGGCGGTGGCCCGTGATGCCGCAATCATCGTCGCGATCGTTCTGGGGCTGTTCCTGCTCAACGTGCGGACCACACTGATCACGCTGACGGCGATTCCGCTGGCCGTCGCCGTCGCACTGCTGGTGCTGTGGGGGTGGGGCGAGTCGATCAACGTCATGACGCTGGGCGGGCTCGCCGTCGCCATCGGCGTGGTGGTCGATGACGGAATCATCTTCGTGGAGAACATCTATCGGCGGCTGCGCGAGAACCAGGCGGCCGCCGCGGGCGAGCGCCGCTCCCGGGCAATCGTGATCTACGGGGCCTGCGCCGAATTGCTCAACTCGGTGGTGTTCGCCACCCTGATTATCGTGATCGTGTTCGTCCCGATGCTGTTTCTGCGGGGACTGGAGGGCCGGTTCTTTCGGCCATTGGGCGTCACCTACATGCTCTCGATCGGAGCGTCGCTGTTGGTGGCCCTGACCGTAACGCCGGCGCTGTCGTATGTGCTGCTGCGCGGTTCGCTCGGCGACGTCGAACGAGAAACCGTGGTGGTGCGCTGGATCAAGGCCCTGTACCGGCCGACTCTGCGCATCGTGCTGCGGCAACGCACAGCCACCCTCGGCGGGGCTCTGGTGCTGACCGGGTTCAGTCTGTGGCTGGCGAGCGCCTTTGGCAGCAGCTTTCTGCCCGAATTTAACGAAGGCACCTTCACGGTGTTCCTGATGGCGCCGCCGGGGACCGCCCTGGAAGAGAGTGATCGCATCGCTCAGGGCGTGGAGCGGCGGCTGGCCCAGATCCACGGGGTTCGATCGGTGGTGCGGCGCACCGGCCGGGCGGAGCGCGACGAACATGCCGAGCCCGTGAGCAACAGCGAGATCGAGGTCACCGTCAGCGCCGGGTCCGACAAGCAGACCGTGCGCCAAGAGATCGACACCGTGCTGTCGGCCGTTCCGGGGATCACCACCACCATTGGCCAACCGATCGAGCACCGCCTGTCGCACATCATGTCGGGCACGCCGGCGGCCATCGCGATCAACGTCTATGGTGACGACTTGGCGAAGCTGCGGGCCATCGCCAGCGAGGTGGCGGCGGCGATTGAGCCGCTGGCGGGGATTCGCGACGTCGCCGCCAATCGGGAGATCATGATCACGTCGCTGCCGATCCGCTTCCGCCACGACGAGTTGGCCCGCTGGGGGTTGACCCCGGTCGATGCCGCCGAGCAGGTCCGCGACGCCATCTTCGGCGAAGCGGTGGCGACGGTGAACGAAGGCGTGAAGGTCTACGACATCGTGGTGCGGCTGGCTTCCGAGCACCGCCAGCGGATTCAGCAGGTCAAGGACCTGGTGCTGCGCGGCCGCAACGGGGCGCTGGTACGGCTCAGCGAAGTGGCCGACGTCGGCCTCGAGAAAGCCTCCAACCTGATCTCGCGAGAGAATGCCCAACGCAAGGCGGTGATCTCCTGCAACGTAGGCAAAGGTTATAACTTGGGCGACCTGGTCAAAGACGTGCAGGACCGGGTCGATCCCATCGTGGCCCGCTACGGGTTTGCGGTGTCCTACGGCGGCCAGTTTGAGGCCCAGCAATCGGCGTCGCGGACGCTCTACGTGATGGGCGGAATCGTGGCCGTGGTCATGCTGCTGCTGCTGAACATGTCCTTCGGTTCCACCCGGGCGGCAGTGTTGGTCATGGTCAACCTGCCGCTGGCCCTGATCGGTGGCATCGTGGCCATCTTTGTGACCGAGTCGCACAGCATCCTTGGCAACGCCATGGCGCTGCTCGGCGGCAGCGGTCGCTACGAGGCTCCGGTCATTTCCATCGCGAGCATGGTGGGGTTCATCACGCTCTTCGGGATCGCCGTGCGCAACGGCATCCTGCTGGTCAATCATTATGCCTACCTGATCACCGTCGAGGGCAAATCGCTGGATCAGGCCGTCATGCAGGGTTCGCAAGAGCGCCTGGTGCCCATCCTGATGACGGCATTGACCGCCGTGCTGGGATTGTTGCCGATCGCCTGGGCCGCCGGCGAACCGGGCAGTGAGATCTTGTCGCCCATGGCGATCGTCGTGCTTGGCGGATTGGTCAGTTCGACCTTCCTAAATCTGGTGGTTGTGCCGGCGGGCTACGCCCTGATGTTCAAAGAACCGCAGCACCGCCAGGAGCGCGGGTAGGGTGAGCATCGTTGGCCGCGAGGTCGGTAATGTGCGACGCAGTTCCAATCGTGATGGCCAGCCGGCTCGGCTGTCGGCCCGCGTGTGGCCTCGCCCATCACGGTGCGGCTGAAGGCCGCGCTGCACTTGCGAACCGTAAGGAGAACCGTGTGACTCGATTTGTGGTTGGAATGAGCCTGGTCGTGAGCCTGGGTTTCGGGGCGGGTTGCCGCTGCGATTCGGTCGAAGATGCAGGGCCCGCCGCCCGGAACGAAGTCAGCGCCGAGCGCGAGGGCGAATCGCGCGCCAGCGGTGGGGCCGAGCCCGTGATGGGCCGCGGCCAAGACGATGCCCACCCACCCGGCGGCGGGCATGGGCATGACGAGATTGACCTGGGCACGGCCATGATTGGCGACCTGAAAGTCGCACTCGCCCAGGGCCATGGAGTGGTCGAACCCGGGAAGGAGGGCCACCTCGTGGTGAAGCTGCCCTACAGCGACAAGGGGGCAACCACCGTGCGGGCCTGGCTGGGCACCCAGGATCGCACGCTGTCGTTTGTCGGGAAGGGCCAGTATGCGGCGTCCCACGATGACTACGACGTTCATGCGGTCGCCCCGGATCCGCTGCCGCCGAGCGTGATGTGGTGGGTCGAGATCGAGGCGCCCGACGGGACCCGCCGGGTCGGATCAATCGGGCCGCGTTTGGAGTAGCACCCGCAGGGTGGTTCGGCCGTCGCGCTGGAAGGCCGCGCGATTGGGTCGCTAAGAAGCCGGCGCGACGTTGCTGGGAATGGCGCCAACCAGGGACAATCGCAGCGGCGACAGCCGGGCGTGGAACACGCCGGCCCGGACCGCCGGATCAGCGTTCATGACTGCGACCGCTCGGGTGCGGTCGGCTGCCCGGAAGATGACAATGCCGGTGTACGGCGGGTCGGTGCCGGGGCCGGCCAGCAGAACCACGCCCTGTTCGGTCAGCGACTTGAGGTAGGCGAAATGCTTGCCGACGGCTGCCTGCTCATCCGCCGTTGGAGACTCGATGAATCCAGCGCGCGCCGGGTGAATGAAATACACGAAGGTGGGCTGCTCCGCGGCCGCGCCGCCCGAAGGGCCGCCGCTGCGGGTTGCGGCACAGCCCGCCACGCTGCTGGCGATTCCAAGCCCGGCAGCAATCAGAGCGAAGCGATTCATCGTTGCGGATCCGAGCGGGCCGGGGTGGGTCAGCGGTTGCGGTAAACGATGCGTCCGCGCTTCAGGTCGTAGGGTGACAACTCCACCGTGACGGTGTCGCCAGGCAGAATGCGAACGAAGTGCTGCCGCATCTTGCCGGAGATGGTGGCCAGCACTTCATGCTTGCCCTCACCCAAGTCACATTCCACCAGGAACATGGTATTGGGTAGCGCTTTGAGCACCCGTGCCTCCAGTTGGATCGCGTCCGCTTTACCCATAAGTATTGCCTGAATACACCAAAGCAGATCCCGACGCAAACGCCAGCCGCCCACGCCTGTCCGCGGTGGGTGGCAAACGTGCGACTGCCGGACCTTCGGAGACCCGAATGGATTGGGGCTCTTTCGGTTGGTGGCTGGTAATATAGGCCGGTGGTCGCCTGCCCGTCAAATGAGAGCCTAATAATAAAGGTGAGAGTGCACAATCATTCCGAAAGATACCGGGCCATCTTCTCGCGAACCTTGGCCAGGACTTTGTGCTTGACGCGGTACACTTGGGCTGGGTCCATGTCGCAGACTTCCGCGATCTTCTGGGGCGACCAGTCCTCGTAGACACTGAGGTGAAAGACCCGAAAATTACGTTCCGAGACTTCTTGGCGGGCCTGCTGGACGCAGTAGTTCAGCAGCTCGTTTTGGCAGGCTCGTTCCCACAGGCGCTCGTCCACCGGCTCGGGGAGGGTGCTGGTCCCGGGGCGCCGCCGGGCGACCAGATCGGAGATCTTGTGGTGGACCAGCGTCTTGAGCCAGCTTTTGAACTTGCCCCGGGCGGGGTGATACTCAAAGGTGCTCATGGAATCGATCAGCTTCTCAAAGCATTGGCCGACAATATCTTCTGCATCGTCGTGGCCCAGCCCGCGCTGCCTGGCGTAACGGTACACCAGCGGCCGATAGAGGTCGTGGAACTCCTGCCAGGCAAGCTCGTCGCGGCGGTTCCGGACCCGGTTCATCAAGCTCAGGCGGGTGGTGTACATGGGTGCAGATCACAATTCCGGCGGATCCCGCGGTGGCTAGTCGGCGGGGGCCGGAGGCGTCGGGTAATCGTTTGAACCGCGTGTATTGTAGCTACTTATGGGCCAGGCGGTCCACCCCCGAGGTGATTGCGGCGACCAGCATCTGGCATTGCGGCGAGTTTTGGGGGAGAATCGGGAATTCGCCCGGTACCTATTCATGGATGACAGGGATCGGCGCTGTAACACCCAAAGGCCCAGTGGAGGACGCGGCGATGGCGGCGAAACGAAGGACCGGATTTACCCTGATTGAGCTGCTGGTGGTGGTTGCGATCATCGCCTTATTGATTTCGATTCTGCTGCCCAGCCTGGCGAAGGCCCGCGAGGCCTCCAAGCGGGTGGTGTGCGGTCAGAATCTGAAGGGTCAGG
Organism: uncultured Planctomycetales bacterium; assembly: GCA_964619935.1. Lineage (GTDB taxonomy): Bacteria > Planctomycetota > Phycisphaerae > UBA1845 > CAIVHJ01 > CAZUGO01. Next base: position 51,897 of record CAZUGO010000066.1, on the reverse strand, counting down.
CCAACGGTTGCAAGACCTATGCGGTCGACAATGACGACTGGTGGCCGTTGACCACCTCCCGCAGGAATGGTGGGCCGGACTCCATGCGCTGGATGGGCGGATTTCAATTGGCCCGCCGCGATCAGGAAAGCGACGAGAGCGCCGACAGCTTGGGTACCCGTATTTCCAACTCGCGCCATCAGTGGTTGCTGATTCGGCTTGGCCTGTTGGAACCGAAGAGCTTCATCTGCCCGAGCAGTGAAGACATCCCCGATCCCGCCACCGACATCTTGCGATTCTATGATTTCAAGGGATATGGGTTCTGCAGTTATGGCTACCAGTTGTCCATGTACCCCTCGCGGAACAGCACTCGGCCGCGCGAAAGCCGCGATCCGCGGATGGTGTTGCTGGCCGACAAGAATCCCGGGATCACCCAAAGTACGGTCGAGGCGGTGGAGAGCTTGAGTGCCTCGTCCGACGACATCGTGGCCTTTAATTCGACTTGGGTCAGCCACACCACCGATCCCAACAATGAGTCGGTGCCGCTGCAGGATCGCGCTGCCGACTTCTTCGGCGATTTCGGCGGCTTCCTGTCCGACGAGGCCCCGCCCGAACAGTTCAAGGTCTTTAACTCGCCCAACCACGGTGGCCGCGGCAGCGGTGAAGGTCAGAACATCGGTCGCACCGACGCCAGTGTAGCCTTCGAGAAAACCCCGCTGGCCGGCGTCGACCGTGACAACATCTACTCCATCGCCGTTCGCGAGGACAGGGTCACGGCCTCGGCAGAATTCCGGATTGCCGAGCAGTTCTGGACGGGCTGGTATCCCGGCACCGAAGGCGACAACATGGGCATTCCGGGCTGGCACGTCATTGACCATCTGGACAATTCCAGCGGCAAGAACTCGGCAACCGATACCGCCTTGTTCCCGTAGTCGGGTTGCGCCCCGAATCAACCAGCCGGCCGCACCGCCCGAGAGGACGGCGCGGCCGTGTTGTTTGCGGTCGCACATGCGCAGCGCGCGGCGGGAGGCTTGACGGGTCCCGCCGCGCAGGCTATCTTCGTGCCCGGCATTGGGAAGGCCCGTTCGGCAGGGCCCCGCGCCCGTTTCCAGGTCAGGTAGCTCAGTTGGTAGAGCAACGGACTGAAAATCCGTGTGTCGCCGGTTCAACTCCGGCCCTGACCAATGACTTACGTCGCTCTTCAGTGCTCGCGGGTCGGATTCGGGTAGCGCGCTTGCTCTGCGATCGGCCGTTTGTTGCTTCAGATTTGGCCTGCGGATCACAGAGTCCGTGACGCAGCGGACGGTGCCCGTTCTGAGTTCAAGATCCCCCGGGCGATTATTCGATTATTCGAACGCGCTGTCGCGGTTCATGTCGCGCGAATGAGGTGACGGTCTTGCAAACCGTCTCGCCCCCCAGGACTTCCTCGCACTGATCGCCGCCGGGATCATCGCATTCAATGCCGTCAGGTTGCTGCGTCCCGCGCTCGCAGAACTACTTGATACGGCCCCGCACAAGGAAATCGAGGAGGGTATCCTGCGATCGGCGTCGGGGGTCATTGGCGTGCGCGGCAGGCACAAGTGCCGCGTTCGAAAGGTCGGGTTCGACCTATTCGTTGATCTGCACATGGGGGTCGATCCTGGGATGACCGTCGCCGACGGTCATGCGATCTCGCATGCCGTCAAGGACCGCATTCGGCTCGAGAACTCGTCGATTAGCGATGCCCTGATCCATGTCGAGCCTGCCCCGGAGCACATGCAGGCGCAACCACCACTTTCGCTCCCACCTCCGTCAGGCGGTCGGTTCGGCCGTCACCCCCAGTGACCCAGTAACAGCGCCAGATCGCTCGGTCCGACCGAGCCATCTCCGTTCAGGTCGGCAGGACAACCTCCACACGCCCCCCAGCTGCCCAGCAGCAGGGCCAAATCGGCCGACCCAACGTAGCCGTCGCCGTTCAGGTCGGTGGGCGCGGCCGTCCACATCAATGCATGATCCAGATTATCACCGGCAACGCTGCCGGTGCCGACGATCTGGCCGAGATTGTTGATCCCGCTCGCGACACTGTAATGGCCGCCAGGCCAGACGCCGAGGTCGATTGCTATGCCGTTGCGCCAGAGGATCGCATGGGCGTCGATGTTCGGAGCGCCTGCGTAGCCCACGACATCACCCGAATCGCTCACCGCGGTGGGCGTCGCGGAGAAAAAGCCGGAAGGTATCGGCAGCTGACTGATCGTCGGCGTGCTGCTGGGATTCGCAGTGTCATATTCCCAGGTGACCGGATAGAAGTTGCTCCTCCCAGCAATGAGACCTGTATTATTAATCGCGTAGGCCTCGCTTACGACCTGACCGCTCAACGCGCCGAGGTCGATCATCTGACCATTTCGCCAGAGGAATCCGCGATTAAGCGAGCCGACCAAGCCGTTGCCAACCACGTGGCTCAAATCGTTGACGCCGTAGGCTACGCTGTAGTTCAAGGGGACGCCTTGACCTAGAAAGCCGAGATCAATGGCCTCGGTGTCTTTGTTGGGCCACAGGACGGCGTGCGTGTAGTAATTCGGCGCGGCCTCCTTACCCGTCCCCACGATTTGGCCCAGATTGTTGATGCCGTGGGCCATGGTGTGAAGACCTCCGTAGAAGGGATCGACGCCGGCCATCGCTTGTAATTCAAATGCCTGGGCCGTGGAATCCCAGTAGACGCCCTGGTACACATTGTCGCCATAAACCTCGCTGCCGGCCATTTCTCCGCTGTCATTGATGTGCTCCGGGACCGCTGTGCTCGCTGGGTTCATGTTCTCCGCCATGCCCGCGATTGCTCCGGTGTTTGCGTCCCAAATCGGCCGCTGCAGGTTCAGGTTGCTGTCGGTTGCCAAACCGACAATGATCGGCTGGTTGTTGATCGCCAAGCCGCTTGACGCGGTTCCTCCGGGAAGCAGCCCCAGATCGGTGAGGGTGATCTGTGACCCGCCAGAGGTGTACTTGATCGCCTTCGCCTCCTCGGCGTTTGTCATAGCGCTCAGCGCCAGGCTGAGGGCTCCGACAAACAGTTTCGTGACGTGCTTCGGCCTGTCATTATTCATGAACGTGCTCCGTTGTCATTGCCGGTCTTGGAAAGAGAGTGACGAAGTCGTCCTGATCGCGCGTCGGCGTTCCCAGCATTGTTCATGGCCGCGGCGTTGATGGCGCTCCTGCCGGGCGTGATGCACTGGGGCCGTGTAGTAGGGTGGATCCGCGGCGGCAACTGGCAGAACCATGCTGATCGCAACCGGCGCAGCCAACACGAATTCACCAGGCATGCAGGTCTTGATCCATCGTGAGCGCATGATGTTCACTTGCCCGCCAAAGCAATCAACCCCAGTTGCCCAACAGAAGAGCCAAGTCGTTCGGTCCGACTACTCCGTCACCATTCGGGTCGGCCGGGCAGTCCTCCTGCGGCGGGCACGGTCCCCAGCTGCCCAGCAGCAATGCGAGGTCCTGCGCCCCGACGACCCCGTCGCCGTCTAGGTCGCCGGGGATTGCGGGTACGCCCGGTGCGATGGTGAAGACGCCGCTGTCGTCGGCGCTGTTCTGGAACCGCTGGTCGCGCACGATAACCCGGACGCGCACGTCGGGAATGCCCGAGCTAGCCGGTAGAAGCCAGTCGAAGGAAGTTGCGTCGGCGGGCAGGTCCCGGGCGATCGGATGCCAAGTGCGTCCAGCGTCGTACGACGCCTGGACGTCGAACGAGCGCGTCCCCTCGGGGGCGCTGGCGCTCCACGCGATGGGGAGAGTCGAGCCGCCGGAAAAGCGCTCCCCGCCGAGCGGCGAGGTCAACTGAACGTTCGGCGGTTGGAAGCCCAGTCGCGGATCGTGGCGGATGGAGAAATAGCCGTCGGCGAAGAACCAGGCCACGGCGTTGGAGTTGTTCGTCACTTGCACGGCCAGGCGCGCCCTGTCGGTGCTGACGAACGGGAAGTCCTGGAAGAAGTAGCCCCCCGTATCGCCCATTCCCAATGCCAGGCCCTGGATCGCGGCCCCGTCGCTTTCCAGCACGAGCAGCGGCGTGCCAAGCCCGAGGTTTCCCGGCCCAGTCCACTGCACGTCAGGAGGAATCGCCGAGCCGCCGAAGAACGTCTGACCGCTCAGGAGGTCGGTGGTGATCGTCAGCGTTCCAACAACGTCTCCCGAGGGGACTTGCACCGCCGCCTGGTCCCAAGCTTCCTGCCCGGCCGCGTCGACCGCGACCACGCGCAGGAACTGCGGCTGGTAGGTGCCGGCAAAGCCCGGATTGGGAACCGTGATCTCCCAGGAGCGCGCGTCGCCAGGAATAGCGTCTACCAGTACAAAGAAGCGGCTCTGGTAGTGCCCATCGGGCGAGAACTCGATCCGCTGGTTCACGATCGCGTCGTCGCTCTGCACGTCCCAGCGCAGGATGTACTTTGTGCCAGGGTCGAGCAGATAGTCGGGAATGATGTAGTCGGGCGAGGCGTAGCGCTGCGTCAGCCCCGGCTCGATCATCCGCACAACCGGCGGCGTGTTGGTGAAGTCCGGCGGGGCAGTGAGGAACGGCTGGAAGCTGACGCCCGTCGCGCCGACGCCAGCGATCGAGTCGCCCTGGCCGGCGGGATTACCGGGCGCCAGCGGCCCCGAGGGGTCATTCCACCAGCAGTTGCGGGCGTCGGCGTTCGATCCGAATTCGAAAGCGTCGGCCCCCACCGTGTTGCCCTCGAAGGAGTTTGGATTGCTGGGGCTGTTCAGGCTCGGACTCCCTTGGTCCGTAAAACCGACGCCGACGGCGTTGGCCATGAACCGGGTCTTGCGGACGAAAATGCCGCCGAACGTGTTCATGTTTGCGCCTACTTGGTTGCTGCTGAATTCGCAGTTGTCGACGTACAGGGTGTTATCCGTGCTGATCACTCCGATTTGGGCGTCCTCAATGGCGCAGTACTCCATGCGGCAGCCGGTGGTGCTGTTCGCATGAAACAGCAGGCCACCCCACGACTGGCCGTTCAGGCCGCGGAAGGTAATCGGGGCATTGGGAAGCCCGTCGAGCACGCCCTGGCGCGTCGAGCGAAACCACATCGCCGCATTCGGGTTTGCGGCCTCGACCGCGACACCCGGGTCGATCGTCAGGTCGCCGCCCGGCAAGCTCGTCGTCGGCTCGGTCAGCCGGTAGGGCAAGCCCAAATCCGCCCACCTCCCGCGCCCCGAGAAGCCGCCGTTTCCGACGTTGATCGCGTTGTTCGTGTTGCCGGTAGTCGACACCACGCTGTCGGGCGTCAATCCGCCGTGCAACTCCAGCGGGTAGAGGTTGTCGTACAGCGCCACGTCGGGTCCGATGTGGTACATGCCGCCGTCGAGCATCAGCCCGGCCTCGCTGCTGCCCGCGCCAGACATGCCGTCGATGGGCAGCGGCTGGATGCTCTCCTGGCGGTTGATGCGGAGCGGCTGCCCGGTGAAGGTGTTCGGGGCGGTGACGTCGGCAAAAGTACGAAGCAGTTGGGCGTAGGTGTCTGTGAAAGTGTTGTCGTGGAGAACCGCGAGGCAGCCCGAGAGGGACATGTACGAGTTGGCGAAGGTGCAGCGTTCAAGCTTTACGAAGGGGTAGGGGCTGGGGATGTTGTCGGAGCTCAGGGCGCCGTCGGACGCGAACGTGCAATCCGAGAGCAGCACGTTGGCGGCGTTGCTGACCCGGAGCGCGTGGTGGAACTCGGCGAAGTGTGCGTCGATGGTGCCGCCGGTGACGAGCAGGAACGGGGTACCGGAGTTAGGCGCTGTCAGGACCGCGTGGGCCGCGGCGGTCGCGTTGATGTTGAGCGTGCCCGCGACGACCAGTTGCATGTCGCTGTCGAAGCTGATCTGCACACCCGCCTCGACGTTCACCGTTGCCCCCGGCGGGATGCTCATGTTCTGGCACACCTGGTACGGACTGTTCGCCGCTGTCCAAACGACCGTCTGCCCGGCACTGGGGACGGGCGCCAGGTTGCAAGGTGGCGAAGGCGGCACGCCGACGCTCAGCGAGTCGATGCCGGTATAAGACGAGAAGCAGGCGAAGTTGCACGCGCTCGCGATGTAATAGCGCAGAGCGATGCGGCCGTCGCCCGGCAGCGTTACAGAATACAGATTCCACCCGCCGACCGGGATGGGGTTGATGTTCACCAGGAGCTGCGTAAAGTCGCCGACGCCGTTGACGCTCGAGCCGGTACTGGTCTCACCGCTGGGCGAGTAGCGCACCTGGAGGGTATTGAGGTTGCTGCTGTCCATATCGAGCAAGTAAAAGCGCAACTCGTCGCCGGCTCGCTGGTTGGGGATGTCCGGCAGGATGGCCCAGTTGCTGACCGCGCCGCTGAAAAAGTCGGTGCTGTCGCTGGTCACGGCCACGTAGCCGGCGCTGGCCTGTGGCTGAGGCCAATAGGGTACGCCGGTCGAGCCCGGCGTGTAGCCGTCAAACCAGCTTTCGGTGCCCGCGGGCGCGCTCTGGTTGCTGAATATCCATCCAGCCGCGACGAGATTCGATGGGCCGTCCTGTCCCGGCAGGACCGGGCCGACGTTGTCGAAACCCTCGCTGAAGTTCGCCTGTGCCCGAGCGGCCGGCGTGCCCCAGATCAGGCTGCTCGCTGCAATGATCCCCACAATAACGCATGTCCGAATTGTCGTCATTTTGCACCTCGTACAGAGATTCACCCACAATGTAGAACGATCGGGACTCCCCACCGTCCACGCAGCCGTCACCCGGTAGCGTCACGCGATGCAGGTTGACGGTCCCGCCGAAAAAATCGATGCTGGAGTTGCCACCCAAAAACCTGCCCGCACGTGATTGGCTGTTGTCATGATCCCATCTCCGCGCTCAAAGCCTGTTCATTGTGCAGCCTGAATATCAAGCAGGTTTTGTCAACGCAGACCACTCTTTAGCCCCAGTCACCCAGAAGGAGCGCCAGATCACTTGGACCGACTACTCCATCTCTGTTCAGGTCGGCTGGACAGGCTGGGCATGACCCCCAAGAGCCCAGCAGTAGCGCCAGGTCCGCGGGGCCCACGGTACCATCGCCGTTGAGGTCGCCGGGCGAAGTGGGAACAGCGCTTTGGCGGTAGTCGAAGCCCGAGCTGGACGAATAGTCCGCGGCGGTCACCGGATGGCCTTGTGCATCGCGAAGATTCGTTATGCCACCCCAGTAGCTCGAGTTCCCAAGGTCAATCACCGTGTCCAGCGTTCCGGCCACCGACGAGAACTGGTTGTCGAACGTCGTGTAGACCTGGAGAAAGGTATCCATCAAGATCGGCTGTCCGTAGATGAACTCGAACGTAACGGTCTGCTGATAAGTGTTGAGGGGGTCGCCGTCATAATCGAGCGTCGTGGATTCAAAGCCCTTGTACCATTCGCCCGCGTAATAGCCCGACTGGATCGGGCTGCCGATGGGGTCGGTCACACCTTCTACAGCAACGTTGATAACGGCATGCCAGAATGCGTCGAACTCGGTGTCGGGAGACTGAAGGTACGCTTCACTGAGGTCGACGAAGCCGGATCCGGCAACAAACAGGTTGACGTCGAAGAAGCCGTTCGTGCCGTCCAGCTCTGGGTCGTCAAATTGAAAGGTGTCCCAGTACCGCGAAGTGGCAAAGCCATACTCGAAGTAAAATGGATTCTCCGGGTTCGTGCCCGCCAGGTCGACCCGGGCCTTGTTCACGCCGAAGCCGACGTTGGCCTCGCAGGCGACGCGACCGTATCCGTCGATGACATCCTCGTGATTAATCGGCCCGATGGGTTGCTCGCCCTGCTCGTAGTGTTCGACGTAGTGAGGTCCGAGGGACAAGTTGACTCCATACTCGACGTAGTGCTGCCCCCACGCGCGAGACGTCAGTGCGAGTACCATCGTGAGGCCGATGACGGTAACGGTCGTTTTCATTGCGATTCTCCTTGGAATCAAGACGACTAACCCCAATTGCCCAGAAGCAGTGCCAGGTCATGGGGGCCGACGACGCCATCCTCATTCAAGTCTGCCGGACAGTCCGGCAGTCGGGCTCGCACAGTGGAGCGGGCATGTGTGCCTCAAGATTCGGAACACGTGATTCTCCTTGTGCTGACGTGGCAAGATGCGGACCACACCGACCATGCCTGTGGAGTCGCTTGAGATGTCTTATGAGAACGAGCAGAATGCGTGCCACAATGATGCGCCTTGGGGTTTTTCGGACAGCAGGAAGAGCCCAGACGGTTTGACCGCCTCCGGGATTGACTCGTCTTCCAGTTTTCTGTCAGTTCCTGTGAACAAATCCTCACCCCCTGAGCAGAATTCCTCTGCCGCACAGCCCATGTGCTGTGGGTCACAGCTGGCAACGGGCTGATCGGAAAGCTCCGGAAGGTTCGCTTTACATCCAGCAGCCCAGCCAGCGCTGCTGGAACGGCCTTCCTTTGCAACGCCTGGAACAGGCCCGCAGCACCTATGGTGGTGTAGCATTCACCCCCCCGGGCGGTCGGGACCCTCCCGCACCGCCACAAGCAAACAAAAAGCCGACGTGGCCAAACACCCTGAGGCACTCATACTCGCTACCGGGCCCTCCCGACCGAGGTTGGGATTGTGAGCGTTGAAGGGTCCGCGGGTCGGATTCGGGTAGCGCATTTACACGACAGTCAGGCTGCGGCCTGGCGGAAGACCATCGCGGTCTTTGATGATCGTCGGCAGCAATACGAGCAGTTCTCGCTGTTCCCCTGCGATCGACCCATCCCCTCCGATCAGGTACCCGGCGACCCGGTCTGCTGTTGGTCGAACCAGCGCAGCGGAGACGGCAACGAAGCTGGAATGTGGGAACGCGGAAAGAATTCCCTGGCTTTTCCAGTTCCACGGTGTATGATTGTGATAGCGAGCGGAGTCTCGAAGAATTTCTTATAGGCTTCGAACAAGATACGATTCGCAGTCTCGGATGACTAACTAAGGAGCAACCCGGCAACTGCCGGGAGGCTCGTTGAAGAGTAAGCCGACGTGGTTGAACACCTCAGCGTGTTTGGCCACGTCGGCTTTTTTTTGCTTGCGCTGGGCGGGAGGTTCCCAGCCACCCAGCGATGCCATTGATGCGTGAGTCTGCGGAAGAAACGGCGCGTGCCGTCTTCCAGTGTTCGTGAACCTTTTCTTGATTTGGAGGTAGTGCAATGAAGATGCATTCGAGGATCACCAGAAGCGCCTTGCCGGCTGTCATGTGGCTCATGGTCACAGGCGGGCTCGTCTCCGGCGAGGAGCGGAATCTGCCCAAAGACTCCGGGCAGTTCAACAATGCGCAGCAGCTTGGTCAGGTCGTCCGCTCCGCCAAGATCGGAATGGCTGAAGCCATACGCATCGCTGAGGAGCAGACCAAGGGCAAAGCCGTGAACGTCGCACTGACGGGTTGCGAAGGCTTGAAGTCCCGTGCCACGGCGGACAAGTTCAAGTCCATGCATGATGAGCATCCCATTTATGAAGTGACCGTGCTGGCGAATGACCGCTTCTCATCCGTTCTGGTATGCGGTGAAACTTCTCAGGTGCTGGACAAACAGGATGTCGGCACGCAACTTCAGGCCGGCAGGGGCGCTATCCCGACGGGTTCATCGTTCGGAGGGGATACACGTGGTTGGAGCAGCGCTCAGGATGATCGCGGCTTTCAGCCCGCGACGCGCTGGCAGAAATCCAGCGACCTGATTGGAAAATCAGTGACGAACGCTCAAGACGAAAACCTGGGCAAGATTGAGAACCTGGCGATTGACCCGCAAGCGGGAAGAATCATCTACGGCGTGTTGTCTTTCGGCGGGTTCATGGGCATGGGCGACAAATTGTTTGCGGTGCCATGGAGTTCATTGGCTCTGAGCGCTGATTCAAAGGAATTCGTGCTGAACGTGGACAAGGATCGTTTGAAGAAGGCGAGCGGCTTCAACCAGGATGCCTGGCCGAACTTCGGCGACGAACGCTGGGCGACCGAAACCCATACCTTCTATGGCCAGCGTCCTTACTGGAAGTCGGAGTACCGAACAGACCCGTCCAATGATCCCCTCCATAGGTGGTATCAGCCGACCCGGTCATGGCAAAAAGCGACTGATCTGACCGGCAAGGGTGCCAAGTCAGCACAGAACCGCGAACAACTCGGCGAGTTGGACGAGTTGATCATCGATCCGGATTCTGGACGGTTGGTTTACGGCGTGCTGGATTACAAGACCAAGAAGTACGCCATTCCGTGGAGTCTCTGGGAAATGAGCCCGGGCTACGAGGACATGATGGTGTCGGCCACTTCCGAAAAGTTGAAGAATTCGACATTCGGTTTCGAGAAGGACTATCCCAACCTGACTGAACCGCGACTGCTTCGCGACACCCACAAGTACTACGGCGTGAGCCCGTACTGGGAGCTTTCGTCGAGTCGGTAAGGTGGTGTGCGATGTGACCCTCCGAACGGCGCGTAGTCCGCACGCGCCGTTCGGAGGATGTTGTGAGCCATTTGTTCTGATCATTGGGATGCGCCGGCGGCTTGAGGGCCTCCACGGCGCGGGCATTGCGGGAACAACTTACTGCTGACAGGTCGATGACCTGTAATTCGATTTGTAGCGACGTGTTTCTTACGAGATGGAGATTCCACAAATGGAAACGAAAAGAACAGTATCACAGTCGACGACGACGGTAAAGACAGACGCCAATCTGGATCCCCTGACGGGCGCGCCCGGTGCCCACCCGGTCGGTGTCGGGATGGGTGCGGCGGGCGGGGGTGCAACCGGAGCCGTCCTCGGGGCCGTAGTGGCTGGACCGATCGGCGCAGCCGTCGGCGCTGTCGCTGGGACTCTCGCGGGCGGAGTGGCCGGGAAGCTGACCGCGGAGGCGGTCAATCCGACGACCGAGCATGCCTTCTGGCGGAACGAATTCGGGAAGCGTCCCTATGTCACGAAAAACTCCCCCTATGACCAGTACGGCCCTGCCTATCAGTATGGTTGGGAGAGCTACACCACATATGGGACAAAGAAGAAATCGTTCGATGAGGTCGAACCCGAGTTGCGTCGCGCCTGGGACAGTCGTCGCGGGAATTCCAAGCTGAGCTGGGAGCAGGCCCAGGCGGCTACACGCGACGCGTGGCAGCGCGTGGAAAAGACGGCCGCCGGTCACTGCTGCGGCTAAGCGCCAATCATGGTGCTGAGCGCCATCCTCAGCGCCACGGCGTGCGCGGGCGTGGGCGGGCAGTTCTGTAAATCCAGAGCAGGAGTGAAATATCATGAATTGGGATCAGATCGAAGGCAATTGGAAGCAGTTCAAAGGCAAAGTCAAAGCGCGGTGGGGCAAACTGAATGATGACGATTTGACCGCCATCAACGGCAAGCGACAAGTCCTGCTGGGCAAATTGCAGGAGAAGTATGGGGACGCCCAGGATGAGGTTGAGCGTCAGGTTGAAGATTTCTGCGGTACGTGTCGTTGATTTCCAGTCCCGAGTGGCTGTCGTAGGCAGGCAGCAAGGCCTCCTGTGCTTGTTCCAGCTTATGGCTTGAGCCGACTGAAGCGCGACTCATGGTCTCCGAATGAGATCGGGGTGCGGCGGGTGCATGCGGGGTTTGGAGGCATGATTGTGTTCAGGCGTCGTTTTTGCCGCTGTTCTTCTGGCCTTTGTTCCTGGCGGCGCGCTGGCCGAACAGGACCCCGAGCAGTGCCGCTGCCCGCGGGTCGCACCCCCGGCAGATCACCACCTGCCGACGGCACTTGGCGCAGTTGAACATGCGGTGCCTGCCTGCCGCAGGCAGGGCTGTCCTTGATGGCGGCCGGCTCCTGCCGCCGAGGGCCTGCCTGCGGCAGGCAGGCTAAACGCAGCCGCCACCGTTCGCGATCCTCAGGTCGGTTAAGTGTTTATCGCTTTGGGCGGTGACACACACAGAAGCCCAGGTCGTTCTTCGAAAGCGGCCTGGGCTTCGTCCTTCTCGACGACGCGACGCTTCTACCGTGAACCGCTCCGCGTCACGCCATCCCACCATCAGCCACACAGGGTAATGGACCGTTTGTCGGGGGGAGAGAACCAGATCCAGGAGAGAACCACATCAAAACTCCCGACCCCAATCGGCCCTGGTGCTATCAAGAACCCGGGGTCCAGGTGCCCAACTGGCCAACCTGTGCCAGGTCTATGCCCCCACAAGCCGGCTGTTGAGACCAATTGGTACCACCATTTATATCAATTGGTACCACCATTTACTTCATTTGGTATCACCATTTGGTTCAAATGAAGATACCGAATGATCATTTTGGTATCTTCATTTGAACCAAATGGTGATACCAAATAATCTGTAGTGGGCTGGTGTTGGGGAACCCCGATCGCGAGGGGGGGGGATCCGTTCCCCGGGTCGCCACCCGCCCTTGCGTCTGGCCAAACCCCGCGACCCGGTCAGCACCCGACGGATCGTCACCATTTCGCTCGTCGCCTGGCTGCCCCTGCTTGGTGCTGTCACTGCGTTCAGGCCCAGCCTGCAACACGGAGTAGCGGAGTAGTCATGGCAGTCGAATCCAACGTACGGTGACTTCCCGACCGCCAGTTCGCGGCGTTCGTCGGTGGGGAACGGTACGGGACGTACACGACGACATATCCCTCGCCACCGAGACCGGGCGGAAGATCGTCAAACTGCTCCCGTGTTGGCAGACCGACCATCCGGATGCCGGTCTCTGCGAGCGAAACCATGACCACTTTGTTCCCCGCGCCGAGCCCACCGGACTTGGCGAAAAACCCGAACAGATCGCGGACAGCGCCGTATATTGTCTTCACGAGCGGGATGTGCCCGATGAGGTTCTCGCCGAGTCGGATGAGTTGCGGCACGCCCCAGATGTTGACCAACAGACCGAGCGTGAAGGTGAGGGCGAGACCGGTCACCACGCCTATTCCCGGAACGTACCAGGCAGTCGGCACAAACCACTTGATGCCGATGCCCAGTCATCGCGAAGGTTCTGTAACCCCTGGACCGCGCTGGCCAGATGTGGCTTGCTGTCCGTGACCAGGTGCATATACCCGCCATACTCCGCCAGCACCCGCAGACGGGTCAAGTGGCGTTCAAAGGACCGCGCCACGAAGCGCAGCGTCGACAGCTTGCGGATGTTCCCACGATCTTCGGTCTCCCAGTCGAGCGCGATGCGGAGCGACTGTTCGATGTTTACGAGCAGCGCCAGCTCGACCTCGACTTGCTTGGCGATCTCCTGGGACTCAGCCATGTCGGGTGCTGTGGCCCTGGGATTGTCCATCGCAAGCCTCCTCAAAGAATCTGGAGCGCTGGGTTACGACTTCCGAACTCCTATTACGATCAGCCCGACTCCGCCGGCCAGCGCGATACCTCCCAGGATGGGCGGCAGTGGCAATCTTTTCTGGGTATCGGCGGTCACTTTGACGTTCCCAACGTTGATCAGCGTCTCACGCTGCGTGTAACTGACGCCTTGCCAGATGAAGACCATCGCGCCCAGGACGGCAAGAATGACTCCGCTGGCGATGAGCGGTGTGCGGCGCATTTCTCAATTCCTTGTGTCGTATTACAGGCGTCCCATGAGCACCAAAATGATCAAGACCAGCAACACCAATCCAAGCCCACCGCTCGGGTAGTATCCCCAGTTTCTGCTGTGGGGCCACCTGGGTATCGCACCCAGAAGCATCAGGATCAAGATCACGATGACGATTGTGATGAGCATCTCAATTCTCCTTTGCGGGTCGATTCGGGCCGCCTACCTTCACTGTGGAGTCCACCGCGGTCGGCGCTCCCGTTTCGGGCGTCCCCTTCACAGGGACACGGGACTCACCGATGGCAGAGTCCTTGGTCGCCGCGATTCTCCACAATCGGGCTCCTCTTTCCGTCGCTCTGAGTTCCCCAAGGCTCCAAATATGATCTGACAACCCGGCCGTCGCAGGCGGAGCTGTCAATCATGCTTGATCTCGATGATCTGTTTGTCCTTGTCCCAGAAGCTCTCGTGGCAGGAAATTCTGTTCCCGCCTACCAGCCACAGGATGACAACGACGACCACAACCGCGCCTGCGACGCCAAGCCAATTCTTGTTCATTGTCCATTCGCTTTCGTTCCGCCGGCGCATCTCCTACTTCCAATGCGTCGTCGGGCTGCGGCCGTCAGTGCAGAAGAGCAGATGCGGGCACCAGTTTTTCATACTCTGATCTCCTGTACTCCGCCATTCATTAGTCGATTTCGTTTTCAGCGCTGATTCACAACCCGCCAACGATTCATTTCGCCGTCATACACCTCCCGTCGGACGAGTTCGGCCGGCCGCCCCGCCAAGTGTGCGCATGGCCTTGGACTCGAAGGCCGCTCATTCGTCGTTCGGAGGAGGCGTCACGAGCTCGCGAACCATCTGGTGGTCTGCCAACTGACCAGCGTTCAAGCGCATGAGGTCGCCCCTGAGTTCTTCAACGTGTCCTTGCAGCGCTCCGAGTGGAATCATGCGGAGTACTCCAAGCATGCGAGGGGGTACGAACATGGTCAGGGCGACAATTTCTCGCTGTCTCGCCTGTGTCTGCAGCCACTCTACGATCTGCCCCGCAAATCGCCTTTCCTTGTTCTCCAGGTGCCGCGTTGTGTCTCCCTGGATCGTTGGCCGCATGTGTTCCGGTTCGGGCAGCGTGTTCTGAAGCGCCCCATATTCCTCAACGTGTGGCGTGCCTTGCCTGGTCAGGCTGCAGCGCAACAGCCGGCAAGACTCCGCATCAGCCAAAGCGAACCATGCGTGCTTGTGCCCTTTCGGCTGCCTCATCGTCATATGGCGTTCTCCTGACCGCCAGCGCCATTGCAGGGCTCGGCGGCCGGTATTCGTTCCCGCTCTGGCGCCAAGCGTGAGAATGCGGGTAGGCAACCCGGCTGTCTCCCGGCAGCCGAGTCACGCCACCCAGTCGCTCATTACTTTCCGTCGTGAACGCTTCAGCCGTGTCACATCACTCGACGGCCCTGAACCAGCCGGACCACGATCGCGATCACCGCGACGACCAGCAAGATGTGGATCAAGCCCCCCATGGTGTAGGAAGAAACCATACCGAGCAACCACAATACGAGTAGGATCACCGCAATCGTCCAGATCATGACCAACCCTTTCAAAAAGCGAGCGACACCCAATGCGCCTCCAACTGCGCGCGAAAAAAAAACCGACGTGGCTAAGCACCCAAAAGCGCTGAATCACGTCGGCTTACTCTTCAACGAGCCCCCCGGCACACGAGCCGGGTTGCCATTTATTTAGTCATCCGAGACTGCGGATCACATCCTCATGGAGCCGGCGCAAGATTCACGAAGGCTCCAGTGGCTATTATTCATAATCATAGGGCGCGGGAGGGGG
Source organism: uncultured Planctomycetales bacterium (assembly GCA_964619935.1). Classification (GTDB taxonomy): domain Bacteria; phylum Planctomycetota; class Phycisphaerae; order UBA1845; family CAIVHJ01; genus CAZUGO01. The sequence goes on along the minus strand of CAZUGO010000066.1, from coordinate 36,652 downwards.
AAAGCAAGTGAATTCTTTGCTGCGTTCCCACATTCCAGCTCGATCACGCCTCTCGCGGCCACGAGGCACTCCGACATTTCACGCCCAAGCCCAAGAATCGTCGCAACCGGCTTTCTGCACGCGGTTCCACGCGTCGCGCTTGGCGTCTCTGGCGTGCTCCAACTCAACCGCGATCTTGACGCTCTTGGCATTGTGGTTTTCATCTTTGTCCACGGCAGCGGTACGTCTTGCGTACGGGCGCTGGCTGCATCAACAGAGGTCATCGGCATCGAGCGCAGGGTACGAGTCCTGGGCATATTGGCGGTTGAGTTCGGACCTTCCTCCAATTACGGCAACGTCGCGGTCTTTCGATGCGCTCTTAGCCCTCCGTCGTAAACGCGAGGAAGGAATCAATGACGCTTGACAGGCTGGCGACACGTCGTAAAGTACTCCCGGCGATTTCCGTGATTGGCAGTGCTCCACCCGTCACTCGCCGGAGTGGGTACCAGCGTCACGCTCCACGCTGCCCTGGCCGGTCGACCCGCCGTCCGGGCCGCCTGCGGGGTGTCGGACGTTGGGGTCCTCGTCCGGTTCCTTAAGGCCTTGTCGGCGGCTGCACTGTGCGTCGATCTGCAATCCTCATTGAACGCGCTTGGCCAACAGAGGTCCAGAATGGGGGGACACGGCGGCGCTGAAGGAGTCCGCATCGGGATGGCCGCCTTCCAGGAATTGGATTACAGCATGACGCCGCTGGGCGCTTTGATCCTGCGCCGCCGCGAAGTGTTGTCGCTGGACCGGGCAGAAGTATTTGAAGTCAAGCTCGACGGGAATTTCCTGATGTCCAGCGTGGTCAACCAGGCCGAGATCGCGCTGGCCACGCGGGCCTTGCGTCTGGTGAACCAGAGTGCTTGCGAGGTGCTGATCGGCGGATTGGGGCTGGGGTACACCGCCCAGGCCGCGCTGCAGGCGCCCAACGTCGCCTCTGTGACCGTCATGGAATACCTGGATCGGGTCATCGACTGGTATCGTCGCGGACTGGTGCCATTAGCCGACGTCCTCACACGCGATCCCAGGTGTATGCTGGTCCACGGAGACTTCTTCGCTGCCGTCGGTTCGCCCGCCGATGGGCCGGCCGACCACAACCCCATATCCCAAGCGCTCGGGGCCCGGCGCTTCCACGCCATCTTGCTGGATATCGATCATTCGCCGCAATGCCTGCTGCAGCCGTCGCACGCCGACTTCTACACGCCCGCCGGACTCAAACGGTTGACCGAGCACCTGCACCCCGGCGGGGTGTTCGCCTTGTGGTCCGCTGATCCGCCGGACGACGCCTTGCTGGAGGGGCTGCGGGCCAGTTTCCCGAGTGTCCAGGCCTCCAAGGCGAGTTTCTACAACCCGCTGCTCAATGAGCAAGATGTGAACTGCATCTACATCGCTCAGCGTGGGGACCTGCCTGGAACCGCCCAAGCGCCAACGGCTGTGTTGAAGCGAGGGTGATGGTTACGAAGATCACGATCCCCGCAACGCGTTGAGCCGGCACCTGGCCACCTGCATCGCGACCCGGGCGCTGAAACCGGCGTGATCGCCTTACCCTGGGGGCGTCCACAGGCCAGGATGGGTGCCGCGACCCCGGCGTCCATTCCAGCGAGTGGCTGCCGCGGATTCCTGGTCTGCGGCCGGACGGGGCGATCTGGTATCATGGGGCCTTGGGATCCGGTGCCTGTGGCAGATGTCGGGTTCCGTCACCGTGAATCACGTGCGACGAAGTTCGGATTCTTGATGGGGAGTTGTGATGAGCAACCACAAGACCGCCGCGCTCGCGGGTCTGCTTGCGGTATTGCCGGTAGCCGGCTGTGCCATCCGCCAGGAGCAGGTCACCGCCCGATTCATCAAAGACATGGACGCCAAACCGCCCGAGCAACGGGTGCCCAACTGGGAGTCCACTCGGGCACTGATGCTCCGCGAGGCCCCGCGGGTCGGCGAGGTCGCGCCTGACTTCATGCTGCCGACGCGCGACGGCAGTGGATCGATGGGCCCGGCTCAGTTCGAGGGCGACCGGCCGGTGATGCTCATCTTCGGCAGTTGGACCTGACCGCCCTTTCGGCGTCAGGCTGACGCCCTGCAGCAGTTGTACGAGGCTTACCGGGATCGCGTGGCCTTCTTGTTCGTGTACATCCGCGAAGCCCACCCCGATGACGAGTGGCAGCTCGAAAGCAATCGGGCCGACCAGGTCGTCTTTGCCCAGCCCACCACCCTGGCGGACCGCAAGTCCATTGCCGCCCGCTGTTGCCGCGCGCTTCAGATGACCATGCCCTGCGTCGTCGACGACATCCACAACTCGGCCGACCATGCCTACGCCGCCTGGCCGGAGCGCTTGTTCATTGTGGATACGACCGGCCGCATCGCCTACGCCGGTGGGCAGGGACCCTTCGGATTCGAGCCTCGAGCGGCTGCCAGATGGCTGCGCAGGCATGTCGGTCGACCCGCATCAGGCACGCGACCGCAACGGTGACCGAGGCCAAGCACGTGCACCCAGGCCAAGCCCAGCCGTGGGCAGGAAACCTCAACTCATTCACCGAGGCACGGAACACATCTCGCGGACGCTGCAATCGGATCACGTGTTTACGGGCGCTGGGGATCCGCCCAATCGCAATCCAGCAACGGCTGGGTTGCTTCGGGGGTGGCGCGTTTGGTCTGAGGGCGCGGGCGGGGCGGCCCGTTCGCCGGTGCCCCGGAGGTTCCGCCTTCAAGCGGATCGCCCGGCTTGATGGTTTCGAGGCGCTTCTGAATGCGAGCGGCGTAGGTGTCGGAGATTTCAAAACCGATCCAGCGGCGCGCCAGCTTGTGGGCCACCACCAGGGTGGTGCCGCTGCCGCCGAACGGATCGACGACCAAGTCGCCTGGATTGGAACACAATCGAATGATGCGGCCCAGTAGTTGCTCGGGCATCTGGCAACCGTGCCAGCCAGCACGCTCCTTGAAGGTGCCGCAGATTCGCGGGAGGTGCCACGTGTCTTCTGTGGGGGCGAAGCTGTATTCCAGGTCCTGGGGCCTCAGGATCCAGGTGTTGTCCGGCAGGCGTCCGTCGGGGTTGGCCCGCTTGTCGCCGTACACCAGTTGGCGGGCGGACGGAATCCGGGCGTCCGGATCGTCGGCATTGAAGGTGAATGCGTTCTTGTCCTTCACGAAGTACAGCAGGTGTGTGTGGCTGCGGCTGAAGTTGCGGACACAATTGACGCCGAAGGTGTAGTACCAGATCACCCAGCTGCGGCAGGTGAGGTTCAGCTCCTCGGTGGCGATCATCTTCAATTCGGCGGCATACTCATCGCCGATCGCGATCCAGAAGGCTGCCTGGTCGCTGCACGTCCGGGCGGCGGCCGCCATCCAGGACCGGCTCCAATCGAGGTAGGCCCGGCGATCGCGATTGTCGTCGTAAGTGTCGTATTCGTACCCGATGTTGAACGGCGGATCGGCGAACAGCAGGTCGACCGAACCCGGCACGATCTTCCCGAGTCCCGGGACGCAATCGTCCTTGTAGAGGTTGTTGGTTTCGAGACCCATTCCGCGAGTAGTATGCCCGCAATGGCGTTCGAGATCCAGTCCGCCCCGGCGGTCTTGGGCCGGGCGGGTTGTGGGTCTTTGGCCGGCGAGGTTGTCGGCAATCGCGCCGACGCCTACGGGCACGGCCCCCAACTGCCCAGCAGGGCTGCCAGGTCTGCAGGGCCGATGATGCCGTCGCTGTTGAAGTCCGCGGCGACCGCGGATCCACCCCAGTCGCCCAGCAGCGCCGCCAGATCGGCGGGGCCGACGGTGTCGTCGGCGGTCAGGTCGGCAAAGCACGGCGGCAGCGACGGGACGGCCACCCCCGGGACGATGATCTCCTCGGGCGATCCGGGTTTGAACAGCCCGAGCGTGGCGTTACCCACAGTTGGCGGCGAGTCGGCGTCGAACCGAAAATTGACCATCGTCGCCCAGCGGAGGGCGTTGGCGTTGGGGTTGGCGGCGTAAGCCGTCGTGCTCCAGGTGATTTGCCCACCGGCGACTTCGGCCGCCCAGTCGGTGCCGTCCAGGTTGACGGCGTCGGGGCCGTCGCCGGAGTGGTAGTCGACATCGTGAAAGCCGATGCCGGTGACTTCGGAGCCCACCGCAAGCGGCAGGGAGAACCTGCCGCCACTGCGATCGGAGTTCATGTTCAGCAGGGCGTACTCGTAATGCCAGGTGCCGTCGCCGTTGTCGGTGGCATGATGGCCCAAGACAAACAGGCCTTCGTCGGGTACGGCGACCTCCTGAATCACGGCGCCGGGTTCCAGGGCCGGCCAGGCGGCGATGGCGGGTTGCTGGTACTGCGTGGGGTTCAGCGCCGAGACACTGATCCCGAAGCTGGGTGCGGGGGCGATTCCGACGTAACGGTACGAGGTGTTGTTGTTCTGGTTTCCGGCGAGGGCATCGTCACGAGCGACGTATTGCCCCTCGACGATGTACTGGGCGCCTTCGATGCCAAGGTCAGAGTCGTGGACTTGCAGTCGCTTGTAGTTCAAGGGTCCGCTGGTGCCCTGATCGCCTTGAGCGTAGGGCCAGGAGAACTCGCCGGTGTGAGCGTTCACCTGCCACTTGGGGCCGAGTAATTGATGGCTCCCGTTGCGCGAGGCGCCGTAAGGATCCTGGCAGCCGGGCGTCAGGTGATTCAAGCACGCGAAGCTGACGCTGCATCCCGTTTCGCAGTCGCTTTCGAGCTGCAGGGCGCAGAAGCTGTGCTTCAGCCAGGACTGACCGATCTGTTCAAAGCGGCCGTCCAGGTAACGATACATGTTCTGTGAAATGACGGGGTGGTCGGTGCCGCTCTGGATCCAGTTGAGGTCCACGTTCCCGGCATTGACCGACGTGGTGCCGATCGAGTAGGCACTGATTCCGCCCGCGCTGCCCCAGTAGATCGCCGAGTGGATGTCACACAGGGCCACGTCTGCCTGGGCTCCGGCGGATTCAACCACCGCGGTCACGATCAATACGCTCAACAATCCGCTACGCATCGCAAGCTCCTCGACAAAGTCATCTGGTGATGGAGCGGTCGAAGGCCAGCGCCCCGGTTGGTGAGGCCAGCGACCTTTGCTGCCTTTAAAAAAGGACCCCCCGGCTCCGATGCATCAGGGCCGGGGGGGCATAGAACGCGCTATTCAGGAACCGCTGGCCGACGTCTTAGCACGGCCCCCAGGAACCCAGCAGGATCGCCAGGTCGGAAGCATCGGTGGTGTCGTCACCAGTCAGGTCGCCGTCCGGAGTACCCCAGGCACCCAGCATCAGGGCCAGGTCGGCGGCATCGATCGTGCCGCTGTCGTCCAGGTCGGCCGGGCAGGAGACCTCGCCGGCGCTGGGGCCAACCACGCCGTTGGACGTCACAAAGGCATCGTCGCCGGGATCTCCCGGACGGAAGTAGTCCATGGTCGCAGTCACGCCACCGCTGATCGGGGGCGTGTTGGCATCAAAGCGGAAGTTGTACAGAGTGGCCCACAGCAGGGCGTTGGCATTGGGATTCTCGGCAAAGGTCTCGGTCGCCCAGGTGACGCTGTCGGCGGCTACCGTCGGGGTCCAATCGGCACCGCTGCGGGTCACCGCGCCCTCGCCGTCGCCGGAGTGGTAATCGACATCGTGGAAGCCGACGTTGCTGACGGTCACGCCCGGCGGCAGCGGAATACTGAAGCTGCGAATGCCGCGATGTGAATTCAGGTTGTAGACGGCGTACTCGTAGTGCCACATCCCGCCACCCAGGTCAGTGGCCTGATGACCGATCTTCAGCGTGCCGGTCCACTGGCCGCTCGGCGGGAATGGGGCTGGGCCAGCTTCATCGGTCGACTCCGAGCCGACCTTGACGCCGGCCTCCTCGTCGATCCAGCGTTCCAGGGCAGCCTTGCGGAAGCCGACCTGGTCACTTTCCGGGAAGCTGATGGTGCTGTCGATTACCGAATCGATGACGAACACGCGGTAGGACACGTTGTTGCGATTGGTGCCGGCGAGGGCATCGTCACGGGTGACATAAATCCCCTCGGAAACCAGCAGGGCGTCCTGATCGAGCGCTTCCTGCAGTTCGGTGGTGTGCACCTGCAGCCGCTTGAAGATGGTGTTCCCGCCCGCACCCTGCTGAGCGTACGGCCAGCTGAACTGGCCGGTGGTCGGGTTGACCTGCCACTTGGGTCCCAGCAGCGACTGGCTGCCGTTGCGCGACGAGCTGTAGGGATCTTCACAGCCGGGCGTCAGCATGCTCAGGCAGCCGCCCGGGTTGGTGCACTCGATGGGCGGGCTGATGTACACTTCGGCGCACTGGCTGTCAATCTGCAGGGCGCAGAAGCTGTGCTTGAGGTAGCTTTGTCCCAGTTGTTCGAACTTGCCGTATCCATCGGGATTGTTGGCGGGCGAGATGTATCGAAACATGTTCTGGGAGATGACCGGATGGTTGGTGCCGTTCTGGATCCAGTTCAGGTTGACGTCTCCGATGTTCACTGAGGTGGTGGCCAGTGAATAGGCGGTGATGTCGCCGATGGCGCCCCACCGAATGATCGATGGGATCTCGCATAACGCGACATCGGCGGCCCCGAACGTGGTGTTTGCAACGCCCGCGGTCACAACCAGGGCGAGCAGGCCTCGATGCATCTTCTTCATAGCGCGTTCCTCCAAGATCGTGCAAGAAAGGAAATCATTCAAAATGACTCACAAACGATCCCGGATGGAGGTGAGACATCCAGGATGTCAACCGTCGCGTTAGGGAGTAGGGCAGCAGCCTACCGAAGATTCTTGATCCCCCGAGTATACGTGGGCCTGCGGGGCAATGCAACGCCATGGTCGGGCGTCCGACTCGCGGGATACCGGATTAGAAAAACCTCATCCCCGAGAGGCCGGCCTGCCCCGCGAGGTTCACTGTCGCTTCAGTTTTCACACGGTCCCCAATTCTGGAGCAGGATCGCCACATCAGCGGAGTCGACCGTGCCGTTTCCGCTGAGATCGGCCGGCGACTGCATTGCTGCCCCCCAATCTGCTAGCAGCCGGGCCAAGTCCGGCGGTCCGATGGCGCCATCGCCGTCGAGATCGCCCGGGCAGGGACCGTGAAACTCATCGGCACCCAGGTCCACGGTGCCGTCGCCGATGCGCTGCTCGCCGTCGACATCCAGGCCATCGGCGGGCACGGCGGTGTTGTCGCCGCTGTTGATGCAGGGAGAAGCGGCGGTCAGGTGCACGTTGCCCGCGGCCGCATTCACAAAGAGCGGGGGGAGGTCCATGTTGCCTTCGCCGCGGCCGGACCATCCACCCTGGATGTTGCTGTAGCGCACCGTGCTGAAGCTGGGCACGCTGTCGGTCACCTGGTCGGGGGTGTTGCCCCACACGACGCAGTTGGTCAGCGTCGGCGCGCCCAGGATGTTGAAGTTGTTGACGCCCGCGCCGATTTGGGCGCTGTTGAAGGCGATGGTGCAGTTGGTGATGGCCGGGTTGCTGGCGAAGTCGCCGCTGATCGCTCCGCCGTAGGTGGTGGCCGTGTTGTCGGTGAACACGCAGTTGGACACCATCGGGCTGCTCACGAAGTTGTACATGGCTCCGCCGATGGGTGCTGCGTTCTCGCGAAAGGTGCAGCGGTTGACCACGGTCAGGGTGGGGAGGGCCTCAGCACTCTCATTATATATAGCGCCGCCGCCGAAGGTGGCGGTATTGCCGACAAACAGGCATCCGATCAGTTGGGGATTGCTCAAATAGTTGCTGACCGCGCCGCCCACGGAGAATGCTTCGCCGATGACGCGATTGCCCACGAAGGTGCAGTCCTGGATGACGCCGTCGGTCTCGACGTTGGAGATGGCCCCACCGTTCTCGGCCGACGCCCAGTTGTCTTCGAAGTAGCTGTCGGCGATCCACGGCTGGGCGTGGTTGCCGTTGTAAATCCCACCGCCGTTGAAGCCGGAGTTCCCAATGAACGTCGACCCGTCCACCAGGACGATTCCGCCGTCGTTCCACATTCCGCCGCCGCCAAATCCGGCCGCGGTGTTGTCGAGAAAGTCGCTGTCATACACGGTGACGTTGGCACCCAGGCCGTAGATGGCCCCACCGGTGTCGGCGCTGTTCTCGATGAAGACGCAGTCGCTGATCAGCGGATGGCTGGGGCCCTGGCGGGGGGTGAAGCTGTCCTTGCCGTAGACGGCGCCGCCGTTGCCGACCAGCGACCTGTTGTTCTGAAAGACGCAGCCCATGATCATCGGGCTGCTTGAGGCGTTGACGATGGCGCCCCCGCCGGTGGTGGTGACCTCGGCGGCGGTATTGTCGGCAAACAGGCAATCGATGATGACGGCATCGCTGCGGTCGCGGTTGCAGATGGCGCCGGCGTAATGTTGCCCCGAATTGCCGATAAAGCTGCAACTGACCAGCCACGGCTTGCTGTCGCCGTTGTACATGGCCCCGCCGTTGTCCAGCGCCCGGTTGAAGCTGAACACCGTGTTGCGGATCAACGGATCGCTGTGGGCCTTGAGTTGGATGCCGCCGCCCTGAAAGGCCGCAAAGTTGGCGGTGATCCGGCAGTGGTCGAGGGTCGCATTGGCTCCGAATCCGATGATCCCGGCGCCGATGCTGTTGATGCTGACACAGGGGGCATCGCCGCAATCGTCATTGCTGTCGCAGGGGATCCAGGGTTCCGGTCCGCCGAAGCAGTTGGCCGGCTGCTCGCTGCCATTGGCGTTTCCGGCGGTGATGGTCACGCCGTCCAGCAGCGTCTCGGGAGGGGTGCCGTCTGCGGTGACCACGTGGTAGGCGTTCTCCCCGTTGTTCGCAAAGTCGGGTCCATCGTCGTTCGCCAGGTCTCCACTGAGGACGGTCTCGTAGCGCTGGATGTCGCGGGCATTGGGGTCGGGTCCCGCGGATCCGGCATAGCCGCCGCGCACCGTCACGTAGCTGATGAGCACGAAGGTGGCGGTGCGGTCCCGGGTGTGCTGCCCGCTGTCGGGGACAAAATCCGGGAGGTAGATGCCGCCCGCAACCCGGACCTCATCGCCCGCCTGGGCGGCGAGCAACGCCGACTGCAGCTCCGAAAAGGCACTGTTCCAGTTGCGACCGTCACCGCCGGGGGCGGCCGCGGCATCGACATGCCAGATCGACTGGGCCGGTGCCGCCGCCACCAGTACAGACAGAAACACCGCCGACGTCATCAGCAACAACCAACGATTCATCGGGTCAAATCCCCCCAGCAAGCGCCGCCGACCACCGATTAGGAATAACGCAGCACCATTCTGAACAGTTAGCGATGATGGAATGTGCAGGGTCGCGTAGCCTGAGACTTCATAATAGCCAATCGCCTGCGCCGGGGCAACGGTGCGTTTCCAGGTCCAGGGTGGGTCATTTCTGGACCGGAGGGGGGGGATACGCGGCCACCGAGCAGTGGATGGCGCCGACGCGCTGCTGGCCTGCGGCGCAGCCAATGGGCGTCAGGACCACGCTGGCACCCAAAGCCTCGCGCAGCACGGCCGCGGCAGCGTCATCGAGGGCCGCATAGAACCCGCCGTAGGCCGGCACCAAGTAGCGATCACGCAGATGGATGCCATTCAGATAATTGATGCTGTAGTCCGCGTCCGAAAGGCTGGGGAGCGGGACGACGGTCCAGCCCTGTTGCCGCAATTGGTGGTGCAGCGCCAGTCGATCGTGCCGTCGGCGGAGGATCGACTCGGCATAGGTCTGGCCGTAGGGCGTGCCGGCTACGGGGTTGTCGGGCAGCCCGGCAGACAATTCGTCGAGCGCAATCAGGAACCGCTTCAGGTTGGCCGGGCCTGAATCCGTCGGCCCCTCGGAGAATGCCGCCGCCATGGACTCCGGAAGGGCGCCGCGGCCGTCGGCATGTTCCGCAAGCACCGGGAACAACAGCGCCGCCAGCGCTGCGTCAGCCCGGCGGTTCAGGTGGTCGCGCGCCTGGGTAATCAGCGGTTCCTCCAGCACGCCGGTCCGGCCCAATGCCGAGAGCCCCAGACCGATGATCAATCGCGACGCGGCCTCGGGGTCGTTGACGAACGCCACCAGGCGCTGGTCGTGGGCCCGGACGCAGACATCCAGATCGAGGTGAAATGATACCGCCGGCAACACCACGCAGCGATCGACGGCAAACTCCACCCGAAAGGCCTCCAGAACTTGTTCTGCGGTCAACCCCAGGGCCGTGTTGCGACGGATGGCCGCCTCGCCGATCAGGAGGATCCGCTCAGCGGTTGTCGGATCGCGGACTGCCAGCAGGTTGCCACCCTGGAAGAGTAACGCCGACTGGACCACCGCGTGCCGCTCGGCGGCCAAACCATCCATCAGAAAGGAATCATTGGGCACCAGCAGCGAACCGTCTTCGCGCTGTGATGCATAGCGCGGCGCCAACGTGGCGATCTGGGTGCGACCGCTTTCGGCGTCAACGATGAATCCCGGCTTGCCGTTGTCCTGAGCCCATTGGGCGACCGGCATCGGCTCGCCGATCACGATCGCCTGGAAGGTCGGCGGCGCCGGCCAATGGCGCACCTCGGCATCGAAGGCATCCAGGTCGCGATCGTGCAAGGTGATCAGCATCGCGGCCTGGGGAAAGGCATCCATGAGTTGGCGGGTGATGTCCAGGGGGCCGCCGGCCCCGGCGGGATGCCACAAGGCCGGCGTCGGAATCTGCAGGCGGAACATCCCCAGGGGATGCTCGCCGCTTTCGGTGGCTACCTGAAACGACGGCCGGGCGGCGGTGAACTCGAACGGCCAGTCGGCCACGTCATCGGCCAGGGCCGCGGCGGTCTCGCCGGCGCTCAACCGGCGGCAGACGGTCTCGACGATGGCGAGCGGCTGGTCGCCACCGGCCACCGGGAAACAGTCCAACAGGTCGACTGGCAGCCCGGTGGCGCGCAACAAGGCGACATTCGGTCCGGCGGCGGTCGTCACCCGCTGGGGTCCCAGCGTGGCGACCACCTGCACCAAGGTGCGCAGCAGTCCGCGATCCGCCAGGCGGGTGGCGACCGCATCAATGGCCTGCCGAAGGTCGGGATCCGCATCGCCGGCGGGGTTGGCCGGCCAGCTCTGGTTGGCCTGGTCAAGCAGGGGCGCCCGAAACCCGCGCAGCGCCGGCCGAGCCGCGGGCAGCCCGCGGCGATAGGCCAGGATCGACGGCGCTACGGTGTGGCGGCGAATGTCGAACCGCGCGTTCGGTGGCTTGCCCTCGTCGCTTCGCCGTGGCAGCGCAGGAAGCGGGCCGCCGGCAACACGGCGGAACTGCTGCCGGAAGGAGGCCCGCAGCGCCCGATCAGCAATCCGCCGCAGCAACGGCTCGGGCAGCGCCAGCGTGCTGACCGTGTGGGCCCCGAGCGGCTGGGCCTGGATCTGATTCATGATTTCACGGAGCAACGGCGACGGGGCCACGCCGCCGCTCGATTCCGGGTCCTGCTGCTCCATCAGTTCCAACAGTTGGCGGGCAGTCTGCTGTTGCGGTTGCAGTTCCAAGGCTCGTCGCACGTGCGACTCGGCCTCCTCGCGACGGCTCAACGCCAGGTAGGCCCGGGCGATCAGCTCGTGGGTGGCCGGATCATCGGGCCGCCGGCGGAGGGCTTCGAGATATTCGCGAATGCCGTCTTCAAACTGCCCGCGACTGCAATACATTCCAGCGAGGTTCTCGCGGGCGTCCACGTATTCGGGGTCGAGCTCCACGGCGCGGCGGAAGTGCTCCAAGGCCGGGTCGAGCTGGTTGCGGAGCGCTGCCACGACACCACATTCAAAATGCGTTCGCGGATTGCCGGCGTCCAGCGGCAGGGCTGCGGACAGGGCTTCCGCGGCCAGGTCGAGATCGCCGAGGCGCCAGGCGCCATGGGCGATGCCTTTGAAGGTGGCGGCGTCCCGAGCCCTTTCGAGGGCCTGGCGGTAACTGGCGCTGGCCAGCTGCGGCTGGTTGCGGCTGGCGTAGTAGTTGCCCAGCTCCTGCGGCAGCGCGGCGTCGTGCGGGGCGGCGGCAATCGCCCGGGCCAGGTGCCGCTCATAGTCGGCCACCCGGCCTCCGAGCAGATACAAATTGGCGAGCGCCACCTCGTCGTACGGGTTGGGGACCAGGGTCAGCCGGATGGTGGTGCTGAGGTACCGAGCGGCGCGGTTCACAACGCCGAGTTGCTCGGGGGTCAATGCCGCCGGATTCCAGCCGATTTGGGGATCCGTCGTCCAGCGCATGGCCTGGTCGTACAGCCGCTGGCCGCGCTGGGTATTGTATTGGACGATTCCGCTGTGCACAGAAAGCAGCAGCCCGATCGCGGTGACGGCCAGGAAGGCACAGCCCCAGCCGGCAACGCGGCCGTCACGTTTGAGCTGGCGACCATGCAAGGCCAGGTTGGGGCGGTAGACCATCCGGGCGGCGCTGATGCCCCAGTAGGCCAGCATGGCCGACAATCCCATGGCGAACAGCAGGGGTACGCCGCCATACAAACCGCGGTAAGTCCCCATGGCGGCGATGAACAACGCCGCGATCAAGATCTCTTCGCCAAGGGTGTATTCCGCCGGGCGTTCCGCTTTGCCGCGAAATGCCAGGGCGACGATCCACGATCCGGCGCTGAGCAGCGCGATGGCCCGCAGGTCGAAGTTGTTGTCGAATGCCATCAGCACGCTGAAACTCGCGCCCAGGAACGCGGCCAGCACCAGCATTCCAGGTGCGGCCCCCCGCCAACTGCGGAGCGATCGGCCGGTTTTCGGCGCGGCCGTCCTGCGCCGGGCGGTGATGGCCGGCGTGCCATAGCCGACGTACAGGGCGTGGGTCGGGCACACGCTGACGCAATCCAGGCACTTCATGCAACCGGGGTCGACGACCATCGCGTAGTCGCGGACCTCCTGGTGCACTCGGACGTTGGACGTACACACGGCGGTGCAGTGCCCACAGCCTTCGCAGGCGTCGGTGACTCGGATCCGCAGCGGCGCGAGTTGGTCGACCAGGCCGAAGATGCCACCGTAGGGGCACCCGTAGGTGCAAAAGCCCTTGGCGCCGAGCAGATACACAATGACAAAACCGCACGACGCGAAGGTCAGAACCGCGGGAATCCAGTCCGGAAAGGTGGCCCAGAAATCGCGGGTGGTAAAGTGCGTGCTGACTCCGGAATAGGGCAGACCGTTGACCCAGCGGTACACGACCGGGCCGATGAACATGTAGACGAAGGCGATAAACGGGACCACGCCCAGCAGACCCAAGCGGGCCGGCTTGGGGCGAATGTGCAGCTTCTTCAGGATCCAGCCGGCCAGATCCTGCAGCGCCACCAGGTGGCAGCCCCAGCCGCAGAACCAGCGGCCCAGGAACAGCGTGGATACGATGCTGAGCGCAAACAGAATCAGGCCGGCATTGATCACGCCGCTCTTGGAGAAGGCCATGGATTCCGACGGTTCCAGTGGGGTCAGCGTGGTGCCGCCGCTGAGCCAGTGCACCAGGTGAATCCCGATCAGCACGTGCACGGCGATCAACACCGCGGCCCGCCAGCGGGCGGAGCGCGACTTGCGGATGGCCGGAGGGGCCACCGGCAGGCTGAAGCCGGCGGTGTCGACCGGTTTGCACCGCCGACTCGATGTCGATCCCGACGACGCCATGGTACTCATGCGCCCCGCTGCTGCTGTGTGACGGCGCTGCTGCTATCCGTGAGAAACAACTGAACTGCTCGGTTTCAGGATCCTAGGTGCTGGCCCGGCGCGATTCAAGCGTCACCGTCGCCCGGCGGCATGCTTCAGCGTGGGGTCAGTACACCAGGGGCGCGTGGTCGGTCCGCGGATCCCATGCCAAAGATGGGCTTCGGGGTCCGGCTCCGAACGCCCGCAGCGTCACGGTTCGGCGAGCGGTGGTGGGCCGCGGAGTTCGGGCGGATTGCTGAGCTGTGGTTGCGGGCGGGCTGCAAACCGCCGGTCCATGCGGGTGTGCTTGTTGTCCAAGTCGACCGGCAGGCCGTCGATGAACGCGCCGAGCACTCGGCTCGATGCCTGCAACGGTGTGTCCGTGGTGATGATCAGGTCGGCCACCTTTCCGGGTTCAAGCGAGCCGCGCGTATCCTGCAGGTTGAGAATGGCGGCGGCATCCAGCGTCAACGCCCGCAGGGCGCGACCTTCGTCCAAGCCGTGGGCCACTGCCATTCCGGCCTCCAGGGGCAGGTTCTTGGCCAGGCTGGCGCCACCGGTGGCAAAACAGAAGCGCACGCCGGCCTGGGCCAGCACAGCCGCATTGCGGTAGATGGCGTTCCACGGTTCAAACGGATCGCTCGGATAGGTCAACGATCGCGTGATGATGACGTCCACGCGGGCCTCGGCCAGGCGGTCGGCCAGCTTCCAGGCCTCGCGGCCGCCGTACACAATCGGCCGCAGACCGTAGCGCGTGCAGAACTCCAGACCTTCGAGGATTTGCTTGTAGCTGTTGGCGCGCAGCAGCACCGGCTTGGTGCCGCGCAGATAAGGAACCATGGCTTCCAGGCGGCGATCGGCCAGGGCGTCGGGCACGGCGGCCTGGGCGTAGCGCCGGGCTTGGCGGAAGAATTCCTCGATTTCGCGGAGGCGCTTGCGGTGGGCCTTGATTCGTTCGGCGTCCTGCTTTTTCTGCTCGGGTGTCATGACCTGCGGGTAGGTCACCGGCAGCGTCGGCAGCGCCAACGACAGACCCACGGCGGGATCGATCAGGGCTTCGGGCATGGACCAGCCGGTCATCCGCACGGCGCCGGCCTGGCCCGAAATGGTGGATCCACCACTGTGGAGCAATGCGGCGGTCACGCCCTCACTGCGGGCGACCTCGATCATGCTGGAGAAGGGGTTGTATCCATTCACGGCCTGGAGATCCGGCTGGAAGGAGCCGATTTCGGAGGTGTCGACACTGCCGGCCACTGATTGGATTTCGGTGAGCCCCAGGGCGGTGCCGGCATTGATCAGTCCCGGATATACATGCAGCCCCTCGGCGTTGACCACCACGGCGCCGGCGGGGGGACGGCGATCCGCCGCGGGACCGACCCAGGCCAGCCGCGGGCCGTCAACCGCCAGCACTCCGTCCACGATGTCCGGCCCGCTGATGGGGTGAATGGTCGCACCGCGGATCCAATACGGGCCGTTCGGTGCGGCGGGGATACGCAACAAGTCGCGGGTGCCGCCGAGCGGACGTCGCGGGCGCGGCCGCTGCGGCGGGTTCCCGCTCAGATCCGGGTGTTGAAAGTAGATCTCGCCATCGATCAGGGTCAGCATGCAGCGCGAGAAGGTGTCCAGCGGGTGGCCGTCGAACACCGCCAGGTCGGCCCGCTTGCCGATTTCGATCGATCCGATCCACCGTTCAACGCCCAGTTGTTCGGCGGCGTTGATGGTGATCAACTGCAGGGCCTGCCCTGGCTCCAGCCCGCCGTAGCGCAGCGACTTGGCGGCCTCCAGGTTCAGGTGGCGGATGAGTTCATGGGAATCGGAATTGATGGTGGCGTTGACCCCGCCCTGGAACATGCGGGCGGCGTTGTGCGGAATGGCGTCGTAGGCTTCCAGCTTGTACGCCCACCAATCGGAGAACGTCGAAGCTCCGCAGCCATGGCGGACCATTTCCGGAACGATGCGATAGCCTTCGAGGACGTGCTGCAAGACGCCGATGCGAAAGCCGTAGTCTTCGGCCGTGGCCAGCAATCGCAGGATTTCATCCGCCCGATAGCAATGGCAGTGCACCCACAGATCGCCGCGCAGCACCTCGGCCAAGGCGTCCAACCGCAGGTCGCGGCGCAGCGGCTTGGGGTCGGTCGCCCCGGCCTGCGCCAGCCGCTCGGCGGTGTATTGTTGGGCCGTGTCGAAGGAGCGCCGGAACACGGCTTCGACGCCGATGCGGCTGTTGGGAAAGCGCGAGCCCTTCTTGCCGAAATTGGACTGTTTGACGTTCTCGCCCAACGCGAACTTCACGGTGCGCGGCGCCGCGGCGAACAGCCACTCGGCTGCCGGCCGGCCGTACTTGAGCCGCAGGACCGCGTTCTGCCCGCCGATGGCGTTGGCCGATCCGTGCATGGTGTGAATGGTGGTCGTGCCGCCGGCCAGGGCGCGAAACGCCCCCGGATCGTGGGGGTCGATGACATCGGCGATGCGGACCTCGCAGGTCACCGACCCGGAAGACTCGTTCAGCCCGCCGTCGGTGCACATGTGCGAATGCGGGTCGATGATTCCGGGCATCACGAAATAGCCGGCCAGGTCGATGGTCCTGGTGCCGGCGGGAGCCTGAAGTCCGCGTCCGAGGTCCACGATCGTGCCGTCGCGCACCAGAATGTCCGTATCGACCCGGTCAGCGCCGCTGATGGTCAAGACCTGGGCCCGGCGCAGCAGGACCGTACCGCCGGTGGACGCCGCGGGTTTGCGGTCAGATTCGATCTCCACGGCAAATTGCGGGGCCTCGGTCAGCAGCACCGGGCCTTCGGGCTCGCCGTCCGATTCGGCGGGCGTGTCGTCCTCCGTTGCCGCCGCCTCGGGGGCCGCCGCCTCGGGCGCTGCGGCGGTTGCGCCGTCGGACAGCCCGCGCTCCTTGGCTTTATCGGGTTTGAATTCAGCCACGTCGAACCGCTGGCCATCGACAAACACCCATTGCACTTTGGACTTGGGGTCGGCCAGTGGCCCGGTGAGCACGGTCAGGTTGGCCAGTCGGCCCGGGGCGATTTCGCCGGCGAGGTCGGCGATGCCCAGAATCTCGGCGGCCGAACGAGTCAAGGCCGCCAGGGCCGCCGCTTCGGGCAGGCCGCCCTTGATGGCGGTCCGCAGGTTCTTCAGGAAGGGCTCGGTCGACGGCATTTCAAAGGTTCCGAACGCGAAACGCACGCCGTGTTCGTGCAGTACCTTGGCATTGTCGACCTGTTCATGCCACAGCCGTTGCCGTTCATCGACGAGCCGCTGGGGTTCGAAGGGCTTCCGCTCCCAGGTGTCGTCGAAGAGCAGCTTCAGCTCGGCGCGCGGATCCGGCGAGTCGTCGTCCTGCGGACGGTGCGGCGCGTCCGGCTTCGGGGGCGTCTTGTACTTTGATGCCGGGCTGTCCGGCCAGGAGGGGCTGACAATGACCGGGACCTGGGCCTGGGCCAGGCGGTCGGCCACCTTCCAGCCTTCGCGGGCCCCGGCGATAATCGGCTTGATGCCGAACTCGGCGGCCAGGTTCAATGCCCGATTGATTTCGTTCTCGGTGTTGGCGATGAAGACCACGGGCATGTCGCCATCCAGGACCGGCCAGACGGCTTCAAGGTCCGGATCCAGGGCGGGCCGATCTTGGTCGGGGTGCCGCGCGCACCACTCCAGGAGGTTGCGATGCCAGGAGGCGTCGTGCAGAATCTGCCGCAGGGCCGCGATGGCGCCCATCGTGGTCACGGGGTAGCGTGGAATCTCTTGGGTCTGCTCCGGACTCTGCGGGGTCGCAGTGACAAACGCGCTGAGTTGGGCGACATCGGCACGCAGGATGGACCGCCGCCGCGGCGCGTCGCCCAGCGCCAGGACCGTGCCGCGGCCGCCCAGGATGGCCGGACGGGGCGAGATCAGTGCCACGGTGAACCCGGCGGCCCGCTGGGTCTCCAGGGCGACATCGCTGGGCGCGTACCACCGCTCGGCCCGCCAATGGGGGTGGATCATGCGGCGATTGGCCTGGACGGTCGCCGACTGCGGTCCGTCGCGCACATCGGGGTTCTCATCTTCGAAACGGGCTCGTTCGGCGTCGGGCGGGTCGGCCGTGGCAATGCCCAGGTGGGTGGCGGCATCAATAAACCCGGGGTAAACCGTCAGCCCGTCGCCGTCCAGGATCTCGGCATGCGGCGGAAGGTCCACCGCGGTGCCCACGGCGACGATGCGGGCGCCGTCGATGAGCAGGGTTGCCGGTTGCAGCGTCTCGCCTGATGTAGTCACCACGGTGGCCCGGGTCAGGGCAACGGGGTTACGAAAATCCGCCCACCCTGAGGCGGTGCACAGCGACAGGGCGACCATGGCTCGGGCGGCAGATTCTGGTTTCATTGCGGAATCCGCGGGCTTAGTCCGGGCAGGGTCCCCAGGCGCCGAGCAGCAGAGCCAGGTCTTCCGCGTCGACGATTCCATTACCGCTCAGATCGGCCGGGCTGTCCGGGCTGGGTCCCCAGTCGCCCAGGAGCAGCGCGAGATCCGCGGCGTCGATCACAAGATCGCGTGTGGGATCGCACGCGACCTCGTAGGTGATGGTCAACTGGGGGCGCAGGTCGGCCGCTTCAGCTTCACGATTGGTGAAGGTTCGGGTGGCCAGTGGCGTCAGTTCGTTGCCGATGACGATCCATCCAAGACTGCTCTCGGGGTCATCGAGCCAGTCCTGCACGTCCTGGTTCATCTCGGGAGTGGGTCCCCAGGAGTACTTTCCGAGGTTGCTGCCGATCAGCTCTGCGGCGCTCGGCGCCGCATCGAACGTGCCGCCAGGGTCGTCCCACGTCGTGAACGGGAAGAAGCGGTAGGCCCAGGTGGTATCGTCGATCGTGGCGATCCCGCCGTTTTCGCTGCTCGAGTTCGATTTGCCTTCGCCCCACGGTTCCAGCAGGCGGTGCAGGGCATGGCTCTGCGCGCCGCCGGGTCCTGATTCCTGGACGTTCAGTTGCAAGCGGGCGCCCAGAATCACCGCCCCGGCCGGCAGGGAACCGGCGACATCGAATGCCACCAGGCAACGCCGCACGTTCCCTTGGAAGGTTCTTCCCGTGAACAATACGCCCAGGGCGTTGCTCGCCGTGATGTAGCCCGAGAACATGGTGTTGTCCTGGGAGGCGGTGATGATGGCGGTCGCGGCCTGTGTGGCGGCGGGGTTCACCAGCGCCAGCCCGAGCGGCACCACCATGGCCAGGAGCGTGTGGTTGCTCACGAGCGGCTTCGTCATGGCATCAATCCTCGACTCAGTATTGAAGAAGATAAGATTCGTTCAAGATATCAGACAGCGCCAGCGGTCACAAGCTGCATCGAATCCCGGTGCGTGGGCATCGCGCCCCAAGCCGCGGACCCCCGACGGCGGGTCGGGGGTCCGGTTCGGTGGTGTGGGAGGGCGGGGGCGGTGAGGCCATCTCCTGCCCGATTGCAGGCGTTGGCGAATCGGGTTGATGCATCAGTGCCTTGCGGCCTGCGGATCGACGTCAAAAGGTCTCTGATCGGCAGGCGCCCCCAATGACGACGGCGGGCAATCGCCAAAATGCAGCGTCATGGTCATTTCCTGGTCGCGGCACGGCCCGCGGCGGAGGGCCGTGAGTTGCAAACGGTCGCGCTCGAAGCGGAACACCATTTGGTGATCGTGACCGAACTCGATCCGCACACTGCCGCGGTCGCACGGTAGGCCATCGGCGCCGGCAGGCGCGCCGTCCGGTGCTTCGGACCACGGTTCCCGTGGGTCGTCGGGCTCAGCGGCGGTGGCGCGCATCGCGGCGGGTTGGGCGTCGGCGACGTCTTCCAGGCTGTCGACCAGGTCGGTGATCGAGTCGGCATCGAGATCGCCCAGATCGTCTGGATGGATCTCGTAGTCCAGCGGCGGCCGGTCGTCGGCCGCCGGACCGTCGCACAGAAGCACCGTGGTGGCATCCTGCCGCCGCGCCCGCCGCAGCAGGCCGCGCATCAAGGCCTTGGCTTGCTCCGGGTGGGTGACTCCGGCAAAGCGGTTGAGCAACCGCCAGAGGGGGTCAGGGTCGGATTTCGGGCCCTCCTGTTCATGATCGAGCAGGTCCGTGCGCGGCTCAGGCCGGTCGGAATCGAACACGCGGTCGGAGTCGTTGTCAGCCCACACCGACGGTGCCGCACAGAACAGCAGCATTGCCAAGCCCCATGATCGTGATGGTCGTTGCATGGTTTCCTCCAGTGATCAAGTGTCAAACGTTTCGCGCGATGCCGTCGCAGACCTCCGCCCTGGGTCCGCGTCCTCCGTTGTTGCCTGTCCGGTGGGCGGTCATGGCGGACGTGGCGTCGCACTGCACGACTTGGGCCACCGCGCTGCCGGCCGTGGCCGGTCGCCGGCACGCGGGGTTCTATGGGACCCCTCGAGTTCGGTGCACCGCGGGCGACCGCGAGTCCCCGAAGTCGCGCTGGGCACGGTGGGCGATATGTCCCAACCCTGCCGCGGGACCCCCGAGGGGCCCAATCGGCGTTCTCGATACTGGCAACGCCGGTGGTTATCGGACGGGCCCGGTCGGACCGTGGATCTCAAGCGGCGGATCCGATAATCCGATCATTGACATACGCTTCCCGCCGATAGTTATCGGTAGCAGGACTTCCATGTTTTTGTGGAGCGTCACCATGGGGCAAGTCATGAGCGAGCACGTGCGACTCGGATCGTCCGGACCCTCAACGACGGCCGGGCCACCCGCCGAATTGGCGGCACCGCTGCGGGAATTGCGCGGCAACCGGATCGACCCGATCGCCGCAGCGGCGGTCCGTACCGGCGCTCCGGTAAACCGTTCGGTCACCCGGGCCCGCAACATCCGAATGATGCACACCTTGGAGCGAATTGTCCGGGTCTTCAACCGCGAAGAAGTGCCGCTGATGGTGCTCAAAGGTGCCGCCTTGAACCTGACGCTCTATGACGACGGCGGAGATCGGCCGATGGATGACGTCGACCTGCTGGTCCATCCGCGGAACCTGTCCCAGGCGGTTCACTTGCTGGAGTACCAGTTGGACTGCACGCCCGGTGCACCCATGGTCCGCAGCGATTTCTTTCCGCGTTACCACTACGAGACCGAGTACGTCACCGGTGCGATTCGCCCGATCAAGATCGATCTGCACGTCCGTCCCTTTCGGCCTTTGCGTTACGGCCGTACCGTTCCGGCTGGCGCGTTGTGGGACGATGCCCGGGTTGCCCGCCTGGGTCGAGCCGTCGTGCACGTGCCGTCAGCCGAGGGCATGCTCATCCACCTCGCCGGGCATGCGGCCATTCACGGATGCTGCCGCCCGGTGTGGGATCTGGACATCCAGCGCTGGGTGCAGCGGCACCCGGACCTGGACTGGGACCAGGTCGTTGAGGTCAGCCGCCGCTGGGGCATCGTCCACGCGGTTCGCCGGGGGCTGGCGCACGCCGAAACGGCATGTGGTTCGTTCTGTCCGGCGGAGACGTCCGCCCTTCTGGCCGGCGTGCGGGTGAGTTGGCGCGAGCGGCTGGCGCTCTGGCAGGCCCCGCGCGACGTCACCCATCCGGTGTGTCACGTGTGTGTCAACGTGTTGTGCACTCCCGGCTGGCGGGTGCGCCTGGGTTATCTCGCGGCGGTGTGCTTCCCAGGCCGTGAGCACATGGCCCAGTGCTACGCCGGCCGGCATCGCGGGTGGCTGGGATGCGCCCATGTCTGCCGCGTCTGTCGCCCGTTGATCCGCGGCGCCCGGGCGCTCGCCGGGCTGATGAGACTGGATCGCCGGCCGGCGGCGATTCCCTGAGACGCCATGCAGCAGACCCGTGAACAGTGTGATGAACGCGACCGGGGCCCTGCCGCCGGGCAGTCTGCCGCCGGCGGACGGCCCGCGGCCCCGCCGGTGACCGGGCGGGTGGAGCCCGAACGGCGGCGGTTCTTGAAGCAACTCGGCAAACGCACGTTGTATCTGGCGCCCGTGTTTATGACCATGACCGCCCAAGAGGCCTATGCCTCCGGCGGGACCTCGGCGAGTTAGGCGGCGCACCGCGGCTCCGGCCGCCAGCCATTCAGGAGATCATGCCATGATGACCCAGCACGAATCGCGGTGGACGGATCACTTCGACGTGGTGGTGCCGGCGCGGCGCCCCGATCTGGTGGAACATCGTTTGAACGAAGAAATCATCCTGTACGATCCGCAGAACGATTTCGTCCATGGGCTCAACGAAACGGCGCTGGAGGTCTGGCGGCAGTGCGACGGGGCCCGGACCACCCAGCAGATCGCCGCCCGGCAGACCGAGCGGTACCAGGTGGATCTGGCGACGGCGTTGGACCACGTCGAGCAACTGGTGGTCTGTTTCGCCGAGTCCAACCTGCTGGTGCCGGAGGACGCCCATGATCGCGGCGCTTGAGGCGCACGTCCGGCGGGCCGAGCGATCGTTGACCTTCGGGATTGGAGATGCGGCGGTGCGCGTCGACAGCGTACTGCCGGAGATCGTGAGCGACCTGGTGCAGCTCTACGGCCCCGCCCGCGGGCTGGATCCAACCTCCGCCGTGCATCTGCAGATCACCCGCAGCGGCGGCCCGCCCTGGCGGCGCGGCGGGTATCGCATCTGCGGCGACGGGCGGCTGCTGTACCAGGTCCGCCGCCGCCGCGAAGTCTTTCCGTATCTTGAATGGGGCATCAATGGGTGCGTCCGCACCCGGCGGATCGACCAGTTGCAATTTCACGCCGCCGGCCTGAGCCGGTTCGGACACGGCGTGCTGCTGGCCGGCGAGTCCGGGAGCGGCAAGTCGACCTTGGCCGCGGCCCTGTTGGCCCGCGGTTGGGGCTACTACTGCGATGAGCTGACGTTCGTCGATCCGGACCGCCTGCGCCTGCTGCCGTTTCCCAAGGCGTTGTGCATCAAGTCCGGCTCGTTCGAGGTGGTTCGCGGCCTGGGTCTGCCGTTGGCGCCGGGGCGCTGTTACGTCAAGAAATACAAAGGCCGCGTGGGTTACCTCAATCCGACGGCCATCGCGCCGGACTGTATCGCCGAACCGTCCGCGGTGCGCTATGTTCTGTTTCCAAAATACGCGGGCCCGGTGCCGCCCGGAGTGCGCCGGATGTCGGCGGCGGAGGCAGCCTTCGGGCTGGCTCGCAATGGGCTGAACAAGAAGCACTTCGGCGCCCAGGCCATCGCCATGATCAGCGCCATGGTCCGCGGCGCCCGGTGTTTCGAATTGCACTCCGGTCTGATCGGGCCGACCTGCGACCTGCTGGAGTCGTTGGTGACTCGGTGCCACCGCGATGCGGGTACCGGCAAGCCCGGGTGAGTATCCTACTCCAGACCGTCAAGCAGCCCCTGCATTTCTTGGGCGGCGTGCTGATCGCCCGCTTTGCGCGCGGCGGCGATGCCTTCGCTGAGGGTGTTCTTGGCTTCCGCGATCCGACCGGCGGTGAGGTGCACGCTGCCCTTCTGAAAATAGGCCGGGGCATAGTGCGGGTCGAGTTGCAGGCAGTCGTCGAACTTGGCCAGGGCCTGGTCCAGGTCGCCGGTGCCCTTGTACTCCATGGCCAGCATGTAGTGAACTTCGATGTCCTGCGGGTCGGCGTCCAGGAGCTGGTGCAGTTTGTCGAGGCGGGACATGGCAGAGGATCACCGTTCCATGATGGTCACCCGGGAGTGGGTGGCGACCAGGGCGTCGAAGACCCAGGTGGCGTCGTCATTGTACAGCCGGACGCAGCCCAGCGACGCGTTCTTGCCGATGGTGCTGGGATCGTTGGTTCCATGAATGCCGTAGCGCAGCGCACCGACGGCGTCACCGCTGATGCCCTCCAGGCCGATCCAGCGTTCACCCAGCGGGTTGTTGGGGTCGTTGGCCTCGATGATGCCTTCGCCAATGGGCGAGTAGTAGGTGGGGTTGACCAGCTTGTGGGTGACCGCCCAGACGCCGGCGGGCGTGCTGCCCTCGACGCCCAGACCCACCGGAAAGTGGCGGACCAGGGTGTCCTGAAGGTAGACATCCATGCCATAGGTCGCCTTGTTGACGGTGGCGTGAAACGGCCCGCGCAAGACCTTGAGCGACTGCCCGGCCCGGATCTGGTTGAGGTTCTGGAGGTTGTTGATGCGACCCAGCAGTGCCGCCGTGATGAAATACTCCTTGGCGATTTCCTGGAGGGTATCTCCCGGTTGAATGACATAGGAGGTCACCAGCGGGTCGTCGGCGCCGCGCCGCGGGCTGAACAGCAGCGCTTCGGCCAGCTCCACCAGCCGAGCCCGGGCCCGGTTGCCCAATTCGGGCGGCAGCCCGGATTGGATCGCCTGGTTGTACTGAGTTCGAGCCGCAACCAGGTCCTGGTTGGCGGCGCGCTCTTGGGCCAGGGTAAACAGGCGCACTCCCTCGTCGGACACCGGCTGCGGCTGGGCTGCGGCGGTGCCCGGCGCGGCGGGGACGGCGGTCGGGGCGGCCGCTTCGGCTTGGGACGCAGCCCGCGCAGCGGGCGGCTGGGCGGTATTGCCGTTGGGCACGCCGCGCAAGGCGATTCCGGGGCCCGGCGGCGCCGCGGGTTGGGGCGACGGCTTGCGATCGCGCAGCATGATCAAGCCCGCGCCCAGCACGAGCACGACGGATCCGATGGTGACGTTGCGGGTGGTCCGGCTGCGTCTGATGGGTTTCACGCCAGTCGCTCCTCGCGGTTCCCAGGGCTGTTCCGAGCGGCCGGGCGTGGGTGGCAAACCCCGCGGCGATCCGGTTGCTGGCCGTCGGGCAAGCAGATCATCAGGTGACCGCGTGGCGGGCCAGGAGTCGGCCGCGGCCGGTGAAACCTAGCATACCGGCTTTGGATGCAGATGCAAGCACAGCACCGCGCGTGGCGAGTCATCGGGTCCGAGCCGGTCTTCGCGGGGGTCTTGGGGTCATCCTGTTGTAGTTGGGGTCGGCCGGGCTGTTGTCACGGACCCCGAGTCATCCAAACATTGAGTCGTGAACGCAGGTCGTTCTGGGAGGGCCGGCCGGCGGGCATCGATCCAGCGATCTGGTTTACGGCGCCGTGTCGTCCTGGCGGAATGTCCTATGCCGCTGCAGGAATTCGCGCATCGTCGTTTCGTACCCGCAGGGACCGGGTTCGTAGTAGGTCTTATCGACACCGAGGTAGTCCGACTCTGCTTCGCGGCCGTCGGGTGGCGGCGTGGGCTGGATCGGCGCACTGCGCAGGTGTCGCGGTACCGGCACGGTGCGTTGTTCCCGGACGTCGCGTGCGGCGTTCCAGATCGCCTGTGCCGCGGCTCTGGATTTTGGTGCACACGCCAGGTAGGTCACCGCCTGGCTGAGCACCAGTTGGCATTCCGGCATTCCGATGTGCAGGGTTGCCTGGGCGGCGGCCTCGGCCAGGATCAAGGCCTGCGGGTCGGCGTTGCCGACGTCTTCCGACGCGAAGATGGCGATCCGCCGGGCGATGAACCGCGGATCCTCTCCGGATTCCAACATGCACGCCAGCCAGTACACCGCTGCGTCCGGATCGCTGCCGCGCATGGACTTGATCAGGGCGGACGCGGCATCGTAGTGTTGGTCGCCGTGGGCGTCATAGCGCAGGGCTTTGCGCTGGATCGAATCCTCCGCCACCGCCAGGTCCACTCGAATGGGCCCTTCGGCCGCTTGCGAGCCAACCGCGATCTCCAGGGCGGCCAGTGCCCGGCGGGCATCGCCGTCGGCCTTCGTGGCGATGTGCAACAAGGCGTCGTCGGTCCATTGCACATCAAGCCGGCCGAACCCGCGCTCGCGGTCGCCCAGGGCCCGCTCCAGCAATGCCAGGATGTCCGACGTCTGCAGCGGTTCGAACTCGAAGATCTGGCTTCGCGAGCACAACGGTCCATTGATGCTGAAGAACGGATTCTCGGTGGTCGCGCCGATCAGGATGATCGTGCCGCGTTCGGCGTCGCGCAACAACACGTCCTGCTGTGACTTGCTGAAGCGGTGTAACTCATCGATGAACAAGATGGTTCGTTGTCCGGATTGTTCCAGCCGGGTGCGGGCTTCGTCCAGGATGGCGCGGACTTCGCGAACGCCGGCGGCGGTGGCGTTGAGTTCCACAAAGGCCGCCCGGGTGGCGCCGGCAATCAGATAGGCCAGCGTGGTCTTGCCGGTTCCGGGAGGGCCGTAGAAGATGGCGCTGGCCAACCGGTCGGCCTGAAGCATCCGCCGCAGCAGCTTCCCGGGACCGATGAAATGCTGCTGGCCCACAAACCCGTCCAGCGCCTGCGGTCGCATGCGGACCGCCAGCGGTTCCGCGGCCGCAGCGGCTTGGGCGTGCTGGTGCTCGAACAAGTCCATGGCCATAGGATAGCTGTGTGGCTGGCCGATCACGAGCGGCCAGGGGGTGCCATTGTCGTCGAAGGCCGCCTGGTGGCCCCAAAACGGCCACCCATCAGAACCCTGGCTCGCAGGAGGCCCTATCCGATAATATAGTAATCATGGCTGCCCCGGGGGCGGCCAACGGCTCCGATCGTTGGCGGACCGACGCGGCGGTGCTGGACCCTCGAACCTCGCCGGCGCCGTCCGCCGGCATCTGGAAGGAACCCGCGATGTGCGGAATCATCGGCTATGTCGGCCTGCGAGACGCGCGACCCATTCTCATGGAGGGGCTCAAGCGGCTGGAGTACCGCGGGTACGACTCGGCCGGGGTGGCTACCGTGAGCGACGGGCAGATTTCCAACATCCGCAGCCCCGGCCGGATCTCGGCATTGGAGGCACGGGTGGATTGGGATGCCCCGCCGACCCACACCGGCATTGCCCACACCCGCTGGGCCACCCACGGCGCCCCGACCGAGGCCAACGCCCACCCGCATTGCGATGCGTCGGGCCGGATCGCCCTGGCCCACAACGGCATCATTGAGAACCACGATACCTTGCGGAAATTCCTCAAGCGCCAGGGCATCGAGTGCGTCTCGGAGACCGACACCGAGGTGCTGGTTCAACTGATCGGCTACTTCTACAACGGCAACCTGGAGCAGGCCGTCCGCATGGCGCTCAACGATGTCCAGGGCACCTACGGCATCGTGGCTATTTCCAGCGACGAGCCCGAGATCATCGTGGCCGCCCGCAAGGGCAGTCCGCTGATCATCGGCGTCGGGAAGAACGAAAACTTCGTGGCTTCCGATGCGGCCGCGATGCTGACCCACACCTCGCAGGTCATTTACCTGTCCGACGGGGAGATGGCCACCGTGTCCAAGGATTCGTTCCGGACCACCACGCTGGACGCCATTCCGGTGGCCAAGGAAGTGGAAGAAATCGAGTGGACGCTCGAGGAAATCGAGTTGGGCGGCTATGAGCACTTCATGCTCAAGGAGATCTTCGAGCAACCGGAGGCCATGCGCGACTGCCTACGCGGCCGGCTGAACGTCAACGAAAACCTGATCACGCTCGGCGGCATCAACAAGTTCACCCGCGAGCTGGTGCAGGCCAATCGCATCATCATCACCGCCTGCGGCACGGCCTGGCATGCCGGCCTGATCGGAGAGTATCTGTTCGAGGATGTCGCCCGGCTGTCCTGCGAAGTCGAATACGCCAGCGAGTTCCGGTATCGCAACCCGATCATCGAGAACGGGACGGTGGTGATCGCCATTTCGCAGAGCGGCGAGACCATCGACACCCTGGCCGCCCTGCGCGAGGCCAAGGACAAAGGGGCCCTGGCGTTGGGCATCGTCAACGTGGTGGGGTCAACCATTTCTCGGGCGACCGACGCGGGCATTTACCTGCACGTCGGCCCGGAGATCGGCGTGGCCAGCACCAAGGCGTTCATCGGTCAGGTGACCGTGCTGGCCTTGCTGGGCATCTTTCTGGGGCGGCGGCGGCACTTGTCGCAATCCGGCGCCCACGAATTGATGGTCGCCCTGGACCGCATTCCCGGGCAGATGAACCAGGTGCTGGCCTTGTCGGACCAGACCCACAAGGTGGCCGAACGGTACCAGCAGCGCGAGAACTGGTTGTACCTGGGCCGCGGGTACAATTATCCCGTGGCCTTGGAAGGGGCCCTCAAGATCAAGGAAATCAGCTACGTGCACGCCGAAGGCCTGCCAGCCGCCGAGATGAAGCACGGGCCGATCGCGCTGATCACCAGCGGCATGCCGGTGGTGTTTATTGCCACCCAGGGCAGCCAGTACGACAAGATCGTCGGCAACATCAACGAGGTCAGAACCCGCGGCGGCGACGTCATTGCCGTGGCTACCGAAGGGGATCGTGAGATCGAACGGCTCTGCGAACACGTCTTCTACGTCCCCGACTGCCCGGAACCGCTGCAGCCGTTGCTGACCACGTTGCCGCTGCAAATGCTCGCCTATCACATGGCCGTCCTGCGGGGCTGCAACGTCGACAAACCCCGCAACCTGGCCAAGAGCGTGACCGTGGAGTAGGCCGCGGCGCTCCTGGTTCTGCGGGCGGCGCCCGCCTCTCGGTTGCGGTCGGGGGCGGCAAACCATTGGGGCAGCACGGCATTGCGGCACCCCGGCCGACATCGGCTCCGGGCTTTCCTTGGGGACCTGCCGTTCGGTACAATAGGCACATCCTGTCTTTCTGGAGGAGTGCCTCATGCGTAGAACGACCCCATGTCTGATCCTGTCGATGGTCTTGTGGTGCGCCCCAGCGGGCGCCAATTCGCCGGCCTGCCCCAGCGATCTGAACTGCGACGGCGCGGTCAATGCAGCCGACCTGGCCGCGCTGCTGGGGGCCTGGGGTCCGTGCCCAGGCTGTGCAGCCGATCTCAATCATGATGGCGTGGTCAACCCTGCCGACTTGGCGATGCTGCTGGGCAGTTGGGGGCCGTGTGCCGCGCAGATGTGCGGCGGAATCGCCGGTATCCCCTGCGCGGGGACGATGGAGTTCTGCCTGTTCTGTGACGGGAGCTGCAACATTGCCGACGCCGCGGGCTTGTGCGTGCCCGTGTTGCAAGGCTGTCCGGAGATTTTTGATCCGGTGTGTGGATGCGACGGACAGACCTACGGCAATCGCTGCGAGGCGGTGGTGGCCGGTGTCCAGGTGGACCATCCCGGGCCTTGCGGCCAGATCTGCGGCGGCATCGCCGGGATCCCCTGCGAAGATCGAAACACCTTCTGCCAGTTCCCGCCGGGGACTTGCGACGTCGTCGACAACCTCGGCGAGTGCGTGCCGATCCCGGAAGCCTGCCCGGCGATCTACGACCCGGTGTGCGGCTGTGACGGGGTGACCTACGGCAACGCCTGCTTTGCCCAGCAGGCCGGCGTCTCGATCGATCATGCCGGCGAGTGCGGTCCGCCGATCTGCGGCGGCATCGCCGGGATCCCCTGCAAAGATCCAGATACCTTCTGCGAGTTCCCGCCGGGGACCTGCGAGGTCGCCGACAACTTCGGCGAGTGCGTGCCGATTTCGAACGCCTGCCCGGACATCTACGACCCGGTGTGTGGATGTGACGGACTGACCTACAGCAACGCCTGCGAGGCCCGACAGGCCTCCGTATCGATCGACCATGCCGGCGAGTGCGGTCCGCCGATCTGCGGCGGGTTCGTCGGCATTCCGTGTGCGGACCCCGATAGCTTCTGCGAGTTTCCGCCGGGGACTTGCGAAGTGAGCGACAACTTCGGAGTGTGTGTGGGCATCCCCGAGGGCTGCGGCGGCGTTTTTGATCCGGTATGCGGTTGCGACGGCGTAACCTACAGCAACGCCTGCGTGGCCCGACAAGCCCAGCAGTCCATCGACCATTCGGGCGCGTGCCGGTAGGCGGCCAGGCCCGTGTTTGCAGCCACACCGCGCCCGCAGCCATTGGGGCGCGTGGACGGCGGGCATGGGCGGTAGCGGTGCGCGTGCCGAGTCCAGATACGCGCGACATGCCGCATGCACGTCACCGTCTACATCAGCACAGCGGGCGTGATCATGAAGCACTCCTTGGGATCTGAAATCAGGCTCGTTTCCTTCCCCTCATCGGGCCCCTGGGGTTGTCCATCAAGGTACGGGCGACCTGGAGCAGCCGCCGGGCATCCGAACGATCGAAGATGAAGGGGCAATTTCGCTAGATCTCGGTCAAACCCCTCCATGCCAAGCGGCAAGCCCGCGCAAGGCGACGGCTCCGCGATCGGTGTTCGCTCGGATCCGACGTCAGCCAGGCGCGCGGCGGCATCAGGATCTGCCAGAGAAACCGCGCTTTGTGTCGCATCGGGGCCTCCCCGAGCAGATACGCACGGGCGAGTTCCGCCTCCTGAGGGCCGCGCTGGGCGCTCAGCGACCGAACCTCGCGGTCGTGCCATAGCGCTTCAAATAAGCGTCGCTTCCACATCGCAGGCCTCAACCGCTCCCGAATCGATTCACCCTCCGGCAGCCCGAGCAGGCGGTCCGTGTAGGCGAGGGCGTAATGGGCGGTCGTGGCGAGATGATGGTGCCGAGCGAGAAACAGGAAACGCTCCGGGTCGATCTTGCGGGCCCGAAACCACACGGCAATGTCGACAAACAATCGGAGCAGCGAGAACGCGTGCTGCTGGGCGTGGAGACAGAGGTGCAGGAGGAAGCGCTCATTCGACGGACGGAGCACGCGCACACCACCGACGACACACGGCTTGGCGTCGTCCCACGCAGGTTCTGCGGCAACTGCCACGCCGGCATTCAGCACTCGCAAGTGGACTTCGAGTCTCGGAGGCCTCCCGGAGCTGAATCGGAGCTGGCGCACACTATGGGCGTATCGCGGCAGATCACAACAGGGGACGTTTGGAATCGATCCACAATATCCCAGCGAGGTCAGCGCCTCCAGAAGCGTCTCGAACTGATGCTCTCTTACGAGCAAATCTACATCGCCCAACCCGCGGTGCTCGGGTCGCGAATAATCCTGGAAGGCCAGCACGGCGCCTTTCAGAAGCATCACATCGACGCCACTTGCGGTCACCGCGCGAAGAATGACCGCAAGCTGTTCCTGGACGAAGGCGTTCCGCATCCCCGTGGGATAATAGTTCAGGAGCAGGCGTGTCCGAACCGCTTCCGGCAATCGGTCCTCGTCGCGACCCAGCTTGAAGGCCTCGTACACGAGCGGCTGGACTTGGTGTTGCTGTGCCGCGTCACACAGCCCATCCCAATCAAGGTATGGCGTGTGGTCCCAATCGATCGGCTCCCCAGCCAGGCCCGCTCGAACGCATCGCAGAAGGAAGCTGTCTGCGGTTCCCAGGTTCACGATGGCCCGTTATCCGCGACGATCTCCAGGATGGCGCTGCAGGCATCGTCGAGATCGCCGAAGACCAATCGATAGCCAGGCGCCTCTTGGGCGATCGCGATCAAGCGGTCCAATCCGCGCTCCTTGTGCAGGGCTAGGTTGACCGTGTTCTCGAACAGGCCCAACACCGTTTCTCCAACCGTGAGCGCCTGGATTCGGGTCTTCGCCCCTGGTTCGAACCGGGGAAAAAGGATCCAGCCGATCGGCGTCGGCGTCTTGACGACGCTCCCGGGTCGCAGCCGTTCGGCGTCGAGATACCACACCCGGTCGTGCTCAGGGCCGGTTGGCTCCGGACCGAGCGACTCAAAGCGCTCGAATGAGCCTTGCTTCAAAGAGAGCGCTTTGGGAAACGGAACGACCGTGTCCAGGCGTGGGTGAAGAATTACCAGCTCGTCCGTTAGATAGCCGCACGCGCGCTCGACCAAACCAGCGGTCAGCGTACTCTTGCCGTTCCCCGACGGTGCCGGCAAGATCAGTGACCGTCCGCGCCAGGTCACACCCGCGCCATGCAACACCAAGCGATCACCCAAGTGCTCGACCACGTGAAGGTTGATCATACGCTCAACCCGCGGCATGAGGCACCCCGGTCGAACCGAGGCCTCAGGCGCTCGGCCGGAGTCAACGCGTCGCGCAATAGTCAAATGGCCATTGCGGCGGTGAATGGTGAACGTAGGTTGGTCGGGAACTTGCGTGGCATCGGCAAACGCGGCATAGACCTGAGCGATTTCCCGCAATGCAGACTCCACGGCCGAGTCAACCCGTACGCACACACCTGGAAATCGATAGGTTTGTGAATTCTTCAAGGAACGGACGTCCATGGAACTCGGGGACGCGAAGACACGACAACGCGTTGAGCCTGCCGACCGGGCTCGGCGGTTTCGCCGCAGGTCAACCGGGAACCAGCAGTCGGTCACGATGAAACCGTTCGATCGTTGCCGTGAGGTCCTCGACCGCGGTCTCTAGCGGAATACCGAAGCATGTCGCGATTTGCTCGGCAACCTGTCGCAACGCGTCTTGCCCGTCGCACAGCCGCCAAATCGCGGCCGACACATGGTTCAGCAGAAAGGCGCTGTCGGTTTCTGGATCGTACAGCACCAACTCCGTCAACAGCTCGCGCTCGATCACGCCCGCCCGCCGCTTGGGCATCCGTGGGTCCAAGGATTGCGGGTGCGTGTGCCTCTTCACCGGTTTCACCCTGTCCATCGCGCGACGATCACACAACTGCGACTGGCAACCGCGCCGGAATACTCACGAGTCTTTCCTTTGGGAAAGGTTGAAACTTACAATGATCCGCTCACATTCCCCTTCATTCTTTTCAGACAGGTTAGGGTGAACGCTGTGATATAGCCAGCTGGGGAATATGAGCATTATGCCGGCTACCGGTGTGAAATTCACTTTACTCCAGCAATATTTGGGTTGCTTCTTGTTGGGGATGAACTTCGGTTTCTGCATCAGGTTCTCTGTACGAGGATCGGTGAACGCGATCTTGCCCGAGTGCTCAGGAGCTTGCACATAGTAGACACCGCTCCAGATGCACCCTGGGTGAATGTGGGCACGGTTAAAGGACCCTGGAGGATTGATAATGGACCACATCGTGCCGATTCGTAGCGAGTAGGACTTGTGATACCCCAAATCGATGGACATCAAGTCCGCGGCCGCGTTGATGCGGTCGGTCAACTCTGAGTATTTCGGGGACTTATGCAGGTCGTTGTGGCTGTGCCAGCCGCCCAGTTCTCGAAAGTTCGAGCGCTCAATGCCCTTAAGATCCTTCTCTCGTTCCGCGTAGATCAAGGGCAGTAATCGAGCATTCAGGGATTGAGCCTCGGGAAGCTCAAACCTAAAAACGAGGGTCGGAAAATACGACTGTCGCTCCATCTTCAGGCGCGCTGGCGGGTTCATCGCCTATTCCCCAAATGCTCAATCGTTGTCGGGCCGGCGGGTCGCACCTTAGGGGATTGCCTCCCCGCGCTCACCCGCCCAAGATGCCCCGCATTATAACCGATATCGTCTACCGCTGAGAGGGCATGCACCAGGCTGGAAGAAAGGCCTGAGCAAGATACATGCCACCCGCCACCCGGGATGGCATCCGCACCCGGTCCACGAGGCCCACTCATTGCAAAACGGGGCGGGCGCGGGACGGTAGATGCCGCCGTGTTCTAATCTTTCTAATCTTGAGCACCAGCCGAACGATTGCGCCTTGCCCTTCTTGACACAGCCGCAGCCTGGCGGAAAAATAGCAGCAGCAGTTCGGTTCCCCGTCTAAGCAGCGACGGTTTTGCCACCTCTGAAGACCGCGCCGGCACGCAACCTCAGTGCCCGGGCGCGGCATAGTGCCTGAAGGAGCCCGTATACAATGCGGGATATTCTTGGCAATGGTCAGTCCCTTCTTGGAGCGCGGCCGGCCTGCGGCTGGCCTGGGAGTTCGCCGAAGCCAAGTATTCGGACGCGGACAATAGGTAATCAACTCAATCATGTGCCTGGGCGCAGGAGGTGGTACTGGTGAGCAACGAAGAAACACAGAACGGAAGCATCGACCAAACCAAGGACGAGAATCTCGCGGAAGCACGGGACGAGCGCACCGAGCAAACTGAGAACGGCGTCGAGAACCCCGAACGCCGCAGGGTCCTCAAACAGGCCGCCGCCCTGACTGCTCTGGGCACCGCCTACGCGACGCCCAGCGTATGCATGGCTTCGGCCGTTGGGGGCGGGTTATCCCCCGCTCCGGACAACGGGGACCCTGCCTGCACCATCAGCTGCACAGACGGCAACGAGGGCGACGAGGCTGACGAGAACGACGAGCACGACGAGGACAACGAGGGCAACGAGGGCGACGAGGGCGACGAGGGCGACGAGGGCACCGAGGGCAACGAGGGCGACGAGAACAACGAGGGCGACGAGGGCAACGAGAACAACGAGGGCGACGAGGACAACGAGGACAATGAAGGCGACGAAGGCCCGGGCAACGGAGACGAGGGCAACGAAGGTGACGAGAACGACGAGGACGACGAGAGCGACGAGAACGATGAGGACAACGAGGGCGACGAAGGCAACGAGAACAATGAAAGCGACGAGGACGACGAGGGCAACGAGGGCGACGAGGACAATGAACAGGACGAGGGCAACGAGAACGACGAGGCCGACGAGGGCAACGAAGGCGACGAGGTTTGACATCGGCCAGGTTTGCAGGAACGGCCCCAGGCTTGATCCAGACGTGGCTGGTTTTCAGGCGCATCGAGGCGGCGGCATTGGGGCCCTCCTGACACATTATCCGATTGAGGAGTGGCGGATTCGCTGATTGTTGTGGAAGCTCAGGTAGTTGGTTGTTCGAGTTCCGGTCCCTTCTATGAGGCTCAACCTGTTTGATTAAGAGTTCTTGCGTCGCGTAGCTGACGCCAATACTTCCGAAAGCAAATCCAGAGTGCGTGACGGCAGCGGCACGTTGCGGTGCTTGTCTCCCTTGCCACTGCGTACGCAGACGGCCATCCGACGGCCGGCGACGTCCTCAGCTTTCAACCGTATGGCTTCTGATACGCGTAAGCCGCACGAGTACATCATGATCAGGCCGATCTTCTCCGGCGATCGGACGTAGTGCTTGGCCAATGCCTGCTGCCGTCAACGTGATGGTTTTGCCACCTCTGAAGGCCGCGCCGGCACGCGACCTCAGTGCCCGGGCGCGGCATAGCGCCTAAAGGAGCCCGTATACAATGCGGGATATTCTTGGCAATGGTCAGCCCCTTCTTGGAGCGCGGCCGGCCTTTGGCTGGCCTGGGAGTTCGCCGAAGCCAAGTATTCGGAGGCGGACAATAGGTAATCAACTCAATTATGTGCCTGGGGCCAGGAGGTGGTACTGGTGAGCAACGAAGAAACACAGAACGGAAGCATCGACCAAACCAAGGACGAGAACCTCGAGGAAGCACGGGACGAGCGCACCGCGCAAACTGAGAACGACGTCGAGAACCCCGAACGCCGCAAGGTCCTCAAGCAGGCCGCCGCCCTGACTGCTCTGGGCACCGCCTACGCGACACCCAGCGTATGCATGGCTTCGGCCGTTGGGGGCGGGTTATCCCCCGCTCCGGACAACGGGGACCCTGCCTGCACCATCAGCTGCACAGACGGCAACGAGGACGACGAGGCTGACGAGGACGACGAGGGCGACGAGGGCAACGAGAACAACGAGGGCAACGAGGACGACGAGCACGACGAGGGCGACGAGGGCAACGAGGGCGACGAGGGCAACGAGAGCGACGAGGGCGACGAGCCGAACACAGGCGACGAGGGCAACGAGGACAATGAAGGCGACGAAAGCGCGGGCAACGGAGACGAGGGTGACGAGGACAACGAGGACGACGAGAACAACGAGGGCAACGAGGGCGACGAGAACAACGAGGACGACGAAAGCGACGAGGGCGACGAGGACAACGAGAATAACGAGGGCGACGAGGACGACGAAGGTGACGAGAACGACGAGAACGACGAGGCCAACGAGGGCAACGAAGGCGACGAGGATTGACATCGCCCAGGTTTGCAGGAACGGCCCCAGGCTTGATCCAGTCGTGGCTGGCTTTCAGGCGCATCGAGGTGGCGGCATTGGGGCCCTCCTGACACATTATCCGATTGAGGAGTGGCGGATTCGCTGATCTCCACGACCGTTGTGCCCTTTGTCGGGGTTAGTGCTGTTGTGGAAGCTCAGGTAGTTGGTTGTTCGAGTTCCGGTCCCTTCTATGAGGCTCAACCTGTTTGCTTAAGAGTCTTTGCGTCGCGTAGCTGACGCCAATACTTCCGAAAGCAAATCCAGAGTGCGCGACGGCAGCGGCACGTTGCGGTGCCTGTCTCCATTGCCACTAGATATGAACAGGAGACTCCCTTTGGGATCTAAGAACCGGAAACCCACCTCCGGCGGACCGGCTGGTGTTTTGAAGAGGTCAAGTGGGAAGAGAGTTCGACGCTTCGGAATATCGTGCCCGCAGACTTGCGCGATCAGGGGCGGCTGACGGTGCTGTTTGGGCGCAGCTTCAACGACCCGTCGTGCGATCGAACAAATCGACGGTCCATGCAAGACCGGCGAGGACGGTGCCGAGTTGGTCGGTTGTCAGCTTGCCTCGCTTATTTCTGAAATACTCTGTGCGGACCGGCTGTACCAAAGGTGTCTGAGCGGCAGAATCACGATCAAGGCCACCTTGGATCGCCGCGAGAAATACGTTGTTCGGGTGGATCGTGCGTTTCCTCAACGTGCTTTCCGGTGCATGGCACAACGAGAACTTGGTCACCAAGATTGAGTTGGTCTCGGCTGACGACGACTCCTGGCCTGGTATCGGCTTCACCCCCGAAATCAATCTCCCAAACATCGCCCTGTTCTATGTCCAGGGTCATGCGTCATTTGCGGCGAGAAACCCTCGGAAAGATGAAGACGGGTCCTCGAACGGTCAGCGCAAGCGTCTGGGCATCGGCCGCTGCCTTGCCGGGGAAGATGAGTTTCTTGCGTACTTGGAATTCCGAGGCCCCTGTAACCAGGCTTTCAAATAGCTGCGGAAACGTGTCGACGAGAAACTGACCGAAGTCCCAGAGGCGCTGACGTTCCATCCGAACTTCGATTATCGGGCGCACGTCGAAGCCGAGCTTCTCCTGATGGTCGTCGATCCGGTTCGGGCTGAACTTGTAAACAGCTATGGGCATCGTGGATATGAGTATTCTAATCTCGACGCGGGCAGTGGACAAGCGGCTTGGTCGGCAGGCTCCCCGGTAAACCCTGTTCAGCGGGGAGTGCGAGCCCTTGTTGTGCTGTGCAGCAGCCGCACCGAACAAAACGCGAAGCGAATGGGCGGCCTAGTCCGACTTTCGCAGATAGGTGTGGTGATCGGCGTTGGCGAAGGTGTGAGGGGCGATCGGGGGGCGCAGGTCTGCACTACATTTCTGCTGAATT
>CAZUGO010000065.1:0-48950 GCA_964619935.1 uncultured Planctomycetales bacterium | reverse complement strand
ACCAGGTCGACTTGGCAGAACGACCAGGTCGACCTGGCGAAACGACCTGGTCGACTTGGCAGAACGACCCGGTCGACTTGGCTGAACGACCAGGTCGACCTGGCAGAACGACCAGGTCGACTTGGCAGAACGACCAGGTCGACCTGGCGAAACGACCAGGTCGACTTGGCAGAACGACCAGGTCGACCTGGCGAAACGACCTGGTCGACTTGGCAGAACGACCCGGTCGACTTGGCAGAACGACCCGGTCGACTTGGCAGAACGACCCGGTCGACCCGGCGCCGGTGCGGTCGGGATGAAGTGGCAACACACAGCGGCATTTGAGAACTCCGGCGGGAGCGGTGCCGTCCTCAACGGAACGGCATGGGGGTCAACCGTCTTGGTCAATTGGCGGGTTTCGGGGAGCCCTCTTCATTATTATTGGGGTTGGCGTTGGTCGCGGGCGTTTTGCCCTGACGGCGGCATTCTCCGATTCCGGCGGAAGCGGTCCTTGCCGGTAAAATGGGCTATACTTTACGAGCAAAGCCGTCCAATCGGGACGTCACCAGATGGGCATCGCGCCAGTAAATCACGGCCGTCCACCCGCGGGGGCCCCGCAGGAGTTGCAGTCCCACCTCTCCCGGCACGCCCGGGCTTCGCGGGCTGATCCGGCTTGCATGAGGCTGCTGCTGCTGTCGCCGGCGACACCCGGCACCTTCTGGAGCTTCGCCCACGTCATGTCCTTGATTTCCCGGAAGGCGGCCTTCCCACCACTTGGCCTGCTGACGGTAGCGGCCATGTTTCCTCGAGAATGGCAGCTCAAGGTCGTCGACCTCAATGTTTCACCTCTGAGCGATGCGGACATCGCCTGGGCCGACTACGTGCTGATTTCGGCCATGCGGGTTCATGCAGAGTCGGTCGGGGAGATCGTGGCCCGCTGCGGGCAGCAGTCCAAGACGATGATCGGCGGGGGCCCGCTGTTCAGCACTGGGCGCGAGCTGTTTCCGCAGGTCCAGCACGTGGTGATCGGCGAGGCCGAGGACGTCATGCCCGCCCTGATCGCGGACATGCAGGCCGGACAGCTCCACCCAACCTACCAGTCGCCGCACAAACCCGAACTGGCGGGCACGCCGATTCCGCGCTGGGACCTTATCCGGCTCAGGGACTACGCCACGATGGCCGTGCAGTTTTCGCGCGGTTGCCCGTTCAACTGCGAATTCTGTGACATCATCCAGATGTACGGGCGCACGCCGCGGATCAAGCAGCCGAGCCAACTGATCGCTGAACTTGACGCCCTGCTGGATGCCGGCTGGTCCGACGACATCTTCATCGTCGACGACAACTTCATCGGTCACCCACGGATGGCCAAGGCCCTCCTCCGCGAGATCGTCGCCTGGCGCCAGCGCCGCGGGGCGAAGCTTGCCTTCACCACCGAGGCCTCACTCAACCTGGTGGACATTCCGGAGATGTTGGAGCTGATGGTCCAGGCGGGCATCCGGCGGCTGTTCATCGGGATCGAATCCCCCCAGACCGAAAGTCTGGTGGAATGCGGCAAGGTCCAGAACACCCGCTGCGACATGATGCAGGCGGTCCGCAAGATCCAGGACGCCGGCATCGAAGCGATGGGCGGCTTTATTGTCGGCTTCGACAACGACGGGCCGGACGTCTTTGAACGGCAGTGGCGCTTCATTCAGCGGTCCGGCATCGTGACCGCCATGGTCGGGATGCTCAACGCCGTGCCGCAGACCCGCTTGTACGCCCGCCTGAAGCAGGAGGGCCGCCTGCTGGTCGAGAGTGCCGGCAACAACGTTGACGCCGTCCTGAATTTTGTGCCGCGGCTGGACCGGGACCTGCTCATCGAGGGCTACCGTCGCCTGGTCAAACGTTTGTACAGCCCCGAGGCATTCTACCGCCGGGCTCGGACGTTCCTGCGCAACTACCGGCCGCCGGCCAGGCTTCGGGGCGTGGTCCGCGGCGAAATCAACGCCTTCGTCAAGTCGTTGTGGGTCATTGGCTGCCGCCATTCCGGGCGCCGGCAGTACTGGAAATTCCTGACCCAATCGCTGCTCCTGCACCCTCGGGCCTTCCCTGATGCGGTGCGCCTGGCCATTCTCGGGTTCCATTTCCGACGGGTTGCCGAGCAACTCTAGGATGCCCATGCCTGTCGGAGCCGCGACCGTGAGCGACTGTGAGGGGGCGGAGAAACACCAATTCCCCACACGGTGTCAATAGAAGGCGTCGCGGGCTGCACGGAGCATTCCGCGGCGGTGGATACCATAATGTTGACTTTGACGTCGGTGTTGCGGATGCGAATTGCCGGAGGGGATCACGGTTGACCAACCCGATCGAAGCATTCTCGGAGTCGCCTCCTTTGGACCGCGAGGTGGGAACGTTGTGCCTGAGTTGTGGTTACAACCTGCACGGCCTGGATCCGTCCGGCTGTTGTCCGGAATGCGGCATCGCGGTGGCCGAGTCGCGCCGCGGTTCGCGGCTGGTGTATGCGGACCGCGCCTGGGTCCGGTCGCTTTATCGCGGCACGCAGTGCCTGTACTGGACGATTGTCGGCCTGATCGTCACCCCGCTGCTGGCTGGCACGTTGAGCTTCACCCCGGCCGGCGCCACCGTGTCCGCGGTTCTGGCCGCGGTTTCTGGACTGGTCTTCATGGGGTTGTTCGTGCTCGGCGCCTGGTGGATCACCGAGCCGGATCCGCGGGTGTCAATTGTGGAGCCGCAGTGGTCGCGGCGGCGTCTGGTGCGTGTCGCCGGCGGGGTGGCATTGGTCGCCCTGCTGGCGCGCGGGGTGCTCCCCGCGGCGCTCCACCCGTACGCCAACGGCGTGTGCTTGATCGGCGGCTACGCGGCCTTGATCGGTTGCCTGCGCGAACTGCAGGACATTGCCGCTCGCATTCCCGATGCCAAGGCTCAGAAGCGGGCGCGCGCCCGAGTCCGCGAGCTGACCGTCGTCCTGGTGGTGTTCGTGCTGCTGGTGGGCTGGCACCGCCTGGCCCGTCAACCGGGCGCGGCACTTGGTGCATATTTGCGGATCACCAAGCCGCTGGCGAGCCTCGTCACCCTGGTCCTGGGCCTGGCGACGATCATGGCCCTGGACACCCTGACGCGCTTCCGCAGCGACCTCAAGAAGGTTGTCGTCGCGGCAGCGAGTGAACCGCCGGAACCGCGATGATCCATCCGGGCACGCTCAGGGGTGATCGAGACGGCGGGCTTCGAGTGCTTCGATTTGCCCGCGGAGTTGTTGTACGGTCGCGGCTGAGAAGCGGCGGATCTCGTCGGGATCGCGGCGGTCATTGAGGTCCAACGCGCCGCGCAGTTCGCTGATGGCTCGATCCAGCGCGGCGGGATCGCCGGCGTGCTGGTAGCTCAAGTATTCAATCTCACTCATGCGGACGTGATCCTCCGGATTGCTGGGGTAGCGCCGCAGGACCTCCCGATAGAACCTCGCGGCCTGGCGCAGGCCGGCGGCATCCGCGGGGTCGTTCAGAAAGTCGCTGAGGGCCACCTGGGCGCTGAGTCGATAGCCGCCGAGGTCTTCGGGATCGCGATCCAGCAGCGGGTTGGTGGTCGGCGGGCACAGCCCTGCGAAACGCCCCAGGATGTCTGGTTCCGGCGGCGTGCGGCTGAGGGCCTGTTCCAGCCATTCGCGCGCCGCCGTCGGGTCCAGGCGGTCGGCATGCAGGGCGGCGGTGTAGGTGTCCGCGGCCAGCCGGGGATCGGTGGATCGCAGGGATCGGGCCCGCTGCAAGCCGTTCCAGGCCCGGGATACCGGCTGGATCAGCACCCCGTAGATCCCGCCGATCAGCACGATCATGGCCGCGGCGACCGCCGGAGCGGACCGCGACCGCGCCCGGCTGCTGCCGGGCGGCGGCGGCCCAGTCGCTTCCAGGCGGGCCGCCAGGCAAACCGCCAGCAGTGCGAAGGCGGTGCACGCAGACCCGGGCACGAACAAACTGAAGGAAATGAGATTGTGCAACAGGAACGCCGCCAGGCCGACGCCGATCACCGCAACCGCCGCCGGGCAACGGGACTCGGGCGTGGGTCGAACCGATCCCACGGCGGTGCAGCACAGCAGCAGGGTCAGCACCCATCCGCAGCAAGCGTAGGCATTGCGCCCGACGATGATCCAGGGATCGCGATGACCGGTGATCCAGACCTGCAGCAGCCAGGTTGTCGCCGTCAGCAGGGCGACCCACAGCAGGGGGCGCGGCATGACGCTGTCGGGTGCGGAGGACGGCGCGATGCCCGGTCCCGGGAGGCAGATGCGTCGCGCCGCGCCCCAGCACAACAAGATCATCCCCGCCAGCCCGCCGAGTCCCCATTCAGCGGCGGCCTGGGCCAGAAAATTGTGCGGGTTGGCGATCTCCTCGGGGGACTTGATCTCCTTGTAGCGGGGATAGTAGCGGCCGTATTGGGCGGTGCCGACGCCCAGCCCCGGGTGATCGCGGACCATCCGAGCGCTGGCCTCGAGATACCACCAGCGATAGGTCAGTGAGCCGCCCGGCAGCTTGCCGGTGGTGAGTCCGCAGGTGGTGATCCCGGCGAGCCCGGCGACGACACCCAGGCACGCGATGGCGAAAACGGCGCGCGGTCGCGTGGTCGTGAACCGCCGCAAGGCACACAACCCGGCGATGGCCGCCAGGCCGGCGAGCCCGGCGAGCAGCGCACCACGACTGCGGGTCAGCAGCGCGGCGCCGGCCAGTGCCGCCGTCGGAAGGGTGAGCAGCGCTGCGGCAACGGGTCGCCCTCGGCTGCACCGGGCCAGGCCCAGTGCAGCGAAGCCGGTCAGCACCAGGTAGCCGCCGGCCACGTTGGACATCGAGAAGAACCCGCGGGCGGCGTTTTCGCGCAGGCGCTTTTCGAACAGCGCCACCTGGTAGGATGGCGGCGCGGAGCCGGACTGGGCCCACCAGGTGGTGGGATCGCGCTCGTACTCGGCGAGGGTTGCCGGGAAGCTGACCCAGATCTGGTCGAACGATTCGATGGCGGAGGCCACCCCGGAGGCCACGATCACTCCCAGCAACAAGCGCTGTTGCCAAGGCCGGCGCAGCAGCCAGGTCAAGGCCAATGCCAGGAGCACCAGCGTGATCCAGTCGAGCGTGGCGTTCAGGGCCAGCCGCTGGTTACTGGCGACGAGGCAGGATCCGGCGGCGGCGGCGCCCAACAGCCAGGCGCCGATGCCCAGGCCGGTGCTACCGGAGGTGGGCAGCCGTCCGCGCCGGCGAAGCAGCACGGTGCCGCCGAAGAGGATCACAATCCCGACATCGATCCACAGCGTGGGCAATGGCCCGATTTCCGGCAACTCGGACAGGACGGCGGCAAACGGTGTGCGCCGGGAGTCGTGTGTTTCCTGGATCAGCGGTCGCAGCCCGACGATGACCAGGGCGGCGAACAGCAGCAGGTCGGCCCACGGGCACCGGGCTGGCTCCGCCGGGCCGGGTCGGTTGCGCTCAGTGGGGGTCATGGGCCTTGACCTGTTCCAGAACGGCAATGACACCGACGATCCCGCCACAGGCGGCCAGCACGGCGCCGGCCCGCGGCCAGGAGGCCCCGGGCAGTAGAAACGCCAGCATGCCGGTCGCCGCGGTTGCCGCGTAGATGATCAACACGGCCTGGCGCGGGCTCAGGCCGCGCTGCACCAACCGATGCGAAAAATGGCGACGATCGGCACGAAAGGGGCTCAGCCCGCGCCGCAGGCGCAGCACCACCACCGAGGTGGTGTCGTACAGCGGCACCGCCAGAATGACCAGCGGCATGAGCAGCCCGTAGGGGGCCCGCTGCAAACCGGTGTCGACGTAGGTGGTCAGAATGGTCAGGATGGCCAGGAAGTATCCGATCACCAGGCTGCCGGCATCGCCCATGAAGATGGTGGCCGGCGGGAAGTTGTAGCACAGGTATCCCAGCATCACGCCGACCACCAGCAGGGCCAGCGCGGGGACGAAGATCTGCCCGACCACCATGGCCGAGCCGGCCAGGATAGCGGCGGCGATGGCGGCCACACCGGCACTCAGGCCGTCCATGTTGTCCAGAAGGTTGAAGGCATTGGTAATCAGGACGATCCAGCCGATGGTCGCGGCTACCGACAGTGCCGGGCCGGCGATCGTCAGGATGCGGATCTCGAAGCCGATGGCCAGTCCGGCGGCGACCGCGACCTGCACGGCCAGCTTGATCCAGGGGCCCAGGTGTTGGCGATCGTCCACAAATCCCACGGTGTGCAGCACCAGGGCTCCGGCGGCGATCGCCAGCGCCGCGGACGACCGTTCGATCATGCCCGGCAGGTGTTCGGCCAGCCAGTCCGGTAGCTGCGTGGCGTCCGCATCGCCGAGATGGCCCACCACCAGGCAGCAGACCACGATCGGCAGCAGCAGCGAATGGGTGATGGCGATCCCGCCGCCCAGGGCAATCGGCGCCCGGTGGGCTTTGTGCCCGCCTGGGGTATCGACGAATCGGCGGCGCACCGCGATGCGCCACAGGACCGCTGTGCTTGCGGCGGACAAGGTCATTCCGGTACACAGGCCGGCGGCGGCGGTCCAGAGCTGGGCCTCATTCACTGCGGTTGGGCTCCACTCCCGGCGGCACCCTCGGCCAGGCGAACCTTGAGCCAGGCGCGGACCGCCAGAAAGAAATCATCGTACGCTCCCGAGGCATAGTCGGCATACGTCCACGGCCAGGGCTGCCACTTCCCGTCATGGAACCGCAGGGTCACCTCCCCGTAGATTCCCTGACCCAAGTACATACGATGGCTGTAGTCTTTGGTTGTCGCCAAAACGAGTTTGCTGAGGGTCAGGTAGCCGGGATCGAGGTTGACCGGCCGGCGCTGCGGGTCCCGGCCGGCATCCGCGGCCAGACGCTGCTCCAGCGCGATGGTCTGGCGCTTGATTTCGGGCAGTTGCCGCGGGTGGATCAGCTCGGCGAAGCTGACCAACCAGCGCTGGATCTCGGGGCCGAGTTCGTCCGCATAGTAGTCGGTGTGATCAAATGGAAAGAACCCGCTGCAGATCTCCAGCGGTCCGTAACTGCGACTGAGCAACTGGGCGGCGCGGCGCATCAGGGCCGGATCACCGCTCAATAGTCCGACGACCAGGGCGACCGGTTGGGGCTGGGCGAGGGCTGCCATGGCGCTCAAGTCTAGGGCCGCTCGCGGGGCGGTCAAATCGTGGCCTCGGGGAGCCGTCCGAGCCGGCGGCGGCACAGGTCCCATAACCACCCGGCGCCCCGCGATCGAACCGCCGCCCCGCCGCCCGCCGGGATGGACAACCCACAGCCCTCTGCCTACACTACCAAAGAGCCTGCAAGCCGTTGGGTGGTCGAGAATTGCATCCTCCGAATCATTTGCCGGGCTGCCAATCCAATTGCTGTTGAGCACATCGCCGGGGCGCCGCCCGATGGGGAGCCGTGGCGGAGTACTGGTGAACAGGATCTTCGCATGGGCCCGGATACGAGCCAGGTCGCCGCCCGACACCCACGCCTGCCGTCGTCTGCACCTGTCGTGCACATCACCACGGTTCGCAGTGATCCGTCGCGTCAGCAGCAGCTGCGTCTGAGCCAGGCGGTGACCCTGCTGGGTTCGCGC
Organism: uncultured Planctomycetales bacterium; assembly: GCA_964619935.1. GTDB lineage: Bacteria > Planctomycetota > Phycisphaerae > UBA1845 > CAIVHJ01 > CAZUGO01. The sequence continues at coordinate 41,386 of CAZUGO010000065.1, read as the reverse complement.
GCCGGCAACCGCATTCGCTTGCGTCATCCCCAAGTCTCCAGCATGCACTGCGCCATCGTGAACACCGGGACCCAGGTGTTGCTCCGTGACCTGGGGAGCCGCAAGGGCACCTATGTGAACGACACTCGGGTCGAGCTCGCTGAATTGCACGACGGCGACGTTCTGGCGATTCGCAACTTCACGTTTCGCGTGTCTATTGAGCCGCCGACTCCGCGGGAGCCGGGCGTGTTGCCCGCCGAGGTGCCGGCCCGGGGCTCCTGGATGTTGCTCGATCATGTCGAGACCGGGGTGGCCATCGAGGTCACGCGGCCGGTGTCCACCGTTGGGCGGATGGAAGGTCACGACTTGACCATCAACGCCCGGCGGGTCTCGCGTGCTCACGCGATGTTTTTTTCGCTGGATGGCGCTGCGGTGGTCTGTGACCTGGCCAGTTCCGGCGGCACCCATCTCAACGGCGGGCGGGTCACTCTGGCCTACCTGGCACCCGGCGATACGCTGGGCTTCGGCGGCGATGTCTACCGGGTGCGGATGGCCCAAGGAGCGCGCGGCCGGGAAACCGCCGGTCCGCCCCGGACGGCGCAGGATTCCGGCGGAGACCTGATCCTGGAAGACGATGCGCTGGACTTGGAGGGCAGTGCCGGCGGGATGGACCTGGAACCCGGAGACAGTGCCGCGTTGGCGCTCATGGATACCGGTGTCGGGGGTGCCGCAGCCGCCGAGGCGTCTGACGAAGCTCGCCAGGCCGAATGGCAGTCCCGGTCGGCCGCGGTGGCCCGCCGGGAGGCCGAGTGCGATTCGCGCCAGCAGGAGGTGGCGCAGGGCCAGGTGGAATTGGAACGTCGGACCGCCGAACTGGATCTGCGGGAAGCCGAGCTGCGTGCGCGGGAAGACGCATTGGCGGCCGCCCAACCGGTGGCGCGGGAGGATCTTCTGGCGGAGTTGGACAGCCGGCTCGCCGAGCGCGCCGCAGCCCTGGACCAGCGGGAAGTCGCGTTGGAGTCCCGCGATCGTGCCGGTCTGGCCGAACAGCAGGCCCTCGAACGCCGTCTGCAGGAAGTCGCCCGGTGCGAGCAGGACCTGGCCACCGGTTTGGCCGGCGTGGAGGCCGGCAACCTCAAGACCAAGGAACGCGAGCAGCGCGTCGCACTCGAGCAGCAGTCGTTCGCCGAGCGCGAGCAGCGGCTCAAGGGCATGGAAGCCGGCCTGCTGGACACCAGCCTGCGGGTCTCCGAGCAGGAAGCCCAGCTCAAGAACCAGCGCGGTGAACTGGCCCGGGCTCAGAATCTTGCCGAGCAGGAAGCCGCTCGCCTGGAGCAGGAAGCAGAACAACTTCGCCGCCAGGGCGTGGAGCTGGGGGCCCGGGAGCGCAAACTCAAGGAGTCCGAGCAGGCACTCGGCGCGGAGCACAACGCCTTCAAGGAGCAGCAGCAAGCCTTGGCTCGGCAGACTTCCGACCTGGATCGCCGGCAGGCCCAGACCAGCGAACTGGAGGCCGACCTGGACGCGCGCGGCAGAACATTGGCCGACGAGCGCCGCGAATTGGAGGCGGTGCGCCAGCAACTGGACCAGCAGCGTGCGGCCCAGGCGTCGATGATCCGCGACGTCGAATTGCAGGCGCAATCGTTCGCGGAGCGCGAACAGGCGCTGCGGTCCGGCGAGCAGGCCCACCAGGCGTTGGCCGGGCGCCTGGAGGAGCAGACGGCCGAGTGCCAGGCCCGCGAGGCCCGCTGCGCGGCGCTGGAGTCGGAGTTAAACAAACGCGAGGAACGGTTGACCGTGTTGACGCAGGCCGCCAAGCAGTCCGAGCAGGCTTTGGCCCGCGAACAGGAGGCCCTCCAAGCACGGGCGGTCGAGCAGGATCGCCTGGCGGCATCGCTGTCCAAGTGGGAAGCCGGCATGCGGCAGCTCGAGGAGGGACTGAACGCCAAGGCCGAGGACATCGAGCAGGCCGCGACCCTGGCCGCACGCAATGACGACGAGTTGCAGGCCCTGGCCGGCGAACTGGCCCGCCAATCCGAACATCACCAAGCCCGCGAAGCACAACTCCTGCGCCTGGACGCCGAACTGCAGGAGCGGTTCACCCGCGTCGCCGATCAGGATGGCAACGTCCGGGGAATGGTCCAGGAGTTGCAGGACGCTTCCGAGAAGCTCGATCATCGCGAACGGCAACTCGACCAGCGTGAGGGACTGCTCACCGCCAAAGGGCGCACGCTGCAGGCCGCCGAGGAAGACGCCCGCGTGGTCGAAACGGCGCTGACCCAGAGGTCTGAAGATCTGGAGCAGCGCGACCAGAAACTGTCTGAATTGGAAGCGATCCTGGCCGCCAAGGAATCCGATCTCAAGCAGATCGAAGAACAGCTCGCGGTTCAGCTCCAGGAAATGCAGCGCCACAACCGGGAAACCAGCGAGCACGAACACGAGATCGCCGCGCTGGCAGAATCCATGGCACGGCGGGAGCAGGAACTCACCGCCCAGGAGCAGCGCCTCGCGGAGGCCCGCAATGGGCTCCGGGAGCGGCAACAGGCGGTGGCGGGTGGCGGTGCAGCCCTCGACGCCGAGCGCGCCCAGAGTGCCGAACGGGCCGCCCGGCTGGCCGAGCGCGAGCAGCAGGTCGAGGCCCGCGCGGTTGAACTCAAGTCACTGACGGAAGCGGCCAAGGCACGCGACATGGAGCTGGCCGCGGCCGCCGCCGAGCTGCAGAAACAGCGCGCTGGGTTGGAATCCCGGGCGGCCCGGATCACCAACCAGAGTTCGCAGTTGGCGCAGGACCAGGAATCAGCAGCGGCCTGGTCAAGCCGTCTGAAGGACCTCGAGGCCGAGATTGCCGCCCGCCAGCACGCCGAGCAGCGCCGCGCGACCGAGCTGGAAGCACGTGCGCAGGAGCTGGCCGCGGCCCAACAGACGCTGTGCAGCGAACGCGACGAGTTTGAAACCGCCCGGGCCGAATTCCAGGAACAGTGTGCCCAACTCAGCAGCGACCACGACGTGCTCAAGTCGCGCGGGACCGCCGCCCAGGAATTGAGTCGCCAGTTGCGCCTGCAGCAGGAACAAGTGCGGACCCGGGAGCAGGAATTGCAAAGCCTGGTGGCCGAGGCCCGCGCCCGGGCGGCGGCTGCGGTCGAGCACGAGCAACTTCTGACCCGCCGGGCTGCGGAGTTGGAGGCCCGCCTGCGGCAGGCCGAGCAGGCCGCTACCGATAATCACAGCGACGTTCGGGAGGCCGCAACGGCCTTGCAGAACCGGGAGGCCGCGGCGGTCGAGCGCGAGTCGGATCTCAATCGTCAGGCCGCCGAGCTGGATCGCCGGGCCCATGACCTGCAGGGCCGCGAACAGCAGCTCAGCGCCGCCGAAGCACAATGGCGCCGCGCCCGGCAGCACCTCGACACCGAGCGCCAGGCACTTGCCAGCGGGCAGGCCGGTCCGGCGCGACCGGCCCCGCCGGTGGCGGAAGGGGCGGAGTCCAGTGTGGCGGCGGATCATCTGGACACCGCCGAAGCGGTGATCACCCTGTCGGATGATCAAATTGTCGAGGTGCGCCGCAGCGCCGCCGGCCACCACCCGAAGGACGACCATCACAGCCCGTCGGTGGATCCCGATGCCGAGACCGTCATCGAGAGCGCCCCGACCGCCGCCGCTGAGGTTGTCGACCTCGATCAGGTCGAGCCCGAATTGGCCGCGACCGTACGGATGTTGAAGCGCATGGGCATGAAGGGCTCTGACAAGGAACTGCTGGAGCAGGCCCGCCTGGAGTTGCGGCATCGCAAGGATGCCATGGCCAACGCCAAGCGCAAACGCAAGTTCAAGCTGTTCGGTGGGTAGGGCGGCTGGGGGGGGTCAGCGCTCCAGTTGCTCGAGCGCCCGGCGAACACGGTCGGCAGCTTCCTCGATAACCGCCTCCACGCTGAGCTTGTCCACGGCATCGGCCGCGCGATCCTTGATCTCGACCTGCCCGTCGGCCAGACTTTTTCGACCCACCGTGATCCGAATGGGAATGCCGATCAGGTCTGCGTCCTTGAACTTGGGGCCAGGCCGGACCTCGCGATCGTCGAGCAGGACTTCGAGGCCGCGGGCCGTCAACTGGTCGTGGATGCGTTCGCTGGCCGCCCGCACCTCGGCGTCGTTGGTATCCAGGCAGCACAACAGCACCTGGAACGGCGCGATCGACATCGGCCAGATGATGCCGCCCGCATCGTGGTGCGTTTCGATGGCCGCGGCGATGATCCGGTTGACCCCGATGCCGTAACAGCCCATCACGCACGGGCGACTTTGGCCCGCGGGGTCCAGAAAATGAGCCCGCATGGCATCGGAGTACTTGGTGCCCAGCTTGAACACATGGCCGACCTCGATGCACTTGCGGAATTCCAGCGGCCTGCCGTTCAGCGCATGGTCCCCGGCGGCGGCATAGCGCAGGTCCAGCGTCCGGGGCACGGGAAAGTCGCGTCTCGGATTGACGCCGACCAGGTGCGTGTCAGCGCTGTTGGCACCGGTCACGGCGTTGTGCATGACCCCGACGGCGTGGTCCACCAGGATGCGGGCGTGCAGACCGACGGGGCCGGCAAACCCGACCGGCGCACCGGTCAGCGCTGCGATGACGGCCGGCGGGGCGGGGGCGACCTGCTGAGCGCCGGACGCCTTGCGGAGCTTGGCTTCGTTGACTTCATGATCGCCCCGAACCAGGACCACCACGGGCTCGCCGTCGGCCTCGAAGATCATGGTCTTGATCATGTCCGCCGGACGGCACTTCAAGAAAGCGCTGACCTGCTCCACCGAGGTCAGACCCGGCGTGTGGACCTGTTGCAACGGCGCTTCGGCAGGGCATCCCGGATCGGCCGGCGCCGCGACTTCGGCCCGCTCGACGTTGGCGGCATAGCTGCCGTCGGCGGTGCTGACCAGCACGTCTTCCCCGGCGTCGGTGGCCACCATGAACTCATGGGAGACCTCTCCGCCGATGGCCCCGCTGTCGGCCTCCACCGCGAGGTACGGCAGGCCGCAGCGGGCGTACAGCCGGCAGTAGGCCTGGTACATCTTCTCGTAGCTCGCATTCATGCCGGCGGGGTCGACGTCGAAGGAATAGGCATCCTTCATCAGGAACTCGCGGGTCCGCAGGACGCCGCTCTTGGGCCGCTTTTCGTCGCGGAACTTGGTCTGGATCTGGTACAGATTGATGGGCAGCTGCTTGTAACTGTTGACGAAGCTGCGGACCACCTCTGTGACCACCTCTTCGTGGGTCGGTCCCAGCACCGTGCCGCTGCGCCAGGGCTGGTCGGGCAGGTGGATCAGGGTGTCGCCCATGGCCTGGTCGCGGGCCGTTTCCTGCCACAGGCCCAGCGGCTGCATGGCCGGCATGTGCAACTCGATGGCGCCGGCGCGGTTCATCTCCTCGCGGACGATGTTGGCGACTTTCTGGAGCACGCGCCAGCCCAGCGGCAGATAGATGTACACACCGGCCACCAACTGCCTGATCAGCCCGGCGCGGATCATCAGGGAATGCGACGGGACCACGGCGTCTGCCGGTGTCTCCTTGGCGGTTGGGATGAAGAATTCGCGCCAGCGCATCGGCGGTATCAATACCGGCGATCGCTGTGAAATTCAAGTCACCCGCGAGTCGGCGCGCGTCTTTTTGACGGTAGCGGGACCGCCGGCGATGGGTTAAGATGCCGCGGGCGATCCGCCCGGAACGTTGTCCGAACCCGCACCGGCTGCCCGAGGGGAACGATCATGGCCCACCGCTACATCAACGAGTTGGCGCCCGGAGCGCAAGTTGCCGACGCGGTGTTTCTAATCCGTTCCAAGGATCTGCGGACCACGGCCAATGGTTCGTTGTATATTCACGCGGTGCTGGCCGACAAGTCCGGCCAGATTCCGGCCCGGATCTGGCAGGCGACCGAGGAACAGTACCGGATGATGCCCGACGGCGGGTTCATCCGGGTGCGCGGTCGGACCGAAAGCTACAAGGGCAACCTCCAGTTCATCATCGACGGTATGGACGCCGTTGCGGCAGACGGGTTGCACCTGGCCGACTTCATGCCCTGCACCCAGCGGGACGTCGAGCAGATGTGGACCGAAGTCAAGGACATCCTGCGGACCATTCAGGATCCCGACCTGCTGCACCTGGTCGCCGCCTTCGTGCAAGATGAGCCCCTGGTGGCCCGTTTCAAGCAGGCGCCGGCGGCCGTGGTCATGCACCATGCCTACATCGGCGGGCTGCTGGAACACACCCTGAACCTGCTGGAAATCGCCCGGCTGGTCATCCCGCGTTATCCGGCGCTGAGCCTGGACCTGGTGCTGACCGGGGTCTTCCTGCACGACATCGGCAAGACCATCGAGCTGACCTATGGCACCAGTTTTCGTTACAGCGATCAGGGTCAGCTACTGGGCCACCTGGCCCATGGGGTGGTCCTGGTCGAAGACAAGGTTCGCGAGGTCGAGCAGTCCACCGGCCGGCCGTTTCCGGATCAGAAGAAGTGGCTGGTGCAGCACATCGTGCTGGCCCATCACGGCCGCATCGAATACGGCAGTCCCAAGATTCCGGCGATCCCCGAGGCCATCGCCGTGCACTACTTGGACAATCTGGACGCCAAGATCTATCAGTATCTCCATGCCATCGACACCGACAACGACGACGATGCCGACTGGACCGACTACGTCCGGTCGCTCGAGACCAAGATCTACAAACGCAACGCCTTCACCCAGGCCGGATGACCCGCTGCCGGGCGGGGCCCTATAATAGAACTCGTCCGGCGGCAGCCGGACGGGGAGCGGACCATGGACTACACCCAACTGACCGATCATGATGTTCGCACCATGCTCGCGACCATCGGGGTGCCCGACATCGACGCTCTGTTCGCGGGGCTCGATGACACCCACCGGGTGCGCGGCCGGCTGAATCTGCCCGCCGGGCTGTCCGAGCCGGAACTGCTGGCGGACCTCCACCGGTTGGCCGCGCGCAACCGGCCGACCACGGCGCAGACTTCCTTTCTGGGCGGCGGCATTTACGATCACTTTATCCCGACGCTGGTCGACCACTTGGCGCTGCAAAGCGAATTCCTGACCGCGTACACGCCGTACCAGGCGGAGGCGTCCCAGGGCATCTTGCAGGCGTTCTACGAGTTTCAGACCATGGTCTGCCAGTTGACCGCCATGGATGTGGCCAACGCGTCGCTGTACGAGGGGGCCTCCGCCGCCGCCGAGGCGGTGATGATGGCCGGTCAGGTGACCGGGCGGCAGCGGGCCATCGTCTGCGAGACCGCCCATCCTGACCTGCGACAGGTGCTGCAGACCTACGTGCGGGAATCGCCGATGGCGGTCGACGTGGTCGCCGCCCGTCGCGGGCAGACCCCGCCGGACGCCATCCGGGCGGCGCTCGACGACCGCACGGCCGCGGTGGTCCTGCAGCACCCCAACTTCCTGGGCGCCCTCGAAGACGTGCCGGCGATCGCCGCCGCGACCCATGAGGCCGGAGCCCTGCTGGTGATGTCGGTCGACCCGATCAGTTGCGCGCTGCTCAAACGCCCCGGTCAGTTGGGTGCCGATATCGTGGTGGCCGAAGGTCAGCCGCTGGGCATTCCGCAATCGTACGGCGGACCGCTGCTGGGGCTGCTGGCCTGCCGGCGCGACTACCTGCGCAAGATCCCCGGGCGGCTGGTCGGCCTTGCGGCCGACCGCGACGGGCGCCGCGGTTATTGCCTGACGCTGCAGGCCCGCGAGCAGCACATCCGCCGGGAGAAAGCGACCAGTAACGTGTGCACCAACCAGGGTTTGCTGGCCCTGCGGGCGACGGTCTATCTGGCCGCAATGGGTCGCCAGGGGCTGGCTCGCGCTGCACGCTCCTGTCTCGAAAAGGCCCATGACGCCGCCCGGCGGGTCGCCGCCCTCGACGGTTTCGCGCTGGCCTGGGAGGCGCCCTTCTTCAAGGAATTCGTGGTGCGCTGCACGAACCGTGACTGCGCGGAGGTGCTCAGCACCACGGCGCGCCAGGGCGTGCTGGTGGGACCGGCTCTGGGACGCTGGTACCCGGAGCTGGCCGATTGTTTTCTAGTGGCGGTGACCGAGAACCGGACCCGGCAGGACATTGACCGCCTGGTGGCGGTACTCCAGGGCACTTGAGTTCCTGCGTGTGGGAGATGCGCTGCATGACTGAAGCCCAGTTCCACGACCGGCGAATTCCTGATCCGGTGAGCCCATTGCTCTTCGAGTGCAGCACGCCCGGCTGCTGTGCGGTGGACCTGCCCGGGTCCGATGCACCGGCGGTCGACCCCTGCGAGGTCGTGCCCCGCGACCTGCTCGCCGATGGACCGCCGCCGTTGCCCGAGGTCGGTGAACTCGACCTGGTCCGCCACTTCACGCGGCTGGCCCACCGCACCTTCAGCATCGATACCAATTTCTACCCGCTGGGCTCCTGCACCATGAAGTACAACCCGCGGGTCAACGAGCGGGCTGCCGCCCTGCCGGGCTTCGCCCATTTGCATCCCTATCAGCCGGTCGATCAGGTTCAGGGCGTATTGGAGTTGCTCTTCACCCTGCGCCAGTTCCTGCAGGAGATCGCCGGTTTGCCGGAGGTGACCCTGCAACCCGCGGCCGGCGCCCACGGCGAGATGACCGGGTTGATGATGATCACGGCCTACCACCGCGATCGCGGCCAGGCCCGACCCAACGTGTTGGTGCCCGATTCGGCGCACGGAACCAATCCGGCCACTTGCCGGATGTGTGCCCGGCACACCCAGACGGTGGCCGCCCGGCCCGATGGGCGGATCGACCTGGACGATCTTCGCCGCCAGGTCGACCGGGACACGGCGGCGTTGATGATCACCAATCCGAACACGGTCGGGATCTTCGACGCCCAGATCGGCGACATCGCCGAGATTCTGCACGAGCACGGCGCCCTGCTGTATCTCGACGGGGCCAACATGAACGCCATGCTGGGGATCATGCGGCCCGGCGATTTCGGCGTGGATGTGATGCACTTCAACACCCACAAGACCTTCAGCACGCCGCACGGTGGGGGCGGGCCGGGCGCCGGGCCGGTGGCCGTCGCCGAGGCGTTGCGGCCGTATCTGCCCGTTCCGCAGGTGGTTCGCCGGCCCGACGGATGCTACGAGTTGCAGGAAGATCGGCCGCACAGCATCGGGAAGGTGCGGTCGTTTCTCGGCCAGATCGGCGTGCTGGTGCGCTGTTATACGTATATACGCGCCCTCGGTGCCGAAGGGCTGCGCCAGGTCAGCGAGCGGGCGGTGCTCTCGGCCAACTACCTGGCCGCCCGGCTGAGCCGGCATTACGCGTTTCCCATTCCAGGCCCCTACGCCCACGAATTCATCATGGTGCCCGAGTTTCCCGGGATCAGCGAGACGCATATTGCCAAGCGCCTGATCGATTACGGCTTCCATCCGCCGACCATGAGCTGGCCGATTCCGCATTGCCTGATGATTGAGCCTACCGAGACCGAATCGCTGCGGACCCTCGACGCCTTCGCGGAGACCATGATCCGCATCGCCCGCGAAGCCGTTGAAGCGCCGGAGCTGCTTACCGGAGCGCCGCACAATGCCACCGTTGGACGGCTCGATGAGGTCGCCGCCGCGCGGAAGCCGAATGTCTGCTGGACCTCGTGAGCAGCCTGCCTGCAGGAGTGTCCGTGTCTTCCTTCCGCCTGCTGATTGATGCCGCCGCTGATGGCGTGACCAACATGGCCCGCGACGAAGCGCTCCTCGAAGCGGTCAGCGCCGGCCATTCACCGCCGACCGTTCGTTTCTACCGCTGGGATCCGCCGACCATCTCGCTGGGCTACTTCCAGCACTTCGCCGAATATGAGGCGCTTCCGGATCCCGCCGGCGGGTTGGCCGTGGTCCGTCGCACCACCGGCGGTGGCGCGATCCTTCATGATCGTGAATGGACCTACGCGGTGGCCGTTCCGGCAAGCCACGCGCTGGTGTGCCGGCGGGCCACCCGGTTGTATGAACGGGTTCACGACGCCCTGATCGAGGCTCTGGCGACGATCGGGGTCCGTGCAGCGCGGTGCCAGGCCGGTGACGATAGTTCGGCGCATCGCGGCCCATTCTTCTGTTTTGCCCGCCGGCACGGCCTGGATGTGCTGATCGGTGCCGACAAGCTGGCTGGCAGCGCCCAGCGCCGGACCCCCACCGGCGTCTTGCAGCACGGCTCGATCATCATGGCCCGCCGCTACCCCCAACAGCCGGCGGCGGCGGTGCAGGAACACCTGGCCCTGGCCGACGAGGCCCTGCTCGAACCGCTGCTCCAGGCCCTGGCCCGGAAGCTTGAGGTTGCCCTGGAACCGGGCGCCTGGACCCGCGACGAAGTGCAGCGCGCTCAGCGCCTACGGGCCAAGCACGTTTCCGACGATTGGCTGAAACGCCGGTAGCGGCCCGTCAGTTATTCTCGGCCAGGCGGTGGCGGATGTATTCCGCCCGGGCGATGCTGCGCTGTTCGCCGTCGAGGGCGGTGCCCTTGAGCTTTTGCAGGTGGGCCGGTTGGGTCTTGATGAACAGTTCATTGATGGTGGTCAGCGGCACGTTCGGCAAGCGCCCCATATTGACGCCCATGCGCAGGTGCGACAACAGATAGAGCGTTTCTTCGGTGCTCAGGGTCCGGGCATTCTCCAAGGTGCCGTAGGCCCGGAAGATCTTGTCGTCCAGGGCGGCGACCCGTTCGCGGACGAGCACCTCGCGGGCCAGCTTCTCATAGTTGACGATCCGCGGGATCACGGTGTCGCAGAATTCGTCGATGATGTCGACCTCGCGCTTGCCCAGGGTGGTCTGGTTGGAGACCTGGTAGAAGTCGCCGGTGGCCGCGGTGCCTTCGCCGTGCAGCCCGCGAACCGCCAGCCGCATGTCCCGGGCGGCCCGCGACACCTTTTCGAGCTCGCCGGTCAGTTGCAGGGCCGGCAGGTGCAGCATGACCGAGACGCGAATCCCGGTGCCGACGTTGGTGGGGCAGGCGGTCAGAAAGCCGTAGCGCTCGTGAAAGGCGAAATCGATGCGTTCTTGAAGCTGGTCATCAATGCGGTTGATCTCGTCCCACAGCTCGCGCAACTGCAACCCGCTGCGGATGACCTGGATGCGCAGATGGTCCTCCTCATTGATCATCAGGGCCACGGTCTCTTGCGGCGTGACGGCCACGCCGCGCGTGCCTTCCGCTTCGGCGTGCTGTCGGCTGATCAGGTGCCGCTCGACCAGCACCTGGCGGTCCAGCTCAGCGACCTCCTCGATGTCGACGAAGACCACCCGGGATCCCAGGTCGGTCTGGGAGATGCGCTCGTAGAGCAGCCGGTAGATCTGCCGCCGCTGACCTTCGTCTGCCTTGCTTAAGAACGGGAAGCTGGCCAGGTTGCGGGCCAGCCGAATCCGCGATGAAATGACCACGTCGCTCAGCGGCCCGCCGCCGCTGAGCCACTCGCCGCAGTGCTGGGTGAATTCATCAATCAGGCTCATGAGGATTCCAAGGTGGAGATGCGGTCGCGCAGGCGAGCGGCTTCTTCGTACTGCTCGTCATCAACGGCCCGCTGCAACCGTTTGCGCAGTTGCATGAGTTCCTGGCGAACCTTGAACTGGTCCCCGATCCGCGGCATGAGCTTGCCGATGTGTTGGACGGCACCCTCGTGAGATCGGGCCAACAGCGGCTCCAAGGCCTTCTGGAAGGCGTCATAATCGTTGGGGCATCCCAGCAGGCCGTGGCTGCGGAATTCGACGAAAGTCATCCCGCATTGCTCGCAGGTCAGGTCGACCAGTTCCTTGACCGCCGATTTCTGCATGACGAACTTGCTCAGGATTTCATTGAGGGGTGCCTGCTGCGGGACCAGGCCTTCCTCCTCGGCACACGTGTTGCACAGGTGGCGCTCTTTTTTCTGACCCTTGAGCAGGTCAGTCAGGTGCACCGTCGCAGGTTCTTTGCCGCAGCGTTGGCAGGTCGTGCCCATCGAAACTCCAGTCGCCAAGCCAAGCTATCTTAGCGCCCGGCTGAATTATCGTCAATTCGCGGCCGATTGGCGAGTTCGATGTCGCGTGCCGCAGGCCCGCAGGCCCGCCACGGCACCTTCGGACCGGTCGGCGGCAGCCCGCGCCGTCAATCGGCCGGTGGAGGGTGCGGCGGTCGTCTGCGGTAAGCGGCCCAGCAACCCGGCGCCTCACGGACGCGAACCTGCTCGAGCCGGGCCGGCGCCCAGGCCGGCGTATCCAGGGTGTCGAACAGGCGCCTGGCCAGAAGTTCGGCCGACGTGCCCCGCCCGCGGAACCACTCGTGTTCGTTGAGGTTGGCGCCGGTCAGCGGCTGCAAGATGCCGCCCAGGATGTCCTGGACGCGCACGAAGTCGACGACGAACCCGTCGGCATTGAGCTGCTCGGCCTCGAAGGATGCCTGGATCACCCAGTCGTGGGCATGCAACGGTTCCAGGGTGCCGTCCGGCTGGGCCACGGCGTGGGTGGCCTGGAAGTGGCGCTCTACCATGACGCTGAACATGGCGGTCCATTATGCACGGCCGGGCCACCCTGCCAAGCCCCGGACGCGCCGGGGATGTCGCCGGCAGTCGCCGGCGGTACAATGCGACGGTCATGAAGTCTGCTGCTCGAAGGGCTCCCGCCGTACTCAAGGCCTTGGGACGGTCCTGCTTCCCGCAAACACTGGACCTGCCGGAGGGCCGCTATGAACTGGTCCACGTGTTCAAACATGACTTCTTTGCGGCGACCGGCCTGTTGCGCCGCCGCGACGGTCACCAGGTGGTGCTCAAGATCAACCGCATGGCCGACCTCCTGGGGCTGCCGGGTCGATGGATCGGGCGCTTTCTGGCCCGGCGCGAGGCCCTCATCTACCAGGCGCTGGCGGATCTTGAGCCTGTCCCGCGGTTCATGGGTCTCTGGGGCGACTGCGGCTTTGTCCACGAGTACGTCGTTGGCCACCCGATGCGTGCGGACGAGGCGGTGGGCGACGAATTCTTCGGAGCGCTGGAGCAGATCATCGACCGCATGCATGCCCGCGGTATGGCGTACGTCGATCTCGAAAAGTGCGAGAACATCATCGTCGATCACAACGGCCGTCCGTCGCTGATTGACTTCCAGATTTCGTGGCACCTTCCCGGGCGGCTCGGCCGGCTGCCGCCGCTGTGCTGGATTCGTGACTTGCTGCAGGACATGGATTCCTATCATCTGCTCAAGCATCGCCGCCGCACGCGTCCGGATCAACTGTCCGCCGAGCAGCTGGACGAATCCTACAAGCTTCCCGGGTATCTCAAGGTGCATCGCGCCGTGGTCAAACCGTTGCAGCGGCTGCGCCGTGGCGCGTTACGCCGGCTGGACCCGCAGTACCCGTCTGCGTCGCGCTGATCCGCTGCCGGCACCCCGGGCCCCGGTGGCGGCAGGCACGATCGCCGCGGCCGCCCGATTCCCCGGCGTGACGAAAGCGCGATCCTGTGCTACAACAGACCGGGCCGTGCTTCCGGTGCACGGCGTTCGCTCACACAACTCATCCGCCCCGGCACGCCGCGGGCCGCGGATGAATGCTGCAGGAGCCTGTGATGTCCGACCGGACCCCGAACGTCGCCGTGGTGTCGTCTTATATCCCACGGCAGTGTGGTATCGCGACGTTCTCCAACGACCTGGCCACCAATCTGGCTGAATTCGTGCATCACTGCGCCTTGACCGAAGATCCGCATCTCGGGATTGTCGCGGTGAACGACAGCAACCGCGAATACCAGTACGGTCCGCAGGTCCAGTTCGTCATCCGCCAGCACCAGCGCAGCGACTATCGCAACGCGGCCGACTTCCTGAACGCCGGCAGTGCCGACATCATCAACCTGCAGCACGAGTACGGACTGTTCGGCGGCAATGACGGGGCCATGATCATCGAACTGCTGGAGCGCTTGGACAAACCGATCGCAGCAACGTTCCACACCGTGCTCAGCGAACCGGGCGACGGGCAGCGCCGGACGCTGGCCCGCATTGCGGAACTCAGCAGCGTGGTGGTTCCGCTGGCCCAGCGTGCCCGGTCGTTGCTGACCGACGTCTACGGCGTCCCCGATGAGAAAATCCGGGTCATCCCCCATGGAACGCCGGACGTTGCGTTTCACAATCCCGAGGACTTCAAGGATCGCTTCAAGGTCAGGGGTCGCCCGGTCATCCTGACCTTCGGGCTTCTGGGACCGAGCAAAGGCATCGAGACCATGCTGCAGGCCATGGCTCAGGTGGTGCCGCAGCACCCCGACGTAGCCTACATGATCCTGGGGGCCACGCATCCGGGGGTGGTTCGCGAATCCGGCGAATCGTATCGCCTGGGGTTGGAGCGCCTGGCGGTGGACCTGGGGTTATCGTCCAACGTGTTCTTCCACAATCATTATGTCAACCTACCGCTGTTGCTGGATTTTCTGAAGGCCGCGGACCTGTATGTCACGCCGTACCGTTCCAAGGAGCAAATCGTTTCCGGGACCCTGGCATTTGCCGTGGCCTGCGGCAAGGCGGTGGTGTCCACGCCCTACTGGTACGCCCAGGAGTTGCTGGCCGACGGCCGCGGCTGCCTGGTCGACTTCAACGATGCGGCGGGCCTGGCCCGGGCCATCGGAGAGTTGTTGTCCGATCCCCGGCGCCGCCTGGACGTCCGGAAGCGGGCCTATGCCTTCGGTCGCCAGATGATCTGGCCGGTGGTGGCAAGGGAATACGACGCGGTCTTTAGTGACGTGATTCGGGAGCATGCACCGCGCGTGCAACAACCCGCCCGTCGCAAAGCAGCCTCGTGGTTGTCGTTGCCCGAAGTTCGGCTGGATCACCTGTTTCGCCTATCCGACGATACCGGTATCCTGCAACACGCCACCTACGCCTCGCCCGACCGCAACCACGGGTACTGCACCGACGACAACGCCCGAGCCTTGCTGGTCGCCGCCATGAGCTACCGGCTGCTGGCCAATGCCGACGTGCTGCCGTATCTGGACCGCTACCTGTCGTTTCTGCACCACGCCTGGAACGCAGAGCACCGCAGTTTTCGCAACTTCATGGCCTATGATCGCACCTGGCTGGACGAGCAGGGATCCGAAGGCTGTCATTCCCGGGCGATCTGGGCCCTAGGCTATCTGATCAGCCATCCGCCGGGGGCTCAGGATGTATCGCTGGCCACCGAGTTGTTCCACCGGGCCGCCGGAACCACCCGCGCGTTCCAGCACCTCCGAGCCCGGGCGGTGTGTGTTCTGGGGTTCAGTGAATACCTGCGCCATGACGACGCCCCGGCCATTCGCGAGCTGATGACCCAGATCAGCAACGCCATCTATGAGCAATACAGCCGCAACCAGTCCGACGACTGGGTGTTCCCGCTGGACACGCTGACCTACAACAACGCCCGAGTGCCGCAGTCGTTGATTCTGGCGGGCGATATGCTGCAGCGCGAGGATCTTCTGGAGTGCGGCATTCGCTCGTTGCGCTGGCTGCTGGAGACGCACATCACGCCCGATGGGCAGATGGCGCTGGTCGGCAACCGTGGCTGGTGGCAGCGCGGTCAGGAAAAAGCTGCGTTCGACCAGCAACCGATCGACGCCGCCGCCTTCGTGGGGGCCTGCAAGGCAGCCTACAAGGCCACCGGGGACGCCCAGTGGCTGACGCAGATGCGGGCCTGCTTCGATTGGTTTCTGGGCCGCAACGCGCTGGGTTTGAGCCTGGTTGATTTCAAGACGCGGGGCTGTTGCGACGGGCTCGCAGCGCACGGTGTCAACCTGAACCAGGGCGCTGAGTCAACGCTCAGTTGGTTGCTGTCGCTGTTGATCATGTATGAAATGCATCCCGGAAAGTCCGCCGCCGGTGGTTGACCCGCCCATCGGCAGGTCTGGTCGCGGGGGGGGTCAGGGGTCGCAGTCGGGGTCGGGGTCGGCACAGCCGTCGTCGCAGAGTTGATCGCCGCTGCAGCAGAACGCCGACACGAAGCACTCCAGGTCATTCTCGCTGGCGTCGTCCATGCTCCGCGATCCGCAGTCGGTGCAATCGCCACCGAAGTCGCAGGCCGACCCGGTCGCGCCCGAACCGCCGTCGCTGCAGTCGCCGTCCCCAGCGGTCTCGCAGAAGTCAGCACATAACTGACCATCCACGATGCCCGCCTGGGCACATTCCGGATCCGCCTCGGGGCAGTCGGTGTCACAGTTCAGGTCAGGGGTGCAGCAAAAGCCGTTGTTCTCCGAGCCACCGGTCTGGTCGCAGATGTCGGCATTGGTGCAATCCGGGTCGATGGGCAGATCCGCGTCCATGAAACAGGACACGTTGCACAGATCGTCGTCGGCACAGGCGGCATTCTTGCCGCCGTCGCCCGAGCCGTTGTCGTTGGCATTGCTGGAGTTGGTGTTGTCATTGGCGGAGTTGGCGTTGCCGTTGCCGGAGGGGCCGGGGGTGGTCGTCCCGCTACAACCGGCGTGCAGCAGGATCAGCAGGGCGCAGCTCCAACCGAGCGCAGAGTGGGTTTGATGATTCACCAGCGTTTCCTCCTCTGGGTGGCGGAAGTCTCCCTCGGGTGCCGGAATTCGCAGACGCGGCCTACCCCTGGTGTTCTATCGCGGAAACAGGTGACCAGTCAAGGTGGGCAAGGCCGGCATTCCCGGGCGTCCGGTGAAACGCTAATCGCTGGACGCGGGCGGGGGAAGTCGTGGGGCCGTGCGGTCCGGCTTGATGAGGCGAACGTTGGCCCAGTCGGCGTGGTCTCCCAAGTCCAGCAAATCGGCCGAGTCCACCGCCAGGGTCAAGGTTCGGACGTCCTCCAGCGGGACCAGAATGTCCTGCGGCGGGTCCCGTCCGGTGACGGGATCGCTGCGGAACAACTCGACGCCGTCACCCACCACGAGGAACACGACCGATCCCGCCGGGCGGACCGCGTCATCGATGCCGATGGTCGCGGCCAGCGATCGAAATGGGGTGTCGAGACGGTAGCTGACCGAGGTGTTGGCGTGGACGCCGATGCCGCGGGCGTAGACCTGGCGCTCCAGGGTCATTGGCTGGTTGGTCACCGAGCGATCGCGACGAACCGTCCAGGGCACATCCATCAGGTTGTGGTGCTCAACGTCGCTCGGTTCAAGCTCGCTCAAGAACACCACGCGGTCACTGCTGAAGGTCAAGGCCGAGATCGTCGGCAGCGCTAGGGTGATGGGCAAGTCGGCCACGCCACGCAAAGTCAGCGTGTCGTCGGTGGTGGCCAGTAGCGATCCGGCGATCCGGTCGTCATTGGTCAGGAGACAGCGGAGGGCCGCAGGATCCCGGCGCTGAATCGCGGCAAACACGATGCCGCCGGTATTGTCGGGCGTGAAGCGCAGCGTTCGGCCGCGGTAGGTGAACACGCCGCCGTCGCTGCCCAACTGGTCGACCGTTCCACTCAGGAGTCGAATGGTGCCCTCGTGGATACCCAGGAGCGTGTCTTGCACACGATCGGGTTCCGCGAGCAGCCGGTCGATGTGTTCTCCTGCAGCGGCGTGCCGATTCCAGCGTAGGGCGGACAGCTGGTCCAGCGGAAGCCGAACCTGCGGCGCGAAGGAGGTCTTGACCACGACCGCGCCGCCGTCCGATTCCAGGAAATCCGCCGGGAAGCGCGAACCATTGGTGGTCCACACCGTCACCTGCCAGTCCGGGCGCTCCGCGGGCGGAAAAGGATCGACCACGTGTACCGCCAGGAGGTCCTCGGTGACGAATTCGACGCGGCGCCGCGGGGTGCGGACGGCGATGGTGCCTGGCGTTTCGGTGCCGCTCCAGGTGCCCCGAACCACGCTGCCGTCCAGGCAGGTGAGCGCCACCGCAATGTCCGCGTGGGCCGATGGGGTCAACCCACCGAGGATCAGGACGGTCCGCAGAAGGCCGTGGTTACGGCTCTTTGGCAAGTTCATTGTAATATTGCTCCACCAGCTCGCGATAGCGGCTCGGGAAGTTGTCCTGCAGCAGTTGCAAGACCTTGGCGCGCTCCTGCGGGCGCATCTGGCCCCAGACTTCCCCCGGGGCGGCCCGCGGGGCGGCCCGCAGATCGCCGGTGCCCGCCGGACCCTCGGGAGCCGCCGACTGCTGGGCCGGCGAACTGGGCATCTGCGCACTTTGCGGATTCTGCTGACCTTGGCCCTGGTTCTGCTGCTCCTGCTGTTCTGCCCGGCGGGTCAGGGCCTCCAAGATCAAGAGGGCCTTCTTCTGGCGCGTCTGCGGCTCCAGGCCGGCATCGCCTTCGCGGAGCCAGCCGCCGGCATCGGCCATTAGGTGCGACGCGGTGCCGAGGTCCTGCGGCTGGGGTTGCTGCAGGTCTTTGAGCATGCTCTTGGCCGCAGCCCGCAGCGCCGGGTCGGCTTCGGGAAAGCGTTCCAGGAAACCGTCCAGAGTCCCTCGAGCGGCGTCGGACCGAAAGGTGTGGTACTGGCAGAAGCCCAGTTGGAAGGCCATCTCATCGGCGGCCGTGCAGTAACGGGTGGCCTCAAACTCCTCCCGGAGATAGAACTGCAGCACCATGGCCGCATACTCCAGATGCAGTTCCTGAAGCAACGCTCTGGATTGGTACAGCGCCGCGTGGGTTCCAAGGTATGGGTTAGTGCTGAGCGACAGTTCGCCCATGATCTTGGCACAGTAGCTGAATTCGCGCCGCTCAAACGCCTGCAAGCCGGCCTGGAAGCGGGGGTACAGCACGGCAAGTGCTTCGGGGATGAAGTTGCTCAAGTCGGCTGTCGACCGCCGCTGCCATTCGGTGCGGATGAAGGCCTTGGCGCTTTGGGGATAGTGGGCCTGCTGTTCCACAAAGGCCACGAAGTCGCGCGCGGTGGCCGCGGCATCGGTCGCGCGCGGCGCGGCGGGCGACAGCAGGTTCGCCAGGGCCACACCCAGCAGCAGGGCGTTCATGGTTGGGCCCCCGGCGGCGAGCCGCCTGATTTCAGCTTGCGGTCCATGGCTTCGGTCATTTCGGCGATTCGCTTCTGCTTTTCGGCAATCCGCAGCAGGCGGCTGACGTCCGGCTGCGGCACGCGATTGGCCTGCTGCGTGCGTGTGAAAACCCGCTGCTGCAGCTGGGTCAGCAGCTTGAGCTCCGCGGAATCTGGCAGCAAGGGCGGCTCGCCGGGCGACGTGGCTTGCTGCTGCCGCTGTGGGTCTTGATTCCGCGGATTGGGGGCCTGGGGATCTTGTTCCAGCACCTCCAGGATGTCCTCCAAGGTGGCGGTAATCTCCTGCTGCAATGCCTGTGTGGCTTCGGCCACCTGGGCCTGTAGCAGCCGGCCGCCGGCGGTCGCCATGTCATCACGAAGCTGCTCGACCATCTGGGGCAGCACGGTGGTGGTGGCATCCTCCTGCAGAATTACCAGGCACTCCTGGGCGCTGCCGCTGAGTTTCTGTTGAACCTGCCCCTGTTCAATCGCCTGAAGCTGGTGGGTGCGCCGCCAGTGTGCGACACCCAGCGCGTGCAACTCGAGGGTGTTGCGGTTGACGGCTTCCTGCTCGACCAGCAGCTCGCGAAATCGGGCTTCCAGGTCGGCAAGTTTCTGCTGCTGCAACTGGCGCTTGAGTTCATCGAGCCGCTGTTTCATTTGGGCTTGGGCGTGTTCCAGTTGTTGCAGGGCCTGCTCTTGCTCGGTGGCGGCGGCCGCCGGATCGCCTTGTTGGCCGAGCTGCTCGGCGGCATGGTCCATGTGGGATGCCGCCATTTCGACAGGGTCCTGCCCCGGCGTTGCCGGACCTTGATCCTTCATTTCCGTGAGCAGACGCTTGGCGTCCTGCGCGGTCTCGGATTGGTTGTCGGCCAATGCGGCGAGTTCGGGTGCTTTCGCGTTGGGGTTGGGCGTGCGGCTCAACTGCTCCAGCGCTTGCTGCAAGTCCTTGATGGCATCCTCCTGGGCATCGAGGGCCGCGGCCAGCGCGTCCTCCCTCATGTCCAAAGTGGCATCCTCCATATTCTGTGCCGCCCGGATCAGCCCGTCGGCCGCCTGTGCTTCCCGGCGCTCGCCCAGTTCCCCGGCCAGGGCTTCGGCGCGGCCTTTAAGATCCGCCTGGGCCTCGCGCAGCGCTGCAGGCGGCGTGTCAGATTGGCCCTGATCACGGGCCACTGTGCGGTCGTGGAGTTCCTGTTGGGCGGCGATCAGATCGTTGATGGCCGCCGCCAATCGGGGGTCGGGTCTTCCGGAGTTCATGGCTTGATCGGCGGCTCGGGCATCCTCCAGATGTTCGTGTTCGGCGGTGATGAGCTGCTCAACGTCTTGCAGCAGCGCTTCCAGTCGCTTGATGTCCGCTTCCAATCGCGCGGGGTCGTCCGCTTCGGCCATCAACAGGGCCAACAGGCTCCCCAGATCGGTGAGCAGGGATTCCTGGTTCTGGACGGCCTGGTCGAGCTGGTCGCGGTTCAGCAGCTCGACGATGACCTGGAGGTGCTGTCGAATGCCCAGCTCACCCATCTGCGACAGCGCTTCTTCCAGGCGTTGGGCCTGGGCCGGCTCCTGCTCCTTGAGGGTTTCAATCAATCGATACATGTGGTCCTGGAGCCGGGTCAGCCGGTCGCGGACCATTTCCTGCTTGGCTGCCAGCGGAGCGCTGGCTTGCGGTTCCTGGGCCGCGGCGCCCGGCAGACCCACTGCCAGCGCGACCCCCAGCCGCAGCCACCTGCGGATGCTGGTTGGGTTTCGGGCCGGATGCCTCATTGCTTATCCTCCGTGCCGAAGATGTCGTCCAACTGGTGGTGCAAGGTTCGGTCGGTTTCTTCTTTCAACTGCCGTTGCATATCGATCACGGCCTGCAGCAGGCCCAGCGTTTCGTGGAAGCCTTCCCAACGGGCCATCTGGTTCAGGATCCGCTGCATCTCCTGGAGCAGCGCCTGCTGGGTGTGATCCAGGTTCGCGAACGACACCGAACGCTGGGGGTCTTCGAATCGAGCGATGTCGTCGGCGGCTTCGGTCAGGGCGCGGGCGGCCAGGGCATCGAGCGGCCGCACGATCCCGACGATCAGCCGCTTGCGAACCTGCGGTGTGTCCAGCTGGTTCAGGGCCAACTCATCAAAGATGCGCTGAAACTGCCCGCGGACATGACCGGTCTGGCGAGCCAGTTGGCGCTGGCGTCGTTCCGCCGCGGCCATCAGGTCGCGCAGCGGATCGCGTGCGTCGGGATTGCGGGCGGCCAGGGTGGCGGCGCTCAGCAGATCATTGCGGAGTTGCTCCTGGCTGTTGACCAATCGCCCGAATTCCTGCTGAAACTCCTGTTCACGGCGGCCGAGTTCGGCCAGCAGTGCTTCGGCGCTGACGATGCGATAGCTGTACTGGGCGGAGGTTCCGATTCCGGGGCCGCTGATGTTGTTGGCGTCGCGGGCTTCGCCCTGGAGGGTCAGTCGTTGGCCTTCCTCGGCGCCCAGTTCGGGCAGTCGCAGCGCCAGCGTGGTGGCGAGTTGGGTGGCGCCGGGATTCAGATCGTCGGCGGGGAGTCGGTGGTCCTCGGCCGCTGCATCACCCAGGCGGTAGACTACGGCGGCCTCGGCCAGCCCGTAGCGATCCTTGAATTGCAGCGCCAGTTGCAGTTGTGCCTGCGGCGTCAGCACCTCCCCAGCACCCGGCACGTTCAGCTCGACGACCGGTGGAGCGTCGGGGACCAGGCGCACGACGAACTGGCGGCGGACGGTGTTGGCCAGCCCGTTGGCGTCCAGCAGCGCGAAACTGCAGGTGGCATCGTGTTGTGGCGCGAAGCGGGTGCTGAAACCTGCCGCCTGCGGTTGGGCTGGGGCGATGTCCTGCTGATCGCACACCAGTGTGGCCTGGGCCACCGGCTTGTTCACGACAATGTCGATTTCGACCTCGCTGCCCGGAAGCACCTCGATGAGCGACTTGCCGCTGCGCAAGTCGTAGGGCGGTTCTGCCGTATACGCCGGCGGATACACCCGGACCTGGGCTTCGCTGACCCGCGGCCGATCGACCAGCGCGACGCGGACGCCATCCACCCGGTCGTCGCCGCCGCGCAGGCCCAGCACCAGCCCCTGGCTGATGCGCGGGATCGTGAACCGAAACTCGTCCGAGCCGACAGCGGTCATCAACTGACCTTCGCGGCTGCCGGTGTCAAACTGCATGTCAATGCGCAGGTGTCGGGGCCGCCTGCCGACGGCCTTGACCCGAATGACCAGATCATCGCCCCGCGGCGCCTGGATGAGCCCGTCGCGGTCGTCATCGTTCAGCAGTATCAGGTGGGTCGCTTGTCCCCAGCGGGCTTCGCCGAGCAGGATATTGCGCTCAAACCAGGTGCCCATGGTCTCCTGGGCGAAGACGCTGAGCAGGACGGGAATCGCCAGCACGATGCAGCACAGACCGGCCTGGCGGCGGGCCTGCTGCCGGTTGAGAATCGCATCCATCGGCAGTTCGCCCGCCAGCCGTTCGGTCTGGGCAAGCATGTGCCGGACCAGGGCTTCAGAGTGGATCGCCGGATCGCGCGGCAACGGATCGGAGAACTCGATCGCGCTGATCAAACGGCTCTGCAGGTGGGGGAAGCGCTGTTCCAGGACCTGGGCAATGTCGGCAACGTCGACCGGTTTGCGCCACGGGGTCAGCACGGTCCGCCACAGGGTTGCGGCCAGGGTCAGCAGCACCACGGCCAGCAGTGCCGCCCGCAGGTCGACCCGCAGGTGCAAGCCGTAGTCGACCAGCAGTTGGATCCCGAAGCAGCCCAGCGCCACCAGGCCCAGGTGCAGGCAACCCTGCAACAGCACCAATCCGCGGACCTTGCGGCGCAGGGCGTCCAGCCGGGGGACCACGCTTCGGGCGAAGTGCTCGTGGGCCGCGCGGGATGTCACAGCAGCTGCCATTTCTTCCTCAGGGCCCACTCGGTGCCCAGTAATCCGACCAGGGCCGCCAACACCCACGGCGTGTCCCAGATGGGCCGTGGGGTCTGACGGTCGACCCGCGTTTCGTGGCGATCGGGAATGGCGTCCAGCACGCTGAAGGCCTCGTGAATATTGTAGTACCGCCCGCCGTCCGAGCGTTCCGCCAGGGTGACCAGGCGATCGCGGTCCATCTGCGGGGCCCGTAATTCGCGATCGGGTTCAACGATGCTGACCTCGTGCTGCAGGGTGGCGGCGGCGTCGCCGTCCGCCAGCCGCAGAATCGCCTGCAGCCGGCCCGGTCGGCGGGTTGCCAGTTGGCCGCGGTACCAGCCGATCCGCAGCGGATCGCGCCCCAGCTCAATCCGGGCAGCGGTTGCCGGGTCGCCGTCCAGTTGCGTCTCCAGGGTGACCGCGGCGAGTTCCAGGGGCTCGTAGTTCGCATCGGTCAGCCGGGCCTTGAACAAGATGGTGTCTCCGGGTTCATAGGTGTCACGATCGGACTCCAGGCGGCCGCGCGGGGCGCTGCCCAGCAGCCGGCCTTCGGCGAGGTAGCGGACATTCTGAATCCAGAACTGGTTAAACAGTGCTTCATCATACCGCCGCCAGCGCCAGGTGCTGTCAAAAGCCAGGTAGGTGGTTCGTCCGGCGCCGACGTACTGCATGGCCAACAGCACGTGGCCGCCGTGGGCGTTGCGCATTCGGGGGTGTCCGTGGCGCATCAGCACCGTGGCCGCCGGTTTCTCGTGTTTGACGGGGTAATGCCAGTACAGCCGGCCGATCTGCTGCCAGATGTCGCTGCTGACGTCGGCGGCGTGGCCTGAAGCCAGGATGGGGTTGTCCCAGGCGCGGTCTGGAAACTCGATGGGGACGCTGTGCGTCTGGTAGTAGCCGATTTCGTTCAAGATCAGGTCGGCCTCCGGATCGGGCACCACCGGCAGCAAGTCGATCAGCGCGGCGCTGTCGGGGTCGCGAAACAGCCGGGCGGTGTACTTCCGCCCGGCGCAATACAGCACCCCGCAGCCGTTGCGGGTGACCTGGTGGTCGAGCACGGTCGCCCAGTCGGCGGGCAGTTGGCGTGGGTCGGGATCGAGCAGCACGATGACGTCGTAGTCCGCGAGTTCCTGGGCGGTGGCCGGCAGGTGGTCGATGACCGTGTCTCCGTCGCGCACCGCGGTGCGATCCGCTGATTGCAGCCAGCAACTGATGTCGACGGTCTCATCCCGTTGAAACAATCGCGAGACATAGCGATACAACCAACTGGGACCGCCGGCCACCAGCAGCACCCGCAACTGGTCGTCCAGGACATTGATGAATACCTCGCGCTGATTGTCCGACTGGATCGGCTCGCTGACCTGCGAATCGATCTGCACGCGGCAGGCATAACGGCCGGGCGTGCGCACCTGGTGATCGATCATCAGCACGGTGTCCTCGGGCGAGCCGTTGATGACGCGGGTTTCCTGCTTGAGGGTCTGGGTGCCGCTGGCCTGGTCCAGGGCCCGCATGCTGAAGGTCACGGTCATGGCCTCACCGCTCATTTCGCGGCTTTCGACGCGGGTGCGGATCTGAAACGGGTCGCGGATGAACACGTGAGCGGGGGCCTCCAGTTCGGCAACCCGCAGGTTTCGCGGGGGGGCCGCCTCACCAATGCCGATGGCATGGATCGGAATGTTCTGGGCGCGGGCGAACTCGGCGAGCACGGCCACCGATTCTCCATGGTTGATGCCGCCGTCGCTGAGCAGCACCACGCCGGCCAGCGGTGCAGAGTCGAGCGCGGTGACCGCGGATCGCAGGGTCGCCCCCAGGTCGGTTCGCCGGCCGGTGAACTGCAGGGCGACGGCGGCCGGCTCGATCGCGGTGGATGCTCCGGAGCCTGCCGACCCCGGACGGGTGGCGGGCAGGGTCATGAGTTCGATCGGGGCCTCGGCGAACTGGTACACCGTGGTTCGGTTGCGCCGCTGCAAGCCGCGCAGGAAGGCGGCCTCGTTCCCTTGTAAGACGGCCCGGACCAGTTGATCACGTGCAATCGGTCCGCCGGGCGGCTCGGCAGCTCCGGTCTGGCGGAGCAGGTCGTCCACCTGGCGGCGTTCCTGCGGCTGGCGGTAGTCGTCGCGGATCTGCATGCTGGCCGAGCCATCGACCAGCACCAGCGTGGCAGACTCGACGTGGTGATGCAGATAGCGGACGCGCACGGGCTGGAGCCAGATCAGCGCCAGGGCGCCGACCACCGTGCAGCGCAATGCGGCCAGAAACAGCCGTCCGCCGGACGATGCACCGGCGCGGGATTCACGGCGATAAGTACGGATGACCCACCAGCACACCCCCAGCACGGTGGCCAGACCCAGGACCGCCAACCAGTGCTCCGGCAAGTTGGACAGCTCCAGGCGGTCTTCGACGCGGACTTCGGCCAGTGGTGTGCGGGTCGCGGCAATCATGCGGTCCGTCCGAACCAACACGCCAGGGTTTGCTCCAGCAGCAGCACCGCCAGCACCATCATGAGCAGGACGGGCCAGAACTCCCGTTGGTGTTCGATGGGTTCATCGAGCGGCGTTGCCGATGGATCGACATAACGAAAAGGGATCTGTGGAGCGCTGCGCCGCAGATCGTGCTCCGCGCACGATTCCAGCCGGCTCTCGGTAGGATCGACGTTGACGCTCTGCTCGATGATCGCCGGTTGGCCGGAGGTCTCGGCCACCACAAAGCGATACACGCCGCGGTGTCCGGTATCCTCCCAGGCCAGGTCATAGGCGTGACCGTCGGCGGTGGGCGTGCCGCGAACGGCTGACTCGGGCACCGCCGGATAACCGGGAGGCCGAACCGTGGCATCGGGTTGATAGGCATCGGCATTGATCAGCACATGCAGCGGTTCGCCCGCGGTGGTCTCGGGCAGGTGATCCGCGGCGGCCGCCAGGCAGTGGCCCAGCTCCTGCATGACCACCACGTAGCTCGGCCACTTCGCCCAGTTGTTCCACTCCAGATCGGCCGTGGAAGTCAACACCAGCACCCGGCCGCGTCCCGGGCGGCTTTCGGCGACAGCGGGGCTGTCGCGGCCGTCGCTGAAGCGGGCAATGGTCCGCGTTGCGAGCCGCTCGGCGGTTTCCGCGGGTTGTTGCGGCATCACGCAGTCGACGTATTCCCAGAACCACACCTCGCCGAACAGGTCGGAATCGTCGCCCGCGAAGGCCCGCAGAAGTGGATGGGTCGGATCGACCACCTGCAGGCCGGCGGGCGTCTGGCCCGGTTCGCTGCGGATCCGCGGGCCGACTTGGCAAGGCAGCAATCCCTGACCGTCCTGCCACAGCCGTTCGTTGTACCATTCGGAGTCGATTTGATCGCCCAGGAACACCGCCAGGCCGCCGCCGCCCTCGACGAATTCCTGCAGTTGCCGGGCGGCCTCGCGGTCCAGGCGATAGACGTTGGCCAGAATGACCTCGTGGTAGCGATCGAATCGGGCTGTGGCCAGGTCGGACTCACCGATCACGGTGACATCGAATCCGCTGAAGGTCTCGCCTTCGGGGCGCAGGGCGGTCTTGAGCAGGGACACTTCGTCTTCGAGGCGGCTACTGCTGGGTTCGCCGTCGACCAGCAGCACCCGGATGGCCGCCTGGACGTCATAGGTCACCAGCCGCTGATCATCGATGGCCAGGGCGTCGGGGGCGAGCTGCACGCGCAGCGTCTGCGGTCCTTCCGCGGGAAAGGTCACGTCCAGCCCCACCTGCACGGCGGCGCCCGCGGGGATCTCGGGTACGGCAACGTCGGGCAGAGCGGCATCCTCCAGATACACGGTCAGCCGGCCGGCGGGCGCGGCCTCGGTCGACCAGTTGCGGACGGTGGCGGTCATGCGGTTCTCAAGGGTCGCGACCACGTGCGACTGTTCGCTGCCCAGGGCGGTCACCGCCAGGTTCGGGCGGGGAAGGTCGCCGGCGGGCATCAGCACGATGGACAGGGTGTGTGCTTCCGGCCAGTCGGCAAACGCTTGCAGCGGCGAGGTGCCGCGGTCCCCGTCGGCTGCCGCCGGCAACCAGTCGGTTTTCTGCAGATCGCTGAGCACGTGAATGGTGACCGCGGTGGCTTCGGGATCGCCGCGCAGGCGATCGGCCAGTCCACGGAGGACGCCGGCGATGTTTGCGGGCACCTCGGCCGGTGCCCGGGCGGCCAGCCGGTCGCCCAGTTCCGCGACCTCCAGGGTGTCGAGTCGTTGCGACTCGATCAGCGGCGCGGCCGGTTGCGAGGTCAACAGCACGGTGAGCCGGTCGTGACCGCCGCGCTGCTGCAAGCCTTCGACCAGCCGCAGCAGATCGTCGCGGGCCCGGTCGAAGGTGCTGCTGGCCCCGTGGCGATAGCCCATGCTGAAGGAGTCATCGAGGATGCAAATCCGCAAGGCCCCGCTGCCGGATCCCAAGGCGGCGAGCAGGGCCGCGGGGTTGGCGAACGGCCGGGCCAGCAGCAGCCCGAGGAGCGCCAGGGCCAGGCAGCGCAGGGCCAGCAGGACCAGTTGCCGCAGATTGATCTTGCGGCGGTTCTCTTTTTCGGCGAGCACCAGGAACTCGACCGCCGCCCAGCGGATCCGCTGGAACCGCCGTTTGGCCAGCAGGTGGATGACGATCGGAACGGCGCTGGCCGCGGCACCGGCGACGAACAAGGCCGGTGTCACCAAGGCGGCGAGGGCGCAGGGCAGTGTGCTCATCGCGCCAGCGCCCGAATGCCGTGCATCCGTTTGGCGAGAAACGTGGTCAGGGCCACGTCCAGCGGGTCCCGCGTCGACAGCAGGGCGTAGTCGATGCGGTTGTTGACGCACAGCGAACGCAGTCGCTGGATGAACGCCTGCACCCGGCGCCGGTAGGATTGCCGCAGGGCCTGGGGATCGGTCAGCAGTTCCAGCGGCACCTCGATGCCCTCGAACAGCGTCTGGTCGGTGAACGGAAACTCCAGCTCGTCATGATCCAGGACGTGAAAGACCAGCACTTCATGATGGGTGTGTCGCAGGCGCTGCAGCCCGGCAATGACCTCGTCCAGGTCGGTCAGCAGGTCGGAGATGACCACCACCATGCTGCGTTGACGGATGTGGTCGGCGAGATAGCGGAACAGCACCTTGACATCGGTCTTGTGCTGCGGGACCTGCCCTTCGATCAGGGTGAGCATGTTGCTCAACTGTCGCGGATTGCCGGCGGGCGGCAGTTGCCGGCGGATTTCATGATCGAACAGCGTCAGCCCCACGGCGTCCTGCTGGCGGGCCTGCAAATAGGCCAGCGAGGCCGCCAGGGTGGACGCGTAGGTCCACTTGGTCCAGGCTGCGGCGTCGGCGTGTTCGGGGTAGGCCATCGATCCGGAGCAGTCCAGCAGCAGGTGGCAGCGCAGGTTGGTCTCCTCCTCGTACTGCTTGATGTAGAAGCGATCGGCTTTCGCGAACACCCGCCAGTCGATGTGCCGGACGTCATCCCCGGGCACATACTCGCGGTGTTCGGCGAACTCCACGGAGAAGCCGTGGTACGGACTGTTGTGCAGGCCGCTGACGAACCCTTCGACCACCGAGCGGGCCCGCAGTTCCAGGCGGGCCAGTTTGCCCAGGACCTCAGGACGTAAGTACTTTCTGGAATTGCTCATCACTGCTGATCGCTGAGTGGTGTGGTTGAACGGCCTCGAGCAGACGGTCGATAATGCGGTCGGCGCTGTGTCCTTCGGCTTCGGCAGAATAGTTGGTGACGAGGCGATGCCGCAGCACCGGCTTGGCGATCGCCCGGATGTCTTCGATGGCCACGTGGCAGCGGCCTTGGAGCACGGCCCGGGCCTTGGCACCCAGGATCATGAACTGCACGGCCCGCGGTCCCGCCCCCCAACTGATCCAATCGCGGACGAACGCCGGGCTGTCGGGTTCGGCAGGTCGGGTCCGGCGGACCAGGTCCAGGGCATGGCGGATGGTCTCGGGGGCGGCCGGCACCCGGCGAACGGTCTGCTGCAGGTCGAGGATCTGCTGGCGGCCCAGGACGGCGCTGACCTTGTGGCCGCGGGGCACGGTGGTCCGCTCGGCGATCTTGAACTCCTCTTCGTATGACGGATAGCTGACGAAGACCTTGAACATAAAGCGATCCTGCTGGGCTTCGGGCAGCGGGTAGGTGCCTTCCTGTTCGATGGGGTTTTGGGTGGCCAGCACGAAGAAGGGCGGATCCAACGGATGGGTGGTGCCGCCGACGGTGACCTGCTGTTCCTGCATGCACTCCAGCAGGGCCGCCTGGGTCTTGGGCGGCGTACGGTTGATTTCGTCGGCCAGGATGACGTTGGCAAACACCGGGCCGGGCATGAAACGAAAGGCCCGCTGTCCGGTGGTCTTGTCCTCCTGGATGATTTCGGTGCCGGTGATGTCGGACGGCATCAGGTCCGGGGTGAACTGGATGCGGTCGAAGGACAGGTCCAGGGCTTGCGACAGGGTCGAGATCATCAGGGTCTTGGCCAGCCCGGGCACGCCTTCGAGAATGCAGTGGCCGCCGGCAAACAGGGCCACCAGCAACTGCTCGATGACCGCGTCCTGCCCGACGATGACCGCGGCCAGTTCGCGGCGGACCTGTTCGTAGGCGTCCTTCAACTGCTGGACCGCGGCGACGTCGTCGGCCTGCTGCGGGGCACCGCCGGGGACGTCTGCGGCTGAGTGTGCGTTCATGAGGGTTCCTTTGCTTGAGGTTAGCGCTGCATGATCGGGAGCGTGTTGTACGGCAATTGTAGAATGATCAACGCCACCGCCGTGCCGTAAACCTTTCCGACGCTGTCTCCCTGCCAGCTCCCGTCGGCATCCTGCTGCCCCAGCAGGTAATCGCGCATCTTGGGGAAGTAGTCGTTCCAATCCCGCTCGCCGGACAAGTACATGGCCTGAGCATAGTATAGGTGCGCATAGTAATAATGTCCTGCGGCGCCCGATCGGTCGGCGCCGATGCCGATGTTGGCCTTGCAGTACGCCAGGGCCTTGGTGGCGTTGGGGTAGTCGTACAATCCGGCATTGTACCAGCAGACCACCGCTGCGGCGGTGATCGGCGGGCGGCTGTTGCCGAACTGCCGGGCGCGGTAGGCGATTCCGCCATCGGGTCGCATCGACAGATCCAGGTAGCGCATGGCGTCATCGATGACTTTCTTGGGGACGGCCACCCCGGCGTTGCGGCAGGACCGCAAGGCCTGCACCTGGGTGATGGTCACCGAGCCTTCGTCGCCCTGCGAATCCGGGGTGTACAACCAGCCGCCGTCGCGGCTCTGGCTGCGGGCGGTCAGGGCCACGCCGTCGCGCAGCACGCGGGAAATGCGCTGCTGTCGTTCGGCATCAGGTTCCATGCCGTAGAGTTGTCCCAGAAACAGCATCGAGAAGCCGTGGCCGTACATCGAGCGCGACTCCTCCAGCGGCGAAGCAATCAGCCCGTTGCCGCGGCTGGCGGAGATCAGGTAGCTGGTGGCGCGGTCGATGTTTTCGGCATACGGCCCTTCCGACAAGGTGCTGCCGCTCATCAGCAGGGCCAGGGCCGCCAGCGAGGTCATGGCCACCGGGTACGATCCGTAGGTGCCGGCGTTCCGCCAGGTGCCCTGGCGGTCCTGCGTGCCGGCCAGATATTCCAGGCCGCGGCGGATGGCCTTCTCGGTTCTGGCGTCGATGTGCTGCGGCCAGGGGGCGTCCTGGGCGGGCCCCGGCGGGGCCAGCGTCAGCCAGCAGGTCAAGGTCACCATGACGAGACGAGACATCCGGAATTCCTCATCCGCCGTCGGGCGTAGCGGCGGGGTCGTGCAGCCGCACCTCCATGGTGCCGCGGTTGGTGGACAGCACCAGGCGACCGGGCCAGAAGGCGAACTGGCCGGTGGCCCGGGCGCGTTGGGCATCGTCCAGCCCCAAGAGTCGCATCCGGCCGATGGGCTGGCCGGTGGCCTTGTCCAGAAAGCCCACAGCGACATCCTCGTCGGTAGTCGGCCGGGTGCCCGGGATCACATAGATTAATGGAATTCGGTCGTCCAGTGCACCCAGCAGGCTTCGGTTGCAGATCGCCGTGCCGGCGGCGCCGTTGGCCCAGGTGGCCTGTTGCGTGTCCAGATCAATCGCGGCCAACTGGGTGGCGACCCCGTCGGATTCCTCGGCCAGACCGATCAGGTACAACGCGCGGCCTTCGTGGTGTCCGTCGACAATGCCGCCCGACCCGATCGGCAAGGTGCCGTCGATCAGCACGGTGCCGCGGGCCGGGTCCACGGCCAACACCCGGCCGTTGGAACCGCCGACCACCACGCAGTCGGGTGAAGCCGCAAACAAGGCGACCATCGATTCAGGCGCCGGGCGTTCCCAGGCCACGGCGCCGTCGGCCAGTGAGTAAGCGGTGAGCCGGTGGCCGCGGGTCAGTCCGCAGACCACCGTGTCAAAGACCAGGGCCTTCACCGGCGGCTCGGCGTCGCCGGGCAGGAAGGACACGTCGAACAGCCGGGCGCCGCTGCGGGCATCGAGGATCACGGCGCGCAACCCGGAGTCATCGAGCACCAGCACCCGGTCGCGGGCCAGTTGCACGCCGCCGATCGCGGCCTCCGGAATCTGCACGCGCCACAGCAACGGGTGATCGGCGACGGTGCGGTGCAGCGCCACCTGGTGGGCGCTGGTGCGGACCGCGACCCTGCCGTCGCGAACGTCGAACAGCCGGGTGTCGCCGACGTGCTCATCGACCGGGCTGGGCGGGTCGATCGGCAGCCCCCACAGGCGGCGCCCGGTCAACAACCCCACGGCATGGAGCCCGCTGGCAGTGTTCACAATCAGGGTCTGGCCGTCGCAACGCCCGCGGAGCACGCGATCGGGCGGCGTTGAGCGGCGGGACACCTCGCGGATGGCGTCGTGGCTGGATTCGCTCGGCAACCGCAGTTGGGTATCCCACAGAAAACCCCCGTCGCTGACCCGCCGGGCCGTGATCATATTGGCTTCGCTGAAGGTCAGCAGCAGATCGCGCTGATTGGGCCGCGGGTCCAACTGGAAGGTCAGAATCTCGCCGGCATCAATCAGGGTGGCGTGATCGTCGGTGGGCGGCTCGGCGGCGGCGAAGCGGCTCAACCACGCCCGGCGATGCTCCGCGGCCCGCTGCCGCAGCGTGGCGAGCGCGGTTTCCGGCGACGGGTCCGCGCCGGCGGCGTCCTCGGTCAGTGCCGCCAGCCGCTCGAGATCGGCGTCCACCGGCGCCACCTCGCCGGGGTTGAGCGCGAGGTTGAGCTGGATCCGGGCCCGCAAGGCCTCGGCGGCCACCGCTGGGTCGCCCCGCGGGTCGCCGGCTTGCCGGAAATAATCGTCGGCCCGCTCGTAATCCTGGTGCTGCAGCGCCAGCCGCCCGCCGCGGAGGGCGGCGATCTGGTTCCAGTGGGCCAGGTCGTCCCCCTGGGCCAGCAGGTCCAGTTGCTCGGTCAACTCGTCGCGGGTCCGGCGGGTCGGTTCCGCTTCAAACGTCGCGCTGGGCTTCAGTGTCGCGGTGAGTTCCTCGAGTTCTGCCGATGTCAACTCGGCACGCAGCCGGGCCAGCCGCTCCAGCAGGATCGCGTGCGCCGACTGTTTCCAGGTCGGGGTGTGGGCGATCAGCGTGTGCATTTCGGTGCTGTGGGCCATGGACCACATCCGTTGATATGCCTCTTTGCGGTGCTGGTTGCGGATCAACTGGTCGCACAGCGCCACGGTGGCTTCAAAGCGGTCATCGGGCTTGGAGGCCAGTTCCAGGGCCTGGCGAAGGCGGTTCTCGGCCTCCGCGGGCGGCAGCGACGCTTGCCGCGCGGACTCGATCAGGGCCTTGACCCGCAGGTGGGTGATGTGCCTCAGGTACCGGCGGCCTGCGGGATCGTCGGCGGGCCGCAGGTTCTCAAGCGTGGCCAGCACGCGCTCGGGCTGTTTTCGCAGCAGTTCCATCCAGGCCAGCCGGACCCCCGCCGCGACGTCGGCGGGGCGCTTGCGGTGCAGGGCCAGGGCCGGCTCGTACGATTGCTCAAGGTCGGGGAACTTGCGGAGATATTGCGAATCGAGGCTGTACAGCGCCCCCGACCAGCACAGCAGGTTTCCCAGTGGTTCGTGATCGGCCGGCAGCGCCTGCTCATCGACCGGCGATCCGGTCGCGGCAGCGAGGGCGGTCAACCCGGTGCGCGTCGGCACGAAAATGCGCGCGCCGCTCATGACCGCCCGGCCGCTGGCCAGATCCTGGGTTCGCCATTGCAGCGTGCCGGTGGCCAAGTCCAACTGCGCGATCGATCGTCCGCCCAGCCAGACGTGGGTCGGGTCGGCGCCCAGAATGTAGGAGTGGGTGCCGCGATCATGATGCCACAGTCGGCGGCCGGTGGCCTGGTCGAAGGCGTGCAGTTGATCGCTGTCGGCCGGGGCCAGCAGCACGGTGGCGCCGGCAACCACCGGCGGTCCGGCCTGCCAGCCGACCCGGGTGTCTGGTGCCGGTTGCAAGCCCGGGACCCCGCGGAGTGCGGGTGGCGGTGGCGGGAGCGGCGAACGTCGCGGATAGCGTGAGGCCCAGCGCAATGACTGATCGCCGAGATTGACGGCCAGCAGCAGCCCCGAAGCGGTCGGCACGTAAGCGAACTGATCGGCGACCGCGGGCAGCAGCACCGGTGACTCGGCGCTGGCCGCGGTGGTGCACAGATAGATTGAATGTTGCATGCGCCCGTCGTGCGGATCGAGAATGGCGACATACAGGTCGTTGCCGTCCAGGTAGGTCACCAACAGACCATCGCCGGCGGCCAACGGCGTGCAGGCGAACGTGGCGGCGTCCAGGGGGTGGCCCGGGCGCTCGCCGGCCCCGATGCGCCAGCGGATGTCACCACCGGCGGCGGCCGCTCGGGCCACCAGTTGGTTGGGCACGCGCAGGGAATCCGTCTGGTTGCCGACTTGCACCCGCCACTGACCCTGACCGCCGACGATGAACACACCGCCGACACTGGCGACCCGCGGTCCGCCGGCCGGGCGGACCACGTCGAACAACAGCCCGCGGGCAAGAGACAGTTGGGCCAGAATGCTGTCGCTGAGCAGGGCATCAACCAGCGGCTGGTCTTCGCGCGGCTCATCGGACTGCCGCTGCCAGGCATCAAACCGTCCGGCGACCGGCTCGGTGGAGCGCTCGGCAGACGCTGGTGGCGGCGAGACCCATTCCGGTTCGAAGCTGAGCAGGTCGATGGCGATGATCTGGCTGTCTGCCTTGAGGTACAGATGGGTGCCATCGCAGACCATCTGGCTGTTCAGCAGCCGCCCGCTGCGGATCTGACCCGCGAATACTTCGCTCCAGGGTGCCGGCGATCGGATTGGCAATTCGTACCGCCAGCGCATTCCATCGAGCAGCACCGGCATGGTTGCCGGGGTGATGGCGGTGCGGGTCGCGGGCCCCTGAACGGTCGGCCAGGTCTGGGGGCTGGCACCGGGGCCCCGGGCAGCGCTGAGGTATTCGGCGATCGAGTCGGCCGCCGCACCGCCGCCGAGCTGTTCCAGTTCGCGGCGGGCATCCTCGAGGCGCTGCATTTGGGCATACGCCAGCGACAGCATCAGTGGAATGCGGCCGCGGTTCGCGGGATGGTCGGGCAGCAGGCGGCGCAGATCGGTGAGCAAGGCGATCGCCAGCCCCGGTTTGCCGAGATCGACGGACCAGCCGGCCAAAGTCAGTGAGGCCTCGATGCCGGCCTCGGTCAGCAGGTAATGTCCGACCAAGAACTCCAGGGCCGCGGCATCGTGTTCCGCGAGGGCCCTGCGGTAGCCCTGGGCGGCTTCGCTGCCGTACAGCAGTTGGTAGGTGCGGCGGCCGTCGGCAGGCAGGGCGGCCAGTTGGCGATAGGCCTGCATCCGCGCCGACTCGTAGAGTTCCTGGTCTGCGGTGATCAACGACCCTTGAGGATCAGCAATGATCCGCTGCAGCGAATCGACCACGAACTTCCAGTCGCCGCGCTCGGTGCCTTCGCGGGCTCGATTGAACAGGTCGCGGATGGGTGGGGACACCAGCACCGCGCCGCCGTTGTCCTGAGCCCATAGCGGGGCGGCCAACAGCAGCACGCCCAATGCCGCGTGCCATCGAGAAGTCGTCATCGCAAGGCTTCCGCGGGTCGCACAGCGAAACGGCCGCCGGCTGGGGGACCCGTTTAGGTATATCCGTGGTTTCGCAAGCGTTCCTTGATCATTTCCGCCTCATCGGAGGTGTAGCCACACCGCTGCCAGGCCGGCAGATGGCCCATGGCTGCCAGGGTGTTCAGCATGGTCCGCAGGCAGTCGTCGGGCGTGGTCTCTCCGGTACGGAGGTGGATTTCGGGATGCTCCGGCGGCTCGTACGGCGCATTGACGCCGGCGACGTTCTGGATCTCACCGCGGGCGGCGCGATCCAACAAGCCATCCGGATCGCGCGACTTGAGCTGGTCCGGCGTGGCGTCACAATAGATTTCGATGAACGAATCGACCTGCGCGCGCACCGCCTGGCGCAACGACCGATACGGCGAAACTGCCGCCACAATGGCCACCACGCCGTTGCGATTCAACAAGGCGCACTCGTAGGCCAGCCGTTGGAGGTTGCGGGCGATCTCGTCGTGGGTGAAGCCCAGGTCGGTGTTGAACTTGCGGCGGATCTCGCCGGAATCCAGCAACTCCACCGGCCAGCCGTGGTCGAGCAGGGCCGTGCGCAGCAAACCGGCCAGCGTGCTCTTACCGCTGCCGCTGATGCCGGTGAACCAGACCGTAAATGCCGAACGTTTCATCGGCGATTCATACTCCCAAGCCTATGATAGGCCAATAGATCCTCATGACCAATACAAAAACGAACAGCGCCGCCAGATCCATGATCACACCCGGTTTGCAGGCGTGCTGCATGGTGTAATACCCGGAGGAGAACGCAATGGCGTGCGGCGGCGAACTCATCGGCAGGCAAAACGGCAGGCCGGCCGGAATGGTCACCGCCAGCGTGATGACCACTGGGCTGATGTCGCCGCCGATGGCAAAGCCCACCGGCAAGAGCACCGCCACCGTCGCCGCATTGCTGATGCTCTCGGTCAACACCACGGCGGCCGCGGCGATGGCCACCACAATCCAGAAGGGCGGCAGGGCGGCCCACGGGACCCGGTCCACCAGCCACTGGACCGCCAGCGTGTCGTGCAAGGCGCTGCCGATGGCGATGGCTCCGCCGTACATCAACAGGATGCCCCAGTTGAGGTAGTCCTGGACCTGTTTCCAGGACACGATTCGCAGCATGAACAGCAGGCAGGCGCTGACCACCGAGATCACGGTCAGGTATCCGTGATGACCGAAAGCGACCCAGGCGGCGATGGTCCCCAGGCCCAGGACGGCCAGCCGCCACTCCGCCGGACTGACCCCGCCCAGATGACTGGCTCCATCGCGGATCATGGCCGCCGCCCGGGAGACATCCTGGATGTCGATCCGGACCACCAGCGGCAGCAGCACCAGGGCCACCGCGGTCAGAATGACGACCACCGGCAGGGCCGCAATCATCCAGCGGAAGAAGCTGATTTCCAGGCCCTTGAAGTCCCGCAGCAGGTTGATGGCCAGCGGGGCCCGGGCCCCGCCGAGAATGGTGCCGACCCCACCGATGACCGCGCCCCAGGCGAGACCCAGAAACAACAGCCGGGCATAGGCGCTGTGGTTGGGCTTGAGCCGCAAAGCCTCCACCACTTCGAGGACGATCGGGAACATCATGGCGGCGACGGCGTGCTCCGGCATCCACAGCGCCAGCATGGCCGACACCACCAGCACCCCGCTG
Organism: uncultured Planctomycetales bacterium; assembly: GCA_964619935.1. GTDB lineage: Bacteria > Planctomycetota > Phycisphaerae > UBA1845 > CAIVHJ01 > CAZUGO01. The sequence goes on along the minus strand of CAZUGO010000065.1, from coordinate 4,898 downwards.
AACAGGCTGCGCGGCGTGCGGTCCAGCTTGCCCAGCAGCAGCAAGGTCAAGCGCTTCGACAACCCAGTGCTGATCATCGCGGCGGTCAGCACGAAGACGCCCAACATGAAGAAGACCGCCTCGCTGCCCAGGTGGCTGAAGGAACCCTTGGCGCTGGTGACCCCCAGCAGCGGCAGCAGCCCGAAGGCCAGCAATCCGGTGATGGCCAGCGGAATGGTGTGGGTCAGCCACAACGCCAGGCAGACCACGAATACCGCCAGGGCCCGCTGGGCGGCGATCTGTGCTGCTGCCGAAGCGTCCGCGTTGATCCAGGTGGGTCCGAAGGCTACCCCCGCGGCGAGTGCCACTGCCACCAGCAGGATGATTGTCTTAGTGCGGGTGTGCAATCTAGTCGTACTGAATCACCGAGTGGATGTTGTAGCGGTTGAGCTTCTCGCGGGCCTTGAGAAAACGCAGCTCGATCAGAATCGCAATGCCCACGATGTGCCCGCCGCAGGCCTCCACCAGATCGCAACACGCTTTCATGGTGCCGCCGGTGGCCAGCAGGTCGTCGATCAGCAGGATGCGCTCCCCGGGCCGAAAGGCGTCTTCATGAATCTCGACCGTGTCCTCGCCGTACTCCAATTCGTAGACCACCGAGCGGGTGGTGTGCGGCAACTTGCCCCGCTTGCGAATGGGGATGAATCCGGCGGACAGGTTGCGGGCCACCGCGGTCCCGAAGATGAACCCCCGGGACTCCGCCCCGACCACGTGGTCGACGTGGGCCGTGCGGTACGGCTGGGTCAACAACTCCACCGCCAGGCTCAGACCGGCGGCGTCGGCCAGCAATGGGGTGACGTCCTTGAAATTGACCCCCGGTTTCGGAAAATTGGGAACCTCGCGGATCAGCTTGCTGATGTCGAGTATCACATTGCCGTGTGCGGTCATCGCGAGGGGCCTCCCTGAGAATACCGAGCGCGGGGTTATAGGACCCAGGCGGATCGCGGCCCGCGCCCGGGCATTCTACCCAAAATCCGCCTAGCGGCCATGATTTTGCCCCAGCGGCCGGTTCCAAGGCCCATTTGCCGCTTGAGCTCATTGCCATGCCGGCTCCGGGGCGATATAGTATGCAGCTTGAAACCCGCCGTTTCGCGCTGGGTCGGGTAGTTCCATATTCCATGAACCGGTTCGCTATACCAGAACGAAGGAGTTGTTGGTGTCGTTTATCAAGGTCAAGTCCCGTGGAAATGAGTCGATCGAGCAGATGCTGCGCCGCTTCAAGAAGCTTTGCGAAAAAGAGGGGCTGACCAAAGAGATCAAGCGCAACACCTACTACGAAAAGCCCTCCGAACGCCGCCGCCGCCGGGCCCGCAAGGCCGCCCGCACCGTGCAGAAGAACGGGTTCACCCGCTAGGCCCGCCTGATTCCAGAATCCTCCGCTTCCAGTTGGTTTCCGCTTTTCCGAGCCGCTGTGCTCATGCGCCGCGTGGACCTGAGCAGATTCACAGCAGCGATCGACGTGTCCGTCCGCCGCAAGGCTTCGCCGGCGCGATCGGCCCACCCGCCTGGGCGGACCTTGATAAAGGGCAGACTTGTCCGTTGCCGCCAAGGACTCCAGACCCAGGGGGTTCGCTGCGCACCGCCAGGTCCAGCCCGGGGCCTCGCATGTCCGAACCGCTAGCGGCTCAATCCCTTGAGTAGGTCCCGGTTTTGTTGGACACCCCGATGATTTCTGCTATATTGCCCCCTTCAAAGCGGCATGCTTCGGCTACTTCCGCACGTAATCGTTAATTGTGATTCGCTCGGAGCGGTTGGATTTCAGCGCGGTCGACGGTCAACGCCTGAAGCCCGGACTCCCCCCAATTGTTGTGAAGGAGATGGTTCGATGGGTGCTTCCCGTCTGAAATGGGTTTGCCTGCTGGGTGCGGTGATGGCTGCAGTCCTGGGATCGGCCGAGGTCATGGCCCAGGAGTCCGGCGCCGCCGGCGCGGCCGCCGTATCCATTCCGTTGCTGTGGTACCTGGCGCCGCTGGGCGGGTTCGTGGCCCTGTTCATGGCCCGTAAATACTATCGTGAAGTGCTCGAGTCCGACGAGGGCGATCCCGACATGATCAAGATCGCCGGCTACGTGCGTGAGGGAGCCATGGCCTACTTGACCCGCCAGTATCGCGTGGTCGCTGTGGTGTTCCTGGTGCTGATGGCCATCCTGGCGTGGATGGCCTTCGGCTTGCATGTGCAGCATGGGCTGGTGCCGTTCGCTTTCCTGACCGGCGGCTTCTTCAGCGGCCTGTGCGGCTATATCGGCATGCGCACCGCCACCATCGCGGCCCACCGCACCACCGCGGGTGCCCGCAAGAGCCTCAACGAAGGCCTGCGGGTGGCGTTCCGGGCCGGGGCGGTCATGGGACTGGTGGTGGTCGGGTTCGCGGTGATCGATATCACCGGGTGGTTTTTCTTCCTCAAGGGCTTCACCGACATGCCGCTCCATGAGATCACCGTCGTGATGTTGACCTTCGGAATGGGGGCCAGCACCCAGGCCCTCTTTGCCCGCGTGGGCGGCGGCATTTACACCAAAGCCGCCGACGTCGGCGCCGACCTGGTCGGCAAGGTCGAGGCCGGCATTCCGGAAGATGATCCACGCAACCCGGCGGCCATCGCCGACAACGTCGGTGATAACGTCGGCGACGTGGCCGGCATGGGCGCGGACCTCTACGAGTCGTATGCCGGGTCGATTCTGGCCACCGCCGCCCTGGGCGTGGCTGCGGCCAGCGCCCTGGGGAATGCCTCCGTCGATGGCGACGCCATCCGCCTCCTGTCGGTGCCGATGGTCATCGCCGGTTTGGGCATCGCCGCCAGCATCTGGGCCGGCATCAACCTGGTCAAGACCGAGGAAGGGGCCAGCATGGCCCAGTTGATGAGCGCCCTGAACAAGGGTCTGCTGGCGTCCAGCGCGGCCATTCTGGCGGCGACCTACGGGGTGTGCGCCATTCTGCTGGGCGGCATCGAAGGCGTCGCCTGGTACGGGGTGGCCAGTGCCGTGGTCGTGGGGCTGGCCGCCGGATGGGGCATCGGACAATTCACGGAATGGTTCACCAGCTATGACTACGAGCCCACCCGCCGCATTGCCGAACAAGGGCAAACCGGCCCGGCGACCGTGATCATCGCCGGGGTCGCCGAAGGGATGAAAAGCACCTGGGCATCACTGGCCATCATCATCCTGGCGATCATGCTGTCATTCACCTTCGCCGGCGGCCGCCAGGAGTTCATGCTCGGACTGTACGGCGTCGGATTGGCGGCGGTGGGCATGCTCGCCACCCTGGGCTTCACGCTGGCGACCGATGCCTATGGTCCAATCGCCGACAACGCCGGCGGCAACGCCGAAATGACCAGCCAGGCTCCGGAAGTTCGCAACCGCACCGATGCCTTGGATTCGCTGGGCAACACCACGGCGGCCACCGGCAAGGGCTTCGCGATCGGCTCGGCAGCCCTGACCGCGCTGGCCCTGTTGGCCGCCTACGTGGAGGAAGTTCGTGTCGGCCAGATCCGCGAGGCCATGGCCTACGTGCACGTGGTCAACGGCGAGGCCAAAGACCAGGCCGACGCCGCCGTCGGCGATCTCTATTACATGGGCCACGGCAAGTTCGCGGAGAAGTTCCAGCAAGGGACCACTGAGAGCGCCTACGATGCCTACATGCTGCTCAGTCGCCGGGCCGCCGAGGCCCTGGACGCCAAGATTCATGACGGGGCGACCTTCAAACTGGCCGGCCTGTCCGCGGAGTCACGCGATAGCGATTATGTGCGCGAGACCCAGGTGCTGGACGCCGAGGGCCGGCGGTACGAGGTCCACCTGGTCTCCTCGCGCAAGGCCTCACTGGAGCAGTTCATGGATTACTACAACGTCACGCTGATGAACCCCAAGGTCCTCTGCGGAATGTTCTCGGGGGTGCTGCTGGCGTTCCTGTTCTGCGCCCTGACCATGCAGGCCGTCGGGCGCGCCGCGTACCAGATGATGCTGGAATGCCGGGCCCAGTTCACCAAGGTGGCCGCCTACCTGGTGGCCGTGAAGGGAATGTCCGCGGAGGACTCCCGCAAGCCGGACAACTGGCCGCGCGAACAGGTCATCCACAACGGCGACAAAATCCCGGACTATGCCCGCTGCGTGGATATCTCCACCAAGGGTGCCCAGAAAGAGATGATCTTCCCCTCGCTGCTGGCGATCATCGTGCCGGTGGTGGTCGGTTTGATTTTCGGGGTGCCCGGGGTCATGGGACTGCTGGCCGGCGGACTCACCAGCGGTTTTGCGGTGGCGATCTTCATGGCCAACGCCGGCGGCGCCTGGGACAACGCCAAGAAGTATGTCGAGAAGGGCAACTACGGCGGCAAGGGCAGCGAGGCCCACAAGGCCACCGTGGTCGGCGACACCGTCGGCGATCCCTTCAAGGACACCTCCGGCCCGAGCCTGAACATTCTGATCAAGTTGATGAGCATGGTCAGCGTGGTCTTTGCCGGACTGGTGGTCAAGTACGCCCCCTACATCGGCGACCTCATCGGCTTGTAGCGCCGGCTGATTCCGGTGGGTCCACCGGGGTCCACCGGGGCCCGCTTGCTAAATCAAGATACCATTTAATGAAAATGGTACCACCATTTTGACCAAATGAAGATACCGTTTTCACCAAACCAAGATACCGTTTGCACAAAATCAAGATACCGTTTTAACAAAATGGTGGTACCATTTTGGTTCATCCCGGTTTGCCGGGGGGTTCCACCAGGGAGGGTGGCGGGGTTCAGCGGGGGTTCATGCGGGCCAGGGCGGCGGGGTCACTGAGGTCCGACAGCAATGGTGTAATGGTGATCCAGTCGTGGGTGAGGGCGTGGAAATCGAAGCCGCTGGGCGCCGGGCGGTCGAAGTAGCGTCCCGT
>CAZUGO010000064.1:0-12871 GCA_964619935.1 uncultured Planctomycetales bacterium | reverse complement strand
CGGGCCAGCTCGGGACGCAGACCGCCGGGCATTTTCTTTGGAGGTCCTTATGGAACGGCAAATGACGGGTCGGCCTGAGCGACACAGATTCGCTCGACTATTGAGCTGCGCCGTGTGCGCCTGTGGGATGGTCCTTGTGCTTCGAGGGGCCGGCTGTGCTCCGCCGCAGCAAGGGTGCCAGGTGGACGCCGATTGCGACGATGGCGTGTTCTGCAACGGTGCTGAGCGCTGTGCGGCAGGTACCTGTCAAGCCGGTGCGGCCCCGTGCAGCGACCCCGCCCTGACCTGCGTGGAGGACAGCAACGAGTGTCTCGAATGCAATCCTGCCGACGGTCCGGTCCAACGCGTGGCCCTCGAACTCGTCGCCGCCGGGTTTGTCGCACCGGTCGGGTTGGCTGTGGCACCTGACAGCAGCGGGCGACTGTTCGTTCTCGATCAGGTCGGGCAGATCAGAATCATCACCGCCGCGGGCGAGTTGCTCGCGGAGCCGTTCCTGGACATCGCCGAGCGCATGGTGGAAATCGGCATCGACTTTGGAAACGGCTTTGTGTTCGACGAGCGCGGGCTGCTCGGTCTGACGTTCCATCCGAACTACTCCCAGAATGGTCGCCTGTTCGTGTTCTACACCGCGCCCAAGGATGCCACCGATCCGGAAGACTTCAACGCCGAGAACCACGTGTCCGAGTTCCATGTGTCCGCGGGCAATCCCGATCAGGCCGATCCCGATAGTGAGCAACTGCTGCTCGAGATTGACAAGCCGCAGTTTAACCACAATGGCGGGCAGCTCGCATTCGGGCCCGATGGCTACCTCTACGTCGCCGTGGGTGACGGCGGGGGCGCGAACGACGCCGGTCAGAACAACGACAACGTCGGACACACACCCGGCCTGGGCAATGGCCAGGACAAGTCCACGCTGCTGGGCAAGATCCTGCGGATCGACGTCGACAGCGCTAAGCCCTACGGCATTCCCGGCGACAACCCGTTCGTGGATGACGCCGGGGCCCGGCCCGAGATCTACGCCTTCGGCCTGCGCAATCCGTGGCGGTTTTCCTTTGACGGTGGCGGGCGCCTGTTTGTCGCCGACGTCGGTCAGGACCGATTCGAGGAGATCAATATCGTCGAGAAGGGCGGCAACTACGGCTGGCGGATCCGCGAAGCGCTGCACTGTTTCGACCTGGAGGATCCGGCCGTTCCGCCCGCACAGTGTGCCACCAGCGGCGCTGACGGCGAAGCCCTGCTGGATCCAATTCTCGAGTATCCTCACAGCGCCAAGCTCCAGCCGTTCGGTCTGTCGGTGACCGGCGGCTACGTGTACCAGGGTGCCACCGTGCCGTGCCTGCGCGGTGACTACGTCTTCGGGGACTGGAGCACCGGGTTCACCGAACCGGATGGGTCGTTGTACGCGGCACGCGAAGCCCAGGACGGCACCTGGACCCTGCGCGAATTGGCCGTTGACGGTCAGGACGGCGACCGCATCGGCCGCTACGTGACCAGCTTCGGACAGGACGCCGACGGTGAGTTGTATGTGTTGTCCTCTGCCGGCTTCGGGCCCACGGGGATGACTGGACAAGTCCACCGCATCGTCAGCGCGGATTGACCGCAATGCCGCCGGCGGGCGGCGGCGGGGTCCGCTCGAGTGCCGGCTTCGGATGCAGACACGCGGCGCGTCGCTGGCGCTGGCCTGGCGCTGCCACCGCGGGAACCCCTGGCCACGCTACATTCCGGGAGGTCGCTCCGACGGGGGGCGGTTTCCCCAAGGCACGGAGAGGCCGCAAGCGATGGCCTGGGCCACCAACGAGGCCAGTGAATCGGCCTGCATTTTCTCCATGACGTGTGCGCGGTGCACTTCGACCGTCTTGGTGCTGATTCCCAGGTCCAGGGCGACCTGCTTGTTGGCGTTTCCGGCCACGACTCGCTCCAGCACCTGTCGCTCGCGCGGCGTCAGGCTGGCAAGCCGGTCCGCGAGCTGCGCGCGGTGGCCGAGCTGCCGGCGGATCTCGCCATCCAGTTCAATGGCCTCCTTGACGCGTTCGAGGAGCATCTGCTGGCTGAATGGTTTCTGCAGGAAGTCAACGGCGCCATTCCTCATGGCCTGCACCGCCACCGGCACATCCCCGTGCCCCGTGATCATGATAATCGGGAGGCGGATCTCCCGTTGGCTGAGCATCTGCTGTAGTTCCAGCCCGCTGACCTCCGGCATGCGCACGTCCAGGATCAGACATCCGCGGTCGGCGGGCTCATAGCGCTCCAGAAAATCGCTCGCAGAACCGAACGTCCGGACGGTCCAGCCGCCGGAACGCATCAGCATGTCCATGGACTCACGAACGGCCTGATCGTCATCGACGACGAACACCGTGGGCTTCAAATCACTCATGAGCCGGTTCCTTAATGGTGGGCAGCGTGAAGGCCAGCCGGGCGCCTTCCGTGGGGCTGCTGGCCACCCAAATACGGCCCCGGTGGGCATCAATGATCGATCGGCTGATCGACAGCCCCATGCCCATGCCCTGCACCTTGCTGCTGAAGAATGGGTCGAATATGCGCAACCGATTGCCCGCGGTAATTCCGGGTCCGCGATCCGCGACCCGGATTTCCACGTCCCCGTCCCGTGGGATCAGCGACTGAATGGCGAGCACCCGGTTCGACTCGTCGTTCTCGTGCATGGCCTCCAGGCCGTTGCGGATCAGGTTGATCAACACCTGTTGAATCTGGACGGGATCGGCTTTGACCCTGGGGACAGAATCGACCAGATTCAGCTCGACGTGGGCCTTCTGTTCGCAGATTTCAAATTGCGTCAATTGGATCACCTGATGAATGACCTCGTTGATGTCGACGATTGACAACTCCGGTTCGCGGCGCCGAATGAAGTCCCGCATGCGGCGCACGATCTCGCCCGCTCGTTCGGCCTGACCGGCGACCTCCGCAATCGCCCGGGCCAGTTCCTCGCGGTCGAAGGACGAGTCCAGCAGGTTGATGCACGCTTCGGTGTAGTTCACGATGGCGCACAGCGGCTGATTCAACTCATGCGCCAATCCCGAAGCCAGCTCACCCATGATCGTGTGGCGCGACACCCGGGCCAATTCCTCGAGGTGCTTGCGGGCCTGTTGTTGGGCGATCCGTTTGGATTCGATTTCCTCTCGAAGTAACTTGTTCTTTTCCAGAAGCTGTGCGGTGCGCTCCTGGACGCGCTTCTCGAGCTGCTCCTTGCCTTCACGGAGATAGTCCTCGACCTGCCGTCGACTTGCCAGATCGTGGGCGATCGCTGAAGCCCCTACAATCTCGCCGTGCTCATTCTTGACCGGCGACACCGTCAACTGAATGCAGATTTCCTGGCCGTCCTTGTTCAGGCGGGTGGTCTCGAACGGTTTCAGCGGCTTGCCGGACTTGATCCGCTGCAGAATGGCTGGCAGGTTGTCGCGGTCGTGCTCGGGGTACAACATCGAGACGTGCCGCCCGATGGCCTCCGCGGCGGAATAGCCGTACAGCCGGCGGGCCCCGTCGTTCCAGGTAATGATGATCCCCTCCAGTGTCTTGCCGACGATCGCGTCTTGAGAGCACTGCACAATGGCGGCCAATTGCTCCTTCTCCGCCGTGAGTTTTTGTGTCGCCTGCTCGAGAAGTTTCCGACTGATCAAGAGGGCGACCGAGGACAGGCTGTCGGTGATGATTTGCACCAGGCGGTCGTCGCGGCGCAGGCTCTGCTGCGACAGGAAGCAGAGCACCGCGATCGTCCGATCCGCGTGATTGATCGGCACGCACAAGGCCGAATGAAGATTGTTTGCTCGGGCCAAGGCCCAGCGTTTGAAGCGCTCGTCGGTCTGTGCCGAGACGTCGATGATCCACTCCGCCCGGCCGCTGGACCAGACTCGGCCCGCCAGGTCCTCGCCCGGGCGGAGCTGGATCCGGGCGCTGTGGGCGCCGAAGGCATGCAGGTCAGCCAGCGAACCGGCGGTGAACAGGGCATGCTCCAGAACCTGGTCGTTGTCCTTGGGCAGCCACACTTCGCCGCAAGCCCAGCCGGTGGCCAGGAGAATGGCCTCGATAGCGCCCGTGAAGGCATCCTCCACCCGGAGGGCGGTATTGACGGCCAGCGTGATGTTGTTGATCAGGGTGGCTTCCGTTCGGAACAGCATCACATCGAGGCCCAGTCCGACCACGGAAGCCAGCAGTTGCAGCCGGTCTGCATCCTGCTCGTCGAAACCGGCTGAATCCAGCTTGTGGATGCCCAGCAGTCCAGATCGAGGTCTGGTCGCACACGGCACGGTGACCAACCTGCTGAATACCAGACCGGCACTGCGCAGCAGCACAATGTCGTCGACGAAATCTTCCTCGCCGAGGACAATGGGCTCGCTCGATGACAGGTGCTTCTTGAAGGGGGCGTTCGGGTCGCAGGCAAACGTGGCGTTGGAGGCGATGTCGTCCCAGCCGTGGCTGGCCCGCAGCACCAGCCCTTCGTCCGAGACCATTTGGAAGTATTCGGCCCGGGTGCATTGCAGTGCCTGCATCACCGTCGTGGTCGCCGTCTGGAGATAGGCAGGCTCGGTGCACCCGCTGCGGGCGCAGCGCAGCAGCACCTTGATCGCCTCTCGGTCTGAATGGATCACACAGGCGTCCGGTTCCATGGCTGTGTCACTTCGCCCCGAAGGATCGCTGCCCACTCGCAGTCGTACGACCGGCGGGTCACGCGCATGATACATTTGTAGGATCGCGAGAACTTCGAAAGCGCCTCAGGATACCCCCTATAGTCATACGGGTAAACCCACTGGGGCGCCGCAAGTCCGTTGGGGGCCTCGGGATGGGCGAAGCGCAGGACGGTGGAGGCTTTTCAGGGCCTGGCGGCGCACTCCAGGCGGCGAATCAAGTCATGAAGCTCCGCGGCTTGGCGGTGGAGCTGGGCCCGACGCTCCGGAGCCAGCCGTTCGCCGGCGGCCGCGTCTTGAAAGCGGTGCGCCAAGCTCAGGAGTTGTTCTCGGCACATCGAAATGATCGCTGCCTCATCGTTCACGGATGACATGATCACGATCCAGGTCCGCCGCAGGCGGCCGCGCCAGGACGGGGCCGGTCCGCGTTCCAGGCCGGCCAGCACGCACAGGTCCTCCATCCAGCGATTGAGTGCCCGGTTGCAGGAGGCAAGGGCTTCTGCGGCCCGATCATCGATCAGGGCCTCACAAGCCGAGGCGGCCAACAACTGCAGATCGGCGCACCAATACACCAAGTCATCAACGCCGCTTGCCAGTGCCGGGGTCTGGTGGTTCATCCGAATGATCCCATCGGTCATTGGGTGAGCGCTGCTTGGACGAAGCGACCTGACCCTCATCGCTCACCCGGCGATCCCAAGGCGGCTGCTTTGGAGGCGGGGGGCCGTCCTGCCGCGAAGGGCCATGCCCGTGGTCCAGGCGGCGATGCCGGGCCTGGTGCGACGCGCGCGGCCGGGACCGAGCCAGCGCGCACAAAGCCCCCCTCAGAGTCCCAGGGGTCCTGAGGGGGGCGTTCAGCAGGGCCGCTGACGCGCTAGTCCTTGGCGCCCTGTTCGGTGGTCACCTTCCGTTCCAGACCGTCGACGGTGACCTTCTGAACTTGGTCATTCACGAACACCTGCAGGTCATACATCAATCGTGCCCGCGTGTCCTGCTTCACGGGCTGCTCCGGATCCAGCTTCATGCGCTCGGCCCACGGCTCCAGGCGGCTGGAGGCCGCGAGGGCCACACCCTTCGCGTGTTGCTCCGCGATCTTCGTGGCCTCGGCGAGCGTCGCCTGCCCATCACGGATCAACGCGACTTTATCCTTGGCCGCAGGATCCTTCGCGGTCGTGCTGCCGGCGGGCTGGGCCAACAACGGGATGGCGATCGCGCACACCAGCGTTGCCAGCACCAGACCCTGTCCTCCCCAGCTTCGCTTGGATGGTGACATGCTGCATCTCCTTTACAAAGTCATGCTGCAGTAACTCGGAACCCGGTACCTTGTCGCTAGGGCGCCCTCCTTCATCAAAGCGGCGAACTGCCAGAGGAAGGCGGCGATGGTGGACGCTTTTCTGGTAGGCTTCCATCGGATCACGTGGTTGCCGGTGCTCATGATTCGTCCTCGTCCCAAACCAGACTGGCAGTTCGCCGTGACGCGCCTGATTCACCAGACTATACCACCGAAATCGCCGCGGGATTATCGGGAATTGCCCTCAACGTTCCGCGGGTGAGCCCCAGAGGAACACCGGGGTCATGGGGCGCCGGGCACCGCCAGCGCCTCAGCGGCAACTGGATGCGCACAGCGCTTGGGGGGAATCCCCTAGCCACCTATGGTTCATGCCTGATAGCCAAAAGGGCCGCTTGCTGTTTCAATGGGTTCAAGGTTCGACAGCAGCGCACACGCCTGACATTGGAAGGAGGTATTGGGCCTTGATCACGCACAACAGGTGCCGTGCCCCCGCCGACGCGGTGGGTGCTGGCTTGGAATGGTCATCTTTACAGAAAGGGAGTCGAAACATGGTCAGGATACTCATGGTCGCAACGTTTCTGTCCGGGTTTGCAGGTCCGCTGCTCGGGTTGGCCGAGGATCCCCATCGGGTCAAGCAGGGGGGCAAGTACCTGTATGTGGACCAAAACGGCAAGCAGACGATTCCTTCCACCTTCGAACAGACCCAGCGCTTCTGCGAAGGGCTGGCCGCGGTGCGGGCGGAGGGCAAGTGGGGGTACATCGATGGCCAAGGCAAGGTCATCGCCAGCATGCAGTTCGAGGACGCCGCCGGTTTCAGCCAGGGATTGGCCGCCGTCAAGCAAAACGGCCAATACGGCTTCCTCGATCGCCATGGGCAGTTGAAGATCCAGCCTCAGTACCAGGCGGCGGGCGCGTTTTCGGAAGGTCTGGCCGCGGTGAAACAAGGCGGAAAGTGGGGCTACATCGATCCCCAAGGCGAGATGGCGATCACCCCTCAGTTCTACGGCGCGTCCGCATTCTGCGGGGGCCTGGCCCGGGTGGACGTCGGAAACCTGCTGGGCAGCAACCACGCCTACATCGACAAATCGGGCATCATCGCGATCAATCCCAGTGGCGATGACGCCGGCCAGTTCTCGGAGGGGCTGGCAGCGGTCCGCGTCGACGGCAAGATCGGCTACATCGACAAGTCCGGCAATGTGGTCATCGCCGCCCAATTCTTGGAAGGGCATTCCTTTTCAGAGGGTCGCGCGGCGGTGAAGGTCGGTCCGGACCTGGGTGGCAAGTGGGCGTACATCGACAGGAATGGCTCGATCAAGATCAATCCGCAGTTCGATGGGGCCCAGGATTTCCAGGATGGGCGGGCCGCGGTGAAGACCTCGGGCAAGTGGGGGTTCATCGATGCCGACGGAGCAATGGTCATCGAGCCCCGCTTTTCCGAAGTCGAGCACGGCTTTGAAGGCGGCCTGGCCTGCGTCGTGTCCGGCGGCACCCTGGGCCTCGGTGGCACACTGCATCTGCTGAATGCTGACGGCGAGGTCGTATGGAAGCCGGTACCCTGAGCGAACTGCATGCAACCCGGGGCGGGGCCCAGGTCCCGCCCCGCCAGCCACCCGGGGGCAGGCAACCATCCCCGAGCGGACTGCCTGCCCCCGACCTTCCGAGGTCGATCCGCTTGGGGATTCCCGCTTCGGCCAGTTGTGCCGCGTTCGTGATTCCCCCCCTTCGCCAAGGTCCTTACAGGACCTGGCGGAACCCCCAATTGCTCGACGTCGTTGTGGGCTGAATACTACCTGAGGTGGGTTCAGTTGGAGGGCAAGCTATGGACACAGCGGACAGGCACAAGCGATCGGGTGAGGGTGCAGCGCTCCTGCTGTTGGCCTTGTGTGCGCTCTATTTCTGGCTCATCGGGTGGGGCGTCCAAGGCCTGTTCCGCTCCCTCAACGAGTGGCTCGGGCAACCCCAGTGAGACCGGGAAGCGAGGTGCAGCCGTGCAGCCGAAACTAGAAATGCGGAAACCCCCGGACGCGGATGAGCGACTTCGGGAGGCGGTGCTCCTGCTCCTGGCGGGGCAGGCGTGTGACGCACCCCCCGACGATCTCGACGTTGCCGTCCTGGACTTCGTCGTGATCTTGCAGGGCACCGTTTCAACCCACGTGGACAGGCTCAGATGTGCGGCGATCGCCGGATCACATCCGCTGTGTCGTGGAGTTGTCAACTTCCTCGAAGTCGAAGCCGAAGCAGGGCTGACGGATCAACAGATCACGAGCAGTATTCGGCAGGCGCTCAAACAGCACCCCGGCCTTGACGCCCGGACCGTGGTGATCAGGACCACCGGTGGTACCGTTCACTTGAGCGGCACTGTGCCAGCAACCCCGCAAGCCGACACCATCGCCGAAATCGTACACCTGGCTCCTGGGGTGCGGCATCTCCAGAATGAGCTGGTCGCCGACCGATCCGCTCATGAGGCGCTCTTGGCAAAATGGGAACAGATCCAGGGACAGTTGTCTCAGGCGCCGGGCCTCGAGGACCAGGTGTTTGAGGTGTCGTGCAGTCGCGATTTGGCAGTGCTGTCAGGGCGGGTGCAATGCTCCTGGCAGAGCAACATGGCCCGGGCAATCGTCACTTCGATGACGCCTTGCCACAACGACCTGGTTGTTTCGGAAGGAGTCCAATGACCTTCGTGCGGTCGATCTGGCGTGGCCGCAGGCGTCCGCGCCGCTCGGGGCGGCTCACGGGCAGGGGCCCCAGGCGCCCTGCAGAAACGCCAGGTCGGCGGCGTTCACGATTCCGTTGCCGTTGAGGTCCGCCGGGTGGCCGGGATTGTCGCCCCAGGCCCCGACCAGCAGGGCCAGGTCATCGGTGCCGACCTGACCGTCGCCGGTCAGGTCCGCGGTGCAGCCGGACTGCCCGGCGCATTGGCCGGTGAAGACGGTGGCCGATCCGGCATCTCCCCACGGGACATCATCTCCATACGATCCGGCCAGGACGGCGTCGCCGGAGATGGCGATCGCGGCGCCGAAGTGATTCCACATCGACGGGTAGCCCTCGACCAACTTGGCTTGCGCCGCCCAAGGGTTCGTCTCTCCGGAATCGAAGCAAAAGACGTAGGCGGATCCAGCCTGCGGCAGGAATCCCTGCGCATCGGGCGCATCGCCCGATGCGCCGATGACGGTGATGCCGGGGATGGCGGCCACCGCATCCCCAAAGAGATCACCGGTCTGACCATCGTCCGCCAGGAGCTTCTGCTCTTCCTCCCAACTGGACCCCATGAGACGAAACACGTACGCCGATCCGGAGTTTGATCCGAAGTCGTCGTTCATCGGGGCGCCGACCACCAAGGTGTCGCCGGCCGCAGCCAGGCTGGCGGCGAATTGATCGGAGAGGTCGGCATCAGCGGCGTGCAGCGTCTGGGTGTGCGACCAGGTCGCCCCGTTGTCGCTGAAGACCATCGCCGCACCAGATTGATTGTGGCCGGGTGCGCCCGCGAAGATCCAACCGGGGGCGGCGGCCACACTGCTGCCCAGCTTGCTGCCGGCTGTTGCGGCAGTGAGCTTCTGTTCTTGAGTCCACGAGGAGCCGTTGTTGCGGAACACATAGGCGGCACCGGCGTTGACTCCTCCGGTGTCTTCACCCCAGGCGCCGATGACCGCGACGGTTCCCGAGAGGCTTACCGCCTGGCCGAAGAAATCGTACTGGGCTCCGTCGGCTGGCAGAAGCTTGCTTTCCTGGTTCCAGGTGTTACCGCTCCTGCGAAACACGTAGGCGGCCCCCGCGTAAACCCCGTTGGACGACTCGCCCCAGGCGCCCACCAGGATGGCGTCGCCGTCAATGGCGACGGCATGACCGAAATACGCAAAGGTCGATCCGTCGGCGGGCAGGAGGATTTGCTGCTCGGTCCACGCACCTCCGCTGTGCAGGAGCACATAGGCGGCCCCGGAGTCGTTGCCGTTGGGATCGGCTTGGGGCGCGCCGATCACGGCGGCGTTGCCGGACATGGCAACGCTCCGACCAAAATTGTCGGCCGTTGCCGGATCGGACGCGAGCACTTGGTCGAGTTCGGCCCACTGCGCCCGGGCCGGCTCGACCGTGACGCCGGCCGACAGCACCAGCACTGCGAGTATCCCACGCCCGTGGAGGCGCTGCGCCGCCCGGTCGAATCGGAAGGCGTGATTTCCAAATAAGTTACGCATGAGCCAGGCTTCCCAGAAGACGGTGCACGCGATTGATCTGCTCAAGGCAGGCGTCCTGAGACGGTGCGGTGCGAAACAACAGATTACCCAGTTCGCCTGCTAGTGAGCAACCCGCGACACCTCACTGTCCAAAACAAACTGCCGAAAGTCAACCTGGATAACCACAGGGGTCTTTGAACCGGACCGAGTCCAACCGGATTCCGACGTGCATCGCGGTTGCCCTTCAGTGAGCGCGCGCTAGTCGTTATGATGAGGCGAGGAGTCGACGGAAGAACTCACCTGGTGCTCGTGGAGGACCAGTCCCCTTTCCGAGGGCGCTTCGGATTTCAGCATTTTTAATCGAGACGGAGGGTAGAGGAGATGTCAACGAACGAATCAAGACGTGCGCGGTTTCTCTCGGAGGCCGGTGGCCGGCCCTGGTGCGGTGCAGTTGCCATTGCAGGACTGTTCCTGGCCGGATTGGTTCCAGGTGTGAAGCCGGCCTACGGCCAGTTGGACCACGGCATCGGTGTGCTCATCAGTTGTGACAACGTCAACTGTGTCGGCGATCTGCTCGATTGTAGCGGTCCGGCGATCCATATCGACACCTTCCTGGACAGTTGGCAGGTGGACCAGGCCTGGTTCCTATTGAATCCGGGCATGGGCAACGAGACCCGCGTTCCGGCCGCAGGCAACGCTCCGATCCAGTCGATTATCGGTAACGCCGTCTGCAGCGACGATGGCGGGGCGTGCAATCCTGCGACCGGCGACAATTGCGCCCTGCCCTGCATCGTCGGGCCGGCAGGCTGCACGGAGAATGGGCTGCCCGGCGCTCCGGGGCCCGGGCAGGTCCGGTTCATGACTGGCAACCTGCACCCCATCCAGGCCGGCGACCTCAACGCGATGAACCAGGTGCCCACGCAGTTGTTCATCACGGGCAACGACCACTGCAACGGCATGGCTTGTGGCGGCACGGATGATCCCGGTTGCGATACTGGTTCCATTCCCCAAAACTCCAGCCTCAACAACCCGTCGGTGTCGGATTGTGATGACGGCAGCGCGTGCACCACGGATAGCTGTGATCCGGGTACCGGCATGTGCATCAACGACCCGATCGATTGTGACGACGACGACGCGTGTACTGCCGACAGTTGCGATCCGGCGACCGGCTGCGTGCACCTGCCCATCGACTGCGATGATGACAGCGCATGTACCGCGGATTCCTGCGATCCGGCGACCGGCTGCGTCAACACGCCGATCGAGTGCGATGACGGCACCGAGTGCACCACGGATTCCTGCGATCCGGCGACCGGCTGCGTGCATTCGGCGGTCGACTGCCGGGACAGCAATGCCTGCACTTCGGATTCCTGTGATCCGGCGATCGGTTGCGTGGCGATCCCGGTGAATTGCGACGACGGCAACGCCTGCACCGATGACGGCTGTGATCCCGACACCGGCTGCATCCACGACGTGGCGGATTGCGACGACAAGGATGCTTGCACCATCGACAGTTGCGACCCGTCCAGCGGCTGCGACCATAAACCGGTGGTTTGCGATGACGGTGACGTCTGCACCGACGACGTTTGCGACCCGGCAACCGGCGAGTGCGTGTTTCCTGACATCGAGCCGCCGCCCCCGGGCTGTGCCGGCGGCGAGGGTTGCACGCCCGGGTACTGGAAGCTGATCGACAAGGATCCGGCTTCGGCCTCGCACGAATGCAACTACATCGTTCCGCCGGACACGTTGTTCAACATGGCCTGTGCCGACTGCCCCGGCGGCCCGGTGTGCTTCGAGAACGCCTATCCCGGAAAGCGCCTGATTGACGTCCTGGAAGCTGGCGGCGGCGGGCCCAAGGCCCTGGGTCGCCACACCGTGGCCGCGTATTTGAACGCATCGTCAGAGGACGTAGACTACCTGTACGAGGCCTGCCAGGTCGTCACCATGTTCAACGACCTCTGGCCGTGCGCGGGCAACGCCTGTAACGCCCTGAAGGGCCTGTTCGCGGACCAGAACGAGACCTGCTGCCCGCTGTCCAATTGCAGGTGCAACGACAGCCATGAAAGCTGCACCTCGGACGCCAATTGCGGTTCGGGCCAGGAGTGTGGCGGCCGCTCGGCAGGTGCCTGCTCGGGCGACGATGACGACGATGTTAGCGCCGTGCTTCCGGCCAGCGGGGATGCCGTGTCCTCCGATGGTGAGGATCCCCTGCTGCACCCGCAATCGATCGGCGGCGCTGAAACGACCTCGGACGACGACTCTGAACCGGATGATGCCGACGCCGTGGACGGTTCACTGGCCGGCACGTCCGCCGCGTGCGGCGCCTTCGGCTTGGTTGGCATGCTGCTGCTGGCGGTGGGACTGCTGGGGGTTCGCTGGAGCCGCCGCGGGTTCAAGCACAGCTAGGCGCCCGATGAGCGGCGCGACGATCTGACCCCTGGCGGGGCAGGGCGGTTCCACTGCGGACCACCTGCCCCGCTTTTTTGATTTGCTCTGGGTTTCCCGACGCAACATAGTGCTGCCATACCAATAGAACCCGCCCTATCGCCGTCAAGTCGACCGGGTCGTTTCGCCAGGTCGACCCGGTCGTTCTGCCAGGTCGACCAGGTCGTTCTGCCAGGTCGACCAGGTCGTTCTGCCAAGTCGACCGGGTCGTTCTGCCAGGTCGACCGGGTCGTTCTGACATGTCGACCAGGTCGTTCTGCCAGGTCGACCAGGTCGTTCTGCCAGGTCGACCAGGTCGTTCTGCCAGGTCGACCAGGTCGTTCTGCCAGGTCGAC
>CAZUGO010000063.1:0-121409 GCA_964619935.1 uncultured Planctomycetales bacterium | reverse complement strand
ACCACCGATGACCCGGCGGGCTTCTTCCAGTTCCCGGCGGCCATGGGTGGCAGCAACACCGCCCCGCTGGCGTTGTTCTTTCCCCTATTCCCGCAGTTGATCTGCGACAGCTTCGTGACCATCGCCCTGAAGTCGGTCCCGATTGGTGGGGAAGACTGCACGACGGTCGACCCCGATTTCAACTCCACCGCGTTCAACACGATGGGGCAGGTCACGGGCGGCTGGTTCTGCAGCGACCCGGCCACCGGCCAGGGCAGCCCTGACGCCAACAACCAGGTGTTGATCGCCCAGTTCTCCGCTACCCGCGGGTTCAACATCGGCGGTCAGACGACCATTTTCTTCAACACGGGCGATGTACCCTTCGTCACCGACTTCGACTGCTTCGTGACGGTTTGCGGCAGCAACGAGGAGTGCGATGACGGCAACGAATGCACCGTCGACGTCTGTGCTCCGGGTGCCCCGGGTGCCGACGGCTTCGGATGCGTGAACGATCCGTCGCCGGTAGGCACGGCCTGCGGCGATCCGAGTGACAGCGAGTGCGACGGCGCTGATACCTGTGACGGCCTGGGTGCCTGCCAGGACAACATCGCCATCGCCGGGGCCCCCTGCGGCGACCCCAGCGCGGGCGAGTGCGATGGGGCCGACACCTGTGACGGTGCCGGCAATTGCAACCCGAACACTGCCGGCAACGGGACCCCCTGTGGCGATCCCAGCGCGGGCGAGTGCGACGCGGCCGACAGTTGCCAGGGTGGTGTGTGTGCGTCCAACACCGATCCTGACGGGACGGCTTGCGGTAGCCCGAACGACACCGCTTGCGACGATCCAGACACCTGTCTGGGCGGCGTCTGCGAAACCAACACCTCGGCGCCGGGATCGGCCTGCGGTAGCGGCAGCGACACCGAGTGCGACAATCCGGATACCTGCGATGCCATGGGTCTGTGCCAGCCCAATAATGAGCCGGCCGGAACCGCCTGTGGCGATCCCAGCGACACCGATTGCAGCGATCCGGACAGTTGCGATGGTCAGGGCAATTGCAACGACAACCACGCTTCCGCCGGGACCGCCTGTGGTGATGGCAGCGACACCGACTGCGACAACCCGGACAGTTGCAACAGTACGGGCGGCTGCCTGCCGAACAACGAGCCCAACGGCACCGACTGCGAGGCCGATGGCAACCTGTGCACCGATGACAGTTGCAACAACGGCACGTGCATGGCCGGCGGTCCAACGGACTGCGATGACGGCGATGCCTGCACGGTCGATAGCTGCGATCCGGCGTCGGGTGCCTGTGTGCACGACCCGGTCGACTGCGATGACGGCGATCCCTGCACCATCGACACCTGCAACTCGAAGACCGGGTTGTGCGAAAACACTCCGATTGATTGTGAGGACGGCGACGTCTGCACCATCAACGAGTGCGTCGGCGGCCGCTGCGTGATCACCGGAACCGTGGACTGCAACGACGGTGATGACTGCACCATCGACAGTTGCGACCCGATGGCCGGCTGCCAGCACGTGCCGGTCAACTGTGACGACGGCATCGACTGCACCGACGACGCTTGCGTCCGCGGTCAGTGCGTCAACACGCCCAACGACGGGGCCTGCGATGACGGCAACATCTGCACGGATGATGCCTGTGATCCTGCCGCCGGTGGCTGCGTGTACACGCTGGCGGTTGGCGCCGTGTGTGCCAGCGACAGCGATTGCCTCGCGACCGAGATCTGCAACGACGCCTGCATGTGCGTCCCCGAGATCATCCCGGGTGACGACGACGACGACGACGACGATGATGGTCGTCCGGGCGATGATGATGACGACGACGACCTGCCCGGCGATGACGATGATGACATGCCGGGTGACGATGATGATGACAACGGCTAATGCCGTAGCCATTTGAAAGTCGTTTGATTCGGAAACGAAGGGGGCCGGGAATCCGCAAGGACTTCCGGCCCCCTCTCTTTGTTGCCCAAGGTCGGGTCCGAAAAGCGTCGCGCATGCGGCGTGCCATCCGGCGGCCGTTGCAGCACTCCGGGTCGCTGCATTCGGACGTGGCCACCGCTCGTGCAACCGCGTGGCAGCACCGACTGGGCTGTGGGGCCCTGAATCGCGGCGGCAGGCCCTGCCGCGTGGCTCAAGGTCGGGCGTCCGGCGCGGACCCTCCAGCACTGCTTTAAGGCCCAGATTGGACCCCTCTAATGGTTGTCATACACCGCCGGCACAGTATGGCAATGGCTCTCGAATGTTGGTACCGTTGGCTGTGTGACGCAACCCGCGGGCCTTTCGCGGGTCGCACCAACAGATCCGCAAGCAGACAATCGAGGAAAGGAGCAGAGACATGCAGGCGGCTTGTTCCAAGAGCAAGCGCACGGCGGTATTGTGCTTACTGTCGGCGCTTTTCGTGATGGGCGCGCCACTCAGCGGAGTGGCGCAGGAAACGGCCGCCACTCTGGAGTCGGCCCCGGTGGTGGCCGAGAGTCCCAAGCTGTCGCGTCCGCAGGCGGCTCCCGAGCTGTTGCTGCACAAGCCGGTATTCGGTGAACTGCAGGGCGGCGCCGGCGGAATGAGCACGCCGGGGCAAACCCGGTTCGCCCAGGGTTCAAGCTGCAGCCAGCCGAACGGCAACTGCCAGAATCCGGACAACCTGCCGCACGGCACCGGCAACACCGTGGCCGTGGTCAGCGATACCAACCCGTACTATCAGAACGGCGTGTTCAAGGCCGCCGAGAACTTCACGCCGTCGACGACCGGTAGCGTCACCAGCGTCTGTTGGTGGGGCGTGTATGGCAACTTCGGTGTGCCGTGCACCATCGACAGCAACTGCGCCGCCTGGCCGGAGCGCGACTGTGATTCTTCGGCGGGTGTCTGCGATCCGCCCAGCAACGTGCCCTGTGCGGTGGATGCCGATTGCCCGTTGCTGCCGGACTGCGGCTCCGACAACTTCTGCAGCGGCAGCCCGGTCGGCGATTGTGGGCCGGGGTCGGGCGACAACTTCACCGTGACCTACTACACGAACTTCCCCGGATTTCCTGGAATCCCAGGGTCGGTCCATGCCGGCCCCTTTGCCGTCTCGCCGAGTTCGTCGCCCACCGGCGGTTTCTTGGCCAGCGCGCTGGGCAACCTTGCGGTATATTCCTATTCGGCCAATCACCCGGCGGTTTCGGTGATGGCCGGTGAGTGCTACTGGATCGAAATCCGCAATGCCACCTCGGGCAACTGCGTGTGGCTGTGGAACACGGCCCCACCGGCTGACGGCGTGTCGATTCGCGACAACGACCAGCCCGAGGACCCCGACGCCGGTTACGACTTCGGCGATATTCGCACCTTCGACCTGGCCTTCTGCATCAACCGCGCGCTGGCACCGACCAACTGCACCCCGACGGTGTCAGATGTCTGTACCAACGCCACCGGCTCGTGCGCCGTGGCTCACGGCGGACTGGGCTGCGAAAATCCGGAGTGCTGCGCGGTGGTCTGTGCACTGGACCCGACCTGCTGCGAGGGCAGTTGGGATGCCAGCTGCGTCGCCCTGGCCGCGGCGGCTTGCGAGCCGGCTTGCGGCGTTCCGGGGACCGGTCAGTGTTTTACCAGCAATGGCTCACCCTATTGCGACGACTACAATTGCTGCAGCCTGGTCTGTGCGTTCGATCCGTTCTGTTGCGCGATCTCGCCGCAGACCCAGGGGCTGTGGGACAATTTCTGTGCCGACGAGGCCGACCAGTTGTGTACCTGCGCCCCAGGCAGCGAACCGGCCAACGACGCCTGTCTCAATGCCGTCAACATCGGGCTCGGCGACACGTTCATCACCAATGAGTGCGCCACGTTTAGCGAGCCCAGCCACGCCACCTGCTCCGACAACTTCCTCTTGGGGCTGGGCCTGGATGTGTGGTATCGGTACAACTCCAACATCACGGGCGAGTTGGTCATTTCGACCTGCGATCTGGTGGATTCCTCCTGGGACACCCAGATCGCGGTGTACCAGGGCTGCGATTGCAACGACCTGTCCGATCCGCCGCTGGCCTGCAACAACGACGACAACAGTTGTTTCAACAGCGCGCATTCTAGGGTGGCGGTGAATGTCGAAACCGGGAAGTGCTATCTGATCCGCGTGGGCAGTTCATTCGAAGGCATCAGCGGGAGCGGTCTGTTGCGGCTCACCAGCGACGTCTCGCCCACCTGCAGCCTGAACGGTGTGATCCCGCCCCAGGCCCAGGGCGAAGGCGAGATTTGCGGCCTGGACGTCAACGGCGGTTGCAATTACCCGGGAACCAACGACTGCTGCTTCAGCAACGGCTCGCCGGGGTGCGCCAGCGGTGCCTGCGAGGCCGCGGTGTGCACGGTCAATCCCGACTGTTGCGACGTGGTCTGGAACACCGACTGTGCCAACCTGGCCCGCGATCTGTGCCCCGATTGTCCGCGCCCGTTTACCGGACTGTTCTGCGGCGACGTCATCCACGGGACGGCCTGGGCGGTCGGAGGAACACGGGACACCGATTGGTATCAACTGGTGATCACCGAGCCGCTGGACGTCTCCCTGACCATCGAGGCGGAGTTCGCCTTCCAGATGGGGCTGGTCCAGACCAGCCCGCCGGGTGCCGACTCCTGCGCCGCGACCACCGGACTGATCAGTCCGTTCGCGACCGGCACCTTCTGCAGTGAGACCCCGTTGCCGGTTGCACTGGAGCCGGGCGTGTACTGGCCGTTCGTGGCGACCTCAGCGCTGAACGGCGTGCCCTGTGATACCGCCGGGAACAATGACTACATCCTGAGGGTGACGTGCTCGTGCGACGGCGATTTGAACGGCAATGGGCTGGTCAATGCCGCTGACCTGGCGGCCCTGCTGGGCGCCTGGGGCCCCAACCCCGGTCATCCGGCCGACTTCAACTTCAACGGGGTGGTCAACGCCGCCGACCTCGCGGTGCTGCTGGGGGCCTGGGGTCCCTGCTCCGAAGTGTTGGGCGCCTGCTGCGATGCCAACCCCTCGGGTGACTGCCTGACGCTGACCGAGCCGGAGTGCAATACGGCCGGCGGCGACTTCCAGGGCGTGAGCACCGACTGCTCGGAATGTCTGCTGGCGTCCTGCGGATTGCCGGCTTCCGACGACTGCTGTGCGACGAATCCGTCGCCGGGCTGCAACGATGACGACTGCTGCCGCAGCATCTGCGCGGTCAACCCGTCGTGTTGTGCCGATACCTGGACCGCCGATTGCGCCGCGTTGGCCAATAGCTTCTGCGTGCAGTTGTGTGCGGAACCGCCGGTCAACAACGAATGCATCGACGCCTTGCCGATCCTCGATGGCAACACGGTGTTTGACACCACCGGTGCCACCACCGACGGTCCGGCGCACGAGAAGCTCTGCCAGTTCGACGGCCAGGTGTACAACGACATCTGGTACGACTACACCGCCACCTGCAGCGGGTTGCTGCGGGTCAGCACCTGTGACCAGGCCAGTTACGACAGCGACCTGGCAGTGTACGACGGATGCGACTGCGCGAACCTGATGCTGCTGGGCTGCAACGACGACACGCCCGGCTGCCTGGGCTCGACCTCGCGTGTGCAGGTGCCGGCGGATCAGGGATCCTGCTACAAGATCCGCGTCGGCGGGTTTATCTCCAACGACTTCGGCGCGGGGACGCTGTCCATTACCTGTAACTGTGTGGCCGACGAGAACTGCGACGACGCGGATCCCTGCACGGCCGACACCTGCAGCCTGCTCACCGGCGACTGCGTCCACACTCCGGCGTGCAACGATAGCAACGCCTGCACGGTGGACAGTTGTACACCCGGGACCGGAGCGTGCACCAACACGCCCATCAATCCTGCGGTGGCCTGCAACGACGCGAACATTTGCACGCTGGATCTCTGCGATCCGCTGATCGGGTGCGTGAACCCGCCGACCTGCGACGACGGGGATGCCTGCACCGACGACCTGTGCGATCTGGGCGGTGCCTGCACGCACCAGCCGATCGCCCCGGGCACCTGCGACGACTTGAATCCGTGCACGGTTGACAGTTGCAATTCGCTGATCGGGTGCGTCAATCCGCCGTTGAACTGCCCACCGGGCCAGGTCTGTGCCGGCGGCGTGTGCGTCCCGAGTCCGTAGATCGATTTGGAACCGCACCGCGGCACCAGCCACGGTTCCCTGACGGGGAGCCGGCGGCTGGTGCCGCCGGCAGCGGGGTGGGCCGGGATTCGCTGCTCATGGGAATCTTGCCATCGACCCTGCCCGGTGACTCCCACCCGACCATTGAGATCGCCCGGTCGAAGGCCGGGGCGAGTGAAGGAAACATGACACGAACGCAAGCGTGCGTTCTGGAGGGTGAATCATGAGGCTCTCAAATCCGATGATCGGCGCCTGGCTGGTGGCCGCCGGGCTGACGCTGGCCCCGTCCCTGAAGGCCGAGCCGCTGTGCCCGGTGGTGGGAGATGTGGCGGTCTTGAACAGCAATGGTGTCGTGGACGTCGGCGGCGATTTCCGGCCGCAAACGGCGACCGACGGTGCCGGCAACTGGGTGACGGTGTGGTCGTCGTCGGATGCGCTCGGTGGAACCATCGGCACCGATCGCGACATTCTGGTGTCGCGCAGCACGGACAATGGTGAGACTTGGACGGCGGTGGCGGTCCTGAACAGCAATGCCGCCACTGACGGCGGCAATGATCTGGCGGTGCAGCTTGCCACCGACCGGGAGGGCACCTGGGTGGCGGTGTGGTACTCCACCGACACCTTGGGCGGCACCCTCGGCAGCGATGCAGACCTCCTGTTCGCCCGGAGCACCGACAACGGGGCCACCTGGACGGCGGTCGCAGCCCTGAACACCAACGCCGGCGTGGATCTCGGGTTCGACGGCTTCCCGGAAATCGCCACCGATGGGCTGGGCAACTGGGTCGTGGTCTGGGATTCCGAGGAAGATCTCAATGGCATGATCAACGATGACGACCGGGATATTCTGTTCGCGGTGAGCAGCAATGATGCCGTGTCCTGGAGCGGTCCCGGGGTGCTGAACAGCACGGCCTGTAGCGACGCGGCCGGGGCCACCGACTTCGGGGCGCAGGTGGCCACCGACGGGTCGGGTCGCTGGATCGCCGCGTGGGCGTCCACTCATCCCCTGGGCGGCAGCGGCGCCGACGCGGACATTCTCTATGCGACCAGCACCACGGCAGCGTTGTTCTCGGCGGTCGGTGGCTGCCCGGACAGCAACTGGAGCGCGGCCGCCCTGCTGAACAGCAACGCCACCACCGACAGCGGCGAGGATTTTTCGCCGCAGGTCACCACCGACGGCGCCGGCTTGTGGATCGCCGCGTGGGAATCGACCGACCCCCTGGGGGCAACCGTCGGTGTGGACTTCGACATCTTCTATTCGCGCAGCCTGAACAACGGCGGCAGTTGGAGCTCGGTTTCCGTGCTGAACAACTCGGCCTTCGTGGACGTGGGCGACGACCGCAGCCCGCAACTGACCAGCGACGGGCTGGGCGAATGGGTCGCGGTGTGGAACAGCACTGAGAACCTGGATATCACTCCGATATTCGACGCCGACACCGATCTGGACATCGTCTTTGCCCGCAGCAGCGATGGCGGGTTGAGCTGGACGCCCATGGTCAGCAATTGTTGCACCGATAACCAGGGCCTGGGCTGTGACGATGCGGTGTGCGAGGATGCCGTTTGCTCCGACACCCCCTTCTGCTGCTCGACCGCCTGGAACATCTTCTGCGCCGGGCAGTTGGCGTTCACGTTGTGCGACATCTGCGATCCGCAGGGCCAGGGGCTGATCTGCCTGAACAACACCGCCTACTTCGACGCCGGCGATGACAGCGCGCCGCAGTTGGTGACCGACGGCAACGGCCGCTGGTTGGCGGTGTGGGGTTCCACCGAGAAATTCGTGATGGTGGAGAACCGGGGCCGGGCGTGCGTGGAGGACTTTGAATGCGATGAGCTGGCCAACGAGGAGTGCCACAGCAAGTTCTGCCAGTTGTCCTACGACTCGGACTCCGACATTTTTGTCACTTTCTTCGGTCTGGACCACGAGGACTGTAACGCCAACGGCAATCCCGACCGCTGCGACGTCGCCGGCGGGCTGAGTGCGGACTGTAACGAGAACGAGGTCCCGGACGAGTGTGAGTCGCTGGCGTCAGACATCGACGATCAGCCGGACAGCACCGCGGCCTGCGTCGGGGCGGAGGCCGGCTTCACGGTGGTCGCCAGCGGTGGGACCGGGACCATCACCTATCAATGGCGCAAGAACGGCACACCCATCGGCGGCGCCACCAGCAGCAGCCTGATGATCAGTCCGGTCGCCCCGGGCGACGCCGGTACGTACGACGTGGTGGTCACGAACGACTGCGGGTCGGTGATCAGTGATCCGGCGCTGCTGACGGTGAACGCCAACCCCACGCCGACCGTCGGGGCCAGCCCGGCGGCGGACGTCTGTAGCGGTGCGACGGTGACGCTCGCCGCCGGCAGCTATTCGGCGTACCTGTGGTCGCCCGGCGGTCAGACCACGCCGACCATCGACGTGACTTCGGCGGGAACCTACGGCGTGACGGTCACCGACGCCAACGGCTGCACCGGCCTGGACGACATCAGCGTGTCCTTTACGCCCTGTCCCGGCGACCTGCTGTGCGATCCGACCGACGGGCAGTGCAAGGAATGCCTGGTGGGCGCCGATTGCGTCGACGGCGATCCCTGCACCAATGACACCTGCACGGCGGGCACCTGCAGCAACCCGGCCTCGGCGGTGGGCACGCCCTGCGAGGACGACGCCGACCTGTGCACGCTGGAGCAGTGCAACGGCGCGGGCGCCTGCATGCCCTTCGATACCGTGTCCTGCCAGGCGGCCAGGCCGCCGTGCGAAGGCGGCGCCCTGTGCAACCCGGCGACCGGTGACTGCGATAATCAAGCGGATGCCCCGCTGGGCACGACCTGTGACGCCGATGCCGACGCCTGCACGCTCGATCATTGCAACGGCAACGGTGCCTGTGTGATGTTCGATGAGGTGCCTTGCGACAGCGGCAGCACCTGTATGGACGGGGTCTGCGTGCCGGACAACGACGCTTGCGGCGGCGCCCTGGCCATCGGGCTGGGCATCACCGCCGGCACCACCGACGGGGCCTCCACCGATTCGGGGACGCCGTCACCCTGCGGAGCGTTCATCACTTCGCCGGGGGTGTGGTATTCAGTCAGCGGGACCGGCAACACCATGACCGCCAGCACTTGCGGCCCGGTCTTCGAGTTCAACACCAAACTGAGCATCTACCGCGGCACTTGCGCCGGGCTGCTGTGTGTCGCCGGAAACGATGACAATTGCCCGGGGGGCGCCTCCAGCACGCTGAGTTCGGCGGACTGGTGTTCGGATCCGGGCGTCACCTATTACATTCTGGTGCACGGACTGTCCGGTCAGACCGGCGACTTCGAGTTGGAAATCGCCGACGGCGCCGGCTGTGTGACCTGCATGGACGACATGGATTGCAGCGTCGGGGAGTACTGCATGGACGGCACTTGCATCCCGGCACCGACCTGCGGCGAGGTCGGGTCCGGTGACTGCCTGGATCTGGGAGGCACCGGGTCACCGGGCTGCGAGGATTTTGATTGCTGCTTCATGATTTGCACCAATCCCTTGTTCGCCTTCTGCTGTGATGTGGAATGGGATGACACCTGTGCCAGCGAGGCGGTTCTGGAATGCAAGAACCCGGCGAACTGCACGCCGACCGACTTGAATATGGATGGCATGACCGATGCCGCCGACCTGGCCCAGTTGTTGGGTTCCTGGGGCAGCAACCCGGGGCATCCGGCGGACTTCAATGGCGATGGAGTGATCAACGCCGCCGATCTGGCCCAGTTGCTCGGCAGTTGGGGCGCCGGCGAGAGTTGTCCGCCGGGCCAAGTTTGCGTCCGTGGGACCTGCGTGCCGGAGTAGCCCGGCCGCTTTGGCGAACGTGGGGCTGAATGTCGCAGCAACGCCGGGACCGCCGCTGCTGCGGCCCCGGCAGGCTTGGCTGTCGATCCCCCGAATCCTCACAGGAGTTCTGGCCATGTTCAGGTTACAGGCGGTGGTGCAGGCGGTGGGCGCTGCGTGGGTCGTGCTGACGGCGGCAAACATGCTGCTGGCCGCGGGGGCTGCGCCCGAGATCGAGGCCGCCGCCGCCCGGCGGCTGGAGATGCTTGAGCAGCAGCCGGTAGTGGCACCCCTGGATCCAACCGGATCCGCGGGGCGGGCCGGCGGCGAGGTCGGGTGCGGTACGCCGGGAACCGGCGATTGCTTTGTCAACAACGGATCACCGTTCTGCGATGATGCCAATTGCTGTGGGCTGGTGTGCAGCTTCGACCCGTTCTGCTGCGCCATCGGGTTTCCCAACGGCACCTGGGACGCCATCTGCGCCGGTGAAGCCGAGGACGTCTGCAACTGCATGCCCGGCGATGCTCCGCCCAACGACAACTGCGTTGACGCGCTGATCATCGGGTCCGGGGCCATCCCGCTGGACAACACCTGCGCCACCGCCGATGGGCCGATGCACGAGGACTGCAGCGACCCGTTCCTGACCGGATTGGGGTTGGACGTGTGGTTCACTTACGAGGCCGACTTCACCGGCCCCTTGCTGGTCAGTACCTGCGATCTGGTTGACTACGACACCTGGATCGCCGTGTACGCCGGCTGCAATTGCGCCGGACTGAGCGATCCACCGCTGAACTGCAACAACGACAGCGTCGGCTGCGGTGGCGGCGGATCATCGAGCCTCGAGGTCGAGGTCCAAAGCGGGAGCTGCTACACCATCCGGGTTGGCAGCAGCTTTACCAACCCCGTGGGCAGCGGCCATCTGATCGTCGTGCCCGACCCGGACGCCTGTGAACTCAGCGGTTCGATTCCCGGAAATGCGATCACCGAGCTGGAGGTCTGCGGCAGCAATACCAACGGGGGCTGCACCGCTCCCGGCAGCAGCGACTGCTGCGTGGCCGGTGCCGGGTCCGGCTGCAGCATCGGGGCCTGCGCGTCGTCGGTGTGTTCGATCTTGCCGGATTGCTGCGACGTGGTGTGGGACGGCGCCTGCGCCCTGCTGGCCCACGATCTGTGCCCGGAATGTCCGATCGCCACCCAGCCGCTGAGTTGCGGTGCCGTGGTCCACGGCACCGTGTTTTCGGCGTCGCCGCTGAAGGATACCGACTGGTACGAGCTGGTGGTCACCGAGGACGTGACCTGGACGCTGTCGGTGGAGGCGGAGGCCCTCGTGGAGTTCGGTCTCTTCCAGGCCGATCCGCCGGGCACCGACCAGTGTGGCGCCTTGACCGGCGCGGCCGATCCGGAGATCATCGCGGTCCCCTGCGTGGCGACGCCCATCGAGCTGAATCTGACCCCTGGAACTTACTGGGCGTTCGTTCGTCCGAGCGCGGACAACAACCTGCCGTGCACCGGTGCGGCGGGGTCGAACGATTATCTGCTGCGCCTGGTTTGCCCGTTGTGCCTGCCCGACCTGAACGACAACGGCGTGGTCAACGCCGCCGACCTGGCCTCCTTGCTGGGTGCCTGGGGTCCGAACCCGGGCCACCCGGCCGACTTGACGGGCAACGGGGTGGTCAATGCCGCCGATCTCGCCGTGTTGCTGGGTGCCTGGGGTCCCTGCGATTAGGCTCGGGCCGAGGGGATCCGCCGGGACCGGACGATCGCCCGACTGCGGCCTGGGGCGCCGCCCGCTGCGACCGTAAGCCTGGACGCGGGTCCTGGACCGCGGGGGCCAACGACCTCCAGGTCGCTCCGAGCCCCCCCCTGCGGCGGAAGCGTGGTCCCCCACGCTGGATTTCAGTTCATCCGGTACCACCATTTATATCAAATGGTATCTTCATTTATGCATTCTGGTATCTTCATTTGGTCAAAATGGTACCACCAAATGATCATACTCGTATCTTCATTTGGTACAAATGGTGGTACCAGAAAATCTATACTGCCACCGACCTTGCTATGAACGCTTGCTGGCGGTGTCGCGGGATGGGGATTGGACGGGCTGGTGCGCGTTCTTTCTGACGGCGCTCACCGAGCAGGCCCGAGACCACGAGGCGAAAGCCAAAGCGATACTCGATCTGTATGCGCAAAAGAAGGAGTGGATAACGGACGCGACGCATTCGCAACATGCGATCCGGGCGCTGGACTGGTTCTTTGGCCGGCCGATCTTCAAGACCTCGGATTTTGTGCGGTCGGCACAGATTCCCAAGCCAACGGCCAACCGGATCGTCCGGCTGGCCCGGGACAGCGGGTTGTTGCGGGAACTTCGACCGGGTAGCGGGAGGCGGGCGGCGCTGCTGGTTTTTCCGGACCTGCTGAACATCGTGGAGGGGCGATCGGTGTTTTGAATCTCACGGGCGCGCGACAAACAGCGTTGTGTCTCAAAACAACCCCAAAACGATACACAAAGACGCTAGCCGTCAACCAGTGATACGAAAGAGGTTCCGTGTTGCAACCCTTTGGAAAATAGAAAGTTAGACACGCTGCGGCCGCGTTCGAGGATGTCGCGATGGCCGATCGACTGGCGGGGGTTCGCGGAACGGTCTCGGGCACGATTACGCCCCGGGCCGGAGGTGACACGCTGGAAGTCCGCGACCGTTTTCTGACCGTTCACCGCCGCGACGGCGGCGCCTGGCGGGTCTCGCGGCTGATGTGGACGCCGATCGGCGGCGGTTCCTGACGGAGGTTGCCGGCCAAACCGAATCCGCTCAGCGGGGCTCGGAAGGCGAGCATCGATTGCGGGCCTGTCGTCCGAACACGAGGGTGCCCGCCGTCAGCATCAGCAGGGTGATCAGCACCAGTCCCCATTCGGAAACCGTGGGCACATCGACAAGGCATTCGTCGGGTATGCCGTCTGGATCAGCGTCCAGCGATGTTCCGTTCGCGATATCATCCTCGTCGTGCACGCCATTACCATTGCAATCCACGATGCAATCAAAGGCTGCCGGAAACGATTGGAGGCCGTCGTTGGCGAAAATGAACACATCGCCACCGACTTGATACTGCCGGCCGACCGTGAACTGGGCGGCAAGGACCTTGAGATCCGGACCCGCAATTCCCTGCCCGTTGGGTGGATTGGCATTGTACCAGTCGCCCTCGACCGCACCGCCGGTATTGAACAGGGCGCTGTCGAACAAGGCCAGGCTGGTGGCGTCCGCACCCTCATCGATTGCGACCCCGATGGTCACGAAACTGTCATAGAGCAATTCGGGAAACAACTCGATCAACACCGCCGGTGGGGCGGTGTCCAGACCGAACGGGGACTGAAAAAAGCCGTCGGGGGCGGACGTGGTCAGGCCGTCTGAGCTGATCAACAACAGGTTGTCACCCATGGCCCCGAAGGCGACTTCGAGCTGGCAGGTGCGCAGCCCGGCCGCGGCTGCCGCTTCAGACGTCGTGTCGGTCACCAGCAGGCCCGTGGGGCCCGATTGCTCGCACGCCGGGCAGATTTGAATAGCCAGTGCCTTGCACCGCGCGCCCCAGGCCGATTCGCAACAGGACGGCACCTGCCGGCAGACGCTGGAACAGCAATCAAAATCTTCACACCCGGGCGTGCCGGTGCCAACGCAGCAGGAGGCGTTAACCTGCCCGCAGACTTGGGGCGTGTTGCGGCAGACACCATCAACGCACATGTCCACGGTAAACGGATCTCCGTCATCACAGTCCAACAAGGTGTTCACACAACTGTTCTCAATGCAGGCATTGTCCGTACACGGATTGGTATCCGCGCAATCTGAATCGACAACGCAGGGTTGCGAATAGCACTCGATCGTGGCTGTAAACGAGCCACCGCCGTTATTGTAGGTCGCAGTCAGGGATCCAACCACGTTGAAGCCTTGACGAACGGTGAGCTGGGCGCCAAGCACCTGCTGGTTTTCATCGGGGACGGCCTGGCTGGGGTTGTCCAGCGTGGACCATCCGCCGACCAGCTGCCCTGCGTTGTTGAACAACACCGTATCGATCAATGGTGTGGTCGAGGGCGATCCGGTGCTGGTTTGGGCCCCAAGGGTCACGAAACTGTCGTAGGCCAAATCCGGATGAAGCGCGACCAGCGATTGTAACGGCTCCGTGTCCTGTCCCAGGGGATGCTGATGAAAGCCCTGGGGGTCATTGGTGAAGACGTCTACATCCACCATTGCGGTGAGCACGTCATTCGCATCATCGAATTGCACGACGACCTGGCACACCGCAAACCCCAGTTCCTGGGCGGGAATGTCGGTCTTGTCGACGGTCAGAATGTCAACCACATCAGCGGCGGCAACCGTGGCCAACAACAGCTGGAGCGGCAGAACGAACTTGGCGGACATCATGGTTGGACACGCCTCCCGTCGACAGGTTTCAGAGTGGCCCTTCCGTTGTGGGGTTCGGCCGCGGCGGAACCCCTGCTGAAGCTACCAAAATCAACCTGTGCAAGCAAAGGGCAGGGCATCGTCTATCTGGCCACGGGGCGCGGCTAATCGTTCCGATGGACCAGCAGCGGAAGCAGTCGCTGCCGAATCGCGTTGACCACGGCAGGTAGGTCTATCGAGGGCGCCAGGTTCGATCGCTTCAAGAAGCCCGCCCATTGAGCTTGCTTTCCGGAGTCCTGTGCGAACTCCTCGCTCAGCCCCAGAGGGATGCCTTGCGGAGCGCTTGTTCCCCGCCGCTCAAAGGTTGCTCGAATCGCCGCCGCTAGCTTCTCATCTTTCAGCTCGAACTGATCAAGAAGAAGCCAAGTGTCGTAGTAGTCCTTCATGCGGCTGTTGGTTATGCCAAGTGAGACCATCGCCTCGAGCTTCTCGGCCACCACCGTTTCCGGCGGGTACATGCGCAGTCGTGGCGCGGGCAAATCCAGCAAAGTCGGGTATGCGTTGCGCTCAGCGTCGGGGGTCACGACGTCACCAAAGCCAACGTCGACTTGCAGATCGATGCGGGCGTTGCCGAGCCTACTGGCGATGCGAAGCCGTAGCCCGGCGTAAAGGTGCTCATCACGAATGGGTGTCGCGACGACCGACTCCGCATCGAAGGCCATCCCGTCTTCGTCTACCCTCTGTTCGCAGATCGTATGAAAGATCTCGACGAGCCTCGCAGCCGATGGCTCTCCGAAACCGAGTAGGTCCAGGTCGCGTGTTGGGCGATGCAATGATCCGGTCCAAGCGGCGAACAGCATGGCGCCCTTGAGGATGAACTCGTCCGCGTGGTTGGATTGGCTCAAGCGATAGAGCAGCCGCTCAACCGCGTAGCGACTCAGCAGCAGGTTGTAGTCCTCGCCCGTCGCCCGGCTGCGATTGAGCAGCCGCTGCCGTACGGAATGCACGATGCCTTGCTCGTTGGGTTTCAGCCCATCGCCTCCAGGTAAGGTCGCATGACGGTTGCGACACGGCAGAACTTAGCTTGGGCCCAAAGCTCGTCACGTGTGAAGCGCCGCTCGGACAGTCCAGCACGGAGGGCTTCCAGCGCAACGTCCAGACCGATCTTGTTGCGGTACTTGAGGCAGTCGGCCACCGTCTTCGCGACTGAATACACCGGAACGGAAACACCTTCAATCTTGTGCCGCTCCACGCCACTGGAAAGGGCCTTGCCGGAAAACCGCACGAGCCGCAGCTTCGGAGTGCGGATGCTCGGTTTCCACGCACGGCGATCTATCGCCATCCACACCTCGTACGGGTTCTGCGTCCCAAGGTCATGGAACCGAAGCGCTGACAGAAGGCAGACCACGCCGTGCGGCACCATCTTTGCGGCTTGAGCCAGGCTATGGTGGGCGGTGGGCTCGGTCTCGGCAAGGGCGTAGACACCGCGGGCAACCCGTTCGAGCAGGCCGGCCGCTACCAGTCGGCGCAGGTGCTCAGGGTGGAACCCACGGGCGCGAATGTCGCGGACGCGGATCATCCCGCTCTCCCTGGCCAGCTTCAGCACTTCCTCTCGGTCGGAAAGCTCCATGTGCACTACTATCGTCAGATTGTGATAAGTGTCAAGGTTATTGCACGGGGGAATTCGGGGGACACAAATTATGTGTCCCCTGAATTGGAAGTATGGCCAGTGCCATGACAGGAGCGTCATCCGCCGATTCGGCGTGCTGAAGGTGTGGATCAGCCCACGGGTAAAGACGACCAAGTCGCCCGCTCGCACGGGGACGGACTGTACGCCCTCGCCGGTGAACTCGTGGACCGAGCCGGGCGCGTAGTGGTATCTCCCCTCGCCTTCAAGAATCTCTATCAGAGACGGTATAAATCCTTCCGATTGAACAGGACGATCATTTTCTGGCTGTCTGTCGGTGTCCTGTAAATGTACTGCTGGCCAGTGAAGTGTACTTGCCGTCCTCCAGGCGGTGCAACGTGATGTCATTCGGAGCGTTACGGTCTTCTTGAAGCGCCCTGCGGCGTTCGTTGGACCTTGAACTCATTCCTCCAGCAGATGCTGCAGCGGGCGATATTCCGGAAACCACATGGCCTGCCGCACCGTTTCGCGAACCCGCTGATCGGGGATCAGCCGGCCGATGCCCAGATCACGGGCGCGCCGGATCACGGCGCAGGCGATCTCCAGGCTGACCTGACGCAGGCTGCCGGTGTTGGGATACAAGCAGCCTTGATCCAGCAGGTGCTGCGGGGTGATGTCGGCCAGGCATTGGGCTGCAGTCAGGAACAGCTCCTGGGGAACCTCGTGGGCCTCGCACACGATGGCGCCCAGGCCGACGCCGGGGAAGATGAACACGTTGTTCCCTTGTCCGATCATGTGTCGTGTGCCGTTGTGCATCACCGGTGCGAAGGGGCTGCCGCTGGCGATCAGGGCGCTGCCGTCGGTCCATTGCAGCGCCTGGGCCGGCGTGCATTCCGACTTCGCGGTCGGGTTGCTGAACGGCATGATCACGGGGCGCCGGGTGTGCCGCGCCATCTCCCGGATCATGGCCTCGTCGAAGATGCCGGGTTGGGCCGTGGTGCCGATTAGAATGGTCGGTTTGAACCGCTGCACGATGTCCGGGTAGCGGGCCAACTCGGCGTCCTGGAAACCCAGGTCACGCAACACGGCGGTCGGCCAGGCGAATTCCCGCTTCTGGCGATCGAGGTTGGAGCGGCCGTCGTGGATGACCCCGCGGCTGTCACACAGGCATTGGGCCCGCTGGATCTCGGCAGGCGCGCACCGGGCCCGCTCCAGCGCCAGGCGGACCAGACGGGCGATGCCCACGCCGGCGGCACCCGCCCCGATGTACAGGATCCGCTGGTCGGCCAGCCGCTCGTTCTTGATTTTCAGGGCATTCAGGATGCCCGCCAGGGCCACGGCGCTGGTCCCTTGAATGTCGTCGTTGAAGCTGGGCAGGCGGTGCTGATAGCGCTGCAGGTTCTCGAAGGCAATGCCCTTGTGAAAGTCTTCCCATTGCAACAGGGCGTGGGGGAAGACCTCGATGACCGCTTCGATGAAAGCGTCAATGAACTGGTCGTAGGGATCGCCGCGCAGCCGCCGGCCGCGGTAGCCCAGGTACAACGGGTCGGCCAGCAGGGCTTCGTTGTCGGTGCCGACGTCCAGACTGATCGGCAGGCACCACCAAGGGGGAACCCCGGCACCGGCACAATACAAGGCGATCTTGCCCAGTGGGATGCCCATGCCGCCGGCGCCCTGATCGCCCAGCCCCAGGATCCGCTCGTTGTCGGTGACCACGATCAGCCGGACTTCGTCGAGCGTGGCGTTGCGCAGCACCTCGGGGATCCGCTGGATGTCGTCGGGCGTGATCCACAGACCCAGCGGTCGCCGCACGATGTGGCTGAACTCCTGGCAGGCCTGCCCCACGGTGGGGGTGTAGACGATGGGCAGCAGTTCTTCGAGGTTCTCGACCAGGACCCGATAAAACAGGGTCTCGTTGCGGTCGCGCAGGGCGGCCAGCCCGATGTAGCGCTCCAGATCGCTGGGCTTGCTGCGGAGGTGCTCCATCTCCAATTGAACCTGCTCCTCGATGGTCAACACCCGGCTGGGAATCAGGCCGCGCAGGTGGTACTGATCGCGCTCCATCGCGCTGAACGCGGCGTCCTTGTTCAGGCGGGCGTCTTCGAGAATGTGTCGCCCGCAGCGGGTGGCGGCGCTGGGTTCCTGGATCATACCTACTGCCCTCCTGTGCTGTCGGCCCGTCGGGCCGAAGTCACTCGGGACGATTCCCGGGTGCGTGTCGTCGGGTTCGAGCGGCCTGAATCACATCGACGGCGGCAGCAACGGACCAGCGGTCCAGGTTCAGGACCAGGTCGTGCCGGGTCGGATCCGCGCTGTCGACGCCGAAATGGTTGGCAATAAATCGAGTGCGATCGCGTTCGATGGCCGTCATCTGGGTGCGGGCTTCCTCGAGCGTCAAGTCGTTGCGCTCGGCGAAGCGCCGCAGACGGCGCTCGGGTGAGGCCACGATCCTGACCCGCAAGCCGGCGGTGGCCGGCAGGATCAGGTTGGCGGCCCGGCCCAGAAACACGGCGTGGCCGTTGCGGGCAATGGACAGGATCGCCTGGGTCAAGCGCGTAAAGTAGTCATTCGGTTTGGACTCGCTGGTGAGCAGTCCGCGGAGGGTCTCTTCGAACCAGCTCAAGTCGCGCTCGTCCATGGCTCCATACAGTTGCCGGCGAATGTCGTCGTCACCGGCCATCGCCTGGAGGATTTCCTTGTCGAACACCGGCCAGCCCAGGGTCGCACCCAGTGCCTTGGCGACATCGGTCCCGCCGGAGCCGACCATTCGGGAGATGGCCACGAAGTCCTCGACTTCCTGATCGCGCTTCGCCACCCGGGTGCCGCGCTGGGCGCGGGCCAGTTCCCAGTTGCGCACCTGCTTCTCGATCAGCTTGGCCGCGGTGGGGTTGTGTGATGGTTGCGCGGACATGGTCGCCTCCCATTCGTCGGGCTCACCGTCCATGGGTGGCCAGGTCTTCCTCAAAAATCTCCAGCACCAACGCCAGGTACAGGTCCAGCGGGCAGTTCAGGTGCTCGCGCTCGCTGCAAGTTCCGTCCGCGGCCTGGTGGCACTCCGGACAGATGCTGGCCTGGATGCGGGCCTCGTAATCCTGCAAGCGGTCGCTTTGCAATTCCTGAACCAGCGCCGCCAGTTGTTCGGCCCAGCGGAAGATCGGGCACTGGCCGCTGTCCGAAAGGGCGCAGCGGTGGTCGGCGGTGCGGTGGACGCACACCTTGCAGATGTCCTCCTCGAGCCGCCTGGCCAGTCGTTCTGCTCGGGTGCTCATGGTCAATCCTCCAGGTCCGCGCTGGGCCCTCGAGCCGATTCGGGCGCCAGCAGAATAGCGCCGCCGGAACGCAGCCGCTGTTCCAGCCGCCAGGGATTGGGCGTGCGGGTATGGATGTACAGCACCGGTTCGGCGCCGTCCGTCCGCAGGCGGGCCGCGATCATGCTCGAAATATCGTCTTCCGGGCCCAAGGATTGGATGACGTGGGCCAGGTCAACGGTTCCGTTGGGCATGGCCACCTCGATGCGGCTGCCGGGCTGGTTCAGGCCCAGCAATTCGTGGAAGGCCCGCAACAGGTCAGAGCGGGTGATGATGCCGCTCAGGCGCTTGCCGTTCAAGACCGGCAGGGCCCCGAAGTGGTGGCGGCAGAACAGTTGCAATGCTTCTTCGATGGTGGCGTCCTCGGTGATGGTGATTGGATCGGCGGTCATGAGTTCCTCGATCCGCAAGTCCATTCGGGCGCCCGGATCAAAGCCGGTGGCCGATCGAATGTCACGATCGGAGACGATCCCGATCAACTGGCCGTCGCTGTCGACCACCGGAAGCTGGTGGAAGCGCCCTTGGTTCAGCCGTTGCCAGGCGTCTGCAACCGAGGCCTCGGGACTGATGACCGTCGGATTGGGCGTCATGTGATTCTGCACGAACATCATCGTCTCAAACCTCCGTGTTGTCGGCCGAGGTGGACAAGACCTTCGACAACTGCTCCAGGGCGAAGGGTTTCTCGACGGCCCGCACCCCGGGCGGCACCGCCCGACTGGTGTCGGAGACCAGGGCGATGACCGCACACCCGGGCTGGTGGCTAAGCGCCTCCAGGGCCTCCAGATCATGATCGACGATCGGAGACCCGCAGATAATCACCCGCAGGCGCGGGTCGTTCAAATGAGCGCGGGCCTCCGCCAGGGTCTTGACCACCCGGGTGTCAAATGACGCCGCCAAGTGGCGCTTCAGGCACCAGACCGTCAGCGGATCATCCTCGATGATCAGCGCCATCGCACCCTTGGAGTCCTGGGACGTCTCGCCGCACATCATGCGTCTCCTTGAAGTCGATCCACAGGCACAGTTGCATATAGGGTGCCAGGGTGATGCGGCGGACCGGCCTGAGTCCAGGCAGCCGTGGCGGGGTTCCGGCGGCGCGAATTTCCACAACCATGGAGCGAATTCCCACAGGATCGCCCGACGAAGGTCCCTATATCCGGGGTGTCCCGTCGGATGCAACTCGCCAGGTGAGCCGCTAAGATAGCAGCGCATGAACTACGCTGAGTTTGAGCGAATGAAGGTCTGGGTGGGCTTTGGCCCCGCGGATGCCGCCTGTTTGCGGGCGGCCGCCGGGGTCGCAGGCGAGGCCATCCCGCGGGTGGCCGACGTCTTCTACCGCAGCCTGCTACAGGATCCGCAGGCCAGTGCCCTGGTGCAGGACGCAGCCCAGGTGCAGCGGCTGCACCGCTCGTTGTGCACCTGGATGTCCGGCTTGTTCAGCGGATCCTACGGGCCGGACTACTTCGAGGACCGCTGTGCCATCGGCCGGACCCATGTGCGGGTCAACCTGCCCCAGCGGTTCATGTTTACCGGGATGAGCGTGGTTCGGCGGGAACTCGATGAAACCCTCACGCGCCACGCGGCCTCCGACGCTTCCGAGGTCTGCCGGGCCCTGCACAAGCTCCTGGATCTCGAACTGGCCTTGATGCTCGAGACCAATCGTGAGCACTATGTCGCCAAGGTTCGCGAAGCCGACCGCCGGATCATGCAGCGGCGCATCGACGAGGTGCAGCACATGGCTTCGTTGGGCCAGCTCGCCGCCTCGCTGGCCCATGAGATCAAGAACCCGCTCGCCGGCATCAGCGGGGCCATCCAGATCATCTCCAAGGACCTGACTGCGGCCCATCCGCATTTTGAGATCATGCGCGAGATTCTGCGGCAGATCGATCGCCTGGACTCGGCGGTCAAGGACTTGTTGATCTATGCTCGGCCCAAGGCCCCGGAGTTGGACTGCAGCGACGTCGGCGAGACCATCACGAATTGCCTGACGCTGCTGTCGGAAGATCCGCAGATCAAGTCGCTGCGCATCGAGTGTCACGGCATGGACCGTCCGGTGTTGACCCGCCTGGATCGGGCCCAGTTCGCCCAGGTCATTTCCAACCTGCTGCTCAACGCCGCCCAGGCCTGCGAAGGGCGCGGGCGGGTGGACATCAGCGTCTCCCGCCAGGATGGACAGGTCTGCGTGATCGTGGCCGATGACGGGCCGGGGATGCCCGAGAAGGTCAAGGCCCGGGCCCAGGAGCCCTTCTTTACCACCAAGACCCGCGGTTCAGGCCTGGGACTGCCGATTTGCCGCCGGATCATCGAGGCCCATCAGGGGCAACTGACCATCGACAGCGACCCCGGCCGGGGGACCCAGGTGCTCATTCGGCTGCCGGACAGCATCCCTGAAACCGAGGAGTCGCCCGCATGAGTCACACCAAGGTCTTGATCATCGAAGACGAGCAGTTGATTCGCTGGTCGCTCAAGCAGCGCTTCAGCAGCGAGGGCTATGCCGCCGACGAGGCCGAGAGCGCGCGGGATGCCCTGGCCCTGCTGGCCGAACACAGCTACGACCTGGTGATGCTGGATTACAAGCTGCCGGACATGACCGGTCTGGAGGTGCTCCGCGAGATCCGCCGCACCGACCATGACGTGGTGGTGATCATGATGACCGCCTTCGGTAAGGTCGAGACCGCGGTCGAAGCCATCAAGCTGGGCGCCTACGACTTCGTCAGCAAGCCGTTTCAGATTGACCAGATTATGCTGCTGGTCGAACGCGGCTTGGAGACCACCCGCCTCAAGCGCCAGGTTCGCGACTATCGGGAGCGGATGCGTGAGCAGTACGGTTTCGATCGGGTCGTCGGCGACAGCGCTGAGATGAAGGAACTCTTCGAGTTGATCAAGCAGGTGGTCCGCAGCGGTGCGGCCACGGTGTTTCTGCTGGGCGAGACCGGGACCGGCAAGGACCTCATCGCCAAGACCATCCACTACAACTCCGATCGCGCTGACCATCCGTTCGTGAATATCACCTGCACGGCCCTCAGTGAAACGTTGCTGGAGAGCGAGCTGTTCGGCCACGAGAAGGGCGCCTTCACCGATGCCAAGAACCAGAAGCAAGGCCTGTTCGAAATCGCCAGCGGCGGCACCGTGTTTCTCGATGAGGTCGGCGACATGCCGGCAGCGCTGCAGGCCAAGCTGCTGCGCTTTCTGGAGGAGAAATGCTTTCGCCGCATCGGCGGCGTCAAGGACATCACCGTGGACGTCCGGATCATCGCCGCGACCAATCGCGATCTCAAGAAAGCCCTGGCCGAGGGTGCGTTCCGCCAGGACCTCTATCATCGTCTGAACGTGATTGCCGTCGAGATCCCGCCGTTGCGCGATCGGGTCGCCGATATCGAATTGCTGGTCAAGTACTTCCTTAACGAGTACAGCCGGGAGTATCGCAGGAACATCACCGATGTCGACGACGAGGCCATCGAGCGGCTGCGGGCCTACAGTTGGCCCGGCAACGTCCGCGAGCTGCGCAACACCATCGAACGGGCCGTCATTCTGTCCCGGAGCAGCACGCTGACCGCCGCGGATTTCGTGCTGGGCCAACCGGCCGTCGAAGCAGGCACCGGTCTGCCGGGGCTGCAACTGCCACCCGAGGGGGTGGACTTGCAGGAAGTCGAAGCCGAGCTGGTGCGCCAGGCCCTGGAACGCACCCAGCGCAATCAAACGCAGGCCGCGAAGCTGCTGCACCTGTCCCGCGATCAACTGCGCTACCGGATGGACAAACTGGGTTTGCTCTAACGCAGCGGCGGGCCGGCTGTGGATTCTTCCACAGCCTGCGGGCAATTCCACCGGAAGCGCAGCGCCGGCGATCATAACTCTTGCATCCCAGGCAACCTAGCAGGCGTGGCACAGCCCTTGCACGGCGTCAGGTGACGGCTGCAGGTTCACACAAAGGAGCTGCCATGAACGACCATCAGATCGCACGCCAAACCCGGGAAGAACACCGCAAACTCGACCAGGAAATCGAGCTGCTGACTTTGCGTTTGTGTCCACGGTCTGAGGTGTCCCTGAAAACCTGGTTCGCGCACTGCACCGAGCACTTCCGACATTTCCACACCCAACTGCGCAGGCACATGGAGCTGGAGGAGTACGGCGGGTTTCTGAAGGCGGTGCGGGAGCGCCGCCCGACCCTGGCTCGTGAGGTCGAGGTCCTGCGTGATCAGCATCGCGACATGTTGAAGGTCTGTACGGCCATCGAGGAGTTCCTGGAAGACTGCCGGGTGCCCACGGCAGCGGACGAGGCCCGGGTGCGCTCGGATATCGAGCAGTTGCTGGCCAGCCTCGAGGCCCATGAGCAACAGGAGAACCGGCTGGTGCAGCAGGTCTTCGTACAGGATATCGGTTCCGGGGACTGAGTCGCTCCGGCCGGCGTGATCGCAGGAGGTGGCCTATGAACCGCGGATCGCCGAAAATCATGGACTGCCAGGCCCTGGACCGGCTGTTCGCGGTCCTGCGTGATCGTGGGTATCAGGTCATCGGTCCGACCGTTCGGGACCAGGCCATCGTGTATGATGCCGTCACCGGCGTTGCCGACTTGCCGGTCGGTTGGACCGATGTGCAGCAGCCCGGCAGCTATCGCCTGGTCCGGCGGCAGGACCAGGCCGTGTTCGGTTACGGCGTCGGCCCGCAATCGTGGAAGCAATTCCTGTTTCCGCCGCGGCAGCAACTCTTCCAAGTGACCCGCGACGGACAGGGTCTGCGGCTGAATGCCGCGCCGCCGGAGGCGCCTCGGCTGGCCTTCATCGGCGTGCGGGCCTGCGAATTGCAGGCCATCGCGATTCAAGACCAGGTCTTTCAGCAGGGCGCGTCCGTCGACAATGCCTACCGCCGCCGCCGCGAGCAGATCTTCGTGGTGGCCGTCCATTGTGGGCATGCCGGGCAGACCTGCTTCTGTGCGTCAATGGGCAGCGGTCCGCGGGTCAGCGGCGATTTCGACCTGGCACTCACCGAGATCGTGGACGGCTGCCAGCAGCAGTTGCTGGTGGAACTCGGTTCCGACCGCGGGGCCGACGTGTTCCAGCAGGTACCGCAGCGCGAGGCGACTGCCGCGGAAATCAAGGCCGCCGCGGCAGTGGTTGACGCCGCGGAGGCCCAAATGGGCCGGCGACTGGACGCGGCCACGGTGGCCGAGCGGCTGGGCCAGCGCCCGGAGCATCCGCATTGGGAGGCGGTGGCCCGCCGCTGCCTGAGTTGCGCCAACTGTACATTGGTCTGTCCGACGTGCTTCTGCTCCACGGTGGAAGACGTCACGGACCTGGCCGGCCAATCCGCCGGGCGCATCCGACGCTGGGATTCCTGCTTCAACCAGGACTTCAGCACCATTTCGGGAGGGCGGATTCGATCGTCGGTGATGTCGCGCTATCGCCAGTGGCTGACCCACAAGCTCAGTTTCTGGGTCGAGCAGTTCGGGCGCAGTGGTTGCGTCGGCTGCGGGCGGTGCATCACCTGGTGTCCGGTAGGCATTGATTTGACCGTCGAGGCTGCGGCCCTGGCGGAGTGACCGCCGCCGCCTCAGGAGGTGTCTCATGAACGCGTTGGAAACCATGATCGGTGAGCATCCGTTCCTGTGCGGGGTCCGGCTCGAGCACCTGCAACTGCTGGCCGGCTGCGCCCGGAAAGTCGGGTTCGATGCCGAAGAGTTCCTGTTCCGCAGCAACGAGCCGGCGGATCGCTTTTTCCTGGTCATCAGTGGCAGTGTGGCCCTCAAGGTGTTCATTCCGGGGTTGGGGCCCATGCCCATCCAGACCATCGCCGCGGGCGAGGCGCTGGGGTGGTCCTGGCTGCTGCCGCCGTATCGCTGGCACTTTGACGCCCGGGCACTGGACCAGACCCTGACGGTGGCGTTCGACGCCGGCCGCCTGCGGCAGCTCCTGGACAGCCACCCGGAGTTGGGCTGCGAAGTGCTCAAGCGCGTGGTCGGCATCGTGGCCCAACGGCTGCAAGCCACCCGGCTGCAACTGTTGGACCTGTACGAGGTGCGCACGTGAACTTGTCGACAAACACCACCGTCTGTGCCGGGCTGAACGCAGACCCCATGGTTCCGGTGCTGCACACCGTCACCCAGGTCAGGCGCGACACCCGGGACACCTTCACCATGATCCTGCGGCCGACGGACGGCGGATCGCCGGCGCCGTTTCTCCCGGGCCAGTTCAATATGGTGTATGCCTTCGGCGTGGGCGAGGTGCCGATCTCGATCAGCGGTGACCCCCGATCGGGCCAGCGGCTGACCCACACCATTCGGGCGGTCGGTCCCGTGACCCGGGCGCTGCGCGGGGTGCCTGTCGGCGGCACCCTGGGGGTCCGCGGGCCGTTCGGCAGTCACTGGCCGCTGGACGAACTCCGCGGCCGGGACCTGCTGGTGGTCTGCGGCGGAATCGGGCTGGCGCCGTTGCGGCCGGTGATCTACCAGGTGCTGCATGAGCGCCAGCAGTACCGCCGGGTGACGTTGCTGTACGGTGCCCGCACCGCGGATGAGATTCTGTACCGCCGCGAGCTGACCCGTTGGAGCAGCCGCTTGGATGTCGACGTGCTCATCACCGTCGACCGGGCCAGCGGTTCCTGGCACGGCAACGTCGGCGTGGTCACCAACCTGATTTCGCGGGCCGCGCTGGATCCCGCCACTGCCGTGGCCCTGGTATGCGGCCCGGAGATCATGATGCGCTACGCGGTCATGGGCCTGCAACAGCGCGGACTCGACACCCGCAACATCTACGTCTCCATGGAGCGCAACATGAAGTGTGGACTCGGCTGGTGCGGGCACTGCCAGTACGGCGGCTCGTTTGTCTGCACCGATGGGCCGGTGTTCCGGTTTGACCGCATCGCGTCGCGCTTCGAGGTACGCGAGCTATGAAACCCATTCCCGCCAAACCCAAGCTGGCCGTCTGGAAGTTTGCATCGTGTGACGGCTGTCAGCTCAGCCTGCTGGACTGCGAGGACGAGTTGCTGGCGGTGGCTGACGCGGTGGACATCGCGCATTTTCCGGAGGTCACCAAGCGTTCGGTCAAGGGACCCTACGACCTGTCACTGGTCGAAGGGTCGATCACCACCCCGGCCGATGAGCGCCGCATCCAGTCCATCCGGCGGCAGTCGCGGACCCTGGTGACCATCGGGGCCTGCGCCACCGCCGGCGGCATTCAGGCGCTCCGCAACTTCCGCAACATCCGCGAGTTCGTGTCGCTGGTTTATGCCCGGCCTGAGTACATCGAGACCCTCAGCAAGTCAACACCCATCGCCGACCACGTGTCGGTCGACTTCGAACTCCGCGGCTGCCCGATCAACAAGCATCAACTGCTCGAACTGCTCAATGCCATGCTGAACGGCCGCCGCCCGAGTCTCCCCACGGGCAGCGTCTGCGAGGAATGCAAGCGCAACGGCACCGTCTGCGTGCTGGTTGCCCGCGGGCAGCCCTGCCTCGGTCCGGTGACCCAGGCCGGTTGCAATGCACTGTGTCCGGCGTATGATCGCGGTTGTTACGGTTGCTTCGGGCCGAAGGAAACCCCTCACGCCGCCGCCCTGAGCGCTCGGTTGTACCAGTTGGGCATGGATCGCGGGGCGATCCGGCGGGTGTACCGAACCTTCAACTCTGCCGCCGACGCGTTTCGGAAAGAGAGCGAGGCCCATGAAGA
Organism: uncultured Planctomycetales bacterium; assembly: GCA_964619935.1. Classification (GTDB taxonomy): domain Bacteria; phylum Planctomycetota; class Phycisphaerae; order UBA1845; family CAIVHJ01; genus CAZUGO01. The sequence goes on along the minus strand of CAZUGO010000063.1, from coordinate 94,547 downwards.
CTAGAACCATCAAGGTGGACTACCTGGCCCGCGTCGAAGGGGAAGGGGCGTTGTTCCTGAAGATTCGCGATCAGGCGGTGGTCGAGGTCAAGCTCAAGATCATGGAGCCGCCGCGCTTCTTCGAGGCCTTGTTGCGCGGCCGGCACTTCACTGAAGCCCCGGACATCACGGCGCGGATTTGCGGGATCTGCCCGGTCGCCTACCAGCACGGCGCCGCCCAGGCCATGGAGCAGATCTGCGGCGTGTCTGTCGCTCCGGCGGTCCGGGACTTGCGGCGGTTGATCTACTGCGGGGAGTGGATCGAGAGCCACATCCTGCACGGGGCCATGCTGCACGCCCCCGATTTTCTGGGCTATCGCGACGCCATCGAGATGGCCAAGGACCACCCCGAGCTGGTCAAGGCCGCGCTGCGCCTCAAGAAATGCGGCAATGAACTGATGCGCGTCATCGGTGGCCGCGAGATTCATCCGATCAACTGCCGGGTCGGCGGGTACTACAAGGCGCCGCGGCGCCGGCAATTGCAGGACCAGGTCGACGCGCTGCGCTGGAGCCTGGACGCCGCCGAGCAGTTTGCCGCCACGGTCGGCGGGTTGGCTTTTCCAGAGTTCGAGCAGGATTATGAATTTGTGGCCCTGCGGCATCCCGACGAGTATCCGCTGAACGAGGGCCGCCTGGTCTCCAGCCGGGGCATCGATGTGCCCATCGCCGAGTACGATCGCGTGTTGATTGAAACCCACCAGCCACACTCTACCGCGCTGCACACCCAGGTCGCCGGTCGCGGCCCCTGCATGGTTGGGCCCCTGGCCCGTTACGCCCTGAATCACGACCGGCTGACCCCTCGGGCCAGGCAGGTCGCCCAGAAACTGGAACTCGGCGCGGTGTGCCGAAACCCGTTCAAGAGCATCATGGTGCGGGCCGTTGAGGTGGTGTTTGCCGTCGAGGAAGCCCTGCAGATCATCGAGCGTTATCAGCCGCCCGATCCACCGGCCGTCGCGGTCAGCCCGCGGGCCGGGACCGGATTCGGATGTACCGAGGCGCCCCGCGGCATCTGTTACCACCGTTACTCCATCGACGATCGTGGCGTCATCGTGGACGCCAAGATCGTCTCGCCCACCGCGGTCAACCAGGCGATGATCGAACAGGATCTCTACGACTTCGTCGGGCCGCGGCTGGCCCTTTCCGACGACCGGTTGCAGTGGGAGTGCGAGCAGGCCATCCGCAACTACGATCCCTGCATTTCCTGCTCGGCGCACTTCCTGAAGTTGCAGGTGGACCGTGGCTGATCCGCGGGCACCGGCCGCCAGCCGGGGTCGGCCCGTTGGCGCGGTGCTCATCATCGGGCTGGGCGACGATTGCCGCCGCGATGACGGCGCCGGGCGCGTGGTCGCCCGAGCCCTGAGGGCCCGGGCCCTGCCGTCGGTGACCGTTCGCGAGAGCCGGGGCGAGGCCACCGCCCTGATGGGCTTGTGGGCCGACGCCGGCACGGTATGGTTGGTGGATGCGGTGTCATCCGGAAGCCCGCCCGGCCGGTTGCAGGTCCTGGATCTGGGGCAGCAGCCGTGTGCACGCGAGCTGTTCTGCTGCTCGAGCCACGCCTTTGGAGTGGGCGAGGCTGTGGAATTGGCTCGGGCCCTCGGTCAACTCCCGCCCGACCTGCGGCTCTATGCCATCGAAGGGCAGGATTTTGCCCCGGGGTTGGGACTGACCCCGGACGTGGCTCGAGGCGCCGAGCAGGCCGTCAGACGCATCTGCGAGGAACTGCAAGGAGGGCTGCAACCATGCACGAAATGTCCCTGATTGCCGATTTGTTGCGGAAGATCGAGGCCCTGGCCACAGCGCACGGCAGCACCCGGGTCACCGCCGTTCGGGTGAAGCTCGGGGCCCTGGCCCATATCTCGGCGGAGCACTTTCGAGATCATTTTGTCGGCGGCACGGCCGGGACGCTTGCCGAAGGCGCTGAATTGAACATCGAACTTGGCGAGGATCCGCAGGCGGCCGACGCCCAATCGATTGTGCTTCAGGACGTGGAGGTGGTCACCTGACATGACTGCGACTGTGTCGAGGGCCAGCACCAACGCATCCGACCGCTGCCGCCTGCGGGTGACTGTGAGCGGCGCCGTTCAAGGAGTGGGTTTCCGGCCCTTCGTCTATCGCCTGGCAACCACCCTGGGTTTGTCCGGCTGGATCGCCAACGACGCCAGCGGTGTGGCGATTGAAATCGAAGGTCCGAAGGGCCGCGTGCAGCGCTTCTTGCAGCAACTGCGCACCGACAAGCCGGGACTGGCCGATATCGCCGGACTGGAGGCCAGCGACTTGCCGGCCGCCGGCGGCGTCCGCTTCGAGATTCGGCACAGTGCCCATGACGGCGCCCGCAGTGCCTGGGTGTTGCCCGACATTGCCACCTGCCGGGCCTGCCGCCGCGAGCTTCTGGATCCGGGCAATCGCCGGTATCGCTACCCATTTACCAATTGCACCGATTGCGGTCCGCGGTTCAGCATCATTCAGCGATTGCCGTATGACCGGGCGCAGACCACCATGGCGCGATTTGAAATGTGTCCGCAGTGCCGCGCCGAATACCTGGATCCTGCCGACCGCCGTTTCCATGCCCAACCCAATGCCTGCCCGGTGTGTGGACCGCGGCTGCAGGTCTGGACACCCGACGGCCAGGTCGTGGCCGAGGGGCATGCCGCCATCGAGCAGGCTGCCGCCGCGATCCGCCGCGGTGCCATTGTTGCGGTCAAGGGGTTGGGCGGGTTTCAGTTGTGCGTGGACGCCGGGAATGCCGCCGCGGTGCAGCGCCTGCGGCAACGCAAGTGCCGCGAGGCCAAACCACTGGCCCTGATGTTTCCGACGGCGACGTCGATTCGAGGCGCCTGCCGGGTCGATGCCGTGGAGCAAGCGCTGCTGATCTCGCCGCAGGCGCCGATCGTGTTGCTCCGCCGCCGCCTGCGGCCCCGTTGGCGACCGGTCACAGCGGTTGCGGAGGGGGCGCCCGGCATCGGGGCCATGCTGCCCCATACGCCGCTGCATCACCTCTTGATGCACGAACTGCGGATTCCGGTGGTGGCCACCAGCGGCAACCGCTCCGATGAGCCGATGTGCATCGACGAGGTTGAAGCCTTGGATCGTCTGGCAGAGATTGCCGACGTCTATCTGGTCCATGATCGGCCCATCGAGCGTCATGTCGATGATTCGGTGGTGCAGGTGATGGCGGGGCGCGAAGTGATCCTGCGGCGGGCCCGGGGATACGCCCCGCTGCCGCTGACGGTGGCGACGACCCTTGAGCCCACGCTGGCCGTCGGAGCCCAACAGAAGAACAGCGTGGCGGTCGCCGCGGGCCGGCACATCTTCATCAGCCAGCACATCGGCGATCTGGACACGCCCCAGGCTTGCGCGGCCTTCAGCGCAGCGACCAGCAGCTTGACCCGGCTCTACGGCGTCCGGCCGCGGATCACCGCCTGTGACTTGCATCCTGACTACCACGCCACGCGGATGGCGCGGGAATGGTCCACGCACCCGGTGCCGGTGCAGCATCACCACGCCCACGTGGTCTCGTGCATGGCGGAACACGATCTTGCCGGACCGGTGCTGGGGGTGGCGTGGGACGGCACCGGATGGGGTCCGGACCACACGGTCTGGGGCGGTGAGTTCCTGCTTTGCGATCGCCACGGCTATCAGCGCGTGGCCCACCTGCGGCACTTTCGGCTGCCGGGGGGTGGGAAGGCCATTGAGCAGCCGCGCCGCTGTGCCGTGGGTGTGCTCTATGAACTCTTCGGGGCCGAGTTCAAAGCGCTGGCGCCGCAGCCGGTGGTGCGCAGCTTTTCCAGCGCTGAGTTGAGCGTGATCCGCGAAGCCCTGCAGCGGCGCCTGAACTGCCCACAGACCTCCAGCATGGGCCGACTGTTCGACGCCGTGGCCGCCTTGATCGGCTTGCGCCAGATCGCTGCCTTCGAGGGCCAGGCGGCCATGGATTTGGAAGCGGCCTGCGGGGCCCTGAGCCCGGAGGACTCGTATCCCTTCCGGGTGGATCCGGCGCAAGCCGGCGGACCGCTGGTGATCGACTGGGAACCGTTGATCCGCCGACTGCTGGATGAGGTGCACGAGCGCCGGCCCGCCGCCCGGATGGCCGCTGCCTTCCACAGCACGCTGGTGCATCTCATGCTCGCGGTTGCCCGGAAAATTGGAAACCGCCGGGTGGTGCTGTCGGGGGGCTGCTTCCAGAACCGCCTGCTGGTCGAGCACGCCGTGGCCCGGTTGCGGTCGGCAGGCTTCGAACCGTTCTGGCATCGCCGCATTCCACCCAACGACGGCGGTATTGCGGTCGGTCAGGTGCTGGTCGCGGCCGGCGGCAGCAAGAGGGACGCCTGATGTGCCTGGCGATTCCTGGATTGATTCTGAGCGTCGACGAGGGTGATCCGCTATTGCGCCGCGGTCGGGTCAGTTTCGGTGGGATCATCAAGGAAGTGTCTTTGGCCTGCACGCCGGAGGCCCGGATTGATGACTATGTGTTGGTGCACGTGGGTCTGGCCATCAGCGTGATCGATCCCACCGAGGCGACGCGCATTCTGCAGACCTTGCAGGATCTGGACGAGTTGGCGGAATTAGAGCAGGATCCCCCATGAAGTACCTCGACGAGTATCGCGACCGCGCTGCCGTGCGGCGGCTATTGGCTGCCATTGCCCGGCGATGCACCCGCCCGGCGACGCTGATGGAGATCTGCGGCGGACAAACCCACTCGATTGTCAAGTACGGGATCGATGTCCTGCTGCCGCCCGAGATCACCCTGATCCACGGGCCCGGGTGTCCGGTGTGCGTGACTCCGTTGGAGCAGATCGACCGGGCGGTGGCCATCGCGGCCAGGCCGGAGGTCATCTTCTGTTCGTTCGGCGACATGCTGCGCGTGCCCGGGTCGCAGCGTGACCTGCTCGCGGTCAAGGCGGCGGGTGGCGACGTGCGGATGGTGTACTCGCCGCTGGATGCCGTGGCGATCGCTGCCGAAAACCCTGGGCGGCAGGTGGTGTTCTTTGCCGTGGGCTTTGAGACCACGGCGCCCGCCAACGCCATGGCGGTCCGGCAGGCCGATCGTCTGGGGCTGGACAATTTCTCCATGCTGGTGGCTCAGGTGCGTGTGCCGCCCGCGATCGAGGCCATTCTGTCGTCCCCCGAATGCCGCGTCCAGGGTTTCCTGGCGGCCGGCCACGTGTGCACGATCATGGGTTGTGATGAATACCGTTCGATTGCGGCGCGCCACCAGGTTCCCATCGTGGTGACCGGATTCGAGCCGGTGGACATTCTCCAGGGGGTTCACGATTGCGTCGCCCAACTGGAGCAGGGTCGCCATGAGGTCGGCAACGCCTATCGCCGAGCAGTGCGACCCAGCGGGAACCGACTGGCCCAGCAACTGCTGAACTCCGTGTTCACCGTGGTCGACCGCAGTTGGCGTGGCATCGGGATGATCCCCGCCAGCGGCCTGGCGCTGTCCGACGGCTACCGCGGGTTTGATGCAGCGCTCCGTTTTGCTTGCGGTGAGACGACAGTCGCTGAATCCACGGAGTGTATCAGCGGGCTGATCCTGCAGGGCCACAAGAAGCCGTGGGAATGTCCGGCGTTCGGCACGCGCTGCCGCCCGGACCGGCCGCTGGGTGCTCCGATGGTGTCATCGGAGGGGGCGTGTGCGGCCTACTATCGTTATCGTGATGGCGCGGTGCCATCGTTGCAGAGCTAGCGGAGGGTGTGTTGCATGGGCCTGACTCTGGCCTGTCCCATTCCGATTGCCGAGTATCCGCAGATCCTCATGGCCCACGGCGGCGGCGGCACGCTGATGCACGACCTGCTGGAGCGCGTCATCCTGCCGATCCTGAGCAGCGGCGGGGCCGATGCGGGTCATGACGCCGCCCTGATGGCTCCAGTATCGTGCCGCACGGCGTTGACCACGGATTCATACGTGGTTCGGCCGCTTGTTTTTCCCGGGGGAGACATTGGCTCGCTCGCCGTCCACGGCACGGTCAACGATCTGGCCATGGCCGGCGCCGCGGCCCGGTACCTCAGTGTCGGTTTGATTCTCGAAGAGGGTCTGGCGACCGAAACCTTGGTCCGCGTGTTGCGGTCGATGCGTCGGTCCGCCGATGCGGCCGGAGTCCGCATCATCACCGGTGATACCAAGGTGGTTGACCACGGCAAAGGCGATGGGATTTTCATCAACACCGCCGGTGTCGGCATCCTGGAGCACGACCGGGTCATTCATCCGTCCCAGGTGCGAGCAGGTGATGCCGTGCTGGTCAGCGGTGACCTCGGTCGCCACGGCATCGCCATCATGGCGTCGCGCGAGGGTTTGCAGTTTGAGACTCCGATCGAGAGCGATTCGGCGGCCCTCGGGGGCGTCGTCCAGAATCTCCTGGACACTCGGGTGGCGGTTCATTGTCTGCGGGACTTGACCCGCGGCGGCCTGGCCAGTGCCCTCAACGAGATTGCGGCGTCTGCCGGCGTGCGGATCCATCTGGATGAGTCCGAGATTCCGCTGTCCCAGGCCGTTGCCGGCGCCTGCGAAATGCTGGGTCTGGACCCGCTGTATGTCGCCTGCGAGGGTCGCTTCGTGGCCTTGGTTCCGTCCGACCAAGCCGCCGAAGCGCTCGCCCTGCTGCGGGCCCATCCGCTGGCCAAGGATGCCCGGATCATCGGCCAGGTGCAACCGGCACGCCGCCCAGACGTCACCCTGCTGAGCCGGATCGGCGCGGTCCGCCGGGTGGACATGCTCAGCGGTGAGCAACTGCCGCGAATCTGCTGAACCGCACGCAAGAAAGGGGGCCGGGACGCTCCGGGAGCGGTGGATTCTACCGGGGTCGGGCGGCAGCGCGCTCCATGGCCGCTCGGGCGGCTTGGATGGTGCGTTCGATATCCCCCTCCTGGTGGGCCAGTGAGACGAACCACGCTTCGTACCCGCTGGGCGGCAGGTGAATGCCGGATTCCAGCAGCGCCGTGAAGAAGCGGGCGAACATGGCGTGATCTGCGGCTTGAGCATCCGCAAAATTGGCTACCTGAGTGACTCCAAAGAACAGCGTCAACATCGAGCCGACCCGTTGGACCACGCCGGCGATGCCGCGGGTCAGCAGTGCGGCGCTGAGCCCGTCGGCCAATGCCGCGGAGCGTTGTTCGAGCCGATCGTAAGCGTTCTCGTCGAGCAGGCTGAGGGTCGCCAGGCCGGCCGCGCTGGTCAAGGGGTTGCCCGACAGCGTCCCCGCCTGGTAGACCGGTCCGGCAGGCGCGACCTGGTTCATGATGCTGCGGGCGCCGCCGTAAGCGCCTACCGGCAGGCCGCCACCGAGGATCTTTCCGAGCGTGATCAGGTCGGGTGTGACGGCGTAGCGACCGGTCGCCCCGCCGCGATCCACCCGGAATCCGGTCATGACTTCATCGAAAATCAACAGGGCGCCGTGGGCGCGGGTGACCTCACGCAAGGCCTCCAGAAAGCCGTGCGCCGGCGGGACCACCCCCATGTTTCCGGCCACCGGCTCAACCAGCACCGCGGCGACGTCGGAACCGGAATCCTGAAACAGCGCCCGCACCGCGGCGCGATCGTTGAACGGCAGCACCACCGTGTCCTGGGTGGCACCCGGCGTGACGCCCGACGAGTCGGGCAAACCCAGGGTGGCGATGCCGGACCCGGCCGAGACCAACAGGCTGTCGCAGTGACCGTGATAGCAGCCGGCGAACGTGATGATCCGTCGCCGGCGCGTCCAGGCCCGGGCCACCCGGATGGCACTCATGACCGCTTCGGTCCCGCTGTTCACCAACCGCAGCATTTCGATGGCCGGCATTCGTTGGATGACGGTTTCAGCCAGCGCGGTTTCGCCGGGGGTGGGCATTCCGAAGCTGAGGCCCGCGGCCGCCGCCCGACTGACGGCGTCCACCACAACCGGATGGGCATGCCCGGCGATCAGCGGACCCCAGGAGCCCACATAGTCAATGTATTGGCGACCGCCGGTGTCGGTGACCCGGCAGCCGGCGGCTGAGGTGATGAACCGCGGCACGCCACCGACGGCGCCGAAGGACCGCACCGGCGAGTTGACTCCGCCGGGCAGCACACGGCAGGCTCGATCAAACGGAGAACTGGATTCGGTGGTCATCATTTCGAATGCGTGTCCTATCGGGTCTGGTTCGAGACGCCGTCACCCGCAGCACTGAATCCGGGCGCCGCTTGGTGTCCTGGTTCTGCGGCGATGGAGCGGACTCCAAAGAAAGGGGGAAGGCGTCAGGACCCTGGACTGCGTGGCGGAGGCGATATGACGGTATCAGGACGACAGGCGTTGTGCCAGATCCGTGGCAAAATAAGAAATGATGACGTCGGCCCCGGCGCGCTTCAGGCCCACCACCGACTCCTCGACGGCCCGGGTCTCGTCGAGCCAGCCGCGGGCCGCGGCAGCCTTGATCATGCTGTACTCACCGCTGACCTGGTAGGCGGCCAGCGGCATCTGGGGAAACCGTTCTTTGAGGGCGTGGATGACGTCGAGATAGGGCAGGCCCGGCTTGACCATCAACACGTCGGCGCCCTCGGCGAGGTCGAGTTCCGCTTCAGCCAGGGCTTCACCGCGGTTTGCGGGATCCATCTGGTGCGTCCGGCGATCGCCGAACTTGGGCGCACAATCGGCGGCGTCGCGAAACGGTCCGTAGAACGCCGAGGCGTATTTCACGGCATACGACAAGATGGCGGTGTCCGGTTGGCCGGCGTGATCCAAGGCCCGGCGCAAGGCTGCAACCATTCCGTCGAGCATGGCACTGGGCGCGACCACATCGGCACCGGCCTGGGCGTAGACCACCGCTGCCCGAGCCAGCGTCTCCAGAGTTTCGTCGTTGACGATGTGGTCGTCGCGGACGATCCCACAATGTCCATGGTCGGTATACCCGCACAGGCAGACGTCGGTGACAATCGCCAGATCCACGCCGTGGTCGCGGAGGGAGCGCACGGCTCGTGGAATGACCCCGTCCTCGGCGGCCGCGCCGCTGCCGGCGGCATCCTTGCGACCGGGCAACCCGAACAACAAGATCGCCGGAACCCCGGCGGCTTGAATCTGTTCCAACGGGCGGCCCAGTTGCTCAATGGTGTAGCGGAACACGCCCGGCATGGCAGGCACTTCGCGGGCCAACTCGGGACGGTCCACAACGAACAGTGGCTGAATCAGGTCGGCCGGGTGCAGGTGGGTTTCGCGGCGCAACTGCCGCAAGGCCCCGGTTCGTCGCAGGCGGCGCAGGCGACGCTGCGGAAAGGCGCTCATGAGCGCACCTCGCTGGCGAAATGATGTTCCAGTGCTTGAACCAGACCGTCATCGGTGTGTCGCTCCGGAACGACCGCCACCGGCAGCCCGGCATCGCAGGCGGCCTGGGCAGTGGTCGGCCCGATGCAGGCGATGACCGCCGCACCCGCCGGAATCCGCAGTGCCGCGAACTGCCGCACCGCAGACGGGCTGTGGAACAGGATGGCGTCGACACCGCCACGGAGGGCGTCCAGCGCGGTTGCGGGCGGCGGCACGCCGACGGTGTCGTAGGCCACTGCGGCATCGACGTGCACACCACAACCTCGCAGCCCGTCGGCAAGCTCGGGACGGGCGATGCGGCTGCCGGGCAGCAGCACGGCCGCGGGTGCGGTTACCTGAGCCTTCAAGGCCTGGGCCATGCTCGTGGCCCGATAATCCGGCGGAAGGAGATCGACCCTAATGCCGCGCTCGGCGAGCGACCGTGCGGTGGCTGTGCCGATGGCTGCCACCCGACAGGATCCCAGGGCCCGGGCGTCACGCTCCAGGGCGCCCAGCCGCTTCCAGAATCCGCGGACGCCATTGACCGAGGTGAACACCACGTAGGCGTAGCGTTGCAGATGGCGGATGGCGTGGTCCAGTTCGGGGGTGTCTGCCGGGTATCGAATGTCGATCAGCGGGGCCTCGATGACCGCAGCGCCGCGCTCCTGGAGGGCCAGCCGCAGATGCCTTGCCGAGTCGCGGGCTCGGGTGACCAGCACCCGGCGACCCGCCAGCGGGGCGGTTCCCGTGGAGCGGTCGGCGTAATCCGCCACGGCACCGATGACCACCACTACCGGGGCGCGCAACCCGGCCCGGTCGGCGGCGGCGGCTAGGGAATCGAGTGTCGCCACCACCCAGCGCTCGCCGGGCAGGGTGGCGCGTTCGATACAGGCGGCCGGCGTCTCCGGAGCACGGCCGCCGGCGATGACCTGGCGGGTCAGTTCGGCCAAGTTGGCCCGACCCATCAGCAGAACCAACGTATCGACCGCTTGCAGCGCCGCGAGGTTCGGGCCGTCAGCCGGTGATTGGCCGCAATGGTGGGCGGTGGCGATCGCCAGGCTGCGGGCCACGCCGCGGACGGTGACCGGGATGTTCGCAGCGGCCGGGGCAGCCAGAGCGCTGCTGATGCCCGGAACGACGACGCAGCGAACCCCGGCGGCGCGACAGGCTTGCAGCTCTTCCCAGGCGCGACCGAACAGGTACGGATCGCCGCCTTTGAGTCGGACCACGCGGCGCCCCTGGAGGGCGTGATCGACCAGCAGTCGGTTGATGTGGGCCTGGGTCGGCCCGGAGCCGCCGGGCGCCTTGCCCACGCTGATGACGATCGCGTCGGGCGGCGCCAGCTTCAGGAGCCCCAGGGCGATCAGCCGATCGTGGATGACCACGTCGGCCAGTTGCAGCAAGGTACTGCCCTTGACGGTGATCAGGTCCGGATCACCAGGGCCGCCGCCCACCAGGTAGACCACGCCCTTCGAGGAGTCCATCAACCCGGCTCCGGGTTCGGGCCGATTTCAAGCCGCATCCGACTGACCGCCTGGCGTGCCGCCTGGAGCGGATCGCGATGGTCCGCGGTGACCGCATGAACCCGCGGCCCGGCGATCAGCCGGCCTTCGAGGTGTACCTGATCGTGCGCTACGGCGAAGGCCGCAATGGCATAACGGCCGTCATGTTCAAAGCAGCGCAGGAACGCCAACTCGGCGGTGACGGCCTGGCGAGTCGCCGCGTGGTTGAGCGGTTCGCAGCCTTGCGCCAGGGCCGTGTCGCCGGCGCGGATCTGCACGACCAGGGCGCCCTGGGCCGGGGCGGGCATGAATTGGGCCAACGGCAGCCGCTCACTGATCTCCTGCGCCAGACCCAGACGCTGTAGTCCCGCGACGGCCAGGATCGCGGCATCGAGGGTTCGATCACGCACCTGGCTCACCCGGGCTTCGACCGGTCCGCGAAGTGTGGTGGTCCGAAGGTCCGGCCGCAGGACGTGCAATTGTGCCTGGCGGCGGATGCTGCTGGTACCGACCACGGCGCCCGGTGGCAATTCAGCCAGCGTCAGACCGTCGCGGGCCACCAGGGCTTCGCCGGGGTCGTCGCGCGGCAACACTGCGGCCAACAACAAGCGAGGGTCCTGGATGGTGGCCAGATCCTTGAGGCTGTGAACGGCCAGGTCGATGTCGCCGGACAACAGGGCTTGCTCGATGTCGTCGGCAAAAGGCGCCGGTCCGGGCAGGTCGGCGATGGCGGTGCCGGTGTGGCGATCGCCGAGCGTGCTGATCTCAATGATCTCCAGGGTCCAGCCCTGGCGGCGCAGGTCCTCGGCCACACGGTCGGCTTGCCACCGCGACATTCGACTGCTGCGGGCGCCCAGCCGAAGGACGCGCGAACGGCGCGGACGAGCCGGCGGTTGCCAGGCGTCGCGGGCCAATTCCAGGATGATCCGCCCGATGCCGCCGTGGTGGCCCGCGGCGCGGTCGCAGACGATGGTGTGGCGGCCACGACGATCCACCCGCGGCCAGGCGGCGTCATCCTGCGGCGGCAGCCCCAATTGCATCGGAATGTCGCGTCGGGCGTGCGGTCCCATACCGATCAAGAAGGGCAGGACGATCAGGTGGGCAGCGCCCAGCCGGGCATGGGCGTCGGCGATTGCAGGATCATCATCGAGAAAGGCCACCGCCACTGCGGCCATAGCCAGGTGGTCGGCGAGCCGGTCGCGAAGGGTCTCGGTGGCGCTGCGGCTCCGCGGATGCCGGCGGGTTCCGTGCCCGACCAGCAGAACGGCGGTGCCTTCCGCCGACAGCTCGAAGCGCCGCAACAAGGTCATGACCCGATCGGCCAGCACGGTGACCATGTGCGGGTGGGTGCCCACCGGCGGTGTCTGGCGAAGTTCAAGTGCCGCATCACGCCGACTGGCGGCGAGGGTCCGGGGCAGGACCACCTCGCTGTAGTAGCCGCTGCTGGTCATCAATGGGACCACGGTGACCCGCCGCGATTGCAGCAGATCGAGCACACCGGCGAAGCCCGGCGTCCCCTGGTGATAGGCCGCGCTGACTTCGCGAAACCGGTTCATCCGGCGGATGCGTTGGACGTGTCCGCGGACCAGGGCACAGGTGGCGGGTTCTGCGGTGGAGCCGTGGGCCGCCAGAATCAGGGCCTCGTCGTTCATGCGGCCAGACCTTCTTTGGCATCGCCACCGGCGCACGGTCGTGGCGCCGTGGACTCCCGGCGGTGGAACCACTCGATGAGTTTGGCCAACTCGTCGCCGATGGTTCGTTCGGCTGCATGCACCGTCTGGTCATGGGCCCGGCGGTGCGGGGCGAGATCTTCGAGATGCCACAAGTCGACCCCGGCGGCACATCCGACAATCGGATCGATGTTGCGGGGCATGCCCAGATCGTACAGCACTTGGGGACAACCGTCGCTGCGAATGTGCGCCGGCGTGATCAGATAACGCGGTGCGCAGGTACAGGCGAACACGGCATCGGCAGCGCGGCAGCAGCGTTCCAGATCGGCCAGCGGCACCGCCGCGGCGTCCACCTGTTCGGCCAGTTGGCGGGCCCGGACCAGGTTGCGACCGACAATGTGCAAACCGCTGCGCTGCCCAGGATCCAGGGCTTCGACCACCTCGCGGGCCAGAAACCCGCTGCCCAGAACCAGCAGATTGGAGCGCTGTGCAGCGGGGCGGCCGCCCAGATGCTCGATCGCCAGGTGGGCGAAGGACCGCGGGACGCGATTGACCGGTGTCTCGCGGCGCACCCGTCGTCCGGCATGGATGGCGGCGCGGAATACCGCCGATAGTGTCGGGCCGCAGGTGCCTGCCTGGTGGGCCAACTCGAATGCCTGCCGAACCTGCTGGGCGATGTGATCCTCGCCGATGACTTGGGAGTCCAACCCCGCCGCAACCCGCAGCAGCCGGTGGGCCGCCGCGGCGGCGCTCGATGCCTGCAGGTAGGGCGCGAGTCCGTCATGGCGGCGACGCTGCAAGTGGGCGAGCGTCTGCTTCCAATACTCCGGATCGTGCCGCCGGCTGATCACGTACAACTCGAATCGGCTGCAGGTGCTCAGGATGGCACCTTCATCGGCGACCGCCTTCAGTTCCTGGAGCATCGCCGGCAGGCGAGCGCGGTCGGTGGCGCAGGCCTCGCGGACGGACAGCGGAGCGCTGTGGTGTGACCATCCCACGTGCATCAGGTGTTCGATCATGAGGCGGCCCTCAGAACGGTCAGCGGGACCCGGGGTTGCTCGCGGCCGGTGAGCACGGTCCGCCGACGCTCGTGACCTGTCCACCGCTGATAGAAATCGCTGAAGCCCTCGCTGCCGCTGCGTTCCCGGGCCCAGGCGGACAGCAGTGGACGCAGGGTGGGCAGCAGATCATCCCGGGCGACGTCGGCCGCCAGCAGATCGACCAGGCGGTCGCCGCCGAGTCCGCCGCCGACATAGACATGGTAGACGCCCGGCCGCCGGCCGACAAAGGCAATGTCGGCGGTGTACGGCCGGGCGCAGCCGTTGGGACATCCGGTCATGCGAATGGTCAGCGGCACATGCCGCAGGTTGAGGTCAGCCAGCTCGGCTTCCAACTCGGCGATGACCTCGGGCATGACCCGCTCGGATTCGGTCAGGGCCAGCCCGCAGGTCGGCAGGGCCGGGCAGGCCATTGAGTAGCGGCGGGCGGCAGACAAGGCTTCGACCCGGTCAATCCCGCGGTCGCGCAGGACGTGCTCGATGGCGTCCACCTGGCTGTCCGAAAGATCCGTGAGCAGCAGGTTCTGATGGGGGGTCAAAATGATCCCGGGGCGCTGGGCGGCGACGATTTCGCGCAAGGTTCGCTTCAGCGGCCGGCCGGTCGCGTCGCGGATGCGGCCGTTCTCGATAAACAGCCCGTAGCGAACGCGACCGTCATGTTGTGGCCGGCGCCCCAGGCCGTCATCGAATCGTCCGCGGGGCAGGGCGCGCGGCGGGTGCAGTTGGAACGCGCAGCGCTGTTGGAATTCCCGGCGGAAACGCTCCACGCCCCAATCGGCCAGCAGGTACTTGAGCCGAGCATGACGGCGGTCGCCACGGTTGCCGTGATCGCGAAAGATGGCCGCCACCGTCTGGACGGTGTCGACGGCGTGGTCCGGGTCCACGAATCCCAGGGGTTGGGCCAGGGCGGCAATGGTGTCGGGCTTGCCGTGGGTCATGCCGGTGCCGCCGCCGATCAAGACGTTGAATCCAATGACCCGATCGTGTTCGATGAATGCCAGCAGCCCGCAATCATACGAATGAATGTCGATCGAACTGTCCCCGGCGACGCTGACCGCGGTCTTGAACTTGCGCGGCAGATAGTGCGTGCCGTAGAACGGTTCAGGATCAGCGCTGCTGAAGACACGCTGTTCGTCGAGCCAGATTTCATGATAGGCACGGGAGGCCGGCCGCAAGCGCTCGGCAATACGACGCGTGAGGTCCTGGAGCAATGCCTGGGCCGCCGGGTCCAGCGGGCCGGGCAGACACATGACGTTGCGTTGCACGTCGCCGCAGGCCGACAGCGTGGTCAACAACTGCTGATTGATGGCTGCAATGATCGGCTTCAGTTCGCCCTTGAGCACCCCGTGGAACTGGATCCCCTGGCGGGTGGTCAGCCGCAACGAGCCATCGGCGCAGGTATCCGCCAGCCGGTCGAGCTCCAGGTATTGATCGGCACTCAGGACGCCGCCCGGGATGGCCACGCGCAGCATAAACTGATACACCTTGGCGGACTCGCTGGCGCGGCGGACATTGCGGGCGTCACGGTCGTCCTGTTGGTAGATGCCGTGGAACTTGAGCAGTTGGGTGTCGTCCGCACCGAAACCGCTGTCGGCGGCGTTCAGAGACTGGTGGATGGAGCCGCGCAGGTGGTCGCCGTTGCGCTTGGCCGCTTCAATCCTGGATTCCCGGACGTGACCCGCCCCGCTCATGTGGCCCTCCTGTTCTCGCCGATCCGCTGCCTTCCTCTGCCCGGCGGCGGTCCGGGGCCGCACCGACCTGGCCCAGCCGCGGGCGTTCGGCCAGGGCCCCCGGGCGGCTAAATGCCTTCGCCGTGCAACCCGCACTCGGACTTCTCGATGCCCTGCCAGCGGCCGGCTCGGCTGTACTCGCCGGGCTTGGCGCCGGGCACCGGCGCGGTGCAATGCGTACATCCCACGGTCGGGTAGCCCTGATCATGGAGCGCGTTGTATGGGATCCCGTGGGTTTGAACGTACTCCCAGATCTGCTGGCGGCTCCAATCCGCCAGCGGGCTGAACTTGAGCACATGATATCGCCAGTCCCACTCCATGACCCGCAGGTTGGCCCTGCGTTGCGACTGGCTGCGCCGCAGGCCGGTGATCCACAGGTCGACATCACGCATGGCCCCGTACATCGGTTCAACCTTGCGCAGCTTGCAGCACAAGTCCGGGTTCCGCTTCCACAACTCAGGACCGTACAGGTCTTCCTGCTGTTGTGGGGTGATCGAGGTGCCATAGTTGATGAACTTGAGCCGGGGGTAGCGTTCCATCATATGGTCGCGGAGATCGTAGGTCTCCTTGAAGAAGAACAGGGTGTCCAGGTAGATGACCTCCAACCCCACGTCCTGGCGGGCATACATGTCGATCAGGGCGCAGCCCTCCATCCCGAAGGACGTGGAGATGACCATGCGCTGGTTGCCAAAGCGTTGAATGCTCCAGGCGATCAGTTCGGCGGTGGAACTCTCGTCGCTGATTCGCGGCTGATCGGAAGCCAGCACGGTCAGACTTACGGCAGGATCCCTCAACACGGCTACTCTCCTTGTCCATGAAAAAAGCCCGCAGGGCCAGTCCTGCGGGCTTGTGCGTTCCAAGTGGATTCGGCATCAGCAACGCAGGGGCACTGTCGACTCCGCGCAACAACAGCAACAGCAACACAGGCAGGCCTCCCGGCCGGCGGTCTGTTGGAATCGAAGGGTGCCATCTACGTCGATCATCACAGAACAAGCATAATCCGGGCTTCGGGATAAGTCAAGATCGGGCCGCAGGACTGACGGTCCCATAACGCCGGGCGCCGCCGGCAGTTGCAGGCAGGAGGGACCACCCCCCCCCCCAGTCGGGCGGTCGCAATCATCTCCGGGGGATCGAGGAGACCCCATATCGCCATTCCGCCCGGGCTCGCCGGAAGAACCCTCGTCGCCCACCGCAGCACCACCCCGCCGGCGGTTCGGATTCCGGGAGTGTCCGAATCTGTTCGAAGGCGGTCGGATTGGGGGGCATTATTGGTTGCTGGGGTTTTCGGGGTCGGAGCAAGGTCTCGTCGGGTGACGCGATGATTGTCCTGTGCCAGCAAACCCGCCACCGGCCGATTCCGTTGGAGACGGAATGTGGTGGTGTGGATGCCGGAGCCGCGGCGGCTGCTGGGTAACCGGCTGGCACTTCGCGCCTTGGTGTTCAAACCCATCAGCGGTCGGTCCGTCTGGGTGGCGGCTGTTTTGTTAAGGCCGGCCGGCTGCGCCGTCGATATGTCAGGATCGGTACGGCGATGGGGGTCCGGGGTTATTGTGCATTCATTTGAGGTCACGCCAGGCGTCTTGGGCGACCTGGGACCGCGCTTTCTAGCGAGGGATCCTGTGGATCAGCGGTTGATTGCCAGACATTTTGCAGAACTGGGCGCCCGGGTGCGCTTTGGGGTGTGGGACGGCCTGTCGGGTCAGGTGCGCTCACGACTGGATGGTATGCTGATTCACGTGCCGTCCGATGCCCAGGGCGAGTACTTCGAGATCCGGATCAACTCCGTGCTGGTGAATCTGGAAGTCATTGATGTCCAGCCTCAGCACCTGCTGCTCGAGGCTCGCTACCTGCACCAACAGCGCTGCCAGATGTTCATCTGCGGCCGGGAGCGTGATTCGTGGTTTGTAGCCGCCGTGCCCGATGAGTCGGTGACCACCGTCGATGCCGCGCTGCAACTGCTGCGCCCGCCGGTCCCGGTATGACGCCGGGCGGATGCATGGTGCCATCGCGGTGCCGGCGGCTGGTCGGTCACGGGCTTGACAATTGCGGGCGGGTTACCCAGGCCGGGTAGAACTGCCCGGCGACCCGCCGCGGGTATCCCACCGGACGATGAACGGCGCAACCCAGTCCGTACCAATTCGATAAGGGATTATTCAACGGTGCTCGCAGCGGGCGGCACGCCGGGTGTCCTACCTCCTCCTGCCGGAACCGACCACGGGTCGGTCAACAACGAGAAACCCGAGTTCGCAAGGAGCACGATCATGGGCAACCCGTTCTTAAGAGACCGTTTGATGTGCAAGGCTGCGTGTTTGGCCACCCTGATGATCGCGCTGCACGGCGCTGCCGGGCGCGCCGCAGACAACAGCACGGAATCTAGTGACCGCTACATGTGTACGCACAGCGACGGGACCTACACCGGACCTGGGCGGTGCCAAGTGGCGCTGCTGCTGGGCGGATTGGGGCTGCCAGACCTGCAATGCCTCGAACTGCGTCGTCGAGTGCAAGACCCGGCGGTGTTGTGAATTGAACGAGGTGTCCAGCGATGAGCACTGCTTTGTCTTCCTCGAAGGGGCGGACGACGGTGCGCCCGACTCGGACGGTCCGTTGGGTGGTGTCGTCAACGCCGATCTCGAAACGCTGGCCGAGGCTGAAGTGCTGGACGAGGGCGTGGATGATTCGGACGAATCTCCGAGCCACATGACGCGGGGCCTGGAATTGCAGGTCGACTTGCTGCTGGTCGCCGCCGCCACCGAGGACGACGGTGAGTCTGCCGAAACGGTCAGACAAGTGCAACTGTGCGGCGCGGGCATGCTGTTCCCGATGATGCTCGGAATGATGGGCTGTAGTCTGCTGGCAGGCCGTCGACGCAGCAAGCCTGGCGCGAGCGACTAAGGCTGGTGCTGGGCATGGGATTACTCGCCGTGGGTGGCATATGGTGGCATGCTCGTGCCGCCAATATGCCACCCCGGCTCACCATCATGTCTGCGTGCGATCGGCGGCCCGAACACCCATCGGCCACGGGACCGACCCGTGGTCGCACCCAGGAAGTCCAAGGACCAACCGAGTTGCGATGAAACACGACGGCGCCCGGGCTCAGGGCGGGGTGTTCCAGCAAGCCTGCAACTGGCACACCAGGTGCATGGTCGTCATGCACAATGCCGCCGTCGGTGTTGGTGCCGCACGCAGGTGCACAGACCGCGGCGGTTGCGCAGAAACGCGCAGCCGGGTGGGCGGTAGTTCGCGATGGCCGCCATGGGCCCGGGCATTCGCCTCGCATGGCGTTGGATCCGTGTCGCGGTGACACGCGGCCGGCGATCTGGGTGCAATGGGAGCCTGCTCATGATCACGCTGAGTCCCGGGAATCTGAGGATCCCCAAGTTCGAGAAGCCGGTGTTCGTGGTGGCCGGCGGATTGACCGACTTCCGCAAACGCTACCCCGAGAAGAACACCTCCCAATTATGTATGGAAGCCCTGAAGATGGCCGTGGAGGAGAACGACCTCAAGGTCTCTCCTGCGGAGGTTCGCCGGCGGGTAAACTGGTGTGTGTATTCCCAGTTCGCCGACCACTTCGGAGACCAGTTGCTGGCCGCGGCCAAGATCCACGATTACCTGGGCTTCGATCCTGTCGGCAACATCGAGGTCAAGACCGGCGGGGCGACGGGCGGCTCGGCAGTGCTGGCGGCGGCCCAGGCCATCGCTTCGGGTTATGCGGATTGCGTTCCGGTGGTCGGTTGGGAGCGGATGGACGAGGTCTCCACCCAGGTGGGCAATGCCTACATCGCCAGCGCCGCCTGTAAGGACTTCGAGAGTGAGCTGGGCTGGATGTATGCCAGCTACTATGCCCTGATGGCCCAGCGCTACCAGTACGAGAACCAGGTGCCCCGCGAAACCCTGGCCAGAATCGCCTGCAAGAACCACGAATACGCCCGGCATTCGCCGTATTCGCAGAACCCCGGACAGTACACCGTCGAGGACATCTTGAGCAACGAGATTGTATCGCATCCGTTGTCCTACCTGGAGTGCTGCGCCATGAGCGTGGGGGCGGCGGTCCTGCTGCTGGCCGACGAGCAGACGGCCTTTGCATTGACCGATCACCCGGTGCAACTGGCGGCCATCTGCGGCGGAACCCACACCCTGCGGACGGCGGATCGCCGTCATCTGCCCATCCTGCGGCTCCCCAACGAGCCCGAGGATCTGTACGCGGATTACTTCAGCGATCGCCGGGAGCAGTGGCCCGGCTTCAGTTCGTTCCTGGCCGCGCGGATGGCGGCGTACCTGGCCTATCACATGGCCGGCATCCACGATCCGCTGGCCGATTTCGACCTGCTCGAAACCCACGACGCCTTCACCATCAGCGATGTCCAGACCTACGAAGACATCGGGCTGCGGCCTTACGGCCGTGGCCGGGAATTCATCGATTCCGGTGACGCCTACTACGAAGGTCGCCTGCCGACCAATCTGTCCGGCGGGCTGATCGGCACCATGCATGCCGTGGGCGCCACCGGCATCTTCCAGTTGGTCGAGGTCTTGTGGCAATTGCAGAACAAGTGGGATCGTTTTCATGGGGAGCCGCAGCGCTGGCGGCGTTACGGCAAGACCAGACCGGCGGATTGGCGCAGCCTCCAAGTCAAGAATGCCCGGCGCGGCTGTGCCATCAGCCACGCCGGGACCGGCAGTCATGTGACCTGTGCCATCCTGGAGCGTGCCACCTGAATCCCGCAGACCCGAGGAGCCCAGCCATGTCGACCGTGTGGCCTGAGTCGGTCAACGAGCGGATCTCCGGCGACGAGTTCGTGATTCGCAATCCTAAGACCTGGGCGCATTTCCACAGCTACGGCGGATGCGGCCGGTTCTTCGCAGGCCTGCAGGACGGCAAGCTGCTGGCCACCCGGTGCACCAATGAGCACTGCGGCGAGCGGCGCCTGTGGCTGCCGCCGCGCTGCGACTGTCCGGACTGCTGGCAGGCAATGGAGTGGATCGACGCACCGCAGCATGGACGGATATACACCTGGAGCGTCGTGAAATACCCCGGCGCGCTGTTCAAGCTGCCGGCCGGCACGGCGCTCATCAGCGTGGACCTGCCGGGCGTGTGCACCAAGGTGATGAGCTGGCTGCAGCAGGGCACGCCTCAGATCGGCCTGCCGGTCCGGGCCGTGTTCAACACCGAAAGGCCCACCCACACGATTCTGGATCTGGCCTGGGTTCCGGAATAGTGCCGGATGCGGTTGGGGAGTGTCTTCGAGCCTAGCTGCTGGACTTGATCCGGCGAGCCTGGGCCCACCTATCTCGGTTTGTACGGGATGAATCGGCCGCGCTCATAGTCGCCCATCAGTCCGCGGGCCAGGGCATCGGGGTGTTCGTCTGCATAATCCATGTCCCAGAATGCCGTGCCGCCGCAAATGATCCCCAGGGTGGGCTTCGTGCTCGTGGGACGGCGGTCCATCACGACGGCCTGCACGGCTCCGGTCGCAATTGCAACCCGACTTTGTAGCCGCCGAGGGTCTGAGTGCAGTGAATGACACTGGCCGTAAGCCAGGGCTCGTCGGGACTCTGCTCCACGTCGTGGATCCACACTTCATAGGCACAGGGAATGGGCTGGCGGCTGAGCACACCCAGCCCGAGTTGCGAGATGTTCAGGCCCTTCACTTCCAGGTCCGGAAACGAGCACCCGGCGCCGCAGCGGATGACGTAATCCTGGGTGCACCGAAACCGAGAGTGCCGGCGCCGGCGGAGATTGGCGTCAAGGTCTGCATACAGCCGGGCTTCGGCAAGCCAGCGGTCGATTGTCTGCTGAGCGTTCTGTTTGATCATCATCCAACCCCCGGGGCATGTGCGGCGCGCGCCTACCGCAGACGCAGCTCATGACCCTTGTGCGTGGCGATTCCAACCCGTTGTTGCGAGGGCGGTGAGGTGTCTCTCTCCCCAGAGGACACTTCCCGTTACAGATTCCATTATCCTCAGTCGCGGAAACCGCTGTCAACTCAAAACGAACCCATTAGAAGACTGCAAGACGAGTTCTTCCGGTATGGCTCCAGACCAGTCGATGGGTCCGCGGCGCGAGTGGGAGCGGACGCTGCGTTCGCCGTGAGTGCTCCCGAGCCTGAGCCGGGGCCCGGGGTCCGATAAGGTCAGCGCCAGCGCCGGCACGCTGCGGGCTGCAGCGCTGCCCAGTGAGCCCGGTCGTCCCGCACCCACCGTCTGCTGACCGCACACCCGGCGTGTTGTCGCCCAGGGCTTGCTGCGCCGGGAGCAAACCCGCACCGCGCCGCGGCGCCACCCTTGCCGCGCCGAGCGCCGGGGCGTACGGCGCCGGACGACAACGCGTGCCGCGCGGAGTCGCGGCCCTTGTCGCGCCGCACGTCGGTTTCCTGGCTTGTTGTTTCTGAATGGTGAACACGGTGAGATGGAGTGGCAGGGGTGTGCCCGGGGGGCCCGTGTGCTGTCCGGCACACCCCGGGGGTTTGCTGGGTGCAGTACGGGCAACGAATTCAATGCCCCTGCGACGCGGTTGTCAGGTGCGGTCGCCGGGCGCTTCCAGAGGGTCGGTCGGCGGTTCAGGGTGGTTGCTGCCAGTCGCCGGATCGGCGGCCAACGATTCGGTCAGCCTGGCCAGGGCCCTGGCGGCCTGGCTCAATTCCTGTACCAGGCTGCGCCCGTTGCCCAGTTCGACTTCGATGCGGGTGACCATTTCGGTCAGCCGTTGCAGTTGCGTGCGGGCATGGATCGACTCACGCAGCCACTCGGCTTTGGTCGTGTACTCGCGCTCGAACTGGCGGATGCCCTGTGACAACTCCCGGTTGGTATCCTCCAGTTGCATAAATCGATTGAGCAGCTCTTCGTAGCGCTCCAGTTGTACCGATCGCAGGTTCTTGAGGTACAGGGTGATCATCGTCAGCGGAACCCCAAGAACGGGGGTGACCACGCTGCCGATCATCGACACCGTCGTCCAGTCAATCTGTCCCATGGTCAAGGCCCTCCCACGCCAACGGCATTCAGACGTCTTGCTGCCACAGGTAATAGACCGGTCGACTGCCGATCAGGCTCCGGAAGGTCCGCGCCAGAAACTCGGGTGACTGTCGGCCGGCCCGCGCGGCGGCGGCGCTGCTGGTCGCCTGGTACCAGGCGGTCACCGTGGCGGTGACCAGGTCGCGGACCGCGCTGCGGCGGCGGACCTGCTTGGGGAAGTCATCGGCAAAGGGGTCGACTCCAATGGCCTGCAGGGCCCGGCGGGTCTTGATCTGCCGGCGGCTCAGGGCGCACTCGCCGATGCGGCGCATGCCCGCCTTCTCGAACACCGGATTGCTGTGACCCAACGAGGACAGGCACTCGACGTACGGCACCCCGAGCCGTGACAAGGTTTGGCGGACCAGGTAATGCCCGAGCCCGCAACCGCGGACGTCGGGGTGCACCACCAGTCGGCGGAGGATGCGGACCTCGCGATTGAGCCGCCGATAGTTGCGACAGTAGCGGCCTTCAAATACCCGGTTGCGCAACGACAATTCCAGCGGCGGGTAGGCATAGACCACGACGCCGAGCACTTCGCGGCCGGGTCGTTCGCGGAGCACGAACACCTGATCCACAAATCCCAACTCGTCGCCGTCACGATAGTGCATGGCCTTGAAGGGGGCGTAGTCGGCTTTGGTACCCGGTTCGATCCGCACGCCGCGCCGCAGACTGAAGGCTTTCCGCCGCGGCGTGAGGTGCTTGAGATACGGTTGGGCAGGGCCGAGCCGCAGGTGCCGATCCGGCTGCAGATCGGCGACCAGGTCGTCGTCGCGGCAGGCCAACACCACGGTCAATCCCAGCCGGGTGGTCAGCTTGCGCAGTCCGTAGGCCACGCTGCGGGCGGCTCGGCGATGAAGGGTGGAGCCGAACTCGTCGCACAACAGCGTGCCGCGATGGGAGCCGATGCGGGCCAACCGATGAATCGCCGTGGCCAGCCGGGCTCGGAACCGTTCGCCCTCGGAGAGTTCCGCCGTCCGGCGCAGCCACAACCGCGGCTCGCCCAGGGCGCAGGCCGTCAGCAGGCCTTGGATCACGTCCAATTCGGCGTCCTCGAAGTTGTCGATCACCGGCTTCTCAGGATGAAGCACCTGGTCATCCACCGTGTGGGTGGAATCCACACGATCGCGAATGGCTTGCAGGATGGAGGTCTTGCCGCTGCCGGATGGCCCCGAGATCAAGATGATCGATCGCCGTGGCAGCGGAAACCGGAAGTCGCGGAGAATGGCCAACGACGCCGGACGGGGGTCCAGCCCATACTGCATGCAGATGTCCGCAACATGCCGCGACTGGCCCGGCGGATGGGGTTGTCGGGTGACCGTCAGCGGCGGCGCCGGGTGGGTCGGGCAGCCGAGCGGGGCGGCCGGGTAACCATCGTCCCCGGCGTCCTTGCCGAGCGTGCGGGGGGCGGATTGGGTCAGACCTGGTGACGGCAAGCGAGTACTCATTGGCAGATATGGATCCCCCGTCGTTGGTCCCGGCGAAGCCCCATGGCCGGGAAGCTGAACCACGGCGCACCACAGCCACGCGGATGCAGGGCGACGTCAAGACTCAAGAGCAGGGTGATTCAGACCAAGCGGTCTCAGGCAGACAGGATCCGGCACCCACCTGGATGTCCCGGTCGCGCCGGGGCAGGTGATCGAATAACGTGCTGAAATATACCCCGGAATCGCGCCGGGTCAAGAAATGTTTGGTGTTTGTTATCTATCTCCGCCGAATGGAGTTAGCTACTTCTGTGGTCTTAAGTCGATGGGGTTCAACATAGAAAAAATCAGGCGGACCGGACTTTCTGGCGGGGATCTGCCTGGTGACCAATGGGTGGCCCGGGTCGACTTTGCTTACTGCCGCAGGGATTTGGCGAACGCCGCCAAGTGTTGCAGCGTGTCGCAGTGAGTGCTGTACCGGATCTGTTCGCGAATGGATCTTGTGAGGGCGGCGCCCCCGAAGACCAGGGCGGTTCCGCACTCGGCAGCAGCCTGGTAGAGTTCCGCTTCGGCTTTGACAAATGCTTCAGTGTCCTGGAGATACGACACACTGACCCAGAACAGCCGCGGGCGGCTCGCGCGCAGCGCTTCAGCCAGCGTCTCCATCGGCAGGTTGCTGCCGTACGATCTGGCACTCCACCCGAGTTCGCGGAGCGTGAGTTCGACCATGGCGGTTGGGATCGTGTAGGGATCTCCATGCACCGTGCCGCCAATCGCCGTTGGAGCGTCTTCCAAAGGCGGTGGCAGCAAAGCGGCCAGCTCATAGAGCGTTCGCATGCACAGCTCGCACGCCCGGCGCTCCTGATAAATGTGCAGCTCTTGATGTTGCCAGCGGTCGCCTAGCCGATGGAAGGCCGGAGCGATGGCCCGATCACAAATGTCCCCCACACTGCGCCGACCGATGTACAGGTCAAGCACGATCCGGCGAAAGCTGCCAGTGTCGCCGTTCTCAAGGGCCTCGCCCAAAGACTGGAGCACCGGCCCATCGTCCTGGCGGCGACGGCTGACGCCGCAGGGCAGGCTCAACAATTCCGGGCGTACCAAGGCGTGTCCGGTTTCCCTCAGGAACTGAACCACCCCGCGGATGGGGATCCGGCGGTGCCCACCGGCGGTTCGGACGACCGGCAAGCGACCCTTGTCGCACCAGCGTTTCAGCGACGCTTCACTGACACCGATGGCCTGGGCCACCTTCCTGGGTGACAACATCTCTCGAGAATGGTCTGTAACCGTTGTGAACAATTATTTAAGTCTTTGCGGGCCATTACATGGTTGACGACAGTATTCAATGGTACTGTACTCGTGGTATTGGCATTTTCAATCCAGATTCTTTCTCTTCACCGCCCAAAGAGCGAAATGAACGATTTCTGTGGTTGATATGTTCCACTTGAGGGCTATGCGGTGGTCGGTGTCCCACAGCCGTGAGTACTTGTGGATTCTGAGCCGCACACCGACCATGGATACCGCGGTATACGACGACATCGTCTCCCGGCTGCTGGGATTGGGTTTTGATCCGCAGCGGCTGCACATGACGCCCCAGTCGCCGGGGGTCCTGATCCGCCGGGGGACCTGCCGGATTCCGAAGCCTGCCAGCGGCGGACGGCGTGCGTGAAGCCGCCCGCCGCTGATCTGGTTGCGGCGGAATGAGCGTCTATTTGGTGCTGGACGCGATGCCGCTGATGTTGTCGGGCAGGTTGCCGACCAGCACGAACTGTCCCATGGTCGGGTTGATGGTGCCCAGGCGGGCGCCGGCGGCGTCATAACCGTCGACGGCGTACAGTTGACCCTGGTGGTAGCCCAGGGCGGTGACGTTGCCTGTATTGCCCATCATCGAATCGCCGAAGAAAAACGAGCCGTCGGCGGCATCAATGAAAGTGAAGGTCGTGTCAGTCATGGGGTCGACTGTGGCCGTGGCTGCGAAGGCGACCAGATCGTCGCCGACATTCGCATCGGTGGCGCCTCCGAACTCCAGGCCGCTGCCGGTGCTTTCGCTGTCAAAGATGCCGATCCGGGTGGTGGTTCCGTTGGCGGTGTCGATGCTGACCAGGAAGTCAGGCCCGTTGGCGTCGGTCTGCCAACCCAGCAACTGGTTGGTGGTGTGGGTGATGTCCTCCACGGTGCCGGTCAGGTCCGCGACCATGGTGCCCGCACCGCTGGTCGTGTTGATGGTGATCAATTGGGGCGTATCGCCCGCGGTAACCCCGTAGAGCGTTCCGCCAGGGGCAAACGCGATGCCATTCACCGCGAAGCCAATGGGACCGATCGCCGTGGCGGCGGCATTCGTGACATCAACGGTGTACAGCATCGGCGTGGCGCTGCCAGCGCCGTCGGCCGCATAGAGCGTCGGGCCGGTGTTTCCGTCCCCATTGCCGCCGTTCATCGCGGGGCTGCAGGCGGCAGGCCCGATAAGAAGCGAGGTCATCACTACTCGGTGAATCCAGTTCATTGCGGTCCTCCAGGTAAATGTATCAGTGCGATTCCCTTGGGTCTTGAAATGGTAGTCGAAGCGGCCGGTAAATGCACGCAGGCACCGGGTGCTGCCCCCCCTCCGCGTGTTCGGGGAATGGGGACGGTCCGGGAACGCTCCGCGGCCCCTGGCGTCCAAAGCCGGGTACGATACGATGGGAGGTCCCCCAAGCCATGACCCGTCCGCTGCGCTCCTGCATGGACCTGCGGCATGTCCTTCGCACGGATCATCGGCGGGGCGACCGAGTGAGTCCGGTTACTTGTTCTGCCGCCGCAGCCCGGCGGTGGTGCCGGCCAGCAGCACGATGTCGTTGCTTTCGAACAGCCGGTCCGGGCTGGGCAGATGCCAGCCGGTCTCGTTTTCCAGATCCAGTTTGCGCCAGGCAACCACGTGAACATCCTGCATGCGGCGGAGGTCCATCTCGTTGAGCCGCGATCCCACCCAGGCGGCGGGGATTCGCATTTCGACCACGCTGAAATCGTCGCTGACCGGGAAGAAATTGAGGGCACCACGGCCGACGAACATGCCCACCAGCCGTTCGGCGGCCTCCTTCTCGGGAAAGACGACTTTGGTGGCCCCGACGATCTGCAGGATCTCGGAGTGCTCCGGGCTCAGGGCCTGCACCACGATGTTGGGAACCTTGAGCTTGTGCAAGTGGTTGGTGACCAGAATGCTGGGTTCCATGCGCTCCCCGAGATCAACCACGGCGCAGTCGAGCCCTTCGGGAAACAGCTCGGTGAACAACTCGAAGTTCAAGGCGTCGGCCTTGACCACATGAGGCGTGAGATCCTTGGCCCAGTCGACCTTCTTCTCTTCATGATCAATGACCACAATCTCGCACTTGCGCCGAGCCAGGCTCTGAACCATGCACTTGCCGAATTGTCCGAGTCCGATAATCGCAAACGTTTGCATGAGCAACCTACCCGATGGCTAATTCTTCCTTGGGATACTCGTACAACGCGCCGCGCGGGATCGGAATGACCGCGAGCGCTACTGCCAGCGGTCCCAGCCGACCCACGAACATGCACAGGCAGAGGATCAGTTTGCCGGCGGTCGACAGTCCGGCGGTGACGCCGGCGCTCAGCCCGACGGTTCCGAATGCCGAGACCACCTCGAAGGCCAGCACCAGGAAGCGATCGTTGCGCTGCGGGTTGAACAAGCGCTGCTCCTCCGAGATGATCAGGGACAGCACCACCACCGTCAGAAAGATGATGGTCAAACTGACCAAGGCGAAGGAGCGGCGGACAATGGCCGGCGGCACGGTCCGCCCGAGCAAGGCGACGCTCTCGGTACCGTGGGTCCGCGACCATACCGTGGCCAGGATCACCAGCAGGGTGGTGACTTTGATCCCGCCGGCACAGCCGCCCGGTGCGCCGCCGATCAGCATCAGGAACATCGACAGGAACAAGGTTGGTTCACGCATGTCGCCGAAGTCCAGGGTGTTGAATCCGGCGGTGCGCAGGGTAACCGATTGAAACCAACTGCAGAGCAGCTTGGCCGACGCCGGCAGCCCGGTCATGGTGTGGCCCCACTCGAAGATCAGGAACACCAGGGCTCCGATCAGCCACAGGGCCGCGCTGGCGACCAGCACCGCCTTGCTGTGCAGCGGCAGCGGCCGACGCCGCCGGGACAGGCGGGCGATGATCCAACCGCTGATCTGGTAGAAGGCGATGAACCCGAAGCCGCCGGCCATGATCAGAGCGCAGAACACGGCGTTGGCCGCCGGGTTCGTCCGCAAACTGACAAGGCTGTTGGATTGCAGCGAGAAGCCGGCGTTGCAGAATGCGGAGATGCTGTGAAACCCGGCGGAAAACCAGGAGACGTCGGGCCAGGTGGCGTACAGCAGCACGGCGCCGGTGGTCTCGGTGCATAGGGTGGCCAGCACCACCCAGCCGACCAGGCGATTCGGATTGACCCGGACCGCAGCCAGTGTGTCACGCGTTTGAAACACGCCCGAAAGCGTGGCCCGGCCCGCCGCCACCAGCAGGAACGTCGAGAGGGTGGTGATTCCCAGGCCCCCGATCTGGATCAGGACCAGCAGCAGGGTCTGCCCGAGGCCGGACAGATCGGCGTCCACCCGAATGGTCGAGAGACCGGTGACGCAGACCGCCGAAGTGGCGGTGAACAGGGCGTCCACCCAGGTCAGCGGTTGGTCGCGGGCGGAGGACGGCAGTTTCAGGAGTGCGGTTCCGCAGGCCACCAACACCAGCCAGGTCAGGGCGAATCGGGCCGGGGCGGACAGGGGAACGGGTTGCTTGCTGTCCGGCTTCTCGGTCATGAGCGGTATCATACTGCCGCGGCGGTTGGCGGTCACATGCGGCCGCCGGATTCGGCTGCACGCCGCGTGGCGTCCGCAGGCGGCTAAGCGCCGTAGACCTCATGCTTGGGCCGGCCGGACAGGATTTGCTCCTTGCCCCAGTTGGCCACTTTGCGAAAGGCATCCGATCCGATGAAAGCGTCAAACGCCGGCTTGTCATTCCATTGGGAGACGATCAGGTAGCTGCCTGGGTTGTCGATGTCGCGGTACATCCGGGTGTCGCCGTGTCCCGGGTTGTCGCGCATGGCGTGCAGCACCTTGCGAAACGCATCTTCGAAGACCAGCTCCTTGCCTGCGAGCACGTCGTAGTTCATACCGATGGTGATCATGCCGCTTGCTCCTTCGTGCAGTCAGCCGCGCCGGACGGGGACGAGCGGATGGCAGCGCCGGGCGACGGTCAGATCGCCGCGCGGCGGACCGTATGGGACGTCAGGCCGACGATTATGGCCGGCGCGGGCGGTGCTGTCAAAGCCGCCGGATCGCCGCTGGCGGGCAGTCCTTTGTGCCGCGATCGGGTTGAGGTCGCCGTCGGGCCGGCTGCATTGCTGGGCGTGCGCTGTTCCCTCTGGCTGCGGCTTGCTAAGATGCGCGGCCCTGGCGGTGAATGGTGCCACCGAGGAAGTGCATCGCCGGCGGTCAGGCGGTTGGTCAGAATCGAAGAGCTGCAGATGTTCCCGCCCAAGCATTCCGGTAGCAGGTCTCACCCACAGCGGCCGTCGGCGAGGTCGTTGCTGATCGGCATTGCCTGTGCTTTCTCCGCCGCCGGCTGCGCGTCGATGTACTACCAGACCATGGAATCGATGGGCATTCCCAAGCGGAGGATCTTGTCGGATCGCGTGGTCAAGGCCCGTCGCGAGCAGGAGCAGGCCAAGGAGACCTTCGAATCGGCCTTGGAGCGTTTCCGGTCGGTGGTGGCCAGCGACGCCGGCCAGTTGGAGCGCACCTACAATACGCTGAATGCCGCCCTGGGCCGCTGCGAATCGCGGGCCCAGGGTGTTTCAGCGCGAATCGACGCCATCGAGGAAGTGGCTGGGGCGTTGTTCCGGGAATGGGAAGGCGAGTTGAGCCACTATCAAGATCAGAATCTGCGGCGGCAATCCGAACACAAGCTGGGCGAGACCCGCGGCAGGTACGACCAACTGCTCAGCGCCATGCACCGCGCCGAAGACAAGATGCAGCCGGTGTTGGGGGCTTTTCGTGAGCAGGTCCTGTTCCTCAAACACAACCTCAATGCTGCAGCCATCGCTTCCTTGCAGGGTGAGGTGATGACCATCGAACGGAACGTCGCTGACTTGATCGCTGAAATGGAGCGGGCCATCGCCGAGGCCGACGCCTTCATCGCGCAGGGGTCGGCCTGAGTGTCGGGGGTCGGCCGGCGGTGTTGCGGGGTGCGGTCGGACGGCAACCCCTGTCGTTCTGCCAGGGGCTCGCAAGAGCTGTCGGGTCCGGATGCAACCATTCGCATCCAGAGCATTGATCGATCCCGACGGGCCGGTGGTCCAGCGTGGGCTGGTCCCGGGGTTGGGATCCCGTTGCAGGCGCCGCAACGCTTCGAGGTGTTTCAGCTCTTCTGCGAGAACCCGGGCGAACCTCCCTTTCCAGGCACGACCTTCACGAGTTTCCGGCGGCCGGTCCTGCCGGTCGCCGGAAGAGGCAATCGACTCGATCTTCATGTACCGCACCCCCTGGTGGTGGCGGTGTTCCCCGGACCAGGATAGGAGAACACCGCCAGGCCCGATCGACCGGGCCTCCACTCACATCTGACAGCGCCATTTCGCTCGCTGAGCATCTGCCGTGCCAAATTTCGGGGCCGCTCCAGCGCTTGTCAGCGGCGGTTGCTTGACCCTGGCAGTGCGATGTGGGGCACTAGGCTGCGCGGCAGAAGGCAGCGCTGAGTCCGGCGGGCAGTTCGCTATTGCGGCTGTGCCTGCCTGAGCTTGCGATAAAGGGTCTTGCGGTCGAATCCGAGGATCCGGGCCGCCATCGTCTTGTTGCCGCGGGCGGCAACCAGCACGCGCTCAATGTGGCGGCGCTCGATTTCGTCTAATGAGACCATGCCGGCAGCGTCGGTCGCCGCGATTGGTTTCGGCTGGCCATTGCGGATCTGCTCCGGCATCTCGTTCACGGTCAGTTGGTCCGGGTCAGCCATGGCCACGCAGGACTCAATGCAGTTCCTTAACTCGCGGACATTGCCGGGCCAGTGGTACTGGGCGAGCCGCTCGGCCTCAACTGGCGCGATCCGTTGGAGGGCCTTGCCGGTGCGCGCGGCAAACTGCCGGAGGAAATGCTGGGCCAGCAGCAGGACGTCGGCACCCAGGCTCCGCAAGGGTGGCGCGGCCAAGCGAACGACATTGATTCGATAGAACAAGTCCGCACGGAAGCGATTCTCGCGGACGGCGGTTTCGAGGTCGCTGTTCGTCGCAGAGAGGATCCGAACATCAAACGCAACCTCGCGGTTGCCACCAACGGGGCGGATCCGGCCTTCCTGGAGGGC
The DNA here is from genome assembly GCA_964619935.1 of uncultured Planctomycetales bacterium. Classification (GTDB taxonomy): domain Bacteria; phylum Planctomycetota; class Phycisphaerae; order UBA1845; family CAIVHJ01; genus CAZUGO01. The sequence continues at coordinate 63,539 of CAZUGO010000063.1, read as the reverse complement.
GCGCAGCAGCTTCGGCTGGAGGGCCAGCGGCATGCTGCCGATCTCGTCGAGCAGGAGGGTCCCACCGTCACTCTGCACGAATAAGCCTGCCCGGCTGGTCCGGGCATCGGTGAAGCTCCCCTTGACGTGACCGAACAGCTCACTCTCGAGCAAGGCATCAGGAATCGCTGAGCAGTTCACCGCCACAAAGGGGCGCTGGGCTCTACGGCTCAGCCCGTGCAGCGCCCGAGCCACCAGTTCCTTCCCGGTCCCCGATTCCCCGGTGATCAGAACGGGGACCTCGGAATCCGCAGCGTGCACGATCTGCCGGCGCAGCCCACGCATCGGTGGGCTTTCGCCGATCAGCGTCTCCAGCAGGCCTGAGCCGTTTGTGTGTCCCGAAGCCTTCCCCCGGCCGTTCTGGGGAACCGAGGATTGCATCGCGCCTTGGAGCACGCCCGCCAGTTGGCTGGGCGCGATGGCCTTGGTGACGAAATCGCGGGCCCCGGACCGCAGGGCGCCGATTGCGGCCACAGCACTCTCTGCGGCACAGATGATCACCGGGAGGTGCAGATCATGGTCACGGAGGGTGGCGCACAGACTGAGGCCGTTCAGACCCGGCACGTCCAGACCGGTCACCACCGCATCGACCCCGTGGGATTTCAGCACCTCCAGGGCCTCGAGATGGCACTTCGCCGTGCTCGTGCGGTACCCGCAGCGCTGCAGGGCGGGCTGCAGTATTGCGCGCTCCGCGACGTCGTCAAGGACAATGAGAATGTGGGAAGACATGGGCGCCTTTCCTCCGAGTCCGGCAGCCCGCCGAGGCGGTCGCGCCCCCCGGATGGCCAGTTCGAGCGCTGGTCTGGCGTTCCTGGTCGCGCACATCTGCTGCGAACCGGTGCCGATCCACAAAAAAAAAATAAGCCGATGGGATCGAACTCATGAGAGTGCTCGATCCAATCGGCTTACTGTTGGCCAGCCCTCCGGACTTCCGACCGGATTGCCACCCAAGTGGTCTTCCGAGTTGCCTGGCGAAGCCCTGACGTCCCAGCGAAAAACAGATTCTGTGCGCCAGTCCCAACGCCTGACACCCAAGTGTACCTCAAAACAATGAGATTTCAAGGGTCCTGACCCGATCGGCCGGCGGCACAGTCAGGGCGGCCATGGGCCCGGACGCCCAGTATTCGCATGAAAACCCAAGGAGCGCTTGGCGCCGAGGCCCGCGAGGGCATCGGCAGGTTTGAGCGGGAACTTCCAGGGGGTGCTCTTGCTGCCGCAGCTCAGGGGTGACTGGGCGCTGAGGCCCCACAGGGCGCTCGCAGGCCCTATCCCTGGCCCTATCCCCCATTGGAATCGCGGGCGAAGGGTGCTCGACGCTTGACCACCGGAATCGCGCTGCTGGGTGGCGCGGCAGCCTTGACGGCCTCGTTGGTCTTCGGATCGCGCTTCGGGGCCACGGTGGGCTTGCGGGAGCGGTTTTTGGCCACTGCCGGTGCCGGAGCGGTCGTGTCATCGGCAGGCGGGGTTTCCGGAGCGGACAGTCGGGCGGCGGGTTCGTTGTTGCCTGACCGGCGGATCAGGCTTTGTTGTTCGGCACGTTCGGCGTCGGACAGGTCGCGGCCGACTGCTGAACTCTGCGGGCCGTATTGCGATCCGCCAGAAAGCAGGGTCAGCCCGAGCAGCAGGCCGGCCAGCAGCAGTCCGCCGGCGATGACGAGGATTTTCTTGGTGCTCATGGAAGGGGCGCCCCTCGGGGTCAGTAATTTCCAGGAAACATGGTGATGACCGGCGGGGCCGGAAGGCAGTCGAGTTGCCAGCCTTCGCCGCGGGCCATGGCGTTGCCATAGGCGTTGGCATTGGCCGTCGGCGTGACAATCCACTCCGGTCGAGATCCGACCTGCTTCTTGGGGCCGCGGCTGAACTCGGTGGCCGAGTCATTGGGGTTCGGCGGAAACTGGACCACCACGTCATCGACCAAATCCTGCTGCATGATCCCGGCGTGGCCGTCGGCGAAGGCTGCCAAGTACGTCTGAAACTCACCGTGCCAGCCGGTGGCCCAGAAGTCCGCGACCGTCACGCCGCTGCCCAGGCCCATTTCGTTGACCGATGACGCGTGCTCCGGCCGATTCCACAGATCGGTCAGGTAGGCATTGCCTTCCGAAATCAGCACGGTTCGAGCGGTACTCGGGATCTGGCTGGACGGCCGCATGTACGGTGCCAGCGTATAGATGACCGAACTGCTGAATCCTTCACCGCGGGCGATGCCCCCGGCGTCGGCCCACAGGCAATGGATGCGGTAACTGTTGCCCATCAGATCGTAGTGCCGCGCTTCGGGGTCCCACCCAAAAGGCTGGGACGCCAAGCGGGTCATGCCCAGGCCGACCTGGCCCCCGGGCCAGCCCTGATCGGACGGGCATTGGAACACCGGCAAGTCCAGCCGGGCGTCGCTGCCGACGCGATCGTCCAAGGTGTCGCCCACCGCGTTTTGCAGGTTCTTGAAGAGGTAGTGGTTCAGTGGCCGATCACCCGGGCCCAGGTCCCACTGTTGCGTAAACTGGTAGCGATGTTGCAGGGACGTGACCATGGCAGGGTTGCCCCCTCGGCCGCCCCATTCGTTGGGTCCGACAAACGTGCGACCGTACGGAATGGTCGGGGCGTCATTGTAGTCCAACCCGCGCCAGTGGATCGGGATCAGGTTCTCGCCGGCATCCTCGATGCTGTATCCACCCATGGCCGACGCCAGGTCCTTCTGGTTGGCCAGGCACTTGAGTTTCTTGGCCTGCTCGCGGGCGCTGGCAAGCGAGGGCAACAGCATGGAAATGAGCAGGGCGATGATCGCGATGACCACCAACAACTCAACCAGGGTAAAGCCGAGCGAGATGCATCGCGATGGCGTGCGACGGCAACGGTGCATGAACTGCCCTTGTGAATTGACCTGATGCGTAAAGGCGACGGTATCAAACCGAGCGGCTTGAACCCCTTGTGACCAATATCGCTACGGTAGCTGCTGGATCGTTGGGGGTCAAGCGGGCCCGCGCCGTGCCCGCCGTGCCGCCTGTCCCTGCTCAGCGGCGGCGGCGGGACCGCCGAGAACGCTGCCGGCCCAGACGCCGTCAGCAGCACGAGCTGGTTTGCGGTGGCCGCGCCTGGACTGACGGCCCGGGTCTCGATCACGGCGGCGGTTACGATTTCCGAACGCCGCGATTCCGTGACCCAATTCGTGCCGGCGAACGCGCCGCCGCTTCACACACGATCGGGGCGTTGCGGAATGTTACACGCGCGGTAGCGCTGACCGTCGGACGCCGGCGATACCCCGCTCGCGATTCGGCTCGCGGCGTCCGGCGGGGGTCCCCCAAGCGAAATCAGATACGGCATACCTGAAATAATCGCGCTCAGTGCCACTGATTTTCGATTGTGTCTTGCGTGGAGCTGCAACGTATCGCGGCGAAAACGGCAGGGGGCTGCGTTGCGCCCTTGTCGGGGCGGGAGGGCGACCGGTATGCTTGGGGTTCTGCAAGGACCTGTCGTTCCCTCCGCGATCCGGTCCGCTGGGAATGCCGAGGTCTGGGATGGAGAGCAGGGCCAAGGCCTTGTAAGTCACGTCGTGCTTTCAGGTCAGCAGGATTAAGGGTCGTGTCGTGCCGGCTTTCGCTGCGCGCAAAGGCCGAAGGGGCAGCGCTGCTCAGCGCGAGACCCTCGCCACGTCAGCCGGCATCGATTGCGTCAGGCATCCGAAACGGACTCAGCCAGGGTCCGAGTGCCTGAATCGCCAGTGGTTTGGGCCCGCAGCAGAAGTTACAATCGAGGGCACATGTTGATCGTAGGATGACTCAAGGTGACGGCCTGGTGTGAACATGCGGGCATCACGGCTGCGACTGGAGGGAACTGCCATGCGGCACAACTGGATGTCAGGGGCTTTGCTGTCGATGGTGTTGGGTTTGCCGGCTGCGGCGCTGGGCGCACCGGACTACGCTGCGCCCGCCGTGGGCTGCCTGGAGTGTCATGGGCCGTTTTTCCTGAACTTCGAATACGTGTCGCTGAAGGATGGCACCCCCTGGAATGTGAGCTTGATGGACGGCCATATCAACATGGGGGTCGACTGCATGTGGTGTCATCTGGATTTTCCGGGATCCACGCCGGTGCTGACCAACCGCTCCGGCGATGTCGTCCACAACCGCGGTTGCATCGGCTGCCATGGCCGCTCCGATGACGAGACCGGCATCTGCACTTTCGATCAGCCGGACGATGGCACTCTGCACTGTGGGTCCGGCGCCGGCTTGCGGCAGCATCACTTCAACAGCGGCACGTTCCTGTGTGCCAACTGTCATGCCAATGACACCGATTCGCTGGTGTTCACCCCGGTCGGCGAAAACAACCCGTCGATCTTCAACGGGCTGGATGGTTGCGCCGATGCGGTCTTCGGGCCCACCGGTCTGGACAACGACGGCGACGGGTTGGACGACGGCGCGGACCCCGACTGCGGCGATTGCCTTCCCGACCTTAACGACGACGGCGTGGTCAATGCCGCCGACCTCGCCTTGCTGCTGGGTGCCTGGGGGATGGGCCCCGGCAATCCGGCGGACTTCACGGGCGACGGGTTCGTCAATGCCGCCGACCTGGCCTTGCTGCTGGGTGCCTGGGGGCCCTGTCCATAAGCCGCCGCCGTTGCAAGCGCGGTCCCGACTTCCGAATTGACTGGTGATTCGCAGGTGGCGGTGGGGTCCGGGACGGCCCCGTTGCAAACCATGATGGTCAGCGTGGTTCTTGCTCAAGGCGCGGTGCCGCCCGGGCCGGCTCACTCGCCGGTATGGTCGTCGGTGTCGGCTGTGAAGATGGCTGTGCCGCCGCTGACGGTGTAGTACCAGCCGGCGTTGCCGCCGCCCTGGGTGGTGATGTCCACGGTGCTGAGGTCGTTGAAGGAGTTTGTGGGGAAGCTCATCAGGTAGGGGCCGAACTCGGTGCCGGTGGTCGCACCGTCGGCATCGGTGGTCATGGTCAACTGTTGGACCAGGTTGGCGGGCGTGGGGTAATTCCCCTTGTGTTGCACGCGGTAGAATTGCAGATGGCCGCGGACGGTGCCGAGGTTGGTCTGCAATGTGTGTCGCTTGGTGTCCTCGAGGGCCAGGTTGTATTGCGGGATGACCACCGCAGCCAGGATGCCAAGCATGACCACTACGATCAGCAGTTCGATTAGAGTGAAGGCAGGTGGTTGTCTGGTTTGGACAGCCATGACGTTGCGTGCAGCCCCCGATGTTCACAGGGTGTGTTCAAAATGGCACCACTGAATACTATCAAGATACAATTGACGCGGTCCCGGAGTCGGATTCCGGTGACGCCGCCGGATTATCGGGCCAGCCGCGCGACCACAGGTGCGCGACCCGACCCATTACGGACCACAGTTGACCGTGGGACGCCGCAGGCCGAGCACCGGCCAACAACCGGGGATGGACGTAACCGACGGCGGCCAGGGCCCACGGGGCAACCCGACGCGCCGGCGGACCCGCGCACCGCTGCGCTCACCGCGGTCAGCGGCAAGGTCCCCAGGCGCCCAGCAATTGGGCGAGTTCAACCGGGCCGACCATCTCGTGAATAAGTAAAATCGTCGCCCGCAACGGTGTCGGCGGCGACCAAGTTGAAGTCCTCGGTGGCATCCGCCCACCCGCCGGGAGGCTTGTGGGAGAACCGGAATCCTCGCCGTGGTCATCATCTTCGGGTGCACCGATGATCGCCAGGTTGCCGCTGGCTGAGACCGCGGTCCCGAACCGGTCATTGGCGGCCCCGTCTGCTGCCACCAGCTTGAAGGTCTCGGTCATGTCCACCCAGCCACCGGCGGGTTTGTGGAAGGCGTACACTGAGCCGGAGTCGCCGTTGTCGCCGGGCGCTGCCACCAGGATGAATTGGATGGCGCGGGATTGCCTGGAAGCAGCCCGGCGGGTCGCGCCGACTGACCCACGTGGGCCAGCCGCGCGATTCAGATCCGGAGCGGGGTGCGATTTGCCGAGGCTTGGAAGTCGGTCGTCGCTGATTCGTAGCGGGCACCGGCGATACATTGGTAGCCGGGATGCCGGCCCAGGCAATCTCGCAGCACGCCGCTGAGGTCGTAGACCTTCTGCTGCGGGCTGAGCAGCTCCGGCAGGCGACCGAGGCCCGGCACCTTGTGAGAGACCAGCACCATGTCGGTTTCGCTGACCGCATCGTCGATCCGTTCGACCCGCAACTGCGGCAGCCGCTCGATGCGTCGATTGAGAAACAACTTGTTGGCGCCGAGGGGTTCGGCCGGCAGTTCGGGATCATAGATTCGGACCGGAATGCCGTGGTCCAACATCTTGGCGACCAGGTGCACTGCGGGACTCTCGCGGCAATCGTCGGTCTTGGCCTTGAAGGTTAACCCGACCACGCCCACCCCCTCGGGCTGCTGGGCTTCGATATACTGCCAGGCCCGCTCGAAGTGCTCGTGGTTGCTTTCGGGGATGGCTTGCAACAGCGGCAGCGTCAAGTCTTGGTGTTCGGCCAGGCGGCACAACACCGCGACGTCCCGGGGCAATGCCGGTCCGCCGTACACAAACCCGGGCTGCAGATAGCGGGCCGACAGCGCCTGGATGGGGTCTTCCCGAATGCCGCGGATGACCTCGCGGTCGTCCACCCCCAACCGGGTGCACAGCGTTCCCAGCTCGTTGGCGAAACTGAGCTTTAAGGCCTGGAAGGCGGAGGCCGCGTGCTTGACCATCTCGGCGGCGGTGCTGCCCAGTTCCAGCCAGGGCGCCCGCACCTCGGCGTACAGTTCCTGAAGCAGCGGTCGGAAGCGCCCGATGGGCCCGCCGAACAACACATAGGGTGGGGCCAGCCAGTCGCGAACCGCTGCGCCGCGGCGGATGAATTGCGGATGGGCCAGCACGGCGACGTCGTCATCCAGTCGATCGCCGACCCGCCGGAGCAGGATCGGGCGGAGTTCGCGCTCGTGGGTTCCGGGGACCACCGCAGTGGCCGTCAGAATGACGGTCGGTTTGCGCTTGACCTTCAGGACGTCGGCGATTTCCCGATAGACCTCGACCACCGCAGTGTGATCGGCGGGGTTGCCCGGCACGGCCACGGTGCCGGTGGCCACCACGACCACGTCGGCCGACATGATCGCCGGCGGCAGGTCATCCGTCACACTCAGGCGGTTGGTCGCCAGCGCAGCGCTGATGGCCTCGCTGAGTTCGGTTTCAGCAATGGGCGATCGACCGCTGCGATACTCCGCGGTGCGCAGCGGATCGGTTTCCAGAGCCCGCACCACGTGCCCGCTCAGGCAATAACCGGAAGCACAAGTGGCACCCAGGTGCCCCATTCCAACGACCGTGACATTGAGGGCCATCAGCCGACTCCTAGCGGTTGGGCGTGAATCTGAAGCAGGCACGACTCGATTCGACTGGCCGCCTGATCCCACGAATGGTCGCGCTGTACGGTGTCGCGACCCGCCTGACCCAGGGTTTGGCGGAGCATGGGGTCGCCCAACAGACGAACGACCTCGACGGCGAAATCCGCCGGATCATCGGCTACCAGGAGGTTCTCACCCGGCGTGGCGGCCAAGCCGTGCAGCGACCACGGGGTGGCCACCACCGGCAGGGCCGTGGCCCAGGATTCCAAGATCTTGTTCTTGATGCCCCCGCCGCCGCGCATGGGCGCGACGGCCACCGCGGCGCGCTTGAGGTACGGCCGGACATCGAGAACGTCACCGGCCACCTGGATTCCCGAGCGATTATGCCACGCTGCTACTTCCGGGACCGGGCGTTTGCCGACCAGGGTCAGCGTCGCGCCGGGAATCCCGGCCTGGACCAGCGGCCAGATCTCGGCGCAGAACCAGGCGACCGCCTCGACATTGGGCGGAAAGTTCAGACTGCCTACAAACACCACTGACCGTTTGTCGCGCGGCCCGGTGCCCGGCTGGAAGTACTCGGTGTCGACACCGTTCGGTACGCCGATGCAGACGCTGTTGGTGAAGCGGCGCAAGGCGGCGGCATCGCGCTCGGTCACGAAAATGTAGGCATCGGCCGCCCGGGCGTAGCGGCGATGCATGACCGCCGACCACAGCACCGAGGTGACGTGGCCCCAATCAGCCTTGCGGCGGCGGAGCCGCTCGATGTGCTCCAACCAGCGATTATCGCCGAGGTAGCAGGCACTGGGCACCCCGCGCTGGGCATCGAGGGCCAGCAGGGTCTGGTAATTGATGCCGAACAGCACGTCCGGACGATGGTCGTTGATCAGCCGCCCGAGCCAATCGATTGACGAGGGCATCCAGCCGTAGTGCCGGGCGACAAAGCGATCCCGGGCACTGGGCAGACCGCGATCCGCGGGCAGCGGTTCGACCCGGCAGGCAAACGGCAGCAGGCCGGCATCCGCCGGCTGCCCTTCCCAGCAGCCGAGTAACACGTCGTGGATCCGGGCCAGCCGTTTGAGAATGTGAAAGGTCCGCAGGTGTAACCCCGAGGCCAGCGGCCAGGGCAAACTCCGCTGAATGGCGAGAATGCGCAACACCGAACTCCCGGCACCGGACCGGCGCACCACGCCCCGGCGGACACCGTCAATTCGAATGAGATCGGCAATCGCACGGCCTCGCTGAAGCGCGCGCCGCGGCTGCGCCCAACTGAGCCCACCGGCCGCGCCAGCCGTCGCCCCACAGTGCCCCCTGAGCATGATACGGCGGCGGCCGGCTGATATTGCTGCCGGCTGCCGAGTTCCGGGGGGCCGCAACACCCCCGCCAGGCAACCGGAGCCCCCGACCCGATGGGACGCCGCCCCCAGTTGGCACAGCCCGGCGGGGGCCAGCGCCGCCCCGCAGGGATTTCAGTTTTTTTGGTACCACCATTTATATCAAATGGTATCTTCATTTAGTGCATTTGGTATCTTGATTTGATCAAAACGGTGGTACCATTTGGATATTGTGGTATCACCATTTTAGATAAATCGTGGTACCAGATGATAACCATCCAGCAGGAGTGCCCGATCAGGCGTCCGCCTGTGGGAGCCAGGCGCCTAGGCAATCCCGGGGATGGCACCGCCGGGGCGGGCGGCTTCCGGGGGATGGAAGCAGGCGGCACAGCGCGGTTCGAAGTCGGCGGCCCCGCCGACCAGGTTGTCATCCAGCAGCGGGGTGGTGCGCTGGGTTCGATCGGCCGGTTTGCGGCACACGGCACAGGTGCCGTGCAGCACGGTGGTCTCGGCCAGGGCGCTGAGCCGGGCAATGTGGGCGAAGGGGCGGCCCCACAGGTCTCGATCGAGCCCGCTGCAAATCACGGTGATGCCGCGGCCGGCGAGTTCAGTGCAGACCTCGACCAGCGACTCATCGAAAAAATGCACCTCATCGACGGCGACCACTTCGGCGGTGCCCACGCGATCCAGAATCTGTCGGGCCGCGCGGACGGTTTGCGCCGGTAGCATGCCGCCGTCGTGGGTGACCACGTCGGTCGGTGAGTAGCGATCGTCGATGATCGGCTTGAGGGTCAGCGTCCGCCGGCGGGCCGCGCACCGCCGTATCCGCCGGATCAATTCGGTGGTCTTGCCGCTGAACATGCAGCCGCAGATCAATTGGATCGGTGCGGGGCTCAAGATCGCTGGTTACCGGGCCATGAACACTGCCGAATGGGGGGCGTCACTCCGCCGTCAGGCGGAGTTCTTGGCCTGAAAACGCTGCACCGCCGGGCAGGCACTGGGATCGCTGCAGCACACGTCGCGAATATATTCATAATACACGTTCGTGGGCATCTTGTATTCGGCGCGCAGCGGGCACTTCAAGCTGATTCGCGGTTTGGTCTTGCGCAAGCCGATGATCAAGGCTTGGAGGTGCACCTGGTTGCGCCCGGATGCACACTGCATCTTGCGATTCAAGGTTTGCTCCAGCTCGCTGAGGTTGGCGTTGCGTTCCTCGTCGGTAATCAGCGGGATGGCGTCGGTGGCATCGACATTGGCCTGCAAGGCACTGGAGATGGCCTGGTCCAGGCCGGCCTGGCTGACCGGGTACTCCACGAACCCCTTGGCGCCGGCCTTCATGGCCTGCATCTGCATGGGTCCGGCTCCGCGGCCGGCGACCACGATCACCGGAATGGTCGAGCCGTAGTCCTTCATGTAGCGCATCAGCAGGAGGGCGTCTTTTCGCTTGGCGTCGAGCCCGACAATCACCAGGGCGGGCGTGGTCTTCAGAACGATCTTCAGGCCGGTCTTGACGTCGGCGGCCGCGACGGACTGATGGTGCAGGGAGCACATCGCCTCCAGGGCTTTCCGGACGCCCCGGTCGCTGTGCACGATCAGAACTTTTGAATCCATGGGGTCATCCGATGCGAGCGTTGTGCTCAGGGGTCTATGGCGGTCATCGGCCGGAAAAAAGGCAGCATCAGGGTCGCTACCCGAGTATAGTCAATGGTCGTGCCAATATCAAACGGCTGACCACAGCCGCACCTGGCGGCGTGGGGTTGGTCGGACTGACGCGAGCGCCGATGACGACCGTGGCGGCGTGGGCGGCGTTCTCGCTTTGAGCGCCAGAAGCGTCTGCGATCTTGCTGGAACGATGGTCTGGGATTGATCCGCAAGCCGTTCAAGCCCTGCGGGTCAACTTCTTGCATTCAGCCGCCCACGGGTCAGGGTGAGTGCACGGTCGGCTGAAGTCGACCTGGATGGACCTGCTGATGCCGATCTTCTGCACTTGCTACTGCGGCGCCCGCTACGAGTTTCCCGAGACCGCGGCCGGCAGCCAGGAGCGCTGTCCGCGGTGCGGCGGAATCATGATCCTACCGTCGGCCGGCGGGTCCGACGAAGTGATCCCGCTGGCGGACGAAGACGCAATCGATCGCCCGGCGGCGTCGTCCTATATCCGGGAAGAACTGCAGGCCACTCGGGCCGCTCGGCGCTCGGCGCCGAAGGGCATGGCGGCACCGCCGCCGGTGATCATCGAGCGCTCCGGCGGGTTCTGGCGGGATGCCCTGGGCTGCTACATTCACTTCAGCAGCCTCGAGAGCCTGCTGTCATTTCTGGCGATCTGGTTCCTGAATGTGCTGGCGGGTGCGGTGGCCTCGCTGGCCATGATGCGCGGCGTGCTGCTGCTCATCTTCGCTGTTTTTGTCTATGGATATGTGTGCGCTTACTACATGAGCTGCGTGACCCACGCGGCCGGCGGAGCGCCCGGGCTGCCGCCGTTGACCGTGGAGTCCGATTGGCTCGAGGGCATGGTCATTCCGATGCTGCAGTGGTGGGGGTCGTTCCTGTTCGTCGGGGCGCCGGCGATTACGGCAGCCGTGGTCCTGAGCTTCACGGCGGTGTCGCCTGCCGCCGCGGTCACCGCGGTGCTGCTGCTGGCGGCCACGGGCCTGCTGTTCTGGCCGATGTGCATCCTGGTGGTTGCGCTGGGTGGGTTGTCGATGTTGCCGCGGTTCGACCTGGCGGTGGTCGCGGTCTCTCGCTCCCCTGGACCGTACCTGCTGGTCTGCGTGCTGGTGCTGGTCTCGGTGGCGCCCCTGTGGGCCGCCCGGGCGTATCTGGCCGGCCTCGCTCCGGTCGCGATCGCCGACATGCTCACGCCCGGAGCCTTGGCCCTGCGCGGGGCCGTGATCGGCCTGCAAACCTACTGCATGCTGGCCTGCACCCGGCTGGTGGGGGTCTACTATCAGCACTTCAAGAATGATTTTCCCTGGTCGCTGGGGTGACGGCCGCCACGGCGACCGACCGCCGGCGGGGCCCACTGGCGGTGTCTTGATGGCGGCGTCCGACTGGATCACGGCCAGGCCGCGTGCTCCGAGAACTCACCATGACCGCCGGTGCCGGTTTGGCTCCTCCACCGTGCGATTGCCCGGCACCTCGCTGGCGGAGCCGTCTGGTTGCCGGATCGAGGATGACCGGGCGTATCTGACCGCGACCCCCACCTCGACGGTGGGTTGCAACGAGGTCATGCCTGGTCGGCGGCCGAGGGGGATGTTCCGCATGGCAAAGGGGTCGTGCTGGTGGGCGACCCGTCGATCATCGTCTGGTGCCCGAGGACCTTGGGACGGCCAGCCGACCTCGAAGTTGGTGGTGGCGGTTCCTTTTGGGGGCGATTTCGGAGGTTTTCTGGGCGGCGGCTTGTGTCGGATTCACTGCACTTACTATAATTCGCCTGTCGATAACACTCGAGATTCGAGCCTGGTCGCTGGCACGAGGAGAGGAATATATGACCCATATTATCGGTGACCCCTGTATCGGGACCAAGGACACCGCCTGCGTGGCGGTATGCCCGGTCGATTGCATTCACCCCACCAAGGATGATCCGGATTTTGAACAGGAAGAGATGTTGTACATCGATCCGGAAACCTGCATCGACTGCGGATTGTGCGTCGACGAGTGTCCGGTGACGGCCATTTGGCCGGAGGACGAGGTACCCGAAGACCAGAAGAAGCACTTCGAGACCAACGCCGATTACTATAAGCGTCGGCCCGCCTGAGCGGTTGCTCGGTTGTCGGCCGGGCTCACAACGCGCGCCTCTCCTCCATTGGGGGGGCGTGCGTTTTTTTCATGGGCTACCCGGGGGCGCGGTCCGGGCGACGGCGGCAGCGGGCTTGGCGGGCCGCGGTACTGGCAATTGGGGCCTGAAATCACTAGACTAGCCCCTTCTGTTGGGAATCGCGTCGCGCGGCGCCGCGTGACGTTTGATTTCGGCCGGCTTCACGGTCATGATGTGGCGGCTGGAGCGCGCCTGGCACGGGTTGGCGATGAGATTTAACCTGGTCGATCGCATCGTGGAGCTTGACCCGGGACGCCGCATCCGCACCGTCAAGTCCCTGACGCTGTCCGAAGAGTATTTGGCCGATCATTTTCGGTCGTTTCCGGTGATGCCCGGCGTGCTCATGCTCGAGTGTCTGGCCCAATCGGCGGGCTGGCTGGTTCGGGCGACCGAGGGCTTCGCCCACAGCGTGGTGACGCTGGCCGAAGTCAAGAATGCGACCTTCAAGAGTTTCATCACTCCGGGCCAGGTGCTGACTGCCGACCTGGAATGCAAGCGGCTCGGGGATCAGGACAGCGAGTTCGTGGCCCGCGGGTTCCGCGGCCCGACCGAAATCGTCAAGGCTCGGCTGCAGTTGGAGCACCGCAACCTGGCTGATCGGGATGCGGCCCTGGCGGCAGTGGATCGTGAATTGGTCGGCCATGCGAAAGCGCAGTTCGCCCTCATCGGCGGCGACTGTTTCGTGTCCATGGCGGCCACATCTTAAGCTAAGCAGTGAGGAGGTACGGACACGATGGCCAAGAGCCGTGATGAGATCTTTGCTCAGGTCCAGAACACGCTGGTCGACGCCCTCGGAGTGGATGAAGAAGAGGTGTCGGAGGATGCGACTTTGACGAATGACCTGGGTGCCGAGAGCATCGATTTTCTGGACATTGTCTTCCGGCTGGAGAAGGCCTTCGGAATCAAGATCCCACGGGGAGAGTTGTTTCCCGACGACATCGTGAACAACCCCGACTACGTGGAGGACGGCCGGTTCACTCCTTCGGGGTTGCAGCATCTCAAGCGGGCCATGCCCCACGCCGATTTCAGCGAATTCGAGAAAAGCCCCGGCGTCGACAACGTCCCTTCGCTGTTCACCGTCAAGACCATCGTGAATTACATCGAGAAGAAGCTGAGCCAGCCGGTCTGAGGTCCGGACCGCCGCCGACGAGCACGCCCGCATGCGTTGGATCTGGATCGACAGGTTTGTCGCGTTTGAGCCCGGGACCCGGGCCGTCGCCATCAAGAACGTCAGCCGGGCCGAGGACCATCTGCACGACCAGTATCCGGCCTATCCGCTGATGCCGGCGAGCCTGATGATCGAAGGCATGGCCCAGACCGCCGGCATCCTGGTGGGGCAGGCCAGAGACTTTCGCGAACGGGTCATCCTCGCCAAAGTGAACCGGGCCCGGTTCGACGGCCTGGCCGTCCCCGGGGACCAGTTGACCTACCAGGCCGCCATCGAGACCATTGACGACAGTGGTGCCGGCACCTCCGGAACGGTGTTGAACAACGGACAGCCGTTTGGCGTGGTCGACCTGATGTTCTCGCACCTGGATCGGGCGACGGGCGCCAAGGTGGGCATCCCGGACCACAACTTCGTGTTCGGTGAGGAATTCAGGCACCTGTTGGCGCACTACGACCTCGATTTGCGCCACTATCCCGGGAACGCATAAGGCCCAGATATGTCCCGACGCGTGGTCATTACCGGTTTGGGGCTGGCGACGCCGATTGGCATCGGCCAGGACGATTTCTGGTCGGCTCTGCTCGAGAAGCGCAGCGGCATTCGCCGAATCACCGCCTTCGATCCGTCGCGGTTTCGCTCCCAGGTGGCCGGCGAGGTGCCATCGTTCGCCCTGGCGGACTATATCCCCAAGAGCTACCGCAAGAGCGTCAAGGTCATGTGCCGTGACATCACCCTGGCGATGGTCGCCGCCCACCAGGCGGTGGCCGACGCCGGTCTCAAGACCCGCTGCCTGATCGAGCGCAAAGACGTCGAGGGCCCGCCGAATGTCGACCCCACCCGCTTTGGCGCCAACATCGGGGCCGGCCTGATCTGCGCCGATCTCAACGAACTGGCTGGGGCCCTGAGTTCGGCCCTGGACGCAGACGGCCGCTTCAGCCTGCGGCAGTGGGGCCAGGACGGCATGTACAACCTGACCCCGCTGTGGCTGCTGAAATTCCTGCCCAACATGCTGGCCTGTCACGTGACCATTGTGCACGACGCCCAGGCGCCGTCGAACACCATGACCTGCGGGGAAGCCTCTTCGCACCATGCCATCGGCGAGGCCTTCCGGACCATCCAGCGCGATCAAGCCGACGTGTGCATCTGCGGCGGGGCCGAGAGCCGCCTGAACTGCATGGGCATGATGCGCCAGGATCTGTTCGACCGGGTGGCCAGCGGGCACAACCAGGACCCGGAGGCGGCCTGCCGGCCGTTCCACCAGGATCATGCCGGCAGCGTAATCTCCGAAGGCGGCGGGCTGGTCATTCTGGAAGCGCTCGATCACGCCCAGGCCCGCGGCGCCCACATCTACGGCGAACTGGTGGGTTTCGGGGCCGCCGCGAACACCTACAGTTGGAAACATGCCGATCCGCAAGGGCGCGGGATTTCGCTGGCGGTCACCACGGCGCTGGCCGATGGCGGCCTCGACGCCGGCGACGTCAGCCTGATTTCCACCTTCGGCAGCGGGGTTCCTGAATTCGATCGCAGCGAGGCCGCCGCCCTGCGGGCCGTGTTCGGTGTGGGCGCCGAGACCATCCCGGCGCTGGCCATCAAAGGAGCCCTCGGCAACAGTGGGGCCGGCAGCGGGGCCATCGATTTTGCCGCCGGCTTGCTGGCGCTCAAACACAACACCATTCCGGTGTCGGTCAACACCCGGCCGTCGGCCGCCGGCTGCGGGCTGAACTTCGTCGCCGGCGAGGCGGTCGATGCCCGCATCGAGACCGTGTTGAGTGTGGCCTACGCCCTGAGCGGCGGGCAAAGTGCCGCCCTGGTGGTCCGGCGGTTTCGCTGAAATCAAAGGAGTCATGAGGCGATGGGCCAGGGCAATCGAAAACGGGTGGTGGTGACCGGGATGGGCTGGGTCACACCACTGGGACATGACCTCGAGCAGGTTTGGCAGAACCTGTTGTCAGGCGCCAGCGGAATCGCGGCCACGACCTTGTTCGAGGCCGCGACCTTTCCGACGACCTTCTCTGCCGAGGTCAAGGACTTCGACCTGGCCCAGTTCGTGGGTCCTGAGGCCGCCGAGCGCCACGCCGATGCCAGCCGCAACTCAGCCTTTGCCCTGAGTGCCGCGAAGATGGCCTGGGATCATGCCGGGTTGTCCGGGTTGAGCGGCTTGAATCCCACTCGAGTCGGGGTGTACCTCGGCGCCGGCGAAGCGCCGCTGGATTTCGAGAACGTGGCCCGCGCGGGCGTCATCGCCTGGGATCCGCAGGCCGGCGCGCTGGACGCCGTTCGCTGGGCGGAGCAGGCCTACGGCCGGTTCAGCGTCGAATTCGAACATCAGCAGGATCCCAACCTCGCCGGGGCCCACCTGGCGTGCTTCTTCGACGCCCAGGGACCGAACTTTGACACCCTGACCGCCTGCGCTGCCAGCACGCAGGCCATCGGCGAGGCCTGCGGCTGGATCCGCCGCAGCGACGTCGACGTGGTCATCTCCGGCGGGACGCACAGCATGATCCATCCGCTGGGCGTCACCGGGTTCAACCGCCTGACGGCGCTGTCGACCCGCAATGACCATCCGGCCCGGGCGTCGCGTCCGTTCGATCGGGAGCGCGACGGCTTCGTGCTGGGTGAAGGCGCCGGAATCATTATTCTCGAAGCGCTCGATCATGCCCTGGCCCGAGGGGCCGCGATTCACGCCGAGGTCGTCGGCTACGGCTCTACCGCCGATGCCTTTCGCGTGACCGACATCCACGAGGATGCCCGAGGCAGTTCCGCCGCCATGCGTCTGGCCATCAAGGATGCCGGCCTGACGCCGGCCGACATCGATTACATTAATGCCCACGGGACCGGCACCAAAGAAAACGACTCCATCGAGACCCTGGCCATTCGCAAGGTTTTCGGGTCCCGGGCCCCCCGGGTGCCGATCAGCAGCATCAAGTCGATGATGGGCCACCTCATCGCCGCCGCCGGTGCGGTCGAGTTGATCACCTGCATTCTGGCGATTCGCGACGGGATCATTCCGCCGACCATGAACTTCAAGACTCCCGACCCAGCCTGCGACCTGGACTACGTCCCCAACCACGCCCGCCGAGCGCCGGTGACCACGGCGCTCTCCAACAGCTTCGGATTTGGCGGGCAGAACGACACCTTGATCATCCGCCGGTGGCAACCGGGCCGCCCGCAGTAGTCCGTCCGGCCGAGGCCCGCCGGTTCCGCGACCATCGAACGGTCATGGACACCCCCGCGCTGGTGGCGGCGGTCCTCTGCCTGCTGGCCGGTGGCGCCGGGCCGGCGGCTATGTCCGACTGAGTTCGCGGACCATCAGGTCCAGGGCGGGATCGCAGGCCGGGTGTGCTTCCAGATCGTTGCGCTGCATTTCAGAGGCGGTGCGCTGAAAAGCGTCCTCCTGGGCCAGAAACTCGGTGACCATCTCGGGGTCGAACTGGGTTCCGGCCCCGCTGAGGATGACCTCGCGGCAGCGTTCGTGCGCCAGCCCCGGCTTGTACGGGCGCTGCGTGGTCAAGGCGTCGTAGACGTCGGCCAAAGCGACAATGCGGGCCGACAGCGGGATGGCGGGCCCTTCCAGGCGGAACGGATACCCGGTCCCGTCCCACCATTCATGATGCGAATAGGCGATCTCGCGGGCCAGGGTCAGGAACGACGAATCGCCCAATTCCTGCTCCATGGCTTGGATGCACTCACCACCGATGATCGGATGGTCCTCAATCAGGCTGCGCTCCTCTGGGGTCAAGGCCCCCGGCTTGCCCAAGACACGGTCGGGAATGCCCACCTTGCCGATGTCGTGCAGTGCGGATCCGACTACCAGGTTGTGAATCCAGGCGTCGGTCAATTGGCCATAGCGCTGCGGCTCGCGGCTGCGCAGCCCCTTGGCCAGGATCTCGACATAACGACCGATGCGATCGAGATGCTGCCCGGTGTCGGCGTCCCGAAATTCCGCAAGCTTGGCCAGCCCCACGATGACCGCGTCCCGCGCTCTGATCAGGTCACCGCCGCGCTGTTCGGCGAGGTCTTCCAGGTTCGCATTCAGCCGGGTCATCCGCCCGGCGTACCCCCGGAACAGCCAGACCGAAAGCATCAGGTTGGTGATGGTCAACAAAGCGACGGCAGTGGCGGCCACCCGGTGGATGGGGGAAGCGATGGCCTGCAGTTCTCCGGAAAGCGGGGCACCGGCCACCGTCCAGGCCTGCGAGGACATGGCTGCCCAGGACAGCAATCGGGCGGTGATCAGTTCGGTGGCTTCCGATTGCGACCACAGCAACACCGCCGCCACGCCGCCGCCGGTGAGCAGCGTCTGGGCGGCCGCCAGTAGGAGCAGCAGGCGGCCGCTGCGCGCAAGTTGGGCCTGGGTTGGTTGCACCTATCTGGTATCGGTTGGGCTCGAGTCGCTCAGAACCGCGGGTCATCGTTATGGGAGCTGCGCTGAATACCGGACCGCCGCCCGGGCGGCCGCGGCTCAATAGGCGCGCCGCAGCCGGGACTCCGGATAATAAAACGCCAGGATCTGCGAGGCCTTGCGCCCCATGCGGGCCTGGCCCTCGGCACCCCACTGGCAAAGGCCGACGGCGTGCCCGAACCCACGGCCGTTACGAAACTCGACCGAACCGCCCTGGTCAACGACCTCAAAGTGGTTGCTGCGCAGGCGATGCCCGCCGATCGCCAGCCGAAACGGATAGGAATCCACCTCGCTGGACTGTCCGCCGGCGGCACGCAATCGCAGTCGCAGCGGCCGGCCGTCCTCGGCCCAGGAAATTGCCTCGATGGTCTCGATGGTGCCCAACTGGCCGTATTGCGGAAAGCGATCCACCAGCAGGCGGGTCAGTTCTGATTTGCTGAGGCGCACCGGGCCCCAGCGGTAGGCATTGCCGCCGATTCGGCAGTAGGTGCAGTTGACCCCGCCGGACAAAGGCGTGATCGTCGGGCTGTTGAAGACCCGGGCGGCATCCTGGCTGCGGCCGCCACAGGCCGAACTGAAGTAGGTGCAGAAAATCTTCTCGCCAATCGGCGATGGCCACGAGCACACGACTCCGCAGGTGTCCAGCACGGCGCGCATGGCCTTGGAGTCCGCCGGAATGCCGGCCCCCCCGCGGTAGACCTGTGATGCTTCGGTGGATCTCAGGTCGTAGTCGTGGTCCAGGCCGAAGGTCTGCATCTGGTACAGGGCATAGGTCCGGGCTGCGATGGCCTGGGCCCGGTAGGTCTCAATGTGCCAGCCGGGATACAATTCGCCTTCGAGGACTGCCGGAACGTAGTGCTCGAGGTGCAGGATGTTGATGACGTCCAGCGTCTGACCGCCGCGCGGCACCAGCCGCAGCCGGCCGTCGTACCGGCGGACCTCGGCGCCCGCGGCGCCGCCGCGCAGCCGCAAGCTGTTGGGTTTGTCGGGGACGATCTCGACCGGGCCTGGCGGACAGGCCAACGCACCGATCTGCAGCCGGGGCGGGTTGCCCGCGAGCACCGTGACCACGATCTCGCGCATCTCGCCGCCGCGGGCCAGGACCGCTCGCCCCTGGCGGACTTCGCACGGGCCGGTCACCGCCACCGCCAACTGCTCGACCCGTTCCAGGAGCAGCGCCCGAATGTCCGGTCCGCCGCCACGACCGAGGCGGCGGATCTCGGGAAGCTCCAGGGCCGACCCTTCTCCCGGGCCGGATCCGCGGCTGCAGCCGTTCAGCATCACGGCCACACAGAAGACTCCGGACGTGACCGCGGCACGGCTTCGCATCAGCATTTCAGCGCTCGTCGTGAGTGAAGGGATGGATCCGATTACGAACGGCCGTCCAGCTTTCGCAAAGACAAGCCACTGGCCGTCAGCCGCTGTTTGATCTCGTCAAGCGAGGTCTGACCGAAGTTCTTGGCGCTGAGCAACTCGGCTTCGGTACGCGACGCCAACTCTCCCAGGGTGCTGATCCCCAGCCGTTGCAGACACTTGCGGGAGCGCACGGACAACTCCAACTCGCTGACCGGCGTGCTCAGCAGCGCCGGGTCGCCGCCGGAAGACACGGGCGCCAGCACGGACAGTCCCAGGTTGGTTCGTTTGAACTGATCGTCGTCCAACGCTTGACCCAAACGCAAGCCCTTCTGGCGGAGCATCGCCTTGATTTCGTTCAGCGAGGTCTCGCCGAAATTCTTGTAGGAGAGCAGCTCCGCTTCGGTGGTCTTCAGCAGGTCCCCCAGCGAGTTGATGTCCATCTTCTTGAGGCAATTGCGGCTGCGGACGCTGAGTTCGAAATCCGAGATGGGAATGTCCAGCACGGCGTTCCGCTTTTCGCGGTTCCGCTCCAGATCCTCGTCGTAGTACATGTCCATGGAGCTGAGCACGTCGCGCAGAAAGAGTTCGGCACGCTTGTGGTTCGGATGGTGCTTGAGCACCTGCTCGAGGTACACCTTGGCTTGCTCGTAGCGCCCCTGGTCCTCCAGCAGCACCGCCAGATTGATCATGGCGTTGACGTGCATGGGCGTGTGGTTGGTACACTGCCGGTAAAGCTCCATCGCCAACTCGTCATCGCCGTGCAGGTCGGCGAGATAGGCCAATTGGAACAGGGCTTCGCTGTTGTCCGGGTCCAAGGCAATGGCTTTTTCGAGGCACACGGCGGCCTGGTCGCGATCCCCGCGCTTCTCGGCGACCTTGCCGCGCAGCAGCCACCATGAGGCATCCTCCTGATGGGCGGCGGCGGCGGACTTCAACCGCTTGTCGGCGGCCTCGGTCTCGTTGCGCCCGATGAGCTGGTCGATTTCCTGAATCTCCTGGTGCGCAAGCATGGAGACACCCCCCTAATCAAAACATCTTGACACTATAGATGATCATGTTGCCGGCGCAGGCCGATACCGCGAGTGCCCTCCCACTTTCGCGCGGTCGCCGCCACAGATTATGACAAGGTTGCTCCGAATGCAAGGGTCCGGCGGGCTGGGCTGGCGGCGCACGGTCCTCGATGCCGCCGATCGACTTTCGGGCGCGGCAGCCCGGGCCGGTGGTCGGCCCGGGTCGCCGGTTCGCGCCCGCGGTTCCGGCGCTTGCGCTGCAGGACCGGCCGGGTTGGCTGCGGGGCTCCCGACGGCCTGCGGGTGAAGTGCGCGACCGCGGCCGTCCGAACCCCCTATGCCCGCCAAACACATCCGGACGGCGGCGAGCGTCCGGATGGCACCGCCCCGGGGACCGGGTGCCGACCGGGGCGCACAATTGTCTGTAAACCTTGTTGCAATATAGAGTAAAGCCGCATATAGTGCTTAGTGAAATTCGTCACGAACTGGTGAATCAATCCTCCACAATGTCTGACCGGCCGGACACATCCCCTGGTTCCCGGGCACCCGATCGCTTCCTCCTGGGGCGATTGTTCATGGTGCCATTCATCATTGTAATGGTCATTGTCCTGTGCGCCGTGGTGGTGGTGTTGTCGTTCGGGGCCATCGCCAGCAACAGGGAACGGCCGATCACCGAGATCCTGGAGATGTTGGAATCGAGCAGCGGGCAGAGAACCGCCCGGTTTGCGTTGATGCCGCACGACAAGGAGGTCTGGCAGGCCGCCCAGGAGTTGGCCCTGCGGCTCGAGCAACTGGATCAGGAGATCGCTCCCGAGGATCGTCCGGAGATCCAGGATCGGCTGGTCCGCCTGTTGGAGCGCGACTTTGAGGCCAGTGAGAATCCGGAGCAACTGGTGCGGCAGCGGTTGTTTTTCGTGATGCATGCCACGGCCCGCTCCGGAGCGGTGCAAGCGTTGCCGCTGTTGATTGGTGCTTTGGATCGGGATGACGCCGACCTGCGGCGTGAGGCCCTGCGCGCATTGTCGTTGATGGGGCATGTGCCGGAAGCCCGAACGGCCATCGCCGCGATCACTGCTCGTCTGAGCGATGACGAGACCGTGGTTCAGGTGTATGCCTGCGTGGCGCTGACCAACTTGGCTTCGCCCGACGATTCCGCCGCCATCGAGGCCCTGCGGCGGGCCCAACTGGGCGAGGCCAAAGCCCGGGATCTCTATTGGAATGCCACGCTGACCCTGGCCCGTCTCAAGAGCGCTTTGGCGTTACCGGCGATCCTGGATATGCTGACCCGGGGATATTGGGAACAGCAGCGGGTGCACTACGCGGTGCCCGGAGGGCCGGACGTCGAGCGCGGCTTGTCGCCGCAGCGGGTGGATGATTATCTGCTGGCCGCCTTGGATGCGGCCGCCAACCTCAGGGTCCAGGAGGTCTGGGATCTCATCGAGCGTCTGACCCGCGATCCGTCGTTGCGGGTCGCCGGTCGGGCCGAGCAGCTAAATCGGCAGCGGGGCGCCGCGATCGCGGTCGATCGGGCCTCCGCAGGGAGTCAGCACTGATGGCAACGAAAGAACTGGTCACCAAGGTATGGATTGATCCCGGTTGCATCGTGTGTGATGCCTGCGAGACGGCCTGCCCCGAGGTGTTCGAGGTCCAGGAAGAGACCTGCATCATCCGGCCCGAGGCCCTCAACGCCGAGTTTACCCGTCCGCTGACCGACAGCATCATCGAGGCCGCCGAAGAATGTCCGGTCGATGTGATCAAGTTCGAGACCGCCACCGGGGCGGTCAGCGACGAGCCCGCCGCCGCGCCGGTTGCGGCCGGAAAGTCGGCCGGAAAATCGGCGGCTCCCGACGAACCCCCCAGCGAGGCGGACGCGGCCGTCGCGGCGTTGGGTACGAAGACCGCCCCGGTTCCGCCCGACTCACCGGTGGACCCGGCGATTCACGCCCTGCTGCGCGCGGCGACCACCCGCGGCGGAAGCAGCGGGGTGCTGGGCGGCATCGCCAACCCGCAGGTGGCGCTCGACAGCCTCAGCAAAAAGCGCTATGACGAGTTGCCGCCCGACGCCCGCTACGCCCGCGTGATGGAGACCGCCAAGGAGATTCGCAAGGGCGACCCGCAGCGGCAGGCCATGAGCCGCCGGGAGTTCGTCAACAAAGCAGCCCTCGCCGTCGGCTGGGGATCGCTGGCTGCCGCGGTCGGGATTCAGGCCGGCCCGGCGTTCGGCCGGTTCATGATGCCCAACGTCCTGGAAGAGCCCGACCCGCGAATCCGCGTGGGCACCCTCGACAAGTACGAGGCCATGACCCCCGGCGAAGTCAACGAGGACTACAAGCCCGAAGGCATCTGGATGATCCGCCTGGAAGATCGCGTGGCGGCGCTGTCCACCACCTGCACTCATCTGGGCTGCATTCCGAACTGGCTGGAAAGCGACCGCAAGTTCAAGTGCCCTTGCCACGGTAGCGGCTTCAAGCAGGACGGGATCAACTTCGAAGGTCCGGCTCCGCGGCCGCTGGAACGCCTGCAGATTCGTGAGATCGACGGCCTGGTGGTCATCAACAAGAGCGTGAAGTTTCTGCAGGAGAAAGGTCAGTGGGACCAACCCGACAGCTACCTGCTGATGTAAGCCTCTGAGCGCCCGCCCGCCGCTTGCATGTCGGCGGGCTTTTTGCAAGAATCCCGCAGCCCTTGCAGTTCTCGGGTGCGCCCGGCCGACCGCCGGGGGGCGACCGCGGAACTCAGACCCGGAGGCTTCGGGTCTTGGGGCTCCTCGAACCGCGAGCACAGGTATTCAATGAGCGTATTCAAGCAGTTCGGTGATTCCGTACGCAACTCGCAAGTGTGGGGCAGCATCTTTCGGCACGGCGTGCCCCGTGATCGGCGCACCCGGGCCATGGTGGTGCTGACCAATGTCTTCTTGCACCTGCATCCGGTGGCCGTCCGCCGTAGTGGCATCAAGCTGTCGTTCACCTGGTGCATGGGCGGTCTGACCTTCTTCCTGTTCCTGGTCGAGGTGGTCACCGGGGTGCTGCTGATGTTCTACTACCGCCCGACGGTGGAGTATGCGTACTTCGACATGCAAGGGCTGCGGGCGTACGTGACCCTGGGCCTGCTGCGCGAGATGCATCGCTGGGGCGCCCACGCCATGATCATCACCATCTGGCTGCACATGCTGCGGGTCTTTCTCACCGGGAGCTACAAGCCGCCGCGCGAATTCAATTGGGGCGTCGGCGTGATCCTGCTGGTCTTGACCCTGTTGCTGTCGTTTACCGGCTATCTGCTGCCGTGGGATCAGTTGGCGATGTGGGCGATCACCGTGGGGTCGAATATGGCCCGGGCCACGCCGTTCGCCGGCAACGAGGGCCCCGGAGCGGCCCTGTTGCAGTGGGCCGGTGTGCCGCTGGTCCACGCCGGCGATGATGCCCGCTTCGGGCTGCTGGCCGGAACGTTCGTCGGACCCAATGCCTTGCTGCGGTTCTACGTCCTGCACTGTGTGTTCATTCCGGTTGTCGTTTCTGTGCTGATTGCCGTGCACTTCTGGCGAATTCGCAAGGACGGCGGCATCAGCGGACCCCTGTAATGTGCCTGGCTGACCGACCCGGCTGCGAGCATCTGGAGACTTGATGATTCCGTTCCTGATGCAGACTCCACAGACGCCGTCCGAAGTGATCAAGCACTTCATCAACCAGGCCCTGCAGCCGGCGCCCTTTTTCGTGCTGTCGGTGGTGGCATTGGGGTTGTTTCTGGTCGGCTATCGCTTTTTCACCAAGCCCAAGGTGGCCCTGGCCGCGGCCATCGGCTTCACCCTGTATTTTGCGTGGAGCATGGCCGACGAGGATTTCCGGAAGATCGTGACCAAGGCCGACAACGTCCCCATCGTCATCATGATCTACACCGTCGGGTTCTTCACCTGGCTGGCCTTTCGCCAGGCGGCGATCAATGACGCGCGGATGAAACGACGGGAGCCGTTGCTGGAGGCCGGCTCCGACGACAAGGTGCTGGTCTGGCCGGATCTGGTGTACACCGAGCTGATCGCGCTGGTGCTCTGCACGGCGGCAATCATCGTGTGGGCCATCCTGCTGCGGGCTCCGCTGGAACAACCCGCCGATCCGTCGACCATTCCCAACCCATCCAAGGCGCCCTGGTATTTCCTGGGGCTCCAGGAGTTGTTGGTCTACTTCGACCCCTGGATCGCCGGCGTGCTGTTGCCGGGGCTGATCATCTTCGGTCTGATGGCGTTGCCGTACATCGACCGCAATCCCCGTGGCAACGGCTACTACACCTTCCGCGAGCGCCCCTTTGCCATCAGCATGTTCCTGGTCGGTTTTGTGATCATGTGGGTGCTGCTGATCGTGTTCGGAACCTTCCTGCGCGGCCCAAACTGGAATTTCTTTGGGCCCTATGAGTTCTGGGATGACCAGAAACCCGTCGCCCTGGTCAACGTCCAATTCTACGAGTTGTTCTGGGTCCTGCTGCTCGGCGGTGGTGAACCGACCAACTGGGTGATCCGTGAACTGCCCGGGCTGCTGCTGATGGCTGCATACTTCTTCGTCCTGCCGGGACTGCTGGCCGCGACCCTCTTCCGCTCCCTGTACCGCCAGATGGGTTTCATGCGCTACAGCGTGTTCATGATCCTGTTCACCTGGTTCGCCATCGTCCCCCTCAAGATGGTGCTCCGCTGGACCCTGGACTTCAAGTACTTCGTCAACATCCGCGAGTATTTCTTCAACATCTGAGTGCCTGACAGCCCCGGGCCAGGGCCGCGCCCCGCCCCGGGACGCGGTCACGGGTACAGCTTGCCCATCATGCGGGCGAAGGGGATGGCTTCGCGGATGTGTTGCAGACCGCACAGCCAGGCCAGGGTACGTTCCACGCCGAGACCGAAGCCGCTGTGCGGGACGCTGCCGTAGCGCCGCAGGTCCAGGTACCACTCGTAGGGCTCGACCTCCAGACCCGCTTCGTGAATTCGCGACAGCAGCAGGTCGTAATCGTCCTCACGCTGTGAACCGCCGATGATCTCGCCGAAGCCCTCCGGCGCCAGCAGGTCGAAGTTCTTGACCACGCGGTCGTCCTGGGGGTCCAGCTTCATGTAGAATGCCTTGCAGCCTTTGGGATAGCGGTGACAGAAGACCGGCTGGTGGTGCAGCCGCGAGATAATGGTCTCATCGGAGCCGCCCAGGTCCTTGCCCCACTCGAACCCCGCGGCCAGTTCCAGGTGATGGGGGATGTTCTTGACCTGTTCGCGGAGGTCGGCGAGTTCCTCGCGCAGGGTGTGCTCCTGCTGGGCGGCCTGTTCCTGCTGCCACTTTTTGGCCGCCGATTTCTGGAGGTCGATGGCCTGGTGCAGCTCGGTTTCCAGCGCGGCGATGCGGGCGGTCTGGGTGTGCAGGTCCTGCTCGAGCAGCGACCGGGCCCGCGCGCTGTGCAAGATCTCAACCCCTTCGGAATAACTCAGCCGCACAAAGGGCTTGGCGATGTGCTCCAGGGCGGCGACGTCGCGCCCCAGGAACTCCAGGTCGCCGCGGTGGTCGCGCAGGACGCGCTGCACGATGGCCAGCAGAAAATCCTCGGCCACGGCCATGGCATCGTCGAGGTCGGCGAAGGCGATTTCGGGCTCAACCATCCAGAACTCGGTGAGATGGCGGCGGGTCTTGGACTTCTCCGCCCGGAAGGTCGGGCCGAAACAGTACACCTTGCCGTGGGCCAGGCAGGCCGCCTCGACATACAACTGGCCGGTCTGGGCCAGGTAGACCGGCTCGCCGAAGTAATCGACCGCAAACAGGGTCGAGGCCCCTTCGCCGGCCGAGGGGGCGAAAATCGGGGTGTCGATCAGCACGTAGCCGTGGTCGTTGAAGAACCGGCGGATGGCGTCGACCACGGTGTGCCGGATCTTCAGGATCAGCTCTTGCCGCCGTGAGCGCAGCCACAGGTGGCGGTGCTTCATCAG
The DNA here is from genome assembly GCA_964619935.1 of uncultured Planctomycetales bacterium. Taxonomy (GTDB): domain Bacteria; phylum Planctomycetota; class Phycisphaerae; order UBA1845; family CAIVHJ01; genus CAZUGO01. Next base: position 37,181 of record CAZUGO010000063.1, on the reverse strand, counting down.
GAAGTCGATGCCGTGGGCCTTGGGGGTGATGGGATACTCACCGCTGGCGTGGACCACCTCAAAATCGCTGACCTTCAACTCGAACCCGCCCTCGGCCCGTTCATCGGCGTGCACCGTGCCGGAGACCCGCAGGGAGGATTCCTGGGGCAGTCGCTTGATGGTGTCAAAGAACCGTTCGGTATCGGGCTGTTTCTCGACCACGCACTGGCACAGCCCGCTGCCGTCGCGGACCAGCAGGAAGGCCACCTTGCCGCCGGCCCGGACCCGGTAGGCCCAGCCCTGCAAGGTGACCTGCTGTCCGACATGCTGCTGTAGGTCCTGGATGCGGGTGACGGTTGGCATGAATTCAGCTCGCTTCCTCGTCTGGTGAATCGCGGTCGGTGAACGCCGGCATTCTAGTGGATCGGCCGCCACGGGCAACCGGGTACCCGGCTTCGCAGTCCATCAAGCCGGGGCGACCGGCCAGCGATCCCGCGGTGGCGCTTCAGATGCGATGAGCCGATGGGCAACGCTACTGCAACTCGACGTTCCAGTAGGCGTGGTCCAGGAACTGCTTCCAGGACCGATAGCGATGGTCGCTGAGCTTGATGCTGAGCACCGGGCTGAACTTCGGCTTGGTCGGTTTGGTGATCAGCCGCATGCCGGCCTCTTGGGGGGTGCGGCCGCCCTTCTTGACGTTGCAGGTCACACAGCAGCACACGATGTTCTCCCAGGAGTTGTCACCGTTCTGGCTGCGGGGGACGACGTGATCCAGGCTGAGTTCGGAGCTGGCAAACTTCTTGCCGCAGTACTGGCAGCGGCTCTCGTCGCGGGCATAGATGTTGCGGCGATTGAACTTGACCTGCTGGCGGGGCAGGCGGTCGTAGATCATCAGCCGCACAATCCGCGGCACGGCAATCTCAAAGCGGACGGTGCGAATCCAATCGTGTTCGTGGGGCTCGAATTCCCGACGCAGTTCGCTGATTTCGACCCAGGACTGGAAGTCATACGACAGGTACTGACCCCCTTCGGTGTGAATCACTTCCGCAAGGTGGCGGCTCAGCATCGAGAAGGCCCGCTTGACCCCGACGATGCGAAGCGGCATGAAGTGCTTGTTCAACACAAGCACGTTACAGCTCATGACTGAAGGCAGTCGATGGGTTGAAATAAGCGCCGGTGAATCTGCGAAGACGCATCCTCCCTCTGGCTCCTGCGAGCCCTGCTGCGGAATTATAGAACATCCCTGTCGGCAGGACAATCGGCCCGGGCCGCGGATCCGATGTTCACCGAAGCTTCACATTTCCGACGACCCACGGCGGATCGGGGAACGGGGGTCGGGCGGCGGTGCCGCCGGGCTATTCGAGGCCCTGCTCCGCGAGCCAGCGTTCGGCGTCAATGGCGGCCTTGCAGCCCATACCCGCAGCGGTGACCGCCTGGCGATAGACCGAATCCACGACGTCGCCGGCGGCAAAGACGCCCTCGACGCTGGTGGTCGTCCGATAAGCATCCCGCAGCTTGATGTACTTTTTGGCATCCAGCTCGAGCTGGCCCTCGAGGAAGTCGGTGGCCGGGGTGTGCCCGATGGCCAGGAACAACCCGCCCAGCGCGCGGGTCGATTCAGCGCCGCTGACGGTATCCTTCAGGCGGACCCCCGTGATCATGTCGCCGCCGAGCACGTTGGTGACCACCTGGTTCCAGAGCATCTCGATCTTGGGGTGGTGTAGGGCCCGCTCCTGCATGATCTTGGAGGCCCGCAGGGCGTCGCGGCGATGGATCATGTATACCCGCGACGCGAATTTGGTCAGGTAGGTGGCTTCTTCGACGGCGGAATCGCCGCCGCCGACCACCCCCAGCGGCTGGTCGCGGAAAACCGGCAACGCTCCGTCGCACACCGCGCAGGCGCTGACCCCGCCGCCGCTCTGGGCCAACCGCATCTCGTTCTGGAGTCCCAGCCAGTTGGCGGTCGCGCCGGTGGCGATGATCAGCGAATGGGCCTCATAGGCGGTGTCGTCCTCGCCGACCACGGTGAACGGGCGGGCGGACAGATCCACGCGGGCGCAGTCCTGATACTGGTAACTGTGGCCGTTGTCCGGGTCGGAGACGTCGGGGTTCAGCCCGCTGTCGGTGACGATCCGGGTGCCGAAGCGGACTGCCTGCTGCTCGAAGTAGGCCATCAGCTTCGGACCGGTAATGCCCTCGGGGAAGCCCGGGTAGTTCTCGACCTCGGTGGTGAGCATGAGTTGTCCGCCGGGCAGCAGCAGCGCCGGCTGTTGCTTGGGACGACCGGCAAACATCAGGGGCTTGAGGTTCGCCCGGGCGGCATACAGCGCGGCAGTGTACCCGGCCGGGCCCGATCCGATGATAATGATGTTCTCTGGCATGATGCGACCTTCCTTTTACACACGCACGCGGGGGGCTACCCCAACGGTGTGCTCATGATAGTCGCAGCAGCGATGGTTGGCGAGCACTACGGCGCTGTTCCGGGATCAGCGGCCGCTGACCACGAAGTCCACCTCGGAGGCCGGAGTATCGGCGGTCACCGAGACGGCCCCTTCAAAACTGCCGCACAAATCGGTCTGCTCGCAGATCTCGCCGTCGCCGTCCAGATCGGTTCCGGCGATCAGCAGGTAGCTCCCCGGGGCCAGGCCCTCGAGGGTATAGGCGAAGTTCACGCCGTCATCGGTCTCGGTGCTGGCCATGATTTCGCCGCTGGTCTCATCGACGGCCCGGACCACGATAGTGCCCTCGAAGGTGATCTCGGGGATGGTCATCTGCACGTTGACCAAGGCCGGCACCAACCCTTCCGCCTGAATCAGCAGGGCCCCGGTGTACGTGCCAATCGGGAGCCCTGCGCGCTCGACGGTGGCGGTCACTGTGGTCACGTTGGTGGTATCGTCGGAGCCGGAGGTGACCACGCTGAGCCAGTCACCGCCATCGTCGGTGAGCACGTCGACGCTGATGACGTTGAGCATGCCGCCGCCGCCGTTGCCGATGCTCAGTTCTTCGACGTGGTCAGCCAGACCGAAATCAAGTTGCTCGGAACTCAGCGACACGGTCGGTTCGGTGGGCTCACCATCGCCGGGCAGGTCGGGGATCTCGCCGGCCTGGGCGGCCTCGACGGCGGCGGCCGCATCCACCAGCCCGTATCCGAAGACATCGTCGCGACCGGCATCCCCGAGATCCTGGGCGGTGCCGAGCAGGATGCGGCGGAGTTCGTCAGGCGTCAGATCGGGATTGACGCTGAGCAGGAGTGCGATCACCGCCGAGACGTGCGGGCAGGCCATGCTGGTGCCCTCGAAGTAGTCGTAGGTGTCCTCGATCATCCCGCTGCTGTCGTCGCCGATGGTGCTGAAGATTCCGTCCGGCAGACCATCGTCGTTGTCATCCAGCGACATTCGCCCGCCGGGGGCCATCACGTCGAGGGTGGTGCCCCAGTTGGAATAGCTGGCACGCGAAAACGAACCGTCGATGGCGCCCACCGAAATGGTCTCGGGGTAGGAGGCCGGCGGAGCGGGCTGTCGCGACCCTTCATTCCCGGCGGCTGCGACCACGGTGACGCCACGAGACACCAAGTCTTGAATGGTGGAGCGTTCGATGGCCGACTCCGGTTCACCGGCAACGCCACCGAGGCTGAGATTCAAGACACTTGCCGGCACCACCGGGACCATACCACTGGTGTTCTCAACGCCACCGGCGAATTTCATGGCCTCGACGATGTCGGCCACCGAGCCACCGCCCAGCCCCAGGGCCCGAATCGGCATGGCCCGGGTGTTCCAGCCCACGCCGGCCACCCCTTCGCCATTGTCGGTGAGCGCCGCCACGGTCCCGGCGACGTGGGTGCCGTGGAACGAGCTGCTGCCGTTGGCGCTGTCCCCGGGATCGTCGGGATTGTCGTCGATGCCGTCGCCGTCGTTTCCGGTGTCGGGGTCGCTGATAAAGTCAAAACCCGGCACCAGCTTGCCGGCGAGATCGGGATGATCGACCAGCACCCCGGTGTCCACCAAGGCCACCACCACGTTGCCGTCACCGGTGGTGATGTCCCAGGCCTGCGGCATATGGATGGCCTCATAGTGCCAGCGCTGGTTCGCAAACAGCGGGTCGTTGGGTTCGATCAGGGGATAACGCAGGTAGTTGGGTTCAGCGAAGCGAATCTCGGGCAGGGCCTGCAGGCGGCGGGCTTCGTGCAGCAGCATCAGGTAGTCGGTCTGCGGCGTCTGAGCGCAGGCCCGCCGGCGGCAACGATAGCGATGGATTCCCGAATCAGGTGCGTCCAGGGCCGTCAAGCCGAAACGGGTCTGGATTTCCACGCGCCGGCGGCGCGGCGCCTCGTTCCACATGACCAGCAGTTCGCCCGGCACGTACCCGGGCCGGCCACCGGCAAAGGTCGCCACCCGGCGGTTGCCGCGGGCCACCGACATCGGGGTGCTGCCTTCCACCGGCACGATGCGACCGGAAATGGAGGTTCCGGATTCCTCGCAGGCATCACCGATGCTGTTGCCGTCGCCATCCGTCTGATCGGGGTTGGCCACGGTGGGGCAGTTGTCCAGCGCGTCCTCGATCCCGTCGCCATCGCTGTCGGTGATGGTGTTGTCATTGCTGTTCCCGTTGCTGTTGTTGTTGTCTGGCGAGGTCGGCATGGCCATCAGGACCACCGCCACCAAGTAGGGCAGCAAGGGTAGCAGAATGAATTGAATATTGCTGATCACAAAGTTTATCAGCATCATCGATGAAACCCTCTCTCTGGATGCAATCCTCTCAGCGTCGCGAACGCCGCTGCCGGGATCTGTGTATGGGCTGCACAGCCCGAGGCCGTGCACGATCATACCATTCTAATCGCCGGGCAGGTGTCTCATCCAAGCCCGGCGCCGCAGATCATAACGTATTGTGGCGAAGTCGCTTCGAAGATCAACTCCCCGACCGGGAAGTCGACGCCGGTGAGTTCCGCTCCTTCCTGCAGAACCATTTCGTTGGCGTCGATGGCCGACGGGTTGCCGCCGCACCATTCTCCGGGATCGCAAATGCGGTCATCACCGTCGCGGTCGGTTCCCGCGTAGATCTTGAAGCGGTTGGGCGGTAGATCGGTCAGGGGGTAGGCGAAGTTTCGCTCGGCCGAAGTGACATCTTGGGCGATGGTCGTGCGGGTCTTGGAATCGACGCCAACTACGAAAACGACGTCCGATACCGCGGCGGTTTCTCCGACTTCCATTCTGACCTCGACGACTCGGCGGTCGCCGTGGCCGGCCGTGATGGAGACCCGGCCCGGGTGATCCGGTGAAGGATCTCGGCCTGATCGGGCGTGTCGTTGGGCTCCTGCTACCGCGCCGACCGTTCACGCTACGGCAGGACGATCAATCTCCCGGCGATACTGCCGGCCGCTCCACCGGCAGGGTCGCCGCGGTCGAGGTCGTCGTTCGGCGAGTTCGCCGACGGGCGGCAGCCGGCGATTGCCAGTAGAGCGAATGCGGCGCTCATGCTGGCCAGGCGGTGCACGATGGTCGTCAACCTCCGGTCCGGGCCGGATCCAGACTTTGTGAAAAAGGGAACGGTCTATTTTGTTTGACCTTGCTCCCTGTAATCGGATAATTGAATGAAAGACTTTGTTCATCTCATGGATCCCCGGCTGCGGCAGCGTTCCTGACCCGTCGGGGCGTCGATTGGGGGAGCCGGGCCGATGCCGAGTGTACGCGACATCCTGGAGCGCAAAGATCCTGAGGTCGCGTCGGTTGGCCAACAGGACACCGTTCTGCATGCGGTCAAACTGATGGCCCAGCGCCGCATCGGTTCGGTTGTGGTCACCGCCGGAGAGAAGGTCGTTGGCATCTTCACCGAGCGTGACGTGCTCAATCGGGTGATGGCCGCCGAGCGCGATCCCAAGACCCTGACGGTGGGTGAGGTGATGAGCGCCCCGGTGGCCTGCTGCCGCCCGGAAACCAAGCTGAGCGAATGCCGGGCGGTGATGGCCGAGAAAAGGCTGCGGCACCTTCCGGTGGTCCAGGGTGGCCGACTGCTGGGGCTGATCTCCATCGGTGACATCAGCGCCCGCGAGGCCGACGACCAGGCCCACACCATCCAGTACCTGCACGAGTACCTGCACGGGCGGGTGTAAGCGGCCTAGCGGATCAGCATGGCATCCCCATAGCTGTAGAAGCGGTAGCGGTTGGCGACCGCGTGATCATAGGCTTGCCGAATGGTCTCGCGGCCGCCGAAAGCGTACACCAGCGCCAGCAGGGTGCTGCGCGGAAGATGGAAGTTGGTCAGCAGGGCATCCACCATCTTGAATTCAAACGGCGGCTGGATGAACAAGTCGGTCCAACCCTCCAGCGCTTGAGAGCGGCAGATGGATTCCAGCGCCCGCACCGACGTGGTGCCCACCGCGACGAATCGCCGGCCCGCCCGGCGCGCTTCAGCGATCAGGTCCCAGGCTGCCGGCGCAACCTGGTAGCGCTCGCGATGCATCCCATGTGCTTCCAGGGTCTCGGTTTCCACGGGTTGAAAGGTTCCCGGGCCAGTGTGCAGAGTGACCTCCACCAGGGTCACGCCGCTGCGGCACAGGCGTTCGATCATGCCATCGTCGAAGTGCAGTCCGGCGGTGGGTGCGGCAACCGCCCCGGCCGCTCGAGCGTACACGGTTTGGTAGCGGTTCTCATCTTCGGCGGTCGGTGCTCGGCGAATGTAGTGGGGCAAGGGCAGCGTGCCGACACGTTCCAGCACGCGTTGCGGGTCCGGGTCCGGCGCCACCCGCAGGGTGTGGGCGCCGCGCGGCCCGCGGTGCAGCAGGATGGCGGTGATCTGCTCCTGGCCCTCGAAGGCCAGCGTTTCACCGATTCGGACGCGGGCTGCTCCGCGGAGGAGCACCTCCCAGTGCCCGGAGGGGTCGCACTGCAGCCACAACCCTTCGATCCGCCCGCCGCTGGCCCGGCGCAGTGTGAACCGTGCCGGCAGCACCCGGGTATTGTTGACCACCAGGACGTCATCCGGTCGCAGGAAGCGGGGCAGGTCACTGAATTGCCGATCCTCGAATCGCGGCGGCGAGCGGTCGATCAGCAGTAACCGGCTCGCGCCGCGCTCCGCGGACGGCTGCTGGGCGATGAGCTCGGCGGGCAGGTGGTAGTCGAGATCGGAAGTCCGCATGTCTCGATCGTACCGCCCGTCGTCCCAGCGGACAATCGGGGTCGGGCGATTCACCCGCGCGGCGTTTCGGCGACCGCGCCGGTCCCCTCCTGTACTTCATGGGCCGGCGATCTACAATACGATCCATGGCCGTCCGCGCCCCGTTACGCATCTGGTCGGAGTATCTGCTGGTTCAGGTGTTGCGCCTGCTGTTTCTGTCGTTTCCCATCGATCTCAACCTGCGCACCGCCCAGCTCATCGGCTGGGGGCTGTCCCGGGTGTTGCCACGGCTGCATCAGCGGGCGATCGAGAACCTCACCCATGCCTATGGCCAATCGTTGACCGCTGCGGAGATCGAGCGGCTGGCCGTTCGCAGCCTGCAGAATTTCGTCATGACCGGCATCGAGCTGATCCAGTCGCCGCGGCTGATCAAGCGGTTTACCTGGGCGAAGTACGTGCAGTTCGAGAACATCGATGACTTTGTGGCGTTGGCCATGGCCGGCGGTCCGGCGGTCCTGGTGACCGGCCATTTCGGAAACTTCGAGCTGTTGGGCCAGATCATCGCCTGTTTCGTGGGGCGTCTGGACGCCGTGGTTCGCCCATTGGACAACCCGCCCCTGAACGACTACATGGTTGCCACCCGCAGTCACACCGGTCTGCACCTGATCTTCAAGAAAGGTGCGATCCAGGAAGCAGAGGACGTGCTGTCCGCCGGCCGGATGCTCGGATTCCTGCCCGATCAAAACGCCGGCAGCAAGGGCCTGTTCGTGGACTTTTTCGGTCGGAAAGCGTCGACGGTCAAGTCGGTGGCCCTGTTGGCGATTGCGTACGACGCCCCGGTGATCGTCGGGTATTGCCGGCGGCTGGGCGGTCGGTTTCGCCACGCCCTGGGCGTCGAGCGGATCATCCGACCGCCTGAATGGGCCGGGCGCGATGATGCGGTGACCTGGTTGACCCAGCAGTACGCCGCCGCCATTGAGTCGTGCGTGCGGCGCCATCCGGAGCAGTACCTGTGGCACCATCGCCGCTGGAAGACCAGACCGCGCGAGGAGTTGCAGGCGGCCGCGGCCGCCATTTGACCTTCCGCGGAGCCCTGACTAGAATCCGACTCTTGCCGCGCTGGCGGCGCGAAGACCACCGTGGCCTTGGTTCAGAGGAGGAGTCTGCAATGGCGGGTGCCAATACCCTCGAGTTCACCGACGGCAATTTTGAGACCGAAGTGCTGGGGTCGGACCAGCCCGTGCTGGTTGATTTTTGGGCGGAATGGTGTGCCCCGTGCAAGGCCCTGGGTCCGGTGATCGATGAGGTGGCCAACGACTACAAGGGTCGGGTCAAGGTCGGCAAGGTCGACACTGACACCAACCGCACTGTTTCGGCCAAGTACTCCATCAGTTCCATCCCGACCGTCCTGGTGTTTCAGGCCGGCGAGATCCAGGAGCGGTTTGTCGGGCTCCGCAGCAAGAAGGACTTCAGCCAGGCGCTGGACAAGCTGGTGGCCGCTCACTGAACCGGCCTTCGCCGGCCCAAGCGTTCCCGCCGGCGGGCCGCCCGGGGCGCCGCGGGTGGTGAGCCCCTGGTAAGCAACGATCCTGTTGGCATCGGAGAAGCGCCGGCTTTTCCGGTGCCATTTTCGTGGGAACGTGCCCATGGCGCAGCCGGTACCCATGCCCGAGCCGATTCTGCCGGACGCCTTGTGGTACTTCGACGGAGCGTTGGCCACGGTGGGCGTCCTGTTTCTGGGCGCGTGGATTCGCTGTCGCGGCAGGGGTGGGTGGTTGACCGACTGCCCGGATCGACCGAATGCGCTGCGGATCGAGCACATCGTGATCCCGATGCTGGCATTTCTGGTCGCCGGCATCTTGAGCAGCGCGGCACTCACCCCGTTCGATGGCAACCGGCTGCCGGCGGGCACGGCGGATCTCCTGGCCGGCAGCAGCGCTCAACTCTGCGGCGGGCTGGCCTGCGTCCTGCTGGCCGGCGTGACCTTCACCGGCAAGGCCCGGGCGTTCCTGCGGGGTGATCGCACGGTCGGGCGGCAGGTGCTGCTGGGCGCGGTGGGACTGGTGGCCGTGTTTCCGCTGTGCTGGCTGTTGTCAGAAGCCGCGGTGCGATTGTTCCAAGCGCTGGCTCCGGAGTGGGCGCTGCCGCAGCATGACGTGCTGCAGATCCTCGATCAGCCGGATCTGCCCGGATGGGTTCCGGTGGTGCTGTGGATCGGCGCGGTCGCGGTGGCCCCGTTTGCAGAAGAAGCCTTCTTTCGCGGCATCTGCCAGACCGCGTTGCGCGACGCGTTCGGCAGACCGGGTCCGGCAATCTGGGTGGTCAGCGTGCTGTTCGGTATTTCCCACTACAACCAGCCCCAGGTCGTGGCGCCACTGGTGGCGCTCGGCGTGGCTCTGGGCCTGGTCTACGAGCGCAGCGGCTCCCTGATCGGGCCAATGACCCTGCACCTGCTGTTCAACCTCAAGACGCTGGTGTACGTGACCGTGGCCAGGGCCCAGACTTGATTCGCGACCGCTTGCTCGTGACAATCGCGGCTATGTCGCTGGCCGATCAGATCCAGGTGCTGACCCGCGGTTGCGAACACCTGTTCACCGCCGAGGAATTGAAGCAGCGGGTGTCGGCGTCACAGCACGACGGCCGGCAGTTGCGGGTCAAGCTGGGCATGGATCCCACCGCCCCCGACATCCATCTGGGCCACACCGTGGTGCTGCGAAAGCTGCGGCAGTTCCAAAACTACGGCCATCGGGCGGTGCTGATCATCGGCGACTACACCGCCATGGTTGGGGATCCGTCGGGTCAGAACAGCACCCGGCCGATGCTCTCGGCCGAGCAAATCCGCGACCACGCCGCCACCTATTTCGAGCAGGCCGGCAAGGTTCTGGACACCGACCCGCAGGTCCTGGAAGTCCGCTACAACAGCGAGTGGTTGGCCGAAATGTCCTTTGCCGACGTCCTGCGGCTGGCCAGTCGCAAGACCGTCGCCCGGATGCTGGAGCGCGACAGCTTCGAAAAGCGCTTCCGGGCCGGCCAAGAGATCGGCATCCATGAGTTCTTGTATCCGCTGATGCAGGGCTGGGACAGCGTCTGTGTGCGGTCCGACGTGGAACTGGGCGGCACCGATCAGACCTTCAACAACCTGGTGGGTCGCGACCTGCAGCGGATGGAAGGCCAGGATCCGCAGATCGTGATGATCACCCCCATCCTGACCGGGCTTGACGGGGTGGAGAAAATGAGCAAGTCGCTTGGCAACTACGTCGGAATCACGGAGTCCGCCGACGACATGTTCTCGAAGCTGATGAGCATCCCGGACGCCCTGATGCCGGGATACTACGCGCTGCTCACCGATGCGCCGGCCGATGAGGTGCAGCGGCGTATTGCCGCCAATCCGCGGGATGCCAAGGTGGCACTGGCCAGGCAGGTGGCGTCCGACTACCACGGGGCCCGCGCCGCCGACCACGCCGAGCAGTCGTTCTTCACCAGAATGAAAGGCGAGCTGCCGGACGACATCCCCGAACTGGCCATCGCCGCCGCGGAGCTGCAGGACGGTTGCCTTGCGGCGTTCAAACTGGCGGTGTTGTGCGGGTTCGCCGGGACCCACAGCGAGGCCCGGCGGTTGATCAGCGACGGCGGGTTGCGGTTGAATCAGACCAAGTTATCCGATCCGCACGCCGCAGTGGCCATTCGCCAGGGCGATGTCGTGCAGCGCGGCAAGCGCCGCTTCGTGCGGATCGTGTTGCACTAAGCCGGTCTGTTTGGAGCCCAGCGGGCATGCTTCGAATTGCCAACTACATTAATGGACAGCTCTGCGAACCACAGGCCGGTCGGTACCTGGACAATATCGATCCATCCACCGGCGTCGCCTATTCGCAGGTGCCCGACAGCGATGCCGCTGATGTCGCGCAGGCCGTGTCGGCCGCCGCCGCCGCCCAGCGATCCTGGGCCGGCACGCCGGCCGCGGAGCGCAGCGCCGTGCTGCTGCGGATCGCTGATCTGCTGGAGCAGAATCTCGAGGCCCTGGCCCTGGCGGAATGCGTCGACAACGGCAAGCCGCTGCAGTTGGCCCGCGCCGTCGATATTCCGCGGGCGGTCAGTAACTTTCGGTTCTTCGCCACCGCGGTGCTGCACACTCATTCCGAGACCCATGTCACCGACGGTGCGGCCTTGAACTACACCGTGCGCGCACCGCGCGGCGTCGTCGGCCTCATTTCGCCGTGGAACCTGCCGTTGTACCTGTTGAGCTGGAAGGTGGCCCCGGCCCTGGCCACCGGGAACACGGCGGTGGCCAAGCCGTCGGAGGTCACGCCCATGACCGCCTTCCGGCTGAGCGAGATTTGCCGCCAGGCGGGTCTGCCGGCCGGCGTGCTGAACATCGTGCATGGCCGCGGCGACCGTGCCGGGGCGGCACTGGTGGCGCATCCGCAGGTGGGCACGCTGTCGTTCACCGGCGGAACGGTGACCGGCCGGACCATCGCCCGCAGCGCCGCGCCGCTGTTCAAGAAGCTGGCCCTGGAAATGGGCGGCAAGAACCCCAACATCGTGTTTGCCGACGCCGACCTGGAAGCCGCCGTGGCCGGCAGCGTGCGGGCGGCATTTGCCAACCAGGGGCAGGTCTGCCTGTGCGGTTCGCGCATTTTTGTCGAGCAGCAGCGCTACGCAGAATTTACGGAGCGCCTGGTCGCCGCCGCCGCGGCGCTGCGGGTCGGCGATCCCCTGGATGCGGCGACCGATCAAGGGGCGCTGGTCTCGCAGGTACAGCGCGACAAGACCGCGTGGTACGTGGCCTTGGCCCGGGAGGAGGGCGGCAAGATCTTGTGCGGCGGAGCGCCGCCCGCCGATGTCGGGTCCCGTTGCCGTGGCGGGTTCTTCTATCAGCCGACGGTGATCAGCGACCTGGCCGTGGACTGCCGGGTCAACCAGGAGGAGATCTTCGGGCCGGTGGTCACCGTGACGCCGTTTGCCGAGGAGGCTGAGGTGCTGGCCTACGCCAACGGCACGCAATACGGCCTGTCGGCATCGCTGTGGACCCGCGATCTGGATCGGGCCCATCGCCTCGCGAATCACATCGACAGCGGCACGGTGTGGGTCAACTGCTGGCTGGTGCGCGATCTGCGGGTGCCCTTTGGCGGCATGAAGAACAGCGGCATGGGCCGCGAGGGCGGCGAAGAAGCCTTGCGGTTCTTCACCGAACCGAAGAATGTCTGCATCGCCACGTCCGGATGGTGATCCGCGCGCACTGGCGCCGGCGATCCGATGTGCGTTCCGCGACCCGGGTGTGCGTCTCGGGTTGCCGGTGTGTGGGTTCATACTCAAGGAGTCGCAGCGTGTCTAACGAAGACGCTCGCTCAAGGAAGGTGATCAGCACCCGTGCGCCCGAGCCGGTCGGTGCCTTTCCTCACGCCCGGCAGGTGGGCACCCTGTTGTTTCTGTCCGGTATGGGCCCGCGGGCCCGCGGCAGCCGCGAGATCCCCGGCGTGACCCTGGGGTCCGATGGCGCCGTGATCGCCTACGACATCGCCGCCCAGTGCCGCGCCGTGTTCGACAACGTCAAGACGGTGCTGGAGGATGCCGGCTCGAGTTGGGAGCACATCGTCGACGTCACCGTGTTCCTGACCGACATGAAGCGCGACTTCGCCACCTTCAACGCCCTGTATGCCGAGTACTTCGCCGACAACCAGCCCACCCGCACGACGGTGCAGGTCGGTGCCTTGCCCACGCCGATCGCGGTGGAACTCAAGGTCATTGCCACCATTGGTTGAACCGTGCAGGAGTGTACGCCATGCGCCCAGCGGAGTGGATTCTGACCTTCGACGACGGGCCACTGCCTGCCGACGTGACCACCTACCAACCGGGCGACGGCGACGCCCTGCTGGCCCCGCTGCGATCGATTCTGGCTACCTTGCAGACCCATCAGCCGCACCCGATTCCGGCGGTATTCTTCCTGCGCGGGCCGGCGTACCCCTGGAAGGCCGGGGCCCGGCCGCCCAAAGGGTTGTTCAAGCGCGGCGTCCGGATGATTGTTGACGCCGGCCACCTCCCGGCGATCCACTGCTATTCTCATGACCCCGACCTGTGGTGGAACTGGTGGGTGCGCGGCGGCGACATTCATCACGACCTGGATCGCTGCGTTGAGTACTTCGGCGGCATGGTGCCGGAGCCGCTGCGGGTGTTCCGTCCACCCTACGGACAGGGCGGGCTGGCTGGGTGGTCCTGGGCGGTGGGGCACCAGATTCGCCATCGCCGTTGGGACATTGACACCGAAGACTGGCTGCATCATCCGGACGTGGCGCCCATTCTCCGGCGCTTTGCCGACGATCAGGAGGCCGGTGCTCATCTGGCTCATATCCTGCAGGTCCTGCCGGCCCGCATGTGGATGCACACCATGTGGCCGGGGGCCAACGATTTTCTGTTGCACGTCTCGCGGCGGACCGCCGACCACCTCCCGGCGATCATCGATCGGATTGTGGATGTCACCCGAGCGCAGAATCACGAGCCGCAGTTTGTCGTGCCGCCGTCCTACGCGTCGTGAGGCGTCCCCGGGGCCGGTCATCCGGCTTCCGCCCAAATCCACTGCATGCGGCGGCACCCGGCTGACGATAACCCTGTGAGATCCTTGTTGCGGCCCGCGGCGGCCGGTATCATCGATGGTGCGCGGACGGGCATGCCCGAGGCACCTGGCGCAGGTCACGGGCTGAAAGAGGAGTCGATCATGCCCCCACGAGCTTCCTGGAAAGGTCAACTCAAGCTGTCCCTGATCGCCATTCCGGTGCGGCTGTACAACGCCGTGACCAGCACCGCCAAGGTCTCGCTCAACCAACTGCATCGCGACTGCCACCAGCGGCTCAGGAACAACCTGAATTGCCCGGAACACGGCGACGTTCCGCGATCCGAAGTGGTCAAGGGCTACCAGTACGAGAAGGGCAAGTACGTGGTCATCGAGGAGTCGGACCTGGATCAGATTCGCCTGGAGACCACCAAGATCGTCGAGATTGTCCAGTTTGTGGATGCGGGCGAGCTCGATCCCATCTATTGGAACACGCCCTACTACGTGGCTCCCGACGGTCCGGTGGCCGAAGAGGCCTTCCGCGTCATCCGCGAGGCGTTGCAGAAAACCGGCAAGATCGGGATCGGTCGCGTGGTCATGGTCGGCAAGGAATATGTCGTGGCCTTGAAGGTCGAGGACAAGGGCTTCATGTTGACCACGCTGCGGTACGCCGCGGAGATCCGCTCGTCGGCATCCTACTTTGAAGAGATCACCGAAGGCGCCGTGCCCAAGGATCAACTGAAACTCGCCGAGCAGTTGATCGAGTCCAAGTCCAGCCCGCTGGACACCGCCGGGTTCACCGATCGCTACCAGGAAGCGTTGCTCGAGGTCATCAAGGCCAAGATCGACGGGTCGGAACCGGTGCTGGTGCAGGAGGCCGAGGCCGGCAAGGTGCTCAACTTCATGGAGGCCCTCAAACAGAGTGTTGCCGCCGACGTCAAGAAGAAACCGCCGGCCAGGAGCGTCAAGAAGACCGCCGCCCGCAAGAAAAAGGCCAAGGGGGCGTAGGCCGCCGGCGTCAGGGGTGCGGCTGCGAACCGATGGGCCATGAGCGGCACTCCATTCCCCACGCAGATCAGCCCCATGCTGGCCCGGCCGGCGACCCCGTTCGATTCCGACCAACACGTCTTTGAAATCAAATGGGACGGGACGCGCTGCATCGCCTTGGTCGAGCGGGGGTCCTTGCGCCTGCACAACCGCCGGTTCGCGCCGTTGAACGACCGCTACCCGGAACTCGCCTGCCTGGCCGAGCTGCCGTCCGGGACGGCACTGGACGGCGAGATTGTGGTGCTGCAGGACGGCAAGCCGTCGTTTTCCAAGTGGCAACAGCGCGACCACGTCGGCGATCCCCGCCGCATCGAGATGCTCAGCCGGCACCTGCCGTGCACCTTGATGGTCTTCGACCTGCTGTACCACCGCAGGCGCAGCATCATGGACCGACCGCTGACCGAGCGGCGGCAGCGCTTGCAGGAGGTCATCACCAAGCTGAGCAGTCCGCACGTCCTGGTGTCGGAGTGGGTCGTGGAGCACGGCATCCGCTATTTCGAAGAGATCCAGCGGCACGGGCTGGAGGGCGTGGTCGCCAAGCGGGCGGCCGGCAGCTATCGCCCGGGCAAGCGCAGCGACGACTGGCTCAAGATCAAGGTGCCGCAGGTCGGTGAGTTTGAAATCATCGGGTTCGTCCCGCGGGACGAGGGCCGGGCTGTGAGTGCCTTGGTGCTGGGCATGTGGTATCGCAAGCGGCTGATCTACAAAGGCAAGGTGGGCAGCGGTTTCACCGAACGCCAGCGCGCCGAGTTGTACCGCCGGCTGGTCAACAAGCCGCCCCTGGACGCGCCGCCCACCGGCGGCCCGGGCGACGCCGTGTGGCGGGCCAGCGGGTTGAGCTGCCGGGTGCGATTTTTCGAAAAGACCAAAACGGGTATGCTACGAGGGCCGGTCTTCGACGGACTGGTGGATCGCGGTGGTTAGCCGCTGGGGTCAAACTGTGGGAAACCGCTTCACTCCATGAATCCGCAGGGTTCCATGACGCACGATATCGAGGCTGCGGCCCAACCCCTGCGCGGGGCCCGGGTGGCCTTTACCGCGAAGCTGGCGATGACCCGCCGGGCTGCCGAGGCGGCGGTGGTGGCCGCCGGGGGCACGCCGGTGACCCACGTGTCGCGGCGGACTACGGTGCTGGTGGTCGGCATGCAGGGCTGGCCGTTGCTGCCCGACGGCTCGGTCAGTAGCAAGCTGAAGCGGGCCGAGGCCCTGAACGGCGGCGGGGCGGCGATCGAGATCGTCTCCGAGCGTCGCTTCCGTGACCTGGCCGGGCTGGAACCGCCGCGGCTGCGGCCTGACAAGCAGTACTCGCCGGAGCAGGTCTGCCGGCTGTTGGACATCGCTCCGCAGACCCTGCGTCGCTGGGAGTTGTTGAGCCTGGTGCAGTCGTGTGCCGAGCGCTATGATTACGCGGACATCGTCTCGCTGCAGACCATCGCCGAACTGGTCAACCGCGGCGTCAAACCGGAGGTCATCAGCCGCAGCCTGGGTTCACTGCGGGCGGTGCTGCCGGGCAGCGACCGGCCGCTTTCCCAACTTCGCATCGTCATGGAGAATCGCGACACGCTGTTGGCCGAGATCGGTCGGGTGCGGATGTCGTGTGACGGGCAGTTGACCCTGATGTTCGAGGATGGTGCCCCCCAGGCCGATCCACCCATCACGCTCAGCCCCCAGCCGACCGACGCGGCGGCCTGGTTTGAGCGGGGCCGCCAGCACGAAGACCAGGAATCGTTCGAACAGGCCGAAGACGCCTATCGCAGGGCCATCGCCGGCGACCCGGCATTGGCCGAGGCCTACTTCAACCTCGGCAACGTGCTGCGCGCCCGTGGCAACCCTCAGGCGGCGGCCGAACTGTACCGCACCGCCCTGGCGCACCAACCCGCGCTGGCCTGCGCCCACTACAACCTGGCCGACATTCTCGAGGAGCAGGGCGATCTGGACCAAGCCATCGGCCACCTGCGGGCGGCGTTGGACATTGATCCGAACTACGCCGACGCCCACTACAACCTGGCCAATTGCTACGAACAGGCGGCGCTGGCGACCAAAGCCCGGACGCATTGGGCGGCGTACCTGGCGCTGGACCCGGACAGCACCTGGGCAACCGTCGCGCGGCAGCGGCTGAACGTGCTCGCTCACTCCTGACCGATGGCATCCGCGACCAGTTGGCGCTGGGCCGGAGCGAGTTCCAATCCCCAGGCGATCTCGCGTCCGCGGGGTGACATCTTCTTCCAGGTCCGGCGGATGATGTGCACGATCTTGTCGCGATCGTGCTTGGTGGAGAAATCCGCGAAGTACGATTCCAGGAAGACCAGGCAGATGACGTCCTCAAGGGTCTGGGCGTCGGGATCACTCTTGAGATTCTTCTTCTGGAGCAGATCGCGCACCCGATCGATGGTCTCGGCGTCATAGCCGACCTCGGCGAGGAGGGTTGCGGCGGTGTCGGCGTGAAAGCGGCCCAGATCCTGCCGCCAGCGCAGGTAGCCCTGGCGGTCCATGGGGTAGCGCTCGCGCGGAATCTCCCAGCGGCGGATGTGCTGGCTGCGGGCGGCCAACTGCAGCGCCTCACCGGCCTGCGGTTCGATGCGGTTGAGCCACTCGCTCATGCGCCGCCCGTAGACCCATTGACTCGGATGATCACCGCCCTGGTAGGGTTCGGTGCTGGGATCGGCGCCGTTGACTTGGTCGAACCGGGCGATGGCCAATTCCAGGCGGCTGCTCATGGGCGGTGCTCCTCAGTCCAGGGTTCGCAAGGCGGCCCGCACCGGGCTGGCATCGAAGCCCTGCAGTTTCAACGGCAAGGCCACCAGTTCGTAGCGGCCTTCCGGAACATCGTGAAGCAGCAGCCCTTCGATGATGGACAGACCCCGGCGCAGGAACGCTTGGTGTGCGGGTAGATCTTCGGAGGTCGCCGGGTCCACGCTGGGCGTGTCGATGCCCAGCAGCCGCACGCCGCGCTCGGCGAGCCAGTCGACCAACTCGGGTGCCAGTGATACAAAATCGGTGTTGAAGCGGCGGGGGTCCGGATAGCTGCCGGTGGCCAGCAGCACCCGCGGCTCGGCAATGTCCACGGTGAGGTCGGCCGGGGTCAGCCGGGCGCCCGCTGCGGCGGCCACCCGAATGACCTGACACGGACCCCAGTAGGTCTCCAGTGGCACCTCGTCGATGGTCGCCGCCCGGCGTCCATAATGGCTGGGGGCGTCGGCATGGGCGCCGAGGTGTACGGTGCCACGGAAGGTCGAGAGCGTCAGGTGGTCGCCGCGGTCCAAGTCCAGCAGCACTTCGCGGGTCGGCGTCGTGTCTCCGGGGAACACCGCGAGGTCGGAGCTGATCAGCGGCGAGATGTCGTACAGCATGACGGAGTCTCCGTGCGTCACGGACGCTACAGTCGGTGACGGATTATCCACAGATCCTCAAAGAGGGGCGTGAACAATGATTGTCTCAGGAAGGCCACCCCCAGTGAGCCACCGGTGCCCGGCTGGCGTCCGATGGTCCGCTCGACCATCTTGACGTGGCGGTAGCGCCATTCCTGCAGCCCCTCGTCGAAGTCGGTGATCAGTTCCAGCAGGATGGCAACGTCGGGCTGGTTGCGATACAGCCCGATCAAGCCCTCCTGGATCTGCGGGTGCGGCCGGGCCGGACCGGGCGGGCCTGGTTGCCGCAGGTCCGCGGGGATCACCACGCCGCGGTGCTCCAGGAAATCGTAGAAGTGATCGATCACCGACGGCTGTTCCAGGCGGCGCTGCAGCCGGGCCAATGCCGTGGGATTCTCCTGGTGGTAGCGCAGCATCTCGGGGCGCTTGAAGCCCAGCAGAAACTCCAGTTCACGAAACTGGGCCGACTGAAAGCCGGATGCCGATTCCAGGCGGTCTCGAAAGCTGAAGAACGACATCGGGGTCATGGTCTCCAGAATGTCGAGCTGTGACACCAGCGTCTTCATGATGGTGCAGGTTCGCTGGAAGGCGGCGATAGCCGCGAAGAGGTCATTGGCGGTCAGGTCGCGGCAAATCTTGTCGAACTCGTGCAGCAGCAACTTGAACCACAGCTCGTACACCTGGTGGATGATGATGAACAGCGTCTCATCGTGTTCCGGTGGATCGGAGGCCACCTGCTGCAGATCGATCAGGGATTCAATCTTGAGGTAATTCGAGTAGGTCAAGGACATCGGGCAACTCCCAACTCCGGGCGGCCGCATGCGATCAGGGGACCAGGATCGCCAGCACGGTGATCGCCGTCAACAGGGCAACCAGCCCCACGGCGGCCACGATGCCGTTCTGCCGCCGCGAGCGCCCCAGGGCGGCTGCATAGGGCATGCGCGTGAAGGTCACCAGGGTGTACAGCGGCACGAACGCCCGCGGAAACAGCCGGTGCAGCAGTCGTTCGAACTTCTTCTTCAGCAGAAACCAGGGAGAGGCCACGTGATCGCGCATCTCGTGAAAGTTCCCGATGGCGAGGTCCGCCAGGGTGTCGGTGTGGACCCTGCGGCGCCGCTGGTATTCGGCGAACGCCCGGCCGAAGTCCGGGGCGCGGGCCGCCAGGCACTCGTTGAGCACGGTGCAGTCTTCGAATGATGCGTTCATGCCCTGGCCGTAGAACGGCACCACGGCGTGGGCGGCATCGCCGAGCAGCACCACGGAATCGCCATGGAACCAGGGGCGGCAGCGGACGGTGACCAGCGAACTGGTCGGGTTGGCCCAGAAATCGTCGAACAGCGTGGGCATCAGCGGCAGGGCGTCGGGAAACTGGGTTTCGAAGATCCGCCGGACCTGGTGGTCGTCCGAGGCCGCGGCAAAACTCACCGGGCCTTCAAACGGCCAGAACAACGTGCAGGTGAACGAGCCGTCGTGGTTGGGCAGGGCGATCATCATGTAACCGCCGCGCGGCCAGATGTGCAGGGCGTTTCGTTCCAAGCGGAAGCCGCCGCCGTCCGCCGGCGGGATGGTCAGCTCCTTGTACCCATGGGTCAGGTAGTCCTGCCGATAGTCGAAGCGGTCGAGATGTTGCATGCGGGCACGGATGGTCGAGAAGGCGCCGTCGGACCCGATGATGATGTCGGCGGGCCGGCGAACGGTCCGGCCGTCCTGGTCGAGTTCCAGGGTGGCGGTGTCCAGGTCCACGCCGGTGCAGCGGGTGTTGAACTGCACGCGGACCGCCGGGTGGCGCTCGGCGGCGTTCAGCAGGGCGATGTTCAGGTCGCCGCGTGACACCGACTGGATGGTGTGCTGGGGCCCGGTGCCGTACGGCTGGTAGGTCAGCTCGCCGGTGATCGAGTGCATCATCCGCCCCGGCATGGCAATCGCGGTGCTCATGACCACGTCGAGCACCCCGACCCCTTCCAACGCGTGGATGCCGCGCGTGGACAGGGCCAGGTTGATGCTGCGGCCGGCGGGCACGTTACCGGCCCGCGGATCGGGCCGTTTCTCGATCAGGTGCACCGTGTATCCGGCCTTGCCCAGGTAGGCGGCCATCAGCGCCCCGCCCAGACCGGCGCCGACGATGGTGAAGCTGCGCGACTCGCGATCCATGGGCGGAAGATACCACCGCTGTCGCCAAAATGCGAAGCCGGGGCCGGCCCGCGGTGCGGCTGCCGCCCGACTCGTGGTCAGCCGCACAGCGCCTGGGCGAAGCGCCAGACTTCATGAAACGTGTTGTACAGAGGGACCGGCGCGACGCGGACCACGTTGGGCTCGCGAAAGTCGCAGACCACGCCGGCCTGCAGCAGGGCGCGATGACGCTGCTGCGGGCGGTCGTGCACCAGCAGCGACAACTGGCAGCCGCGCTGCCGGGGGTCGCGCGGGGTGATGACCTCGACACCCGCGACCGGGTGGGCGTCGAGCAGGAACTGCAGGTAGCCGGTCAGCCGTTCGGACTTGGCCCGCAGGGCATCCATGCCGGCGGCGTCAAACAAGTCCAGCGAGGCCCGCAAGGGGGCCATCGCCAGGATCGGCGGGTTGCTGAGCTGCCAGCCGTCGGCGCCGCGGCGGGGCACGAAGTCCGGTTGGAGGTGCATGCGAAAGCGGGTTTCGGGGTCGTTGCCCCACCAGCCGGCGAAGCGCGGCAGCTGGAGATTGCTGCCGTGGCGCTCGTGCACGAAGCACCCGGCCACGGCGCCCGGTCCGCTGTTCAGATACTTGTAGGAGCACCACACCGCGAAATCGACATCCCAGTCGTGCAGCCGGAGTGGGATGTTGCCGGCGGCGTGGGCCAGGTCCCAGCCGATCGTGCAGCCGTGATGGTGCGCCAGCCGGGTGATTTCCGCCAGGTCCAGGAGCTGGCCGGTGAAGAAGTTGACGCCGGCCAGCAGCACCAGGGCGATGCGGTCACCTTCCCGCTGCAGCACTTCGGCGAGGTCGGCCGTGTCCATCAGCGCGCTGCCGCCGCGCGGACGGACTTCGACAAGCGCCTGCGGCGGATACCCGTGAACCTCGAGCTGGCTCTGGACCGCGTAACGGTCCGACGGGAACACCGGGTACTCGATCAGGATCTTGTGCCGCGCCTGAGTCGGGCGATAGAAGCTGACCATCATCAGGTGCAAGTTGACGGTCAGGCTGTTCATCATGACCACTTCGCCGGGCCGGGCACCAACCAGTCGCGCTCCGCTGTCGCGGAACTGCTCGTGGTAGGGATACCACGGCGAGGATCCGTGAAAGTGGGCGTCGACGCCCAAGGCCGCCCAGTCGTTCAGCGCCCGGGTCACCCCCTCGGGCACCGCGGTCGGCTGGAGTCCAAGCGAATTGCCGCAGAAGTAGATCGCCGGCCGGCCGTCGGGTCGCCGGGGGATGCAAAACCGGCTGCGGTACTCGCGCAGCGGATCGCCGGCATCCAGGAGTCGGGCGGTGGATTCGTCTGGGTGAAACTCGGTCATGACTGGCTTCTAGTTGCCGGGCACCGGCGGCCGCACGGGTCCGAAGCGGCCGCGGTCCAACCGCAGGAATTCCAGGGCCGTGCCGCTCAGAATGCGCTCCCTGGCGGCAGCACTGAGATCGTCCATCGACGCCAGCAGTTGTCCGGGGACGGCTTCGCCCAATGGAAACGGATAGTCACTGCCCAGGGCGATGCGCTCGGGGCCCAGCACAGCGATGAGCTGCCGCAGGGCCGCGGCATCGTGGACCAGGGAGTCGACATAGAAGCGACCCATCTGGTCACGCGGGCCGGTTTGGGTGTGGGTGGCGCACAGGTCGGGACGGACCCGGAAGCCGTGGTCGATGCGCCCCAGCGTGGCCGGAAACGAGCCGCCGCCGTGGGCAAAGGCGATCCGCAGGTCGGGCAGGCGCTCCAGCACGCCGCCGAACAGCAGCGAGCAGATGGCCACGGCGGTCTCGGCGGGCATGCCCACCAGCCACGGCAGCCAGTAGCGGTCCATCCGCTCCCGTCCGAGCACCTCCCAGGGATGCACGAACACGGCGGCCTGCAGCCGCTGGCACGCTTCAAAAATTGCAAACAGCTCCGGCTCGTCCAGGTTCCGGCCGTTGACGTTCGAGCCGATCTGAACGCCGGCCAGACCCAACGAGTCGCGGCACCGTTCCAGTTCGCGGATCGCTCGTTCGGAATCCTGCATCGGCAGGGTACCGAGACCCACGAAGCGGGTCGGGTGGGCCCGGACCACCTCCGCGATGTGATCGTTGAGCATGCGGGCCAGGTCCAGGGTGTCGGCGGGCTGGGCCCAATAGCTGAACATCACCGGAACGGTGGACAACACCTGGACGGTCACGCCGCTCTCGGCACAATCGCGCAGCCGCCGATCGGGGCCCCAGCAGCGGTCGTCGATTTCGCGAAACACGGTATCGCCGCGGATCATGCGGGCCCGGCAGGGTTGGTGGTGGTCCAGCCGGACGAAGCCGTCGTACCCGTAGCGGGCGCACAAGTCGGGCCAGCGCTCCGGAAGGATGTGGGTGTGCAGATCGATTCTCAGGACTGGTTCCCGCTTGCCGCGATCGAACCGCCGCCGGCCCGCCCGGTCACTTGCCGGCCGCCGGCACGGCCATCACCGCCTGGCACTTGCTGCAGGTTCGCAGGGCCTCGTTGCTGTTGAATTCCTGGATCACCGGCTTGAGTTGCGTGGCCAGATTGGTCAAATAGAAGTCGGCGTCGTGCAGCACCTCGCCGCAGCGGTCGCAGTACCAGCGGATGTGGTCGTGATTGCCGGGCGGCCGGCGATACTCCATGACCAGTCCGACGGTGCCCGCGGGACGCTGTGGCGAATGCGGTACCTTGGGCGGCAGCAAGAAAATGTCGCCCTCCCGGATGGGGATGTCGCGGACCACGCCGTCCTCGCGAACCCGCAGGGTGATGTCGCCCTCGAGCTGGTAGAAGAACTCTTCAGTCGGGTTGACGTGAAAGTCCTTGCGCTGATTGGGGCCACCGACCACCATGACCATGAAGCTGGTGTCTTCCCAGACGATGGCATTGCCGACGGGCGGTTTGAGCAGGTGGCGATGTTCGTCGATCCACGACTTGAAGCTGAATGCATTTCCGAGCTTGGACATGACGGCACCTCACAAGCGGATGATTTCGGCTCCCGTGCGACCGCTCAGCGCTGGCGGGCCGGGGGGACCCTCGCGGCATTTTGATCTTATCCGTAGGCCCAACGGGGTGTCAATTCGACGCCTGCACCGCGTCTGGGTGCGCCAGTCGTCTCAGCCGAGCCGCTCAGGGCCCTTTTTCTGGGCGCGCCCGCCGACTAGAATGTCTTGTTTGTGACCAATAGTCGGGGAACTCCAGATGCCTAGATCGCACCTTGCCACCACCGTGTTTCCAGTCGCACTCCTGTTGTTGGCCGGAGCCGGATCGCCGGCCGGGGCGTCGACCGCGCCGTCGGCCACGACCCCGATTGCCCAGCGCTACGCAGCCGCGGCCGAGCAGATCATCGCCGCGGCGCTGGCCAGCGACGATGCCTATCAGAAGCTCAGGCAGTTGTGCGACGACCACGGCCAGCGGCTGAGCGGTTCGGCCGGGCTGGAACAGGCCATCGCCTGGGCAGCCGACCGCTTGCGGGCCGACGGCGCAGACGCCGTGCGCTTGGAGCCGGTGACGGTCCCGCATTGGGTGCGCGGCGCAGAATCGCTGGCCCTGGTTGAGCCGTATCCGCGGGCGATGCCGATGTTGGGGCTGGGCGGGTCGGTCGGCACGCCGCCGGACGGCATCACCGCCGAGGTCATCGCGGTGGACGATGAAGCGGCGCTGGCCAAGACCGATGACCAGGTCCGAGGCAAGGTCGTGTTGTTCAACAACGACATGACCCAGTACCACCGGGAGTCCGGCTGGGACTACGGGACCGCGGTCCGCTTTCGCTCCCACGGGGCCCGACTGGCCGCAGTGCGCGGGGCGGTCGCCTGCCTGGTGACCTCGGTGACACCGACGTCGCTGCGTTCACCCCATACCGGTGCCCTCAGCTACGGCGATGCCCAGGTGAAGATACCGGCGGCCGCGATCACCGTTGAGGATGCTTTGCTCATCGCCCGGCTGCTGGAACGCGGCCACCCGGTGCGCGTCACCCTGCGGATGGAAGCCGAGCAGCGGCCGCCGGCGCCGTCGGCCAACGTCATCGGCGAACTCCGGGGGACCACCCACCCGCACGAAATCGTGGTCATCGGCGGCCACATCGACGCCTGGGACGTCGGCCAGGGGGCTCATGACGACGGTGCCGGCTGCGTCATGGCCATGGCGGCCCTCAAGGTGATCCGCGACCTGGGACTGCGACCGCGCCGGACCATCCGGGTGGTGCTCTGGACCAACGAGGAGAACGGCTTGGCCGGCGCCAAGGCCTATGCGGAGCAGCATGCCGCCGAGCTGCCCGACCACGTGGCTGCCATCGAGTCCGATTCCGGTGCCTTTCCACCCGTCGGCTACGCCCTACAGTGCACGGACAGCCGGCGCGAACAGGTGGCCGCCGGCCAGATGGCGGATATTCTCGGCCTGCTGGGGCGCTTCGGGGCCACCCGCGTGAAGGTGGGTTCATCGGCTGCCGATGTCAGTCCCATGAGAAGCAAGGGTGTCGTGGTCATGGGCCACGAGGTGGAAATGTCCACCTATTTCAATTACCACCACTCCCATGCGGACACCTTCGACAAGGTCGACCCCGCGGAACTGGCTCGCAATGTCGCCGTGATGGCCACCGTGGCCTATGTATTGGCAGACATGCCTGAGCGCTTGGGCCAGGCCGCGGATTGACGGCGCGGCGGCCATGGAGCCCGGCCCTGAACTCGTGACGATCAACTGGAGGAATTCACCCATGAGTCGCAAGACATGCCTGTGGGTCGCGGCGCTCCTGATGTTGCCGAACGTCGCCTGGGCGCTGGAGGTCGGTGAGCCGGCCCCGCCGTTGTCGGTGGAGCGCTGGGTGGCGGGCAGCCCGCTGCAAGACGTCAGTCGCCCCGGGGCCACGTTGACCGTCGTGGCCTTCTGGGCGACCTGGAGTACGCCGGCGCTGGACAGCCTGGCCGGGTTGGCCCGCATCCAGCAGGCCCTCGGCGACTCCAAGGTGGCGGTGGTGGCGATCACCGCCGAATCGGCCAGTGAGGTTCGTGAGTTCCTGAATACCAACCCGCAACGCAAGCCGCAGGGCGTGCGCCTGGCGGTGGACGATCACCAGCAGACCACCAAGGCGTACCTGCGGGCGGTCGGCCAGCATGCCCTGCCGCATGCCTTTGTCATCGATACCGCCGGCAAGCTGGCCTGGCACGGCCATCCGGATGATGCCCGGGCGGTGCTCGACGCGTTGATCGCCGGGACCTTCCAGATGAGCAAGGCACCGGCTGCGCCCCCGACCCAGGGCACCGTCGAGATCGATCGCCAGGCGCTGGCCGCCTTGAACGATGCCGTGGTGGCCCAGGATTGGCGCTCGGCCGTGAACCTGATCGATCGCATCATCAGCCGCCAGCCCGATGCGCTCGGGATTGACGAACTCATGGGCAACAAGTTCATGATCCTGTATGAGCGGCTGCGCGACGACACGGCCGCAGAGTCCTTCGCGCGCGATGTCTTGAAGCAGCACCGCGACCAGCCGCGGGTCCTGAACAACATCGCCTGGTCGCTGCTGGCGCGGGGTGACTTTGAGCGCCTGGATCGCCGCTGGCCGGACATCGCGCACCAGGCCGCCCGCCTGGCATTCGAGGCCACCAGCGGCGAGGATCCGGCGATTCTGGACACCTACGCCCGTTCGATGTACCTGCTCGGCCGGGTGGAGCCCGCCAAGACCCACCAGGAAAAAGCCGTTGATTTGCTGCGTGGGATGGTCGCCGGACTCGATTCCGAGGCGGATGCCGACCGTGTCGCCGAGTTGAAGGAGGCCCTGGAGGCCATGCGGCAAACCCTGGAATACTACGAAGAAATCTTGAAGGTTCGCGAGCAAGTCAGCCCCTGAGGATTGCGCGATGACCCTTGCGGCCGGTGTCCTGCTGAGCCTGATGGCCCTGCCCCTGCCGGGTGCCGGGCCCAATCCGCCGGTGGTGGTGTACGTGGCGTTGGATCGGGCGTTCGCCGAGCCCATCCTGGACGCCTACCAAACGGCACACGGGGTCGAGATCCGGGCGGTTTACGATACCGAGTCCAACAAGACCGTCGGCCTGGTGAACCGCATCCGGTTTGAGCAGCACCGCCCGCGCTGCGATGTCTTCTGGAACAATGAGATTGTCAACACGCTGCGGCTCAAGAATGAGGGCTTGCTGCAACCTTGCGCGCCCAGCAACGCCGCGTTTTATCCGGCGCAATACAAGGACCCGCAGGGCTGCTGGTATGGCTTTGCCGCCCGAGCCCGGGTGCTGATTGTCAACAACGACCTGGTGCCGGAGGGCAGCGAGCCGGGCGGCATTCTTGACCTGATCAGGCCCGAATGGAAGGGCCGTGTGGGTATTGCCCGGCCTTTGTTCGGGACCACCGCCTCGCATGTGGCCTGCCTGTTCGCTGTGCTGGGCGAGACCCGGGCGGGCCGCTGGCTGACCGACCTGAAGCGCAACGACGTCCAGATCCTGCCAGGGAATCGGGGCTGCGCCCAGCGCGTGGCCGGCGGCCATTTGCCGTGTGCCCTCACCGACACCGATGACGCCATGCTGGAGATCGCCGCCGGCAAGCCGGTGCGCATCGTGTACCTTGACGCCCAGCCCGGCGGGCTGGGTACCCTGTTCATTCCCAATACGCTGTCGGTGATCGCAGGCTGCCCCAATCCCCAAGGCGCGGCGGCCCTGATCAACTCCCTGCTGTCGGTGGACACCGAACGCCGGTTAGCTGAAGGGCCCTCCGCCCAGATTCCACTGAACATTCAGTATCCAGGTTCGCCCAGGGTCAAGACCCCGGTGGACATCCCGGCCATGAACGTGGACTTCGCCGAAGCAGCCCGGCACTTCGACACCGCCACGGACTACATCAAGGCTCATTTTCTCTATTGAAGCACGGGGCGGGTCCCAGAACACCCACCGGGTTGCGGTCTCCAGGCTGAGATGGCAAGCCTCAGGTTTCCCCGGTCCAGACCAAAACCACTTCGGCCAATCCTCCGACATCTTGAGGAAAACGCTCTATGGGCCCCTTGTGGTTACGTTTTGCGAATTGAGGCCCAATATCGTAACCTATTTCATATAAACAGGTTATGAAAATGCCCGGGGCGCGTTTGGGGGGTGTTTTGATACGTTTCAGAGGAGATCGTCGATCAGAGAGGCTCTATCAACGTTCTCTGTAACATCATTTAATATAATATGTTATATGTCAATAAACCTGTGAAATCTTATTGTTAGTATGGATTTGGTTAGCATTGGCGAAGATCGCCGCGGTTGGCGGTGATCTCTCACAGATGTCAGCACCAAGCGGCCGCTGGGTCGGCCAGCTGATGCCGGGGGGACGCAGGCCAGCCCGGGGTCGGGTCTGTGGCGCAGGCTGGGCCATCGGAGTGGGTCTGCTGATGAGGGTCCGTTCCTCGGTGCGGTACGGATTGTGAGCTGGCGCGGTAAGGGTTTGGACCTCCGCGCGGTAAGCGTTGGCTGCCGGCGCGGTAAGCGTTTGCTCCCAGGGCGGTACGCGCCGAGCGGCGGCGCGGTACGGATTGGCGCACGGCGCAGCAGGCGCGGGGGCCCAACACCCCGGGTGTTCGGTCCGCACACCCGGTGGGTGGGATCCCAGGTCCCTGCGGACTGGAATCCAAGAACTCGGTCAGGGGGTTCCTTACCTGCGGGCGGCGCGCGCGGCGGCGGATGCGGCGGTGGCCACCGCGACCTGCCGGGTGTAGAGAATGGCGAGCAGGTCCATCACGACCTTGGTGTCAGTGATCGGGCGCCTGCGGCGGTGCAGGCGGATCCGGTCCAGAAATTTCAACACGCCTCAGGCCGCGGCCCGCTCAACACGGTCCCCATTGGCCGAGCAACTGGGCCAGGTCGGCGGCATCGACCGAGCCGTCACCGTTGAGATCGGCGGTATGGCCGGGATTGGGGCCCCAGGCACCGAGTAGTACCGCCAGGTCGGCGGCGTCCACCTGGCCGCTGTCGTCGATGTCGGCCCCGGCGCAGCCGTCCCCGGGGATACTGGCGGGGTCGGCCGGGTCACTTCCGGCATCCACCTCGTCGCCATCAAAGAAGCCGTCTTCGTCGCGGTCGATGCCGATGCGGATTCCGCTGCCGGCGGGCACCACGGTGAAGGTCAGCTCGCTGCCGGGGACGGCGCTTTCGAACAAGGTGTCGTGATCGATCAACTCGGCGGCCCGGTCGGACTGATATTGGTCCGAGCCAAGATAGGCATAGCCGCGCGGGGCGCCGCCTTGCAGGCCCTTGACCACCAACGCCACGGTGCCGCTGTTGGCCAGCAGGCGCATTTGCTGAATGAGATTGAGCTGGTGCACGCCGGCGGCGGCGCCGTCGGTCACGGTGCTCTGGATGCCGACCGCGGCATGGGTGTCGGTCGCCAGGCACATCATGAAGGCTTCCACGTCACGGCGCTGCTGGTCGCTCGCAAACACAAACACCGGGGCATGGAGAAACTCGAACAGGCTTTCGACGCTGCCGTCGTGCAGGAACCCGAAGCCGCGGTTGTTGTTCGCCGAGGCGGTATCGAAGCCGGTCTTCTCGTGCATGTTGCGCAGTTGCGGGATCTTGAAGCTCTGGGTCTCCTGGAGGAGGTTGCCGGAAATGATGCTGCCGTTGGTGCCGGTCGGCAAGGCATGGCACTGGTTGCAGGTGATCAACCCGCCGTCGAATCCGACGGTGTTGTACAGGGTGGCGCCGTTGGCCGGGTTGCCGCCGTTGCTGAAGGTCGACGGCAGCGAGCCGTCCATGTTGCGGAAGGGGTTGGGCGGCGGCGTCAAGGTCTCGACGAAGGCCAGGAATTCGTCCATTTCGTCGACGGTCAGGACGGCGTCGTCGCCCATCAGGCTGATGAACGCGCCGTTGAAGGCGGCCAGGTCCTCGCGGTCGCCGCGCCAGTGAAACGGCTCGGTGGAACTGAGTCCGAACAGCGTCTGGGTGGTCATGGGCCCTTTCATGGGGTGCCAGTCTTCGCACGATCCGCCAATGGGGATGCCGCCGTTGCACAACTGGTTGAAATCCTTGACCGCGCCCGATGGATCGCCCAGGTCCCAGGCCAACTGGTCCATGCGGCCGTCGATGTGGCAACTGGCGCAGGCGGCCTGGCCCAATCCTGAAGTGCTGTGGGTGTCATACAGGTGCGGTCGGCCCTGGGTGATGGCGGCGGGCGTGGGATCGTAGAATCCCACCCGGTCGAGTTCGACCGCGGCGACGGTGCTGATTCGTGAGATGGTCGCATCGAAGCGATTCAGCACGTAGACCAGGTCGAGGGCCTCATCGACAACCACGCCGGTGGGGCCTTGGCCGACCTCCACCAGACCGACGCGGCTGAGTGTCGGATCGACGATGACCACGTTGTTGGAGCCCATGCCGCTGATGTAGCCCTGGCCCGAACCGTCCCACACGATCCCCCGCGGATCGCCGATCGACAGATCGCGGGTGCTCTGGGGGAGGGTGGCGGTGCTGTAGTCCAGATGCGGGTTCAGGTCGATGGTCGTCGGCGGGCCGCCGCCCGCCGGAAAACGAGCGGCCAGCACCCGCACGAACACGCCGTTGACGTTGGGTTCAAAGCGGATGTGATTGATGGCATCGGTACCGACCACGGTGACCGCGCCGCCGGGATCAACCGCCAGGCTCATGTTGGCGTTCATCAGCCCGCTGACGTACGACACCGCCAGCGAGTTGGCGTCGATGACCGCCACATCGTGATCGTGGAGATCCCAGGTGACCGCCGTCGACCAGTTGCCGCCGTTGTCGTCCAGCCAGTTGCCGCCCGACTTGCGGGTGATCAGGCCAACCGCCGGCGGTGCCGGGATCGCCCCGATCGGCGGATCAAAGGTCCCCCCACTGTTGGGCGGCGGGTTGGGGTCGCCAGGATACGGATTCGCGGCGCCGGAGACCGTGCCCTGGTCGAGAATGGTGGTGTTGTTGCCGGACTCGAAGATGGCCGCGTACACCGTGGTGCCGTCGCTGGCGAGCGCCCGCGGATCCTCGCCTTCCACGGCCAGCACGATCGGCGCGGCCAGGGGATTGCCGGGGTCGTAAACCTGCAGCTCGTTTCGCTGCGAGATGCTGACGAAGGCCCGCTGGGGCGCACCGGCGAATACGACGTCGGTCGGCTCATCGCCGGTGTCGATGGTCTGGACCACGTTCAGGGTGGCCAGGTCGACGATGCTGATGCTGTCGGAAATGTGGTTCACCACCCAGGCCTCGGTCGCGCTGCGGGCCCGGACCGACACCGGATCCAGGCCGACCGGCACGGCCCCCAGATGCGTCAAGCCGCCCGCGGTCACGCTGAAGACTTCCAGCCGGTTGTCGGCGGTGTTGACCGCCAGCAGGTGGCTGCCGTCGGGCGTCAGTGCCAGGGGATGGACCTGCGGTGACTCCCAGTTCACGAAGGAATCCTGGGCCGCGGCGCTGACGCCTGCGGCGAGAACGGCGGTGACGGTCAGGATGGCGCGACGCATGGGGTACTCCTCCTTAAACTCGACGCCAAGGTCGTCGGCAGTCGCAGCGGCGCCGGGCGCTCTTGGCAAGACCCGATCGAATCGATTGTGTGGCAGCACCAGTCTACTGTCCCGGGTCGACGATGTGAAACCGGGCAGGCGTGCCGTGGGCCGCGGCTGCCGTCAGGGCCCGGCCGGATGCGATTCCGGACCGGTTCCGAGGGGCCGAAGCCGGGCCGGCGGCTCAGTTCTTGCCCAGCAGCTCGTCGGCCAGGGCATGGGCCTGGTAAATCTTCCGCAGGATCTCCAGGATCGCCTGGGAGTGCACACTGATCGATCGGCCGCGGCGATGGTCGTAGTCGATGTCCCAGACCAAAGAGTGGCGGTTGCCGTCGAACACGATGCCGACAATCTCGCAGTTGCGGTTGAAGGTCGGGCTGCCGGAGTTGCCGCCGATGATGTCATTGGTGGAAATGAAGTTGTAGCGGGTCCGGGGATTCAGCGCGTCTGCGTGGTCCAGCCAGCGCTGCGGCAGTTGAAACGGCGCCTGGTTGCCGTGCTGCTCAGCAAGGGTGAAGGTGTTGATCAGGTGGGTGTACTCGGGTACGAACTGGCCCAGGTCCTCGAAGTCGCTGACCGTTCCGATGCTCAGCCGCAGCGTGAAGGTGGCATCGGGGTACATCCGGTCCCCGTCCTTGTCGAATGCCGCCTGGGCGATGCGGGCATAGGCCTCGGTCTGGATGCTCTCGAACTCGTCGCGATAGCGCTGCTGCAACTGCAGCCCGACCGGCTCGAGCGCCAAGGCCACTTCGATCAGGGGGTCGCCGCTGGAGGTCACCGCCTCCAGGCCGCCGTCGTACAGCGTTCTGCGGAAGGCCGGGTCCTTGAGCTTGGTGCCGCCGATCAGTTGGGCGGCCCGGACGTCCGGCGGCAGCCCGGCGAGGGATCTGCTGACCACCGGATGTTCGCCGCCCAGCAGGCGGGCAAAGCGCGTCAAGGCGTCGGTCAGAAGCACCTGCTCCAGCGAGTCGTAGGTCGGCTCGGGGCTGAACAGCGCCCGCTCCAGTTCCTGGCGGTCGGCGTCGCGGAAGCCGCGCAAGCGCTCGGGTTCGGGCTGCTGCTGCTGGCTGGCAAAGCGCACCAGGCGGTAGGCGTGGGCATACAAGGTCCCGGCGGACGAGCGCGGGTTTTCCAACAGGAAGTAGGTCGTGTAGTAGCCGCGCAGCCTCCGGAGCGCCCCACCGAGATCCTGCCAGGCGTCATCGAGCGGTTGGCCGGGCTGGGGCGGCGTCGGGCCGGCGGCGAACAGCCGCAATTCGCGCTCACGGGTCCGCTTGCGTTCGGCGATTCGCTGATCGAGCAGGCCGTTGAGGATCCCGCCGTAGGCCTTGCGGCCGTTCTGGGTGTACAACAAAGCCTCGTTGCCGATGCGCCGCTGATCGCCGTCGCGCTGCACGAACTGCTGCAACGCCACCTCGCGCTGGTTGTAAACCTGCAGAATCAGCGGCAACTCCACGTCGCGCAGGAAGTCCAGGTGGTCGACGGTGAACATCCGCCGCGTGCGGGCGGGGTTACCGGCCATAAAGACCAGTTCATCGCGGCTGGGTCCGGCGGCACTCCAGGTGAAGTGTTCGGGAGTGGCGGCCGCGCGGCCGTCCTCGTAGGCTCGGAAGAAGCAAACATCAAAACAATGCCGCGGGTATTCGAAGTTGTCGGTATCGCCCCCAAAGTAGGCCACGGCGCTCTCGGGGGCCATGACCAGCCGGACGTCGTCGTATTCCTTGTACACGTACAGGTGGTAACGGGCTCCGTGGTACAGTGCGACGACTTCGGCGCGCCGCCCGGCGCCCTGGTGGGCTTGCTCGATCGCGGCGATCTCGGCACGGCGGCGGGTGGCGGCGGTCGCCGCGTCGCTTTCGGCGGCGGCGGCCTGGACCCGGCTGCTGACATCTTCGATGGACAGCAACTGCGAGAGCACCAGCCCCGGGCAGGGGATCTCGTCGCTGGAGTGGCGGGCATAGAACCCGTCGCGGATGTAGTCGTGGGTTTGGTCGGAAATCCGCTTGATCGCACCGGCTCCGACATGGTGATTGGTCATGAGCAGGCCGCTGCCCGAGACGAAGGAGGCCGAACCCGACGAGCCGAACTTCAGGGAGGCCTTCTGTACCCGTGCGATCCATTCGTCGGTGGGCTCAAACCCGTATTTCTTCTGAAGGGTCTGCCGTGGCAGGTGGTTCAGCAGCCACATGCCCTCATCAGCCTGCGCGGCGGCGGCCGTGCCCAGAATCATCAGCAACGATCCGGTCAGCGGCCGGCGATATCTCATGTCGGGTCCCTTTCTCATTGGTGTGGAGGGCGTCCAATCCACGTTGCAATTCTACGCGATCGCCGCGGTCTCGAACACCACTGGGCCCGAGGGGGGCTCCATCCTGCGCGGCAGGAGTTGCTCGATGCGGTGTGGTGGCCGTCGGCAGCAGCGGGCGCCGCCGGGAAGGGTTCACGCCGCGGCCGGCCCCGTCGGCCCGCGCATGCCACCCCTGGAGCGTCGACCCTGGAATTCATACACTACGGCTGCCGGACGCCCCGCTCGGCGCCTCGCCGGCGCTATGGGTCCGCCCTGGAGACCGTGACCATGACTGACGACGCACGCCTGACGCAGCCCCTGCAGCGCTACGCCGGCAATCCCATCCTGACCGCGCAGCAATGGCCCTATCCGATCCACGCCGTGTTCAACGCCGGGGCGGCAACCCTGCCCGACGGGCGGACGGTGTTGTTGTGCCGGGTTGAGGATCGGGTGGGTTATTCTCACCTCTGCGCCGCCCGTTCCGGCAACGGGCTGGACAACTGGACCATTGACGGCGAACCGACCTTGCTGCCTGATCCTGCGGGCCATCCGGAGGAAGGCTGGGGGATCGAGGACCCGCGAGTGGTCTGGCATGAGGAGCTGGGCCGCTACTCGGTGGCGTACTGTTGCTATTCGAGCCGCGGGCCGGCGGTGGCCCTGGCGCTGACCACCGACTTTCGGACTTTCGAGCGGTTGGGCAGTGTCCTGCCGCCGGAGAACAAGGACGCGGCCTTGTTCCCGCGCCGAATCGGTGGGCGCTGGGTGCTGGTGCACCGCCCGGTGCCCAGCAGTGTGAGTGGGGCCCAGATGTGGGTGTCCTATTCGCCGGACCTGAAGTATTGGGGCGACCACGCGGTGGCGTTGCCGACCCGTCCGGGCCCGCGCTGGGACGGCACCAAGATCGGGCTGTCGTCACCGCCCATCGAGACCGCCGAGGGCTGGCTGCTGACCTATCACGGGGCCCGCCAGACGGTCGCCGGTCAGACCTACTTCGTTGGGGCGGCACTGCTGGATCTCGAGGACCCCAGTCGTTGTGTGCGGCGTGGCGACCATTGGCTGCTGGCGCCCGAGACTGCCTACGAACGGACCGGCCAGGTCGACAACGTCGTGTTCCCGTGCGGCCATACCGTCCAGCCCGATGGTGACTCCTTCAATCTGTATTATGGCGCCGCCGACACCTCGATTGCGGTCGCCCAGGGTCGGATCTCCGAGGTCCTGGCGTGGCTCCGCCGCGATGCAACTGATCCGCAACGCGGATAGGCTCACCACCCCGGCGCAGGGCGGGCGTTCGTTCCACGGCGCCGAGCGGCCGCGGCGGCAAAACGGGAGGGTGCCTGGGTGGCGCTTCAGGGTCGGCGGGGTCACCTACAGGTGGATCTGCAGAATGTCGCTGATGCTGGGGATGTGGGGTTGTTGTTGCGGCGGCAGAAAGCGGGTTTGCTTGGGGATCAGCCCGAGGATCATGGCGACGAAACAGACCGTCTCTCCGATTTCCTGCATGTGTTCCTGGGGATCGGGCGATCGCGGCACTACTGCTTCGGCGCCGCACTGGTAGTAAGCGCTGCTTTCGCTGCCCGGCGGGCAGACCATCACCACGGCCAGCGGGTGGTCGCCGACGGTCTTGAGCATGGCCTTGAGGGCCGTGGTACCCTTGGCATCTGGGAGATCGGCATCCAGCACCACAATGTCGGGATAGGTCCGCCGCGGGTCGTCGCGCAGACCGGCGAGGTAGTACAGCGCCTGGGCTGCGGACAGGGCGTAGTTCACCCGGGCCCCGAACTTCAGGTCCTTGATCGCCCGCCCGGTGAGGTTCGACGTGGTAACGCTGGAATTCACAACCAGGGCGCGGAACATCGCGTAGACTCCTCTGCACGGCCCTCCCCGGGGCCGTTACCTGATGATAGGCATTGGGTTGTCGATCCGTCCAGCGGGGTTTGCAGCCGGGGGAATGGTTCCTGGCCGCGCTGGGGTTTGCCGGCCGCCGGCGGGCGCGTTATGGGACCGCCACCCTTGGGTCGGCCGGCCGGCCGCGGTATACTGCTGCTGCGCACATCTGGGGGGCGGATGGCAAAAGGGCGCCAGACGCATTCAGCAACACACGACCATTACGGATCAGGGGGCGCAGTTTCTGCGACTTCACTTGGTTGCCGGGATCGGCCCACGGCGGTTTGCGGGGCTCTGCGCCCATTTTGGGAGCATCGCCGAGGTGCTGCAGGCTTCACCCGCGGCGCTGCGGCAGGTGCCCGGTATCGGGCCGTCGTTGAGTCGTGCGCTGCACGGCTCGGTCGGACTGCAGGAGGTCAAGGCTGAAGTGAAGCGCGCCGAACGGCTCGGCGTGCGCATCGTGTGCCTGGAGGATGCCGCCTATCCGCAGCGCCTCAAGGAGATTCCCGACGCGCCGGTGTGCTTGTACGTCCTCGGCGAGTTGCAACCCGAGGACGACACTGCCCTGGCGGTGGTCGGGGCCCGCCGCTGTACGCACTACGGCGCCGAACAGGCCTATCGCTTCGGTATGTCGGCCGCGCAGGTCGGGCTGACCGTGGTGTCGGGTCTGGCTCGGGGTGTGGATGCCCAGGCTCACCTCGGGGCCCTTGAAGGCCGCGGCCGAACGCTGGCGGTACTGGGTTCGGGGCTGGGGCACGTCGCCGCCCACCGCAACGCCGCGCTGGCTCAGCGAATAGCCGACGGCCACGGAGCCGTGCTCAGTGAATTGCCGCTGGACCGCCCGCCTGCCGATCAGAACTTTCCGCCGCGCAACCGGATCATCGCCGGACTGTCGTTGGGCACTTTGGTTATCGAGGCGGCCCGGAGGAGCGGGGCGCTGATCACCGCCCGGCTGGCCTGCGAGTACAACCGTGAGGTGTTTGCGCTGCCCGGCCGCGCCGACTCCGAGTATTCTGCGGGGACCCATCATCTGTTGCAGGCCAATCACGCCAAACTGACCTTGACCATCCAGGACGTGCTCGACGAGTTCACGTCCGCCGGGGCCGCGATTCTGGGGAACTACCAGCGGCGGGCCGGGCGGTTGCGGGCGCAGGCCATGCCGGAACTCAGCGATGAGGAGCGCCGCGTACTCGAGCGGCTCACCGCCGGCGGGGTTGATATCGAGTACCTGCTGGATCACACCGGGTTGCCGCCGGAGAAGCTCGCCGTCATTCTGACCGGGCTGCAGCTCAAGGGGCTGGCTGAGCAACTTCCCGGAAGCCGGTTCGCGGGTGTCGGTCTATGATGGGCAGTCCACGCGAACGGGGTCGCCCACCGCGGCCGCAAAATGCGCCGCAGCGCTGCCGCAGGTCACCGCGATCTCCAGCAGGCCGCTGCTGCCGATGAGCGCCAGCGGCATGCCGACCGCCCGGTCGCTGTAGGTGCGATGGATGTGATCGAACGGATGCTGCTTAAAGACAACCTTGGCGCCGGGCCTGGCGGTCACCCGGTCACCCGCGATGTTGGTGACCAGATTGCCGAAATGGTCGATGTGGATGACCTCGCCGATCAGGCCGGTGCCGCTGAGCTGCGGTTGCGGTAGGTTTAACGGCGGATGCAATACCGGGCCCACGGTGCACAGCGCCCGGCCGTTGGCCAGGTGGGCGGCCAGCGGTGCCATGATGTCGCGGCCGTGAAACGTGGCGCTGACCTGCAGGCCGGCCCAGTCCGGATCGCCGACTTCGTAGATTTCGTCGGCGGGTGTGGTCTGCTGGATCAGATCGACCAGTCCATTGTTTGGTGCAACGATGGTCTGACCGGCCCAGCGACCGGCCAGCACCGTGCGCGGGCCGCCGACACCGGGGTCGACCACCGCCAGGTGGATCGCGGCGGGCAGGAGCGGGGCCATCCGGGCCAGCACCAGGGCGCCCATCCGCACGTCCCCGGGCGGGATGTCGTGGGCCAGGTCGACGCGTTGCGCCTCGGGGCACCGCGCCGCGATCACCGCGTGCAGCGCCCCCACGTGCTCGCTGCCCGGCCCGTAGTCGGTGAGGAGCGCGACCACCGGGCGCACGGCGATCATCCCGCGGGCGCGCCCGCGTCGGCCAGGAGCGCCGACACCAGGCCCGGGATCGTGTGCTCGGCGGCCTCCGCGTGGACCTCGAGGCCCGCCTCGCGGGCGGTGGCGCTCGTGACGGGGCCGCTGGTGACCACGCGCGGCCCGGCGCCGGACCGCAGCCGCTCGAGACCCGCGGGGCCGAGCAGCCCCACGAAGGCGCGCACCGTGGAGGACG
>CAZUGO010000062.1:0-160211 GCA_964619935.1 uncultured Planctomycetales bacterium | reverse complement strand
TTAGCGGACGTGCGACGCCGTCGAGCGGATCTCGTCGAAAACCCGAGCCCCGCTGTGCTATCATTTCCAGGGCGGATTGCCCTGCAGGGCAACGTATCGGTTCTGATGGAGGGAGAATGTCTGATGAAGCCACCGCGGGTTGTAGTGGGTCGATTGTTGGTTGCCTGGGGAACGACCCTGGTCGTGGCGCTGGACGACGCCCGGGGGCAGGCTGACGTGGCGTTGTGCCACATCCAGACGGTGCACCGCTGGGGCACCGAAGGCGATATCACGGCCTACTCCATCGGGACGACTTCGGTCAACGTCGGCACCGTCGACCTGGACTGGGTTTCTGGTTCCGTGTTTCACCCGGTGATCTCGCAGAATATGTACCGCTACCTGGACGGACGCCTGGAACACATCGGGCAGTCCTGGCTCAAGCACAGCTTCTGTGCACTGCAACTCAACAGCAATTGCGACACTGGCTGCCGGCAGCAGTTCACCTGCCTCGACCACCTCACCCCTGGTTGCCAGGATCCTTATGCGGCCACGCGCAACGGCAGCCAGAATCTATTGGGCCCGAAATGGCAGGTCAACGCCCATACCGGCGAGTTTGTCTGGCCGTACGCACAAGGCGACCAGGGCAGCAGCGGCACGCTGACCTACAAGCGGCTGCAGGTCAAGAACGACGATCTGGGTCTGAACGGCGCCACCTACATCGTGGAGGGTCAGTACGTGGCCTTGGACGATGCCCAGGCCGGCAACCAGAACAACAATGCATCGCACCGCTACGTCAGCATCGGGCCGGCTCCGGCTTATGACATCGGCATCGTGGGCCTGACCCAGTTCGGGCTGCCGGCCATCAGCGCCTGGCCGCTGCTGGAACCGGGTGCCACCGTGGTCGCGGCCCAGGTGCCCGATGACGGACGGTTCATGGTCGGCTGCCACGCGACCGACAACGGCGATGGCACCTGGCATTACGAGTACGCGGTGTTCAACATGAACGCCGATCGCAGCGCCGGCAGTTTCAGCGTCCCGTTGACTTTTGGGGTGCAGGCCGCCCGGGTCGGGTTTCACGATGTGCCTTACCATTCCGGCGACGGGCCGGGAGCGGTCAACCTGGATGGCAGCGATTGGCCGGCCACCATCGCCGAGGGCAAGATCACCTGGCGGACGGCGGCCTTCGACAGCAACCCCAATGCCAACGCCTTGCGCTGGGCCACGATGTACAACTTCTGGTTTGACGCCAACACGCCGCCGGAACCCGGAACGGTGCAGATCGGCTTGTTCAAGCCGGGCACGCCGGAGGCCATCACGGTGGGCAACGTCCAAGTACCGTCCTTCCCCGCCTGCCTCGGCGATCTCAGCGGCGACCAGGTCGTCGGACCAGCCGACCTCGCCCAGGTGCTGGGCGCCTGGGGGCAATCCGGCGGCGTTGCCGACCTGAACAACGACGGCACCGTTGGCCCCGCCGACCTGGCCCCGATTCTGGGGCACTGGGGTCCCTGCCGACCCTGATCTCACCATCCGCGTTTCTTCAACTCGGTCCAGGCGGTTCTCGCAGCCGCAGGCGTCAGCTTATTCAGGAAGTCGTTGAGCGCTTCGAGGCGCCGGAGTTTCTCGGCCGGTGAGAGGGCCATGAAACGACGCAGCCGCTCCTGATCGCGCTGCGGGTCAGGTGCAGGTCTCGTCGGATTGTTCATCGCTGATCTGTTTGATCTGTTCGAGGGCTTTAAGATCGATGTAGTCTCGCTCCCGGCCGGCCTGGCGCTTCATGACCATCAAGTCCTCCAGGGAGACCAGCGAAATCTCCATCCCCTCCGCGGACAGGACCTGCCGCCGATCGAACGCCGCGTCGAAGTCAATCCCGGACTCGAGCAGGATATCAAGTTCTTCCATGGGTCGGGCCGGATTCACCACCGTGAATACCTGCATGTGCTTTTCTGTAATCCACCGATGCCGCGACTCCGAGTCTGCGAGTTGCTCCAGCCGGACCGGCACCCTCGGGCGCCAGCCCCCTTCCTGCAATATCCCGACGAAACGGAGCAGATTCTGGTCATCCATGGCCAGCAGCAGGTCGAGATCCGCGGTGGCCCTGGCGAATCCATACAGGTTAACCGCAATCCCTCCCACCAGCAGGTATCGGATGTCGTGGTCTTGCAGAGATCTGAGGATGTCGTC
Source organism: uncultured Planctomycetales bacterium (assembly GCA_964619935.1). Classification (GTDB taxonomy): domain Bacteria; phylum Planctomycetota; class Phycisphaerae; order UBA1845; family CAIVHJ01; genus CAZUGO01. The sequence continues at coordinate 158,051 of CAZUGO010000062.1, read as the reverse complement.
GTACAGCATCACACGCTCGAGCTTGACCGATCGCTGGATCACCAGCACGTGACCGAGATGACGCCCCTTGGATTGCTTGGTGTTGGGCCCATTGTAGTACGCGAGCGCTAGCATGCCAATATGTCTTTGCGTCTGCTACAGGCGCTCGGTGAATCTGGCGGCAATTCAGTTGTCCTGGGCATGCCGACCCAGGGGGACCCGCTGGCCATTGCCCAGAGCCGCCGCGCCGGGGCCGGACCCCCGCGACCCGCCAAGAAAACACGCCCGAAGTGACCATCCTGCGGCCGCCAGCGGATCGCCGCGGGGCAGCGCCTGGACACGGTTCAGATCCCGAACGCGCACGCCCCCGTCCATTATTGGATCATTCCCGGGATCTGACCCGCCGATAGGCAGGCATGGGAGGGCAGGAGGGGCTCGCGGCCCTTGAGAAGGCCAGGGGCGAGACCGCCGCCCTGCGACACCTTGCCAACGCAGCCAGGATGATCAATGGCAATCCGAGCCTCATGTCTTGCGTCTGACCCGCGAACCTGCGCAGTTTGCAACTCGCTCAGCCACTGGTCGCCGGCAATTGGCACAAGAATTGCTCCCAGCAGTGCATGGGGGCGGGGACCTGCCACAGCGCCGCACTGCGCTGGCAGATTTGGCGGGATGTGGTCCGTGCAACCGGGCTGCAGCAACTTTAGGAGCGACGACCATGCGTCAACCTTCTCATTACGGCAAACCGCACCTGATGGCTTTCGTGCTCAGCCTGCTGACCCTGCACGGCACCGCGGCGGGTGCTGAAGAGGTGCTGCGTGTTTACGGATCCGAGGGGCCGTCCTTTGCCATGAACGAGGCGGCCATCGCCTTCGGGGCGCAGCAGCACCTGAGAGTCGAGGTGGTGTCAGGCCCCACGGACCAGTGGCTGGCCCAAGCCACACGCGACGCCGACCTGATCTACAGCAGTGCTGAATTCATGATGGCCGATTTCATCAGCATCACAGAGCTGGGGATCGACGCGGCTTCCGTGCGGCCTCTGTACCCGCGACCTTCGACGGTCCTGGTGCGCCCCGGGAACCCCAAACAGATCAACGACTTCCCGGACGTCACCAAGCCGGGCGTCAGGATCATGGTCGTTTCGGGTTCCGGGCAGACGGGCCTGTGGGAAGACATGGCGGGCAAAGAGGGTGATATCCACCTGGTCCGGGCATTCCGCAAGAACATCGTCCTCTTCGCCAAGAACAGCACGGAGGCGATGAATGTATGGAACACCCGGGACGACATCGATGTCTGGGTGACGTGGAACACCTGGCACGTACCGCTGCACGATCGTGCCCATCGGGTTCATATCAGCAAAGACTATCTGATCTATCGTCAATGCAGCATCGCGCTGACGCATCGAGGCCACGCTCAGCCGCTGGCGACCCGTTTCGTGGACTTTCTGCGCTCGCCGGAGGGGGCCCAGATCTTTGAATCGTGGGAATGGATGACGACGGCACCCGATTCAGGACCGGTGGTCGTCAACGACGTGATCTGTGCCGTATGCCGGATCACCCATGACGAGTGGCAGGACAACACCGGGCTCGGACTCGCCTTGATCAAGACACTGCTCGAAGACTACCGTGCCATGGGGGTCGCGAGCGCGGCGATCCGCATCAGCGCCGTGTTCCAGGGCCCCGCGGCCTATTGGCTGCTGAAGGACGACGCCTATCGCACACACACCAGGCGGAAGGGGGCAAACCCCAACATGGAACTCATCCGCGAACTCACCCGCAAAGGCGTCAGCATCGAACTGTGTGCCAAGACGATGAAGCAATACGGCTGGTCCGAGGACGACATTCTGCCTGAAGTCAAAATCGTACCCGGTGCCTACCAGCGGATCATCGATCTCGAACTTCAAGGATACGCCTACCTGTGCTTTTAGGAAGGGGCAGCGCGTCACTCTGAGCTCACGGGAGTGGATGGGAATCGAACCCACCAGGCGACAGACGAACTGCCGCCTCAACGGCTTTGAAGGCCGCGAAAAACCCGTCTCCCCGCCTCCAAACGCGGGCTGTTGGACAGATGTTGTACCGCTGCGCTTACGGGCAGTTTACGCGGTGTTCGATTCGCAATTGCCTGTCGAGATCAAGATGCACCTCTTGCGACTGATAGAGACAGCGGATGACATAGAGTGACAGTGAGAGACAAGCCACACAGAAGGCCTCTAGAGCGCTGAGCTTGAATGGAAGGGCTTGTTGTTGTGGGCAGTGCGGGCATGGTAGACTGTGATCCACGAGCTTCAAGCAAGCAGCTTGTTGCGGTAAGTCGGCCATTATTATGCCAAAAGATCAGCAAAGCTAACGCAACCTCGTGCGAAAGAGCGGTTGATCAGGGCCTCTGCGTCACACTGGGCTGCATCATCCCGCTGAACTCAAGGCACTGCCAGGATTATGCGTGTATGCTTCGACCAACGCATAATTGCCCATCCCTGCCTGTCGATTTCCACGAGAATGGACGGGCAGGAAAATCAATGCCCGTACACACTTCGGATCGCTGGGGAGGGATCGCTCGTCGGGTCCAAGTGTTGTTCAAGCACACTTCGTATCTCGGTGATCGTGCGGCACGGGGCAAAACGAGGCATGCCAGGGCTTCCTGCAGGAACATGATTCGAGCGTCCCCAGCGAAGAAAGGGTAAGTTACCTGGTATTAAGGCTCGATCGGGACATCTGACCTGCCCCCGTTTTATGCACCAGTCGAAGCCTTGTGCGTTCTGACCGACTCAATGATCTCATGCATCAGCTGTGTGTCACGTCCGCAGTAGGCTAATAGCTGCCTCTCCAATGCTGTCTTTGCCATCCGGGGTGTGGTTGGGTCGATTGCTTCCTTCCACTTCACTACTGCGGCCATGCCGTCCTGGATTCCCAAATCTTCGTAGCCTCGACCGACGAGCGATTTCCTAGTATCCGTCTCCATCGTCGCCAACTGTATCGCACACAGTGAAGACTGAATCAAATTCGCCATCGTGCATTAGCGATGCCACGGCTTTCTTTATACACGACTCGTTGATGATACTCAAAATCAACAGATCACTGCACCAAAAATACGACCCCTCAGCACACTCCCCTGTCTCTCGGTACGTTTGCATCACCTTCTCGATACCCTTCACTGTAAAGACCGTTGCTACATATTTACTACCGCTCTTGAGGGTCACGTACACTTCACAGTTATCTTCCATTGAATCAAACACTTCAAAGTGTTTATTGAACAGTTCTACCTCGTACTCAGTTTCCATAGGTGCTCTCCAACAATCTAATAACAGCACTCTGGTTCGACTTGTCCGACTTGCCGAGGATTTCTATTGCCGCATCTACTGCGCCGTCGACACCCTCCGTCGTTTCCCGTGCGACACTCCGCCAATAGACCCTTGCACCGTTCCGCGCCCGCGATTCAAAGATCCCGTCAAACAAGTGTTTTGTCCCAATCCCGGGATTCAGGTTCCCCTTTGCCAATTCTCGGGTAAGAGTATCGATGCTCCGCTGCACTTCCCCACTCAACTTGCTAGCGTATCGCTCCAAGCCCGGAACTTTGCCAATTAATGATCTAAGAACGCAATTGTTATGCACAAGTAGTCGTGGACCGTCAATTGTGCATGAAACAAAGTAGTTGTGTGAATTATCCACTTCAAGATTATGAACCGTAAAAGTACCGCTCTTGCGCGACTTGGAACGAATAGATACAGCACTTCCATCTAGTGCGAATAATGTGTCACCAACATTGCACTCCTCGGCGGGCACGAATTGCATTACTCTCGCATTGTAGAAGGGATGTTCTGGCGTTGCCGTAATTGTGTGCTGTTGTCCATGCTCATCTACGACTCGTAAGTCTAAGACATCTCCTACGGTCCTTTCAAAGGTTCGTAGCACTGCACACGCCTCTGGGTCACTATCTGCTTGGGGATAATGTTTACAGAGAACGCTATCTCCTTGTCGGATTCTCTCAATCGGAACGCTAGTTCCGTCACTGAGCACTACAAGCGTGCCTGTAACGAAGCAGGCCCGTACAATCTTGTACACTGAGCGTGCCTTGCGAAACAGGCCGCCCAACCTAGAAACGACTTTGAATACCGCGTACCCTCCAACAATGCTCGCCCCCGCGTACGCAGCATATCGAGCCAAGTCTCCGAAGTCAGAGATCTGCCCAGTCGCGAGTTTTCCCGCCAGTAGGATTGCCTCGCCGCCTGGCATGAGCGATACCATTGCTTGCCCAACCATAAGCGCTGTATTAAGGGCCATGTTTGCTTGCTTAGCAGCGGCTGCCAACGCCGCGATCCGTTCAGTAGTTATGCCGTAGATCGCATCATCGATTTCATCCCATAGGTTGTAATCCCCCCACGATAATCCTGCCGGATCGGTTCCAATTATGGGATTGGATAATTGATAGTGATATAGATTAGCTCCATCACGGTATTGTCCCCAACCGCTTATTCCATGAGATAACCATGTCCGCTCGGCACCAAACGTCAATGCTTTGAATAGCAATACCGCCGTCTCATTCGGATCCCGCTGAACAAACCGCCCCAACTCCGGCGAATAATGACGCGCCCGATTGTAATAGGCCCCGATCTCCCCGTCCCACGTCAGCCCCTGATGCCGAGAATAACTCGCCAGGGTGTTGGTATCCAGATCGATGGTGTTGCCGCTACCATCCTCTGCAGCAAGTATTTTTCCGTACGGATCGTAGGTGTACTGCTCCAGCAAAGCTCCGCCTGAGTTGGCGAGGCCAATGACGTTGTAGTTGGCATCCTGCAAGACAAGCTTTCGCACACCTTGGGCATCGTATTGCAAGACCGGCTCGTCTACGTAATTCAACCCGTAGACATATTGCTCGATGAGATTGAGAGTGAGCGGTGGCGTGGGATCCGGCGGATCTTCGCCTTCCTCGTAGTATGCAAGGCGAAGATCGGATTCCCCGATGTAGGCGGGGGAGGATTGGCGATCGATGCTTTCCTGCGACGTCGCGGTGCTCTCCTCCGTCTCAACACGCAAATTAGGAGTAACCGGTGGGGTCGCCTGGGCTGCCTCCTGCGGAGACGTATCGCGCAGCGCATCGGGCTGCTCCTTGGGACCTGCGGCCTGACCCTCCAGAAGGTTTGTATAGCGTTCGATCAGCCGGTTGCCGTCATAGTAGAAGAACTCATCCGGCGGGTCGATACCATTCTCATCTAGTCGCTTGACGATTCGCCGCCCGACGGCGTCGTAGCCGTAACCTGCAACAAACGGGCCTAAGTTGCCAAGGAGCTGGCCTGAGGAAACGGACAGCGTGCCGGGCTCATGCACCTCGACGATGCGGTTCCAAGCATCGTACTTGTAATGAAACTTGCCGTCGTAGGCGAGGTTTCCGGCCGCGTCATAGAAGAAATCATCAGACTCCGGATCCTCCAGGCCTTCTCCGTCCGCGTCGTGCTCACGAGCCACGATTTCGTTAATGGCGTTGACCGCGTGGCGGTGCAACGAGGGCGTATCTCCGGTCTCGACCCGGCCCGCCACCCAGTTACCCGGGGTCTCCTCGTAACCTGTCCAGTTGCCCAGGAGATCGAGATTCCAGTGGATATCCGCCACGCTGTTCGTGATTTGATCGTTGGTGGCGTTGAGCATGCCGCGCTCGGCGTTTATGAGGCGCCCAAGTTCATCATAAGCATAAAGATACGACCTATCGTTGTCGTGGGCAACCTGCTTGATGCGGGCTGAGGTACGGTTGCCGGCTGGATCGTAGCCGTAAGCGTACTCCACCTCCGGTTCGCTCTGGCCGATGCGCACGAAAGACTTGCGCGCAATGCGGCCGAATGGATCGAATCCTCCGTCGCGAAGGTCAATGGTGAGGCGGTTGCCGCTCCAAACTTGGCCTGCCGTGCGTCCCGAGCCAGTTTTCCAATACTCCAGGAGACTACCCAGAACCGTGCCTGTTGAGCTCACCTGGCGAATTCCGATTGCACGGTCAATCAGGTCAGTCGAACCTCCAGTGGTTCCGTAGTCGAACTCAAATGCCCGCCCCTCCGGGTAGGTGATTCGCTTGAGGCGGTTCTCGTTCAGCCCATGCGTGCTCCAGGAGTAGCCTGTCGTCTTGGCGCTGGAAGTGTGCTGGACGGGGCGAAGCGTCTCCGCAGTAAGGTTTCCGTAGGAATCGTAGTCATAGGACACGAGGCTGACGAGGCTGCTGTCGGACGCATAGGCGCCTGCTGTGACCAGCTGGCCTCGAGCATCGTAGCCAAACTTGAGCGCCCCGACCGTCTCGTCTATTTCCAAGTTGGTTTCAGGTGTCGGGTACGTAACAGCCACATCCGTCAAGTCACTGCTTGGCATCGACGATGGCGATGTACCGTATCTGAAATCCAGCACCACGCCGCGCTGATCGAGTCGTTGAGCAACCTGCCCGGAAATCCCGTACTTGAAGGCCAGCCGGTCCGATTCGCTGGGTTGCCCCGGATTGGTATCGGTGTCGGGGTAGCGGATTTCGCGGATCAGCCCCGGAAAGTTCGACAGCACCGTGTCGTGGTCTGCTTCTCCTACAACATCAGCGCCGTACACGAACTGCGTAGCCTGTACGGATCCGGTAATTCCTGGGAGCTGCACACAGTTCGCATGGTAATCCGGATAGAATTCTGATCCCGCGTCGTCACACCAGTCGATGTTGGCGTATTCCAGGAGCTCCTCGGGTTCGTCGGGCAGGATCGCGGAGCGCGTCCTGGTATAGCTTGTCGTAACTCAGACGACTGCCGAGTTGCCCGAGAATCTGGGCTCGCAGGTCTTCCGCGATTTCGCCCTGGTCATCGACCTTCCCGAGCGCGGCTGCAACTTCACGCAGCTTGTCTTCCAGCAATAGGAAGATTTGGCCTTCAATCGTGTCGGCGGCAACCAGATTGTAGAGCAAGGCGCTGCCGGACCTCTCTGGCTCGATTAGATCGCAAGATTACCCAAATCCCAATGTTGTACCGACCTCGACGGACGGTCCCTGTCATCCAGAGTCCACAACTGACACCCTCGATGGCATCTCCTGTGATTCATCACAGGACCTGGACTCACCAAAGCCACAGGGATACAAAGCCTTGCGTGGCGACGAACGTCGCTCCAAGTCGCCGTTTGGCGGACGGGAGTGGATGGGAATCGAACCCACCAGGCGACAGACGAACTGCCGCCTCAACGGCTTTGAAGGCCGCGGGACCCACCAGGCGTCCGGACACTCCCACGGGTGAGCCGTACCAGTCTACTGTCGGGGCAGGCGGGTGTCATGTACTTCAGCGGCCCGGCCGCCGGCCGCCGGCCGGCTGGTCAACCGCAGCGCTCAGCCGTTCGATGGCGGTGGCGACCCGGGCGACCTGATCGTCGGTCATGGTCCGGCAGTCCAGCAACACCGCATCGCGATGGACCCGGACGATGATCGGCGGGTCGGCATGGCGCAGGCGGCCGGCCGCCTCGGCGGCAGTCAGACCGCACGGCCGCCAGCGGACCGCGGTCGTGCAGATCCGCTGGACCGGCAAGGATCCGCCCCCGGCATACGCAGTCTCGTCGACCAGCTCGAGCACCTCGGACGCCAGCGGCCGAAGGGCCTCGAGCAACAACCGCCCACGCCCGCGAACCGACTCGGCCGACTCGCAGAGCATCGCCAACGCCGGAATCTCGCGGCGCGCCCGATCCGCATCGAAGCACTGTCGCAAGGTCGCCTCCAACGCCGCCAGCACCAGCTTGTCCACACGATAGGTGCGCAGCAGTGGACTCTGCTCGACGGCCCGCACATACGGCGCGCGGCCCACGATGATGCCGGCCTGCGGCCCCCCCAGCAACTTGTCGCCGCTGAAACAGACCAGGTCGGCGCCGGCCGCCACGTGGTCCCGAACCGACGGGTCGTCCACGCCCGTCACCCCCAGGTCGACCAGCCGGCCGCTGCCCAGATCATCGATCACCGGCACCGCACAACGGCGACCCAACGCCACCAACTCGGCAATCTCGACCGACTCGCAGAATCCGGTGATGCGATAGTTGCTGGTGTGCACCTTCATCAAGGCCGCGGTGCGCTCGTCAATGGCCTGCTCGTAGTCGGACACCCGGGTGCGATTGGTGGTGCCGACCTCTTTGAGCTGGGTGCCGCTGGCCTTCATGATCTCCGGCAGGCGATAAGATCCGCCAATCTCGACCAGCTCACCGCGCGACACGATGACGTTGCGGCGGCGGTAGCGGCGCGAACCCGACCCGGCGGGCAGGCGCTGCTGCGTCATGGCCCGCAGAATCAACAAGGTCGCGGCGGCATTGTTGTTCACGACCGTCGCCGCCTCGGCCCCCGACAAGCGGCACAACAAGTCCGACACGTGGTCAGCCCGGCGACCCCGCGCTCCGCTGGCAAGATCAAACTCCAGATTGCAGTAACCGGCAGCCGCCTGGACGGCCGCACAGGCCGCGCGGCTCAGCGGTGCCCGACCCAACCCGGTATGCAGCACGATGCCGGTGGCATTGATGACCCCCACCAGCGAGTTGCGGGTAAACGCGCCCAGGGACATCTCGGCCCGTTGCAACACCACGTCCAGCAGGTCGGTACCGTTGCAGTCACCCGCTAGAATCAAGCGGCGCTGTTCATCGACTGACTGCCGCAAAGCCTCGACCACCAGCGCCTGCGGATGGCTGTCCAGCCAGTCGCGGACCCGGGTCTCCTGCAACAGTCGGCCGACCGCCGGCAGGTGGCGGAGTTGATCTTCAGACGAAGCACTCATGATCGTATCATCATGTGACCGCCCCGCAGCGGAGTCAAACGCCTCGGCCGGGTCCCGGCGGCGGCCTGCCAGCAATCGGCAGCCAGCAACCGGCCGGTGATCATGCCACCCTTGCCAACCCACGCCGGCAGATCGCCCTCCTGACAGCGCCGACCAGCCCCCATGCCGGGCCCCGGGGAGACCCCGCGGGCGCCTCAGGCTTCGGCCGGCAGGCGGCGGTCGCCGACCCGACGGGTGAAGCCGGTCTTGTCGAGATACTCCAACACCGGCACCACGTACTTGCGGCTGGAATCAATCAGGGTCCGAACTTCCGCGACCGTCACGCCCTCCGCACCAAAGGCGGCGGACAAGCGGGCCTTGAGCTGCTCCAGGCAGCGGGGATGCATGAGCAAGTCAGGGGAGATCCGCACCAGTTGCCCCGTGGCGGTCGCGATCTTGAGCAACTTGGTCACCCGGCTGCTGCTGGCCGATTGGGTGCTGCGCAAGGCGGTGACGCTGGGCGGCTGGAACGCGGCGTCGCGATACTCGTCGATGATGGCCCGCAACAAGCGTTCGTCCTCGGCGGACATTTTGGGCGCAAACTCGGACAGGCAGCAGTATCGCCCGATGACCCTGACCCGGCCGCAATCGGGGTGGTCCGCCCGCCAGCCGCCGGTGCCCAACAGATGCTCCACCAAGAAGCCGCCGACCTCGTCACCCCAGCGGCGCTTCACCCAACCCTCGAAGGAAGGCAGCGAATAGCCAGGGTCGTCCGGATGACCGCGATGGAATTGAGCGAGCTTCTCGATGGCCTGCCGCGCACAGCGATCCAGGGTCGCCAGCGGAACCAGCAGCCCCTGGTCACCCAGCAGCCGCACGCGTCCCTGGCCAATCAACTGGTCGAGCAGCGGCGCGATGGCCTCGGCCGAGATTCCGGCCGCACTTGCGATGCTCAATTCATCGAGTTGACCGCGGCCCTTGGCAAAGCGCCCAACCCTGGCAAACCGAATAATCTCTTCCAAGCGGGCCGTTGCATCGCCGCTCCGCAGGACCCCCAGACCGTCGATATCCGCCGCGTCAGCGCGCTGCAGGCGGCGCGACACCGGACGCAAGACCAGGCCGCCGCCCACCGTTCGAGAGTCGGTCTCGTCACGAAGGATGAACCGCTGGTGCCACTCCGCAACTACCGGACGCTCAGATTGCAATTGAGCAAACCCCCGGTCCCCAGGCGCCAGCCCAAACACCCGCCTCCCGCGATTGGAACCGGAGCCGCCCCCAAGCAATCGCAACCGAACCAGGCACTCGCCCGTACCCATACACAAGCGCACGTTCTGCAGATGGCGCAGGGCCTTGGCATTCGCGGACAGTGCTGTAATCTCGACGTCGAGGTATTCCGACGGCGTCAGGTAGCCGACCGTGGCCAGCTCGTCGCCGCGATCGATCTGCTCGCGCCCGATCCCGGCCAGGTTGACGGCCACCCGCTGCCCGTCGTGCAGCAGGTCGGCATTATCCGAATGGGTCTGCAAACCACGAACCCGGCAGGGTATGCGGGCCGGCAGCAACTCCAAGGCCTGGCCTACCGTCACCGTTCCGGACAAGGCCGATCCGGTAACCACCGTTCCGCGACCATGGACGGTGAACACCCGATCGATGGGCAGCCGAAAGATCCCCGAGGTCCGCCGCACCTCGATCTGGCCGGCCTCGGCCAGCAGGGCCTCCCGCAGCACGTCCAACCCAACTCCGGTGTGGGCCGAAACCGGCACGATGGGCGCCGACGCCAACGGCGAGCCGGCCAGCAACTCCCGAACCTCCTCTTCAACCAGCGCAGGCATCTCCGGATCGACCAGGTCGCATTTGGTGATGGCCACCACGCCGCGGCGAACATTCAGCAGCTTCAGGATGTCGACATGCTCGCGGGTTTGAGGCATCACCGAATCGTCGGCGGCGACCACCAGCAAGACCATGTCGATCCCGGTGGCACCGGCGACCATGGTTCGGACGAAGCGCTCATGGCCGGGCACGTCAACGATCCCAAAGCGAACCGCCTCCCCCCCCGCCCGGCCAACCTCGAGCGCAGCGAAGCCCAGCTCGATGGTCATCCCACGGGCTTTCTCCTCCGGCAGACGATCGGTATCGGTTCCGGTCAGGACCCGGACCAGCGTGGTCTTTCCGTGATCGATGTGGCCTGCCGTCCCGAGCAGCAAGTGACGCGAGAGGCTGAACTTGCCGTCCGAACTGGCTGGAAGTTGCAGATCCATCAGCGCATTATCGGGAATCGAACCACCCCGTGGCAAGTCTCGGAACCGCGGCGCCGGGCTGCCCGAGCTTCGATCGCCGGCCGTACCCGACCGCCGCCATGACCCGGCACCGCTCGGCGAGCGCCGGAAAGCCCCGTTTGCGAGCACCTGGCCGGGCAGCTAGAATGGCTGCTGGTGTTCCGCCGATGCCCGGCACCCCTGCGGGGCCCCGGAACGTGCCCGCCATGATGGAGGTCCGCCGTGCTGCAAGAGATGTTCACGTTACAAGGAGCGCTAAACAAGCGAATCGGTCATGACACCGAGTCGCTGCGCCATGACTTTGATCCGCAGAAGGCCGGCCTGCTTTTGAATGACTACATCATGGCTGCCGCCAACGAGTTGGAGGAGTTGCGGGACTGCACCTTCTGGAAGCACTGGTGCCGCGAAGCCCGCGACGGCCGTCGCTTCGAACTCCACGATCTGCAGAATGCCCGGGTCGAGGTCATCGACCTGTTTTTCTTCGTCATCAGCATGGCCCAGTGCCTCGGTCTGGACGCGGCGGATGTGCTGAACCTCTACAAACAGAAGCTGAACGTCAACCACGCCCGCCAGGACAACAATTACTCAATGACCCACAAGACGGAAGCCGACAATAAGAAAATACAGGTAACCGGCTGATTTTCATGGAGTTGCATTCCAACCCCGCCCGGCGGCCCGGCGGATCACCCGTTGGAAGATCGCCGGCGGCGGGAGTATAATATCAAGGGCACCGAGTGTTCCCACCCGCCAGTTCGGGTGATTGCGCCCCGACTTGCAAACCCGATCGCAACGGCGATCACGGAGACATCTTCATGCGAACCAAGCTGATCTGCACCCTGGTCGCCCTGGTGGGCGTCACCGCGGCCGCGCCAGCCCAGAGTCCGCCGCCTTCGGCGACCCAGCGCCCACTCCAGATCCCGCGGGCCCAGTTTCGCATCCAGCAGATGGTCAAGGTGCTGAACACCCCGATCGAGTCGGTCGAGTGGGATGAAGAAGCCCTCGAAGACATCCTGCTGCAACTGAAAGAGACATACGGGCTCAAGAACTTGGTGTTCTCATGGCGGAAGATCGAGAACAGTGCAGCCAACGTCGACCGCACCACGCTGGTGTCGCTGGCGATGACCGATACGACCGTGGGCGAGGTTCTGGATCTGGTCCTGAACCAGGTGTCCGATGAAGCCGACAACGACAACGATCGCCTGACCTACCACGTCATCGGCGGCATGATCAAGGTCTCCACCAGGGCCGACTTCAACAGCCGGTTGTACACCAAGGCCTACTCCGTCGAGAACTTATACATCAGCCGGCCGTTTTGGAGCGACGCACCCGAAATCCGCGTTGAGAATGGCGGTACCAGTGGTGGCGGCGGCGGCGGCGGTGGCCGCGGCGGCGGTGGTGGCGGAAGCGGTGGTGGCGGCAGCGGCGGCGGCGGCAGCGGCAGCGGCGGCGGCAGCATCTTCGGCGGAGGCGGCGGCGGTGCCGGCGGCGGCGGTGGTGGCGGCGGGGGCCGTGGCGGCGGTGGTGGCGGCGGGGGCGGTGGCGGCGGCCTCATCGACTTCGAACAGGACCGCGAAGACAAGCAGGAAGACCTGATCGAAATGCTCAAGACCATCCGCCCGGAAACCTGGGATGACGGCGGCGGTCTAGGGACGATCACGGCATTCGCCGACAAGCTGGTGATCACCCAGACTCTGGAAATGCACGAACTGATCGGTGGCCGCTTCGCGTTCACCGAGTCGTTCTACCCGTAGCCCCACCGGCAAGCGCTAAACTCAACCCGGCGGAGGTCGCCCAGACCTCCGCCTTCTTTTTTGGGGTGCATCACGGGCCGTCTGCCGGCGGTTTGGACCCGAGCTGGGCACCGACGGCCTGCTGCAGGGCTTCCCCGACCAATCCGACCGCCACGATCTTGCCGTCGCGCCCCAACAGAATGGTACAAGGCAGCGCCTGGACACCGAAGGCCTGTGACAGCTCCGGCGCTCCGCTGTCGGGCCCGAAAACCTGATCCCAGGGCAGCTCGCGCTGCTTGATAAACCGCTCGAGCGTTGCCTGGTCGAAGTCATTGCTGACCCCGATCATCATGAAGTCGCCGCGGCGGCCGTGCTCCTGGTAGATGTTCTTGAGGGTCGGCACTTCAGCCACGCAGGGGCCACACCAGGTGGCCCAGAAATCAAACAGGATCACCTTGCCGGCGATCGTGGCGGCATCGATGCGCCGCCCACCCAAAGTGGTCACGTTCAATGCCGGGCAGGCATCTCCCACCGCGGCCCGACACAGCGCGGTTCCCGCCTCCGCGACGGACAGCGGCTCGACCGTAAGCCGGTAATCATCGCGCTCGGCCGAAATCGCCTGGTCGCGGCAGCCCTGGCCGGGAGCCACCACATCCACCCGGAATGCATCGGTCGGCGCGTGTGGCAGCACGAACTTCCCGGCGGCATCGCTGAACGCCGCCAGCCGGAGGGTTTCGAACCCACGCCACTTCCGGGTGCGGACTTCGGCACCCCACACCGGCCGACCGTCCGGATTCACCACCACCCCCGTAATGGTGCGGCCTCTGTCCAACTCGAAGTCGACGACCGTTGGCGCTTCGGCCGCGACCGTCACCTGCTGTACATCGGGCGCGTGCCCGGCAACCCGTGCCGTAATGACCAACACACCCGGTTCCAAACTGCCAATTCGATAGCGCCCGGAGAGATTCGTGAACGCGTGGGGCGAAGTGTATTCGTCGGCCGCATCGATGTCGATGCGCACCCCATTCAGGACGCGGTCCTCGGCGCGGCTGCGCACGGTTCCTCGAACCTCGGCGGCCGGTACCAGGTGCACGACGTGGCGCTTCTCGACGGGTTCGGGATCGAAGGTCACGTGCTGGTCGTACCGGCCGGTTGCCACGTAGCGGGCATGACTGACCCGCAGGGACAACTGCAGTTGATCGTACGGCAGTCTGCGAAAAGTGACCTGGCCGCGCTCGTCGGTCTGCTCCCGGCGATAGTCACGGGTCGAATCCACGGCGAGTTCCACGTCCGCCTGGTGCACGGGCGCGTCTCGATTGTCCAGCACGGTTACGACCAGCACGCGCTCCGGGTCAAGCGCGATGCGCACCTCCGGCGTCTCGGCCTGCACCACGATGTTGACTTCCTCGCGGCCGAAGCCGTCGGCCTCGGCGGTGACCCGAATTTCGGAGGCGATCAGCTCCTCGAACGAAAAGCGGCCCTGGGCGTCGGTGATGGCGGAGGCATTGCGGTACAGCGTGTGCAGCGCGACCTGGGCACCGGCAATGGGCACGTCGTCCTTCTGCTGCACGACGGTACCCGACAGGGACAAGCTGCCGACCAGGGCGACGTCGATGAAGGATTCCGGATCGTCTGGATCCACCTCGAATTCGGTGGTGCGGGTGACGAATCCGGACCGGCCCACCGTCAGGGTGAACCGTCCGTAATGCCGGCCGGCCAGCCGCACGGTGAAGTCTCCGAATTCGCCGGATTGAGCGCTGCCGTGAACCGCCGGGCCGTCGACCGCGGCGACGGTGATGTCAGCGTCGGCCACGCCGCGGCCCAGAGCGTCGACGACTTGACCTTCCACAACGGTGGACACCTCGGCGGGCGCGTCCGGGTCGGTGGCTCGGTCCTCGGGCAGATTCGGGGGGTCCACGGGCTCAGCCGCCGGGGGCACCGCGGCCAGCGACCAGAGCAGGATGTGGGCGAGTCGGATCATCTCGGTATCGCCCTCTTGCAGAACGATCAATTCAGCAGCACCACAAACCCGATGACGTATATGATCCCGATGATCGCGGAATCAAACCCAAAATGGAACAGCCGCCGCTTGGTGCGGTAAATCAAACTTCCGGAGGCGACCGCAGTCACCAGGATCGCCAGCAGGGCTGCCATGGTGTGTAATTGCATGGAGAAGTGCGGGCCGCCCATCAGCACCGCATCACCGTGAACCAGCGACACGCACTTCAAGAAAGGGATCACGAAAATGTTGAACATGTTGCTGCCGAAAATGTTGCCTAAGGCCAGGTCCAGATGTCCCATGCGCACCGCGGTGGCGCTGGTGACAATCTCAGGCAGCGAGGTGGCCACCGCCAGGAAGAACGCCCCCACGAAGGTGGCCCCCAGGGTCCGGCCGCCCAAGACCTCAATGGGGTGATCCTGAAGCACGTCGCCGGTGCGGGCCAACCAGATGGTCAGCAGCACCAGGACCGCTGACAGCACGCCAAACTGGGCATAAATCGTTGAACTCGTTTGGCCTTCGACGGCCGGCAGCTTCAATTGACCCGCGGCCTGCTGGCGCTCGAAGCGGAAGGTCATGCGCATGCACACCAGATAGGTCACCGCGATCGCCGCACACAGAACCAGCTCGACCAGGCGCGGTGTAAGTGAATCCGCCGGGTGGCGGTCGAGCAACCGCCCCATGACGTTCATGCTCAACACGCCCACGGCAATCAGGATGATGCCCAGCGAGGCGCTGAGCCCGTGCGAGGCATTGGTGACCTCGCCCAGGACCGAACCCCGGCGCAAGATGCCATCCAGGATGACGATGATCGCCACATTGAACATACAACTGCCGAAGATGTTACCGAATGCCAGATCGGGTTGCCCGATGAGCACGGCCGTGCTGCTGGTGACCACCTCCGGAAGGGAGGTCACACTGGCCAGCAGCAGGACCCCGACCCAGGCCTTCCCCAGGTTCAGGAGATCGCTGATGGCGTCGGCCATGTGGGTCAAGCGGGCCCCAATCAGCGCCACCAGCAGGCCGCAGACAGCCAGCTCGACAAAAATGCACCAAGTCGGCGGTGGGGTCCCAAATAGGAGAACCGAGAACATCGACAATCTCGAGGTTATCGCTGGCCCGCAAGATTGGGCATTATAGCCCGCGCACCATGCAACCAACAATCGCGAAAGGGCGATAGCCGCGGTGCACCTTGAACGCGGGGCCCTGCCCGCAGCCCCGAACAACTTGTCTGGGGCCCCATGGCCTCGCTAGCGTGCCGCCCGCCGTTGGCCGACAGTCCGCGGGGCGCTGGGGGGGGCGGTTGCTTGCGACCCGACCTCAACGCGGCTGTACCCGAGCACTACCGGCGGCTCCCCAAAACGACACAGTCGTTCCGACACACTGACTGTGTCGTTTCGGCAAGTCGACTGGGTCGTTCTGCCAGATCGACCGGGTCGTTTCGCCAAGTCGACTGGGTCGTTCTGCCAGATCGACCTGGTCGTTTCGCCAAGTCGACCAGGTCGTTCTGCCAGGTCGACCTGGTCGTTTTGCCAAGTCGACCTGGTCGTTCTGCCAGGTCGACCGGGTCGTTCTGCCAGGTCGACCTGGTCGTTCTGCCAAGTCGACCTGGTCGTTTTGCCAAGTCGACCTGGTCGTTTCGCCAGGTCGACCAGGTCGTTCTGCCAAGTCGACCGGGTCGTTCTGCCAGGTCGACCAGGTCGTTTTGCCAGGTCGACCGGGTCGTTTCGCCAGGTCGACCGGGTCGTTTCGGCAAGTCGACAGCGTGGTCTGGGTGGCGTCTGCGGGATGGGGAAGGGCCACCGTGTGCCAAGGTCGGCCGGCGATCCGGCGTGATTGCGCCGGAGCACATCGAAAGCGATTGGGGGTCATTCACTTATTCCGGTAGCGGGCATGGCAAACCCTTATACCTTATTAATGGGCGCACGGAACCCGGCGATGCCGGGCTGCGGCTCCCTTGCGGCAACCGTCAGGAAGCGGAGAAGAATCGTGCCGTACTACCGCCAGGGCCGACGGGGATGACCAGCCGGGCGTAGCATCTGGGGCAGCGTCCTTCGTAGGCGGTGCCGGCCGCGTTCTTGTAGACGCGGCTGTACACGTGGCAGCACTCGAAGTGAATGCCCAGCCAGCGGCGCCCGCGGGCTGGGGGACCGGCCGGAGTTTCGTCCGGCCGGGGATCGAGGTCCGGGCTGCAGTCGCCAGGGTCCATGGATTGTGTATCGGCGGGCCAGCGGGTGCCCGATTACTCGCCGTGGACAAATGTGATGATTTGGGCGGCGAGACGGGCGGACGTGGTCACCAGTTGATCGCCCTGCCGGTGAAACCGGGCTCGGTCATCGGCATGCTCCAGGTCGATAATATTTACCCGCATCATCTCAGCGCCAGAACGACACGCGGCATCGGCCAGATGTGCGGCCACCGCCAGGTCGCTGCGCAGCGCCGGATTGGTACGGCCCTTGCCCTGATCGAGCAGCCGGAGCAAGGCTACGGCAGTGGCCGCAACCTCCAGCGGCACCGAGATCGCCAGCCGGGCAACCGGCTGCAGGGCCTCGCAGGCCAGTTGCTTCTTGCGGATGCCACGGGTGACCTCGGAGTATTGCTGATAGGCGGCGGCGTCCTCATCGACCAGCCTGCGGCTGACCTGATCCAGGCGCTCCAACTGACCCGTCGTCTGTTCCCACGCCAAAGTTGCGCCGGGATCGGACGAATCCGCCCTTGAGTACGCCACGACCATGCGGCCCATGGCAACCGCCAGGCTGCCGGTCAGTGCGGCCGCGGCACCGCCGCCTGGGGTCGGCAACCGGGCACCGGCCTGGGCCAGAAAGGCCTCAACGCTCAAGGACAACAACGATTGCGAACCGGATTCACTCACCAGGTGTGCTCGGAGCTGCGCCGGGATCAGCCGCCGGCGTTGTTCTGGTCGAATTCCTGCCGCATCTTGCAGAGCCGCAACAGACTGCGGACGCGAGCCACAAACTCCACGCGATTCAGCGGGCGGGTCATGAAGTCGTCAGCCCCCGACTCCATGCCGCGCTCGTAGTCGCTGGGTTCGTTCAGGGCGGTAATCATGATCACTGGGATGTTGCGGGTGCCGGCATCCTGCTTGAGATGGGTGCAGACTTCGTAGCCTGACATCTTGGGCATCATGATGTCCAGCAGGATCAGGTCGGGCTTGTGGGTGCGCACCGCCCGCAGGGCGGCGACTCCGTCTGCGACGGTGAACGTCTTCACGCCGGCGATTTCTTCCATGTAAGCCTGTAGCAACTCGACGTTCTGCTCGTTGTCGTCGACGATCAGCACCGTGGCTTCAAGATTGTCCTGGGCGGCAGTCATCGTACGGGCATCCGGATCAAGCACGGGGTCAATTGCCTGGCGACTCGCTTGGACGGTTATTAGTATACCGCAACCGCAAGGCAACGCCACAGCGGCAGTGCGCGTGTGGCAACCATGACCCCCTGCCGACACCTGCGGTTGAGGTGTGGCGGGGTCCAGGCCCCCGACGCGGGTCTTGGCCGGGAAGCACGCCCGGCCGGCCCGGCTTCACGGCGACGCTGGGCCCGCCGCTGTTTGCACAGGTTCCGCAGGAGTGTTACCGTCCGGTGCTGATGAATCCAGAATTCGCATTTGCAGCGGCGCTCAGCCGAGCGCTCGGCGGGTTGGGCCTGACCCTGCCGGCGGACGCCATCCAGCGTCTCACACGACACTACGAGTTGCTGGTCGCCGCCAACCGCGAGATCAATCTCACGACCATCACCGATCCCGAAGAGGCGGCCGTCAAGCACTATGCCGATTCGCTGGCCCTGGTGGTGTGGCTGGAGCACATCGGCGCCACCGTGCACACGGTTCTGGACGTGGGCACGGGCGCCGGGTTTCCGGCGATCCCGGTGGCCGTGTGCCGCCCGGACTGGCAAGTCACTGCGATCGACGGCACGCACAAAAAAATCAAGTGTGTGGAACGGTTTGTGGAGGATCTGAAACTGCCCAACTGCCGGGCGATCCATGCTCATTCAGAACACTGGGCGGCAACGGCCGGCCGATTCGACCTGATCCTATTTCGGGCGGTAGCCACCATTGGTGAATGCCTGGCGCGGGCCCGGCGGTTCTGCGATCACGGCAGCCTGGTGGTGTGCTACAAGGCCCATCCATTGCCCGATGCGGAGGACCGCCAGGCCAACCGCATCTGCCGCCAGAAGCGGTTTGTCCGGCTGCCGGCGTGGCCCTACCGGCTGACCACGCCCCGCCAGGTCATCGCCCACCAACTGTGCGGCTTCCGTCTGGATCGGGGTCCGCGGGCATGAGTGGTTCGGCACTGTGGTTGCCGCACCTGCCCGCGCTCCGCGTGAGCACGCCACCCGCCCAGGTCGGCCGCCGCTAGGTACCCTCGCCGGACGATTCCAGGTATTCTTTCTGGCCCGAGCTGAGTTCATCGATTTGGACACCCATCGACTTCAGCTTCAGGGCCGATACCCACTCTTCGATCAACGGATCGACGTCGTAAACCTTGTGGGTCAGGTTGCTTTCGTTCTTGACCGCCCACTCCGAGGCCAGGGCCTGGGTTGCGAAGCTCATGTCCATCACGCTGGCCGGATGCCCTTCGGCGGCCGAGAGATTAACCAGTCGACCTTCCGCCAGCAGGAAGATCCGGCGGCCGTCGGGCAGCACGAATTCGTCGACATTGTCGCGCACGCCGTTGTTCCGGCTGGCCGCCATCGCGGCCAGTGCTGGAATGTCCAGCTCGACATCGAAGTGGCCGCTGTTGCAGACGATGGCGCCGTCTTTCATCTTCTCGAAGTGCTGCTTGGCGACCACGTGCTTGTTGCCGGTGACAGTCACGAAGATATCGCCATAGGTGCAAGCCAAGGCCATCGGGCACACCCGGAAGCCATCCATGACCGCTTCGAGGGCCCGCAGCGGGCTGACCTCGGTGACGGTGACGCTGGCACCCATGCCGCGGGCGCGGTCGGCCACGCCACGGCCGCACCAGCCGTACCCGCCGATCACCACATTCTTGCCGGCCAGCAGGACATCGGTCGCCCGGATGATCCCGTCGAGCGTCGACTGCCCGGTGCCGTAACGATTGTCGAACAGGTGCTTGGTGGTGGCATCATTGACCGCGATCACCGGGAACATTAGTTCCTTCTTGCGTTCCATGGCCCGCAAGCGGATCACTCCGGTGGTGGTCTCTTCCATGCTGGCCTTGATGTTGGCGGCTTCGCCGCGCCGCTTGGTGTGCAGCAGGTTGACCAGATCGGCGCCGTCATCCATGGTAATGTTCGGCTTGTGGTCTACAACGACGTTGAGGTGTTTGTAGAAGGTCTCGACATTCTCGCCCTTGATGGCATACACCGGGATGTCAAAGTCGTGAGCCAGTGACGCCGCGACGTCATCCTGGGTGCTGAGTGGGTTGCTGGCACACAACATGACTTTGGCCCCGCCGTCGACCAGAGTGCGCACCAGATTGGCGGTCTCGGCGGTGACGTGCAGGCAGCAACTCATGTTCAGGCCGGCCAGCGGCCGTTCCTTCCGGAAGCGGTCGGACACCTGTCGGAGGACGGGCATGTCATTGGCCGCCCACAGGATGCGTTTCTTGCCCTGGGGGGCGAGCTGGGGATTCTTGATATCACAGGGAACTGACATACCGGGTCTCCAAATCAAACAGCCAGGGTGATCCCGTCGCCACAACCGGCGGGCTAATAACCAGAATGGCCCTTTTTACCCGGAGACGGCTCCGAACGCCAGTTCCGGGGCGGTTCGCATTCGCGGTTCATTCCAGATCGTAGGCCGCATTGTCGGCCGACAAGAACCCGGTCTGCGGCGCCAGGTGCTGCTGATCCGGCGGTGACGTAGCGGTGTGCCGCTCCTCCCAGCCAGTGGCGTGGCCGTCACAGAAGGCCACGTGGGTCCGGCCCCGGTGACGATAGCCTTGGGTACCCGCGAAACGGCCCATGAACCCGACGTCCCCCGGATTTGGCCACGGGGCGCGCATGAACTTGTTGGCCCCGCCGCGGAACTCACCGTCTCCAAACAAGGCACAGGCTGACGGCCGCCGCACACTGACTGCCGTCGCCGGATCGGGGATGGTTTCGGCCTGGCCGTGTCCAATGAAACTGGTGTTGTAGTTGTACCCGGTGTGCGGCTCGGAGGTGTTCGCGGCAACTGCATTGCTGGGCCCGCCGAACGCCGGACACTGCTGAATGCGATCGGCTGCCTGCCCACCCCACAGCAGCCCGCTCTCGATGGACACGGTGCCGCCGGCCGGCCAATCGATGGTGGTCTTGTAATCCCAATTCAACGCCACCGGGCGGACGGGATCCCGAAGATCAAACCAGTAGGCCACTGGATAGCGACCGCTGCCGGCTTCGACGTATACCTGGGCGGCCACACTCATTTGCCGCAGGTTGCTCAAACAGACCACGCTGCGCGCTTGGGCCCGAGCGCTCTGCACACTGGGCAGCAGCAGCCCCATGAGCAGGGCCACCACTGCCACGACGGTCAGCAATTCCGCCAGCGTAAACCCGGCGGGGCGCCCGCGGCGGGGTGGCCTTCGAATCCCGGACGTCTCCTGCGATCGTGGCACCATCAGTGCCAACTCCCCAACAATGCGGCCAGATCCGCGGCGCCGACCCCACCGTCGCCGTTCAGATCCGCGAGGCAACAGTCGCACGGCCCCCACTGGCCCAGCAGAATGGCCAGATCGGCGGGCCCGACGACACCATCACCATCGAGATCCGGATCGGACGGCACCTGCCCCAGCGGAGCGACATCGGCCAGTGCGTCGATTTCCGGAACCGCGAAATCGCCGGGCTGCACCCGCACATACTGCACCCAATCCAGCCCCAGGGTCCCGATGTCAAAGCCGGTTCCGCCGGCCGACACGCCGTAGGTTGCAGCAGCCTGAGCTACCGTGAGCCCGGAAAGATCGGCCGGTTGAAGTTCCGGATCCAGGGGCACCGTGGGATCGGTGGGCTGCCCCCACCACAGGTTCCAGGGACCCAGGCCGGCGTCCGGTGACTCCGGATCGAACCGCCGCCCCAGGGTCGGAGCAAATCCGTCGGCGAACGGACCGCGCTCAAACGCGTACCAGGTCCGACCGTCCTGGCTGACCGACAGCACCCCTGGCTCGCCGAACAGCACGCCGCTCAACAGCGTCGCTTGTGGATCTCCGTTCTGCCACGGCCCGCCGGCCGCCAGATAGAAGGCATTGCCGTACGCGATCAGATCGATGCCATAGGGGTTGCACGGATCATCGAGAACCGGATGGTTGAACTTGATCACCAGGTGACCGCCGCTGCCGACGCCGACCAACTCGGCGGCCCGCAGGGGCGCGTAGACCGCGTTCACCGGAACGGCCTGGTTCACCGGGAGGATCACACCATCGCCGGTGGTGTCCACCGTCGGCCGTCCCAGGGCGGTCAGCGGATTCTGAAAAGGCTCGCCACTGATGAAGTCCACGCCCACGCCGCTTCCGGGCAGGTAGCTGACCACTTCATGGGCATATGGGTCGGTCCCGACATACACGTAAGCCATCGCGCCTTCCCGAATGAGCAGCTCGCAGGTCAGCGGGTTGGCGGTGATGTCGTAGAAGTTGGCTTGGTTCTGCACGTCGGGGTCCAAGAACAGCACCTGCTGCGGGTCGCCAGGGTCCACCGCCCCGCCTCCGGCCAAGGCCTGCTGGACTGCGGCAGCCCGGACCACCGCGGCCCGATCGAAGTCGCCGCTGCCGCCAAACAGATCACCGCCGCCGACATGCAGGTTGCCCTCTTGATCGAATCCGAGCGCTGCTGCGGACAGCAGGTCGGCAACCTGCGCTCCGGCGGTCTCGAAATCCAGCGGCACGCCGGACGTCGCAGCGCGGATCCACTCCGCCCACTCAAAGGCCTTGATCCAACCGCTCCCGCTGGGCCCGGAGGTCTGAAAGCCGTTGCCGGTATAGAGGTTGCCCTGACCGTCGAAGGCCACACCGGCGGCTGCCCCGCCGATGCTGCCGACCACCACGATCTGCAGCGGATCTGCGGAATCGGAGAGGTCCAGCAGGGTTACCGTTGCGGGATCGAAACCGCCGGTCACCGCCAGCGTGTCGTTGTCGTACCAGGCACCATCGAAATGCTCCATTGCCACCCACTGCACGGCAATCTGGCCAGCCGCAGCGCTGGGTTCGAAGATGCCCACCGCCGCGCCGGCCCCGAAGCCGTTATTGCCGACCGCCAGCCGCGCGCCCTCCGGGGCGCACGCCAGGAACGCCGCGCCAAACTCCGGAATCACCGCGTCGGACAGCGTTCCGAGCAAGTCGAACTGCCGCGTGCGCGGGCCCGACTCCAGGTACACCTGGTCGCCCACCAGGGCCGCCAGCCGGCCGTCGGGCAACGCATCGAACACCGCCGTCCCGGCAGGCAGCGCGAACGTCTCACTTGAGGCGTACTCGTCAAAAGTGTCGGCCGAGGCCGCGAGCAACGGCAGTACGACCGCGACCATTGCGGCGGGAACGTTGAATGTGCACCCACACCAGGCCTGTGAAGTCCAAGACATGCGATGATCCTCCCCGGCGATGGCAGCCACTGCGGCCGCGACCCGCGCCAAAAAAAAATCCCAGCACCACCGGTGGGGTAGTCCTGGGAGTTCAATCAACGGGCGGCGGCCACACACATCAGCAGGAAGGCGTCAGCCGATCCGAAGCAGACTCACAGCACCCAGACCCGGGGCACCAAGCGTCAGCGACGCCCCAGGCGGGTCTTCTGGCTTACGGATCGTCCTCCGGCTGCCCCTTCTCAGTCGCTTGCGGCGACCAATGGTCTCTTGCAGCCTTCGTCCCCGTTTACAGCGGCGGGTCCGCGGTGGATTTGCACCACCTTCCCTGATTCGCACACACGAATCACACCCGGGCGTCAATCTTGTTCAATTGTCAAGGTACCGCCAATGTGGCAGCACCACGCAGTCTAACGCGGCCGGCCTGAACGTCAAGCCACATCCTTGAAGCCTGGTGCCCGGAACGTTTCAACTGGCACGCAATCCTCCGGTTGCATATCCCGGAAACCCGCCGGTGTATGACCGAGATCGGGACCGGGGAAGAAATCGGCGCCCTTGCCACCCGCTGCAGCGCGCCCGGGGTCAATTGAGGGCTGGTATGGGCCCCATCGTCATTCGCCCGCGGCGGATGTGGCTCAAGGCACCGATACGTATGGGCGGATTGATTTGACCAGTTCGGGCATGGTGTACTTGCGGGACAAGTTGATGGGCAGGAACACGCCATGGTTGTGATCGCTGGCCAGGATGAGCATCCGCTGACCGACCACTTCGAAACCGGTCTCCTGAGGCTGGTGCCCGACGATGAACAATTCGGCATTCAGGCGCAGTGCCGCATCATCGAGTTCGGCAGTCGTCTGCCCGCGGCCCCACACCAGGCTGTACACCGGCCCGGTTTCCAGAAAATCTTCCAGGTTGATGGTGCGTTCGAACACCGCCGGGTCGAACAGCGGCCACTCCGCGGGCCCCGGCAAGGAGTGCGACATGAAGATGCCGTGCGGCGTCCGGGCGGCCAGCGGAAAACTGGAAATGAAATCCTTGATGGCGTCCATGATCCGCGGCATGTGATTGCGCCCGAAGGTGTGGGCAACGCCGTCCTCGAAGGCCTGGAGCACGAAGCGGCCGTTCTTGGTGATCTCATGGCCGACCAACTGGGCCATTTCATGATTGCTTTGCAGAAAGTGAACCTGCTCGGGAAACGCACATTTCCAGTGCGCCGCTTCGAACAGGACTTCGTGCGACAAGTCGATGTCGTTCAGCCGCACCGGCTCCTGGTGGATCAGTTCATGCAGAATGACGTGCCTGGCCGCCGACTGTCCCAGCACACAGAACTTGACCAGTTTCTCGAAGTTGCGGCGATGGCCGTGTATGTCGCCGGTCATGACCAACTGGCCGTAGTCCGGAAAATACAGGGTCGCGCCGCGCAGCAGAGCGTCGTGCCGATTCTCATCGGCCGCCCGCCGATAGACGTCGATGACCTCGTCTGGATTCGAAGGCAATAGGAACATGGCTGCGGCCTTCTCAAGCACCTCGCCGTCGAGGCTACCTCTCGATCAGCTTCACCGCTTTTTCAACCGCTTGCAAGCGATCGCGCACGGCTGGCATGTCCGGCGGCCGGCTGGCTGGACTGTTGCGGCAACAATCCATCACCAGGTTTGACAAGATCCCCGGCACCTTGGGATTGCATTCCTGCGGAGTCGGAGCCACGCTGGGTGATCCGATGTCGAACGAACCCGCTCGCTGCTGGCTGCGCAGCCGGGTTGGAAACGGCTTTCCGGTCAGGCACCAATACAATGTGGCCCCGAGGTTGAAGACGTCGGTTCTCTCGCTGAGCGGCAAACGCATGACCTGCTCCGGGGCGATGAAGTCCGGGGTTCCCTGAATGCGCTGCTTGACCGTTCCGAGGCTGCAACTCTGCCCCAGGTCGATGATTTTGACCATCGGCTCGGGCGTGACCAGGATGTTGCCGGGCTTGATATCGGCATGAACGTAGCCGGCTTGGTGGATGGCCTGCAGCCCCAAGGCGATCTGCCCGAATAGCCGAACCAACAACCGAAGATCGCTGACCCGCTGCTGCTCCAGCGTCTGAGCCTCGACATACTCCATCCGCAGGTACAATGCAACCACCCGCAAGCGGCGACGCACGCGGTGCATTTCAAGAATCCGCCGCACCTGGGGATGCTGCACTGCCAGACCGACCCGAGCTTCGGCCTCGGTCTGTTCAAAAAACTTGCCATCGGGATCATCGCCGCGCAGCACCTGCTTCAGCGCAAACCACTCACCACTGCGGCTATTCCGGACCTTGAAGATCTGAGAGCCGGCGCCCCGCCCAATGACCGCCAGCTTGGTGTACCCCGGTATCACGCTCTCGCGGCCCTCCGTCTGCGGCCGACTCTCTGGGAGACCCGCGCTGTGCTGGGTGTCTGCCTGAGTCCAGCGGGGTCCGACCCGCCCGTCCATCCATGGGGGGTTGCGGTGGTCTCGATGCTGATCAGGGCTGTGCCCGTGTCGGAGCAGGGCGATCCACGCCGGTGCGAATCAGATCCAGGAGACTCCAGGCTTGATCGACATTGTAGAAGCCCGGTCGCGATGAGGTCAACTCCAGGCGAACCGCGTCGTCCGGCAGAACTCCGGCAGGCTTAGCCGAGGGCATGGGGTAAGCGAGCTAGCCGTCCAAGCGCGACAAGGCCATGAGTTGCTCGCGAGCGACTTTGAGATGACGCCCCAGGTCGGGGACTGCGGAATGGAACGACTGAAACCGCACGACGTCGCCGGGACCGGTCAAGGTCGATTTCAGGCGGCCCAGCAGGGCGTCCAGTGATTTGAGCTGAGTGCTGCTGACGCCACGGGCCTGTGACGGCAACTCGATGCCGACCCGCAGCGCCGAGGGCTCATCAGAAAACACCTGGCGGCGATACCACGCCGGTTGGAACTCCAGCAGACCATCCGGCTTGATCCGCACGTGGGCCGGGTGCGACGACCCATTGCCAATGATAGGCAATAGGTTACGACCGGAGATCGCTTCGCAGAACACCGTCGTGCGGGCCCACGGAAAGCCATCGGCGGGTGCGGCAGCCTCTGGGGCACGGCCTTGGGCACTCAGCAGTACGGTGGTGGCCATGCGCTCGCGGCCGGGCTCGAGCCGGGACAGAATCAAGGCCCCGACACTCATGCTGACCACCAGCAAGGCGAGAACTTTGAACATCCGTGCTCGTTGAATCATGTCAGTTGGAAGTTGGTTACCAGCACCGATTCGAGGCCGCGCCGCCTCTACCAATACTAATCTACTAGATGTATCGGTGGTGTGCAAAGATTATCTTCAAGCAATCCACATGTGTGACGGCAGCACGAGCGTGCACCGCTCCGCTGATGAGCGGTTGCCGCCGCGGATCACTTGCCGCAGAAGTCGATGATCCTGGCAATCTCGGAGCGAAGGTTCTTGCGCTCGACGATGCGGTCGATGAAACCGCGATCCAGCAGGAACTCCGCGGTCTGGAAACCTTCGGGCAGTTCCTCCTTGATGGTGTTGGCAATCACACGCGGGCCGGCGAAGCCGACCATGGCCTTCGGCTCGGACAGGATGACGTCGCCCAGCATTGCGAAGCTGGCCGCCACCCCGGCAGTGGTCGGATCGGTCAGCACCACGATGTACAAACCGCCGGCCTCATCCAGGCGGGCCAGCGCGGCCGACGTCTTGGCCATCTGGACCAGCGAGACCATGCCCTCCTGCATGCGGGCCCCGCCGGACGCCGTGACGATG
The DNA here is from genome assembly GCA_964619935.1 of uncultured Planctomycetales bacterium. Taxonomy (GTDB): domain Bacteria; phylum Planctomycetota; class Phycisphaerae; order UBA1845; family CAIVHJ01; genus CAZUGO01. The sequence continues at coordinate 131,068 of CAZUGO010000062.1, read as the reverse complement.
ACCAGCGGCAGATTGTCTTCCATCGCCCGCTCCACCGCCGCGGTGACCTTTTCACCAACCACCGAGCCCATGCTGGCCATGATAAAGTAGGGATTCATGACCCCAAGGATGACTCCGCGGCCCTTGATGTAGGCCTTGCCGACGATGACGGCCTCTTTTTCGCTGGTGGCGGACTGGATCTGCTTGATGCGCTCGTTATAGGGGATGCGGTCGATGAACTTGAGCGGATCGGTGGGCACCAGGTCGGTCAGAAACTCCTCGAAGGTGCCTTCATCGCAGACCTGCCGTACCCGCGTCCGGGCGTCGATCCGGTGATGGTGCTGGCAGGTCGGGCAGACGGACAAGGCCTCCTGGAATTCGCGGGTATAGAGCATCTCGCCGCAGGCCTCGCAGCGGGCCCACACACCCTCGGGGACATCGGATTTCTTGGGAATTGGGGCTTGTTGCGATGCCATGGTACACCTTCCATGGAGAACCCTGGGGCGGTCGGGGGCGTGCCTCGAATCCGCGCCGGCTTTCAGCGGGACATGATCGGTCTACACGCCTCCGGATCCAGGGCATAACGTATGGGCTTGTCGGACGTCATCTCCCACAAAGCAGAGCAGTCTTTGCCCTCGAGATGGCAGCGCAACGCCGCAAGCGCCAACGGCCCCAGAACCACCGCGAAACACTGCCCCAGATGCTTGCGTCCCAGGCGGCCGACTTCCTTGATGACCCGTTCGGCGGCTGCGGGCAACGCCTCGCCTTCGGGCGGACACACGCTGGAGGGATCCTCTTTCCATTGGCGAAAGGCCCTGGCGAAGCGCTTGGCCAGATCCTCCGGGGTTAGGCCCTCCCACAAGCCCAGTGCCATCTCTTCCAGCCGATCAGCCTTCTTGGCCCTGAGGTGGAACGACTCAGCCAGATCGTGGGCGGTTTGGGCCGCGGGATCGCGGTCGGCCGAATAGATCGCCGCTGGCGGTCTTACCGCCAACTGACGGGCCCAGGTGGCAATCTCAGCGCGGCCCTGCTGGTTCACCGAAATGGGCGTCCGGGTGGCGAAACGCCCGCCGGCTTGCCAATCGGTCTCGGCCGACGGCACCAGAATTACCGAGGTCATATTCTTGGAAGCGGCCTTCATGGGAAGCACCAGGGGGCCTGTCCGGCTTTCCACGCCAATTCAGCTTGCGATCGTAATTCCTGCATTGCCGCCGCGCGATTCGGCGCCCCGAATATAGCAGAACCGGCGACAAAAGTGTCTACCCCGTGCCGGGCGGCGGCCGCCACCGTCTGCGGACCAATGCCGCCGTCGATCTCCAACCGCTGATCCGGCCGGAGTTTGGAACGAATCTGGGCCGCCTTGGGCAGCACTTCCGGAATGAACGTCTGTCCCCCGAACCCCGGCCAGACGCTCATCACCAGAACCAGGTCGACCGCGTCCAGCGCTGTGGCAATGGCGCTCGGCGGTGTGGTCGGGTTCAGGGCAATCCCCACCTGGCAGCCCAGGGAGCGGATCTGGTCGATGAGGGCCCGTGGGGTCGGGCTGACCTCCACATGAAAGGTATAGTTGTTGCTGCCCGCCTTGATGAACGGTTCGGCATACTTTTGCGGGTCCGTGATCATCACATGGGTATCGAAAAAAAGGGTGGAGTAACCGCGAATCTTTTCAATAACGGGCACCCCGAAGCTCAGATTGGGCACGAAATGGCCGTCCATGATGTCCAAGTGCAGCAGATCGGCCCCCGCCTGCTCCACCTCGGCAATCTCCTCGCGCAACCGGCCAAAATCGGCGGACAGCAGCGAGGGAGCAATTCGAATGCGCGGTTCGCACATATCCATCATTGCAGCACAACTGGTACCCCGGGGGCAGCACACCCCTCATGACGGACGCCCACGCAGGGGGGGGCGCAGCCCCAAACCAGCGATGCGCCCGGCGCCGCTTACACCGGCGGACCGGACCGCCTATCGCGCGCGGTTTCGCCGCTGCGGGTGAACCCCGGCGAGCTATGTGGGGTCCGCATCATCGAGGATCTCAATGGCCTGGAAGGGCTTGCCCTCCAGAAACTCCAGACAGGCCCCACCCCCGGTGGATACGTGGGTGATCCGGGTCTCCAGGCCCGCGGCAACGATGGCCGCGGCGCTGTCACCGCCGCCCACGATGCTAAGCGCGCCGTCATCAGTGGCCTTGGCGGTGGCGGCGGCAACCTGCAGCGTTCCGCGATCAAACGGCGGGATTTCGAACACGCCCATGGGTCCATTCCAGACCACCGTCCGGGCGGTGGCCAGCACGTCGGTATAACCCTGGACGGTTCGCGGACCAATGTCCAGACCGATCAACCGCCCTGGGATCGGCCCGGTGCACAGGGTGGTGGGGACGCCCTCCGCGAGAACCTCCGCGCACACATGATCAGCCGGCAACCGCAGCCGATCGCCGGCCAGCTCCAGCAGGCGACCGGCCTGCCCCACGAGATCGGGCTCCGCCCGGCTGGCGCCGACCGCTTCACCCCGGGCCAACATAAAGGTATAGGTCATCGCCCCACCGATGAGCACGGCGTCGCACTTGGGCAGGAGCGCCTCGATCACGCCGATCTTGTCCGAGACCTTGGCGCCACCCAGAATGCACACAAAGGGCCCGGCCGGGTCCCGCAGGGCGTCGCCCAGAAACCGCAACTCTTTTTGTACCAGAAAGCCCATGACCTTGGGACGGTCGTCCATCAGCAGCGGGACCGTGGTCATGGAGGCATTGTCGCGATGGCAGGTTCCGAAGGCGTCGTTGACGTACACCTGGCCTAAGTCGGCGAGCTTGCGGGCGAACTGCCGCTTCTTGATCTTGACGGCGGGGTCGCGCTCGGCAGCGCCACCCTTGATGGTTTCTTCCGGATGAAAGCGCAGGTTCTCGAGCAGCGCCACCCGTCCTTTGCGAAGTTTGGACAGGACTTCCGGCGGGCGCTCGCCGAGGTAGGCTTCGACCAGCGGAATCTCCTGCCCGAGCAACGCGGACAGCCGGGCGGCCACCGGGCGCAGGGAGTACCGCGGATCAGGCCTGCCTTCCGGGCGGCCTAGGTGGCTCATCAGGATCAAGCGGCCATGCTGTTCCAGAATCGCCCTGATGGTGGGGATTGCCTGCACGATCCGGCGGTCGTCGGTGATCCGTCCCTGATCATCCAGCGGCACATTGAAATCGGCACGCATGAGCACATGCTTGCCTTCGAGATCGACTTGATCGATTGATCGCTTCATTCGCGCTACCTCCGGCGAGGCGCCGCCCGCCGGCCACATCCAGGTCACGCCAGCACCGACGGCCGCAAGAGGTTTAGCGCGCGGCCAAGCGCGCAATGATGTCGGCAGTGCGGCAGGAATAGCCCCACTCATTGTCGTACCAACCGACGGCCTTGACCAGGTGACCGTTGCCGGGCATGACCATGGTGCTCAACGAATCGAAAATGGAACTGTGCGGATTGCCGATGATGTCGCTGCTGACGATGGGGTCTTCACAGTACTCCAGGATGCCCCGGAGCGGGCCATCGGCCGCGGCCCGCATGGCACCGTTGATGTCCTCGATCCCGGCGCTGCGCTTGAGGTTTACCACCAGATCGGTCAGCGACCCGGTCAGCACCGGCACCCGCACGGAAAAGCCGTTCAGCTTGCCGTTCAGCTCGGGAATGACCTTGCCGACGGCGCGGGCGGCGCCGGTAGTGGTCGGAATGATGTTGCTGGCGGCAGCGCGGGCGCGCCGCAGGTCCTTGTGGATCTGGTCGGCCACGTGCTGGTCATTGGTGTAGGCATGGATCGTAGTCATCAAACCCTGCTCGATGCCGAAGGTGTCGTGCAACACCTTGGCCATCGGGGCCAAACAGTTGGTCGTGCAACTGGCATTAGACACGCACTGATGCGCGCCGGTCAGCCCCGCGTCGTTCACCCCCAGGACCACGGTGTAATCCGGCTCGTCTTTGGCCGGGGCACTGAGCAGCACTTTGCGCGCACCGGCCTTGAGATGGTCCCCATAGCCGCCGCGCGGCCCCTCGCGGGTGGTGAAGATCCCGGTGGACTCCAGGACGATATCGACGCCCAGGTCACCCCATGGCAGCGCTGCCGGACTGCACTCGCTGAGCACTTTGATGCGATCGCCGTCGACCTCGAGGATGTCGTCGCCCACCAGCGTGACCGCGCCGGGGTAGCGACCGTGGGCGCTGTCGTACTTGAATAGGATCGCCAGCGAACCGGCCGGCGCCAGATCGTTGATCGCAACCACGTTGAAGGTCTGATGGTGGGCCCGCATGGCCCGCAGGGCGATTCTACCGATCCGACCAAACCCGTTGATGCCGACGCGAATCGCCATGGAACGTGTTCTCCTCAGATTACGGCTGCCAAACGCGGACGAACGCACTCCGGGCCCGAGCGCTGCCGCCTCAGCGGTGGCAGTGGAGCTGCACGGCAAGTACGACGTCGAGCGGTCAGCCCCGGGAACTCGATGAATCGTACCGGCGGGGCCCTGGAGGGTCAATAGAGCGCCGCGGCAGGCCGCACCCGCTGATTCGGCACTAGTGTTCGACGCGGCCGACGATCTGGCCGTAAGTGCTCCCGGAAACGGCCGCGCCACCCGGTTTCACAAAGCGGTAGTGACTGACCCCCCACTGCGTGCCGCGCTGGTAGCCGAACATCTCGGAACATGCCAGAAAGAACATCCGCCAGCGCTGATACCAACGCCCGGCATCGGCCCCATAGCGCTGCTTCAGCAACGGCAGGATGGCCGTGCGGTGATCCACCAGGTTCTGCAGCCAGTCCTGGGCGGTGCGTTGATAATGGAGGCCGTCGACACGCCACTGGGCCTGCGCCTTCAAATGATCCTGAAAACACGGCAGCAGTCCGTCGGCCGGCATCATGCCGGCGGTGAAGAAGTGTCGCCCCATCCAGTTGGCAGCACCTTCGGTGGCGTACTCGTAGGCATAGTCGCGGTGGGCGAAAATGTGAACGAACAACGTCCCTTCGGGGCGCAGCCATTGGGAAATACGCTGCAGCAGCCGCCAATAGTTGCGCATGTGCTCGAACATCTCGATGCACATCACGCAATCGTACGACCGCTGCGGCTGGAAGTCGTTGATGTCGCAGGTCAGCACCTCGAGATGGGCCAGCCCGTCACGAGCGGCCCGGCGCTCGATGCTGTCCTTCTGGACCCGCGAATTGGACAGCGCGGTCACGCGGCAGTTGGGATAGCGCTGTGCAATCCACAGGCTCAGCGCACCCCAGCCGCATCCCAAGTCGAGCACGGTCATGCCGTCCTGCAGATCGGCGCGCTCACAGGACAGTGCCAGCATCGCTTCCTCAGCTTCCGCCAGGGTGGTCTCGGGCGTGGCATACAGGCACCCACTGTATTTCAGGCGCGGTCCCAGGACCTGCTCGAAGAATGCGGCCGGCAGTTCATAATGCTGCTGGTTGGGCTTGCCCGGTTGGGGGGCGATCGGAGCGCGGCCCATCCGCTCGATGAACCGCCGGAGGGCCGTAGACGCATTCTCGGGGCTGCCGCGCAGCTCAGACAAACGCTGGGCGCACAACTGCCGGATTCCGCGGCGGATCACACAGCCGGGCAGCCAGCCCCGTTCAGCCAGTTCGATTGCGAGGTTCATGGATCCTCAGGGTGTCTCAAATGTGCCGAAGCCTGCGGCTGCACGCTTGCACGCCACGCGAAACACGTACACATCTGGACGTCTCGGCGGGCATTCATCGATCAAGCCAATGCGGCGTCACGTTCTCGCTCAGGGCAGGATTATAGCGCGGCTGGCGGACGACAGTGCGGTTTGTTAGAGGCGGGAGCCGGCGGGGAACTGGCGACCGGGCGCGGCTTTGCGCAGGTCGTAGGCACAGCGGCCGCTGCTCAGCCAGTCGGCCGCGATATCGGCCACCACCGGGGCCACGGTCAAGCCGGTGCGAAAGTGACCGGTCACGGCCCAGAGGTCCTCCAGCCCGGGCACCCGTCCCATGAACGGACGGCGGTCCGGTGTTCCCGGCCGGAGCCCCGCCCAGCAGCGTACCAGGGTGGCGCCCGCCAGCGCCGGCACCCAGCGTAAAGCCTGCTCGGCGAGCCGCGCCACGGCCTCGGCGGTGTTCCGTTTCCTGAAACCCGAGTCGTGCTCTTCGGTGGAGCCGATCAGGATGTGGCCGTCGTCGCGCGGGACCACGTAAAAGTGTCGCTCCTCGATCTCCAGGATCCCCTGCAGCGGCGCCGCCGCCAGGTGCAGCAGCAGCATCTGTCCGCGCACCGGATGCATCGGCATGCAGTCGCCCAAGGCGGCATCCAATCCGGACGACCACGATCCGGCGCACAGCAGCGTGGTTCCCGCGAGTCGCTGCCCCTGGTCGACCCGCGCCCCGCGGACGCGGTCGCCGTCCTTGACCAGTCCGCGGACGATTGACCCTTCCTCGATGACCACGCCACGGCGGCGGCACGCTGCGGCCAAGGCCTGCAGCAGGCGCGGATTGCGAACCTGGGCAGTCATCCGGCAATGCTGCGCCCCCAGCAGCGCACCCGCCAGTTGCGGCTCCAGCGTGCGGACTGCCGTGGGATCGAGGGTGGCCAGCACGGCGGCACCGTCAGGGGTGCGCTGGGCGGCGGCGACCCGGGCCTCCTTCACGGCCATGTTCATGCGGTTGGCGTCTAGGATCAGGCGCAGCTTGCCGCAACGCCGATAGCCAGGGTCGATGCCGCTGCGCTCTTGTAACGCCGCCGCGTAGTCGGGGTAGCACCGCAAGGCATCCATGTGCATGCGGGCCAGATCATCCTGACGGTGCCAACTGCATGGCGCCAGAATGCCGGCACCGGCCCACGACGCCTCCTGCCCGCAGCGCTGGCGCTCCAGCACCCGGACCCGCCGACCGTCGGCGGCCAGACGGTCGGCACAGGCCAACCCGATAATGCCGCCGCCGATGATCAAAACGTCTTCAGAAGGTGTGCTCATGCCCGGGCCCGTGTCCAACCGATCGCCGCCGCCGCGGTCCCGCGGCGGCCAACGATCAATCCAGCCGGCGGTGGGCGCGGAGCAGCTCGACCAGGTATTGTAACCGGCCGGACAACGGCGCCTCCAGGTCCATGGCCTGTTCGGTGATGGGATGCACGAAACGAATGCGCCGGGCGTGCAGCGATTGGTATTCCATCAACGGCTCGCTGCTGCCGCTGCCACCCAGATCCTGCTCGCTGAGCAGGTGCCCGCCGTAGATTCGATCGCCGACCAGGGGGTGGCCGATGTAGGACATGTGCACCCGCAGTTGATGCGTCCGGCCGGTCTTGGGCTCCAACTCCACCACCGCGAATCCCCGAAAGCGTTCCAGCACACGGTAGTGGGTGATGGCCTCCTTGAGGACCATGGTGGGCTGCCGCATTCCGGGCACGATGTGCCGATCCTTGATGGTCGGGTGGGCCGCCAGGGGGGCGTTGATAATGTCTTGGTCCAGTTGGACGTTGCCTTCGACCACGCCCAGGTAAGTCTTCTGGACCGTGCGGCGCTCGAACTGCAGCGACAGCCGCCAGTGGGCTTCGTCACACTTGGCCACCAGCATGACCCCGGTGGTATTCTTGTCCAGCCGGTGAATGATTCCGGGACGCCGCGGGTCGCCGCCGCCGTCGCTGCAGGATTCCAGGTGATACACCACCGCGTTGGCAATGGTGCCGCCCTGCGAAGGACGGGCCGGATGACAGATGATGCCGGCGTGCTTGTTGATGACCAACAGATAGTCATCTTCGAAGAGCACATCCAGCGGAATGTCTTCACCGGTGATGTCAGTGGCTTCCGGCGGCGGCAGCCGCATCTCGATGACGTCACCGGCGTCAGGCTCGTAGCTGGCCTTCGTCGGCCGGCCGTTCACGGTGAGGTCACCCTGCTTGATCAGCCGCTGCACGACCGTGCGCGAGATCCGCGGGTAGCGGCCCTGGACGTACTTGTCCAGGCGCCGTCCGGGCAGCCGGCGGCGGATCTTCAAGACCACCCGCTCACGGTCGTCGCCGGCAGCAGCCCACGATGTCGCGCCCACAGGATCCGGTTCAAACGTCATGTTGCCTCAGCGTATCCGCCGGGTCCGCCGGATTCCACTCTTCAGCCGCATGAGTGTCAGGCCCAGCAACAGCAGGACGCCGGCGGGGGTCATGCCTGGTGCACACATCCCGCACACGTTGGCGTCGGGCTCGCCGGTGGTGTCGTCGTCCGGCGCCGGCTGCTCACCGGGATCATCGGGCCCGTCGGGTTCGCTGCTGCCATCGACGGCAAGTACCAGTTGGCCCTGGTTATTGGCGTTGTTTGGATCCGGCACGCCGGACGACACCAGTGACACCACCACGATTTCGGCGGTGGCCGACACGTCCAATCCGGGAAGCAACCGCACCGTCAAGGTCCGCAGCGAAGGTTCGTCGTTGGGGTCCAGGGTCAGCGGCCACTCCGCCAGGTCACCCGACAAGGTCGCGGGCACATTGAAGTTCACCGCCTCGAGCATGCTGCCCAGGTCGACCGACAACGTCGCCAGCACGGCTAGGTCGCCGCTGACGCCCGCGGTGATGGACAGCACCACGCTGTTGTCCGGCGTCAGCGTATCCGGTTCGGCTGAAATCTCCACGAACAAGTCGGCCTGCGGTCCGGCATCCGGGTCCGCGCAGGCGTCGCCGACACCGTCTCCATTGGAATCCTGCTGGTTGGCGTTGGCCACCGACGGGCAGTTGTCGGCGGCATTGTCCACACCGTCCTGATCATCGTCGCGCTGGCTCTCGGAACACCCGCCCGCATCCACGGCCTGACCGCCGGCGGTCGCCGGGCAATCGTCTTGCTCGTTCGGAACGGCATCGCCATCGTCGTCGCGCTGTGCGCCGGAGCACCCGTCATCGTCCACCGACGTCTCAGCGGGCGTCCCGGGGCATTGATCCTCACCGCTGCAGACCGCCGGCCCCGCCGAAGGCGCTGCCGGGTTACAGATCCCGTCGCTGTCGGCGTCGACCTGGTCGTCGGCACAGCCGTTGGCGTCGACCGCCGATCCGGCCGGCGTGCCCAGGCACAGGTCGACATCGGCACAATCCGCCACGCCGTCCTTGTCGTTGTCGAACCGGGCACAGGCGCAGCCGTCAATGTCGACCGAATCGACCATGTCGGCGGGGGTATCCGGGCACTCGTCGATCTCGTTGCGAACCCCGTCGTTGTCGCAGTCGTCCAGGCTCGCATCCGGATCGCACTCCTTGCCTTTTGGACAGCCGCTGTCGTCATGCACGCATCCGGTGTTGGCGTTGCAGCTGTCGACGGTGCACGCCACCGCGTCATCACACGCCACGGCCTGGTGGGTGCAGGTTCCGCTGGCGTTGCAGGCATCGACGGTGCAGGCATTGTTATCATTACAGTCTGCCGCGCTGCCGCAGCCGCCCGAACAGAGCGCCCCACACAAGTCCTGGGCGCCGCACCCGCTGGCGTTCAGTCCGTCCGTCGCGCAGAACTGATCCCACTCGGTATCACAGCAGAACGGATCGCAGAGGCAGACCAGGTTACAGCAGGCTGCATCCTGACACCCCGGAGTGCCGTTGTCCTGGCAGCAGTCGCCAGACCCCGCCGCACCGCACACCGACGCCACGCAGGTGCCATCCTCACAGACCTGACCGGCCGGGCATTCCAGGGGCTGGTGGCCGCACACGCCGGCGGTGCAGGAATCAGTGGTACAAGGATCGCTGTCGTCGCAATCCATCGGGGCGTGGGCACACAGGCCGGTCAGGGGATTGCAGGTATCGGCGGTGCAGGCGTCGCTGTCATCACAGTCCAGGGCGTCATGCACACAGCCGCCGGCGCCCTCACAGCTATCGGTGGTACAGGCATTGTTGTCGTCGCAGTCCTGGGCGCTGTTCTGGCACAGGCCGGTGGCCGGATCGCAGGTGTCGGTGGTGCACGGGTCGCCGTCGGCACAATCCAGAGCCTGATGCACACAGCCGCCCGCTGGATCGCAACTGTCGGTGGTGCAGGCGTCGCCGTCGTCGCAGTCCCGGGCGCTGCTCTGGCACAGGCCGGTGACCGGATCGCAGGTGTCAGTCGTGCAGCGGTCACCGTCGTCGCAATCCGTCGGCGCGTGGACGCAGCCGGCGGCATCGCAACTGTCGGTGGTGCAGGCATCCCCGTCATCACAATCCATCGGCTCGTTCAGACACAACCCGGTCAGCGGATCGCAGGTGTCGGCGGTGCAGGACTCGCCGTCATCGCAGTTCGTCGGATTGTGGACGCAACCGGTGGCGGGGTCGCAGGTGTCGGCGGTGCAGGCGTTGTTGTCGTTGCAATTGGGCGGAAAACCTGCCTGGCAGCCGGAGAACGGACTGCAGGTCTCGATCCCGTTGCAGAAATTGCCGTCGTCACAAAACGGCCCGTGAACGCAGCCGGACGCTGGAAGACACACATCGGTCGTGCACAAATTGCCGTCATTGCAGTTCAGCGGCGTGCTGGAGCAGTCACCGGTCGCCGGGTTGCAGGTGTCGGTGGTGCAGGCGTTGCCGTCGTCGCAGTCCGTCGGGGCATGAACGCAGCCGGACTCGGCATCACAACTGTCGGTGGTGCAGGCGCTGCCGTCGTTGCAGTCCATCGGGTCATGGGTGCACCGGCCGGTTCCGGCATCGCATCCGTCACGGGTGCAGGGATCCCCATCATCACAATCCGGACCCTGGTTCACGCAACCCAGCACGGCGTCACAACTGTCTGCGGTACAATCATTGCCGTCGTCGCAATCCAGCGGCTCGTGACTGCACAACCCCGTGGCCGGATTGCAGCCGTCGGTGGTGCAGCCGTCGCCGTCGTCACAGTCGCTCATTTCGTGGACGCAACCCAGCACCGGATCACAACTGTCCGTGGTACAGGCGTCGCCGTCATCGCAGCCCACGGCTTCATGCAGGCAGCCGCCGCCCGCCAGATCGCAACCGTCCAGTGTGCACGCGTCGCCGTCGTCACAATCGACCGGCGCACTGACGCACAGCCCGGTTCCGGGATCACAACCGTTGTCGGTGCAGATGTTGCCGTCCTCGCAATTCACCGCGGCGTGGGCACACTGCCCGCCGGCCGGATTACAGGTGTCCACGGTGCACAGGTCGCCGTCGTCGCAACCATCCGGATCATGGACGCAGCCCGCCGCCGGGTCGCAACTGTCCGTCGTGCAGTCATCGCCGTCGTCGCAGGCGATCGCCTCGTGCAGACATCCCAGCGCCGGGTCACAGCGGTCCGCGGTACAGGGGTTGCCGTCATCGCAGCCCACGGCTTCATGCAGGCAGCCGCCGCCCGCCAAATCGCAACCGTCCAGTGTGCACGCGTCGCCGTCGTCACAATCGACCGGCGTACTGACGCACCCGGTTTCGGGATCGCAACTGTCGTCGGTGCAGAGGTTGCCGTCCTCACAATTCAGCGCGGTGTGAACGCAGCCGGACAACGCGTCGCAGGTGTCGGTCGTGCACCCGTCAAGATCGTCGCAATCGATGGCGGCGTTGAGACAGCCGGTCTGTCCGTCGCACGAATCCGCGGTGCAGGCGTCCTGGTCGTCACAGTCCAGCGACCCGACCTGGCAGTGCAAGGTATCCGGGTTGCAGGAGTTTCCGGTGCAGACATCACCCAGACCGCAGTGGTCGCCGACTGCACACGGGCAACCGCCGAAGCTGCCCAGCATGATGTTGAGATCGGCATTCCCGACCTCACCGTCGCCGCTGATGTCGGCCACACAAGGCTCCGGACAGGACGCCGGGGGCCAGGCACCGAACAGCACCGCGACGTCGGCTGAATTGACCAGGCAGTCGCCATTCAAGTCCGACGGACATTCCAGGCAATCCTGGGCCATGACCGCGCCGGGCAGCAACGCCACGCCCAGCAGCATCGCCAGTAATCGACCGCCGCATCGCCACATAGCCCCTCCAATCCGACGGACCGCCGGCACGCCGTCAGCCCGTTTGAGTAGCCTTCCAAGAGACTGCAATCAGGTTCAATTGTGCTCGTGGTCTAGTCGCCGCCCCCGGTCGACCGACCCTCTCCCCCGCGCTCGATCAAGCGGCAGCCGCAACGACCACTCGGGCAGGAAATTTCACAGGCCATCACGTCACGCCAGAATTGCGTACAGCACCATCGCTGGCGGATTTGGGGGTACTTCTGAACGGTCTGCGAGCCCTGCCTGTGCAGCTACGCAAGATTCTATGCGCGTTGGCAATGGGGAATCAAGGGCGGTCAGCGAGGCCTGTTTATCGGGCGCCGGCCGCCGGCGCTTAGGGCTGGTTCGGATCGCCCGACTCGGGGTCCGGCTCCTGCGGGTCGACGTCCGCGTCGACCTCGGGGGCGGTTTCTTCCACGGAAACGCTGATTTTCGGAGCCTCGGCCAGCACCATCGGCTGCCACAAGCCTTCGAAGTCGTTCAACCGGGTCAAGGCGTCGTCCTGGAAGGGGGTTCCCGTAAAAGCGGCCGTGTCTCTAATCTCCTCGAGGTGCTGCCGGGCCCGCTCCTTGTGGGCGGCATCACCGTCAAGCACGTAGCGGTTCTCTTCCACTGAGGCCAACGCCCTCAGGGCCGCAGCGTGCATCGCCGGGTTGGATGCGTAGCGATCCATCAGCAGCCGGCAATGGCGCTCCGCGATCTCCAGCAGCCGCGTCTTGGTGGCCGAGTCCCGGGTGCTCAAAAACTGTCGCTGACAAAAATCAATGTAGCCCCAAATCGCCTGGGCCTTGAAGCTGCGGTCGCCGGAGGACTCAACCACTGCTTCCCATTGGCGCCGGGTGTCCTCGAGCCATTCGGCGTTTTCCGGGTCCGGCGTGTAGCTGGCCCGGGCGACGTTCTGATAAGCCTGCCAACTGTTTTCCAATGACACTGAAGACGAGTGCACCCGGAATCCGATGACGGCCACCAGGCACACCGCCACAACCCCGATCATGATGATTTTGCTCGAATTGGCGCGGACAAACTCGCGGAGTTCCTGCAAGTAGATGGCCAGGTCGTTGGACTTGAGTTCTTGACGGCGTTTGGTTTTCATGGGCGGATCTTCACGTTAATGCGGTTGAGGTTCCTGTTGCTCGGGCCATATCGGCACACGACACGGATCAGCCTGACTCTGGTGAGGGTCGCTTCTCTTAGTAACGATTGGCGGGCGGTAAGTCAATTCCAAGCCGCTGGCGGCACCGCCCCCGCAGCCCGGTTTGAGACCGCGGCCGCCGGAACAGGGGATTGCCGCCCCGGGAGGTCACGGACGTCTGACCGCTTTGCCAACCGAGCGAACCTCGACGGTGCCCGGCTCGGGTTGGGTCTCTGCCGCGGCGGCACCGGAACGGGCCGGACGGGCCTGGCGGTGGCCTGCGGTGGAGCGGCGCTTGGCTTGGATCGGAGTTGGCGAACCATCCTCCGCCGGTTCCGCCGGGGCTTGCGGATCCAGACGGGCCGGGTCGCCGCCCTGCCGCGGCGCCGCCCGCTGCGGCACGGTTACTTCCGGCGCGCCTGCGGTTTCGACCGCTGCCCGCTGGCCGGCCAGCCGGGTGGCGGTTTCGCCCGCGCTTGGCTGACCGAACAGGCTCAGGCGCAGCAGCAGCACCACGCCGATCACACCGGCCACTCCGAGCAATATTCGTGTTCGGTTGGACATCGTCAACCCTGGGATACACCCGATCGCTATCCACTGATCGGCATCACGTACTGCGGCGGCGCCGGGAGGTTATCGACCGTCCAGCCCTCACCGCGAAACAGCTTGTCCCCCCACCACCCCAGGTTGGCCTCGTTGGCGGTGCCCCACCCGAATGGGGCCACGATCGGTTCGGGGCGCGATCCACGAATGGACACGTTTCCGCCCTGGAATTCCGAACCGTCGCCGCCCGGCTGGTAGCGGGTGTAATTGGATCGCACTCGCTGATCCAGCTTGCCGGCGTGACCGTCGGCGAAGTTGGTGTTGAACACCATGATCTCGCCTCCGGCCTGGTGCCAGCCCTGGACCCACCACTCGTCGATGTTACAGCGCAGGCCGCCGCAATCCTGTAACTCCGGACGGTTCCACATCACGGTGTCTTCGGCATTGGCCTCGGTCCACAACACCAGCCGCGAGGGGCTCTGCAGCCGGTCGACCGGCGTGCCCCACACCGTGGTCGAATAGAAGCTGCCGCCGGCGGACAGCCAGTTCATCGCGTTCTTATAGCTGTTGCCGGTCATGACGTAATGCGACACCGACTCCAGGAAGCCGCGAGGCTTTACCACATAACCCTTGTTCACGTAGTACGCCCCCGCCCGGGTGCTGTCCCACCCGACATCCGAAGGGCAGTGGTACACCGGCATCTCCACCTGGCTGTCGGCAATGGCCGCCTGGAGGTTTTCTTCGCGATCGTTGGTGGTCAACTGGCCGCCGCTGTTGTTGTCCACGTAACTCGGCCAGGTCGAGTTGCTGATCCCGCGGTAGATGATCCGATTCAAGGGCCGGTCGCCCGGTCCATACTGATAGGCATGAGTAAACGCCCACTTGTTCGCGAAGCCACCACCGGCGTACTCGTCGAACGCCCGCGGATCACCGCCCGTGCCGCCCCACTGAATGTCGCCCTGGAGATACACGCCGTTGCCGCCCGGAGGGGCCACGCGATTGGGCCCGAACAGCGGGCCGACGGACCGCCAGTGAATCGGCACCAAGTAGTTCTCCGAGTCCGCGGAAGCATAAGTGTGGGCCGCCGAGCCCAGGTCCTTGAGATTGGCCAGACAGCGGGCCCCCTTGGCCAACTCCCGAGCCTGACTCAGCGAGGGCAGTAGGATCGAGATCAGCAGGGCGATAATCGCAATCACCACCAGCAGTTCGACCAAAGTAAAGGCGCCCAAACGGCGTCGGGTCGTCATGGGATGCATCCTCACGACTTGGGTCGCAAGATCGAAGCCGGAACATGTGACCAAAGTCCATGGTAGTCGGCGCCTGACGCGATTGTCAAGAAAGCCGCCGCGTAAGGCGCGTAGGGTACAGCCTTGCTGTGGCCTTCATTATCATGCGTTGATCGCCGGCCGCGAGTGGATGCTGCCAGTCACGAGCGCGAGCGCACGGCTCGCGGACCGCTGGGGCGGACGATCGGCGGTTCGGTGGTGGATCGGTGGCGGTCACGGCGGTGCGGGCGCGATCGGACCCCGTCATGACGTCCGCGGGCAGACCGGTTTCGAGAGGATGCCGCGCCGTGGCGGTTCTGCATCGGTGCTCTGAAGGATCGCTCGGGAACGTGTGGAGCGGGTGGGTAGCAGCGGGGTTCGGGTTGGTGCACCGGTGGGACCGCGGGCCGCGGTGACGGCGCGACGGTCCCCGCAAGACTGCACCACCACCACAGCAGGACGACCACCGCGGCGCTGCCGCTGATCCACCACTTCAAGTTCATCGATTGGATCCGCCGCCGGTTGACCGGTTTTGGGAGCATGAGATCGCTCAGTACGCCGGCATGACATAACGCGGGGGCGCCGGCAGATTATCGAGGGTCCAGCCCTCGCCACGGAACAACTTGTCGCCCCACCAGCCGGGGTGGGTCTCATTGGCATCGCCCCAGCCGTACGGCGCGGTGATGATCTCCGGTCGTGAGCCACGCATCGCAGTCACCCCGCTCGAGAATTCAGCACCGTCACCCCCGGGGTGATAACCCGTGTACGCTGAGCGCACCTGCTGCTCGATCACGGCGGCGTGCCCATCGGCAAAACTGGTGTTGAACCCCTGGATGTCGGTTCCGCCCTGATGCCAGCCTTGCACCCACCATTCCGCGATGTTCGGCCGACCGATGCGGGGATCTTCCAACTCCGGGCGGTTCCACATGGCGGTGTCCTCGGCGTTGCCCTCGGCCCACAACACCAGGCGCGACGGGCTGAACACGCGATCCGTCGGCGTGCCCCACGCGGTGGTGGAAAACCAGGTGGTGTTGGCACCCTCACCGACCTGGATCCAGTTCATCGAGTTCTTGTAGCTGTTGCCCATGAATTCGTAGAGCGGTACCTCCAAACCGATGCCACGGTCAACCCGAACATACCCGCTGTCCAGATAGGCCGCACCAGCCCGCCCCGCCGACCACCCGGTGTCCGAGGGGCAGTGAAAAATCTCCATCTCCACCTCACTGTCGACCACCGCCGCTTGCACGGCGGCGGCGTTGCCCAGATCATCGGACCCCGGCGGGGCCGCTAGCTCAGGCCAGGGCCCGTTGACCACGCTGCGAAACAGCAACCGGTTCAACGGTCGATCGGCCGGCCCGAAGTCCCAGGCGTGAGTGAATGCCCAGACATTCGCGTAAGTGGTGGCGTTACCCTGCTCCATGTTGACCAGCCGGGGGTCGCCCCCTTTGCCGCCCCACTGGATGTCCCCCAGCAGAAAAGCTCCGCCAGTGCCGCCGGGGGCCGCCTGGAACAATGGAGCCATGGTCCGCCAATGGATCGGAATCAGGTGGTTATCCGCGTCGGCCGCGGCGTAGACCTGGGCGGCAGACCCCAGGTCCTTGAGATTGGCCAGGCAGCGAACGCTCTTGGCCTGCTCTCGGGCCCGGTATAACGACGGCATCAGCACGGAAACCAACACAGTGATGATGGCGATGACCACCAGCACCTCAACCAGCGTAAACCCCGGCCCGAACTGTCGGCGACGTAAGCACATGGCACCCCCACCCTTGTCCAAGAGCCTGGCAAGCTGTGCGTGAATGGAAACTTGCGAAGCGTGTGGCCCGCCACACCCCTGGCGGGCAACGACCCCAATGCCCCGGGAGCCGCAGCCGCCGGGCAGAGCCTCCGTTGTCTACAAATACTAGGAGCCCAACGCCTTGTAAATCAAGCCAGGGGACCTGGCCCATCCAACGCCGGCAAAAACGGTGATGAGCAACATAACTATATATTAGGTAGGTAGTTATATCAAAACACGGCTGATGGAGTCGATTTTCCCTTGAAGCCGACCGCACCCTTGGTACGCTATTACGGTTAATAGTATTGGGCGCGGAACACAGTCGGTCCGAATCACCGCTCCGGCGATACAATATTAATGAGGCTAACATGGCCACGGAAGATGGACGAAGCGCTCCGGTCTTGTCCGCAGCGAGTGGAAGCGGCTATCTCGAGTTTGAACGGCCCCTTGCGAGGATTGAGCAGGAAATTCTGCTCCTCGAGGGGCAGCAGATTGACAGCGGGCGCGACCTCGCATCTGACATCAGGAAGCTGCGATCGTCCCTAAAGAACATGGCCCGCCAGATTTACGGCAAGCTGTCGGCCTGGGAGACCGTCCAGGTGGCCCGACACCCGCACCGGCCGATTCTACCCGATTACTTGCGAACCATGGCCAAAGATTTCGTGCAACTGCACGGCGATCGCACCGCGGGGAACGACAAGGCCATGGTCACCGGGTTTGCCCGGATTGCCGGCCACAAGGTCATGCTCGTAGGCCACAACAAGGGCAAGGACACCAAGGAGAAGATCAGTTGCAACTTCGGCTGCGCCCACCCCGAAGGATACCGTAAAGCGTTGTTGAAAATGAGGTTAGCGGAGAAGTACAACCTGCCAATCGTATCGCTGATCGACACCCAGGGGGCCTACCCGGGGATCGCGGCCGAGGAGCGCGGAATCGCCCAGGCCATCGCGGTCAACCTGATGGAGATGTCCCGGCTGCGGGTGCCGATCGTCTGCGTGGTGATTGGCGAGGGCGGCAGCGGCGGCGCCTTGGGAATCGGGGTTGGGGACCGGGTGGCCCTGTTCCAGTACTCCTTTTATTCGGTCATCTCACCGGAGGGCTGTGCCGCGATTCTGTTCAAGACCGGCGATCAGGCCAGGCGAGCGGCCGAGTCATTGCACCTGACCGCCCGGGAACTCAAGAAACTGAACCTGATTGACGACATCATTCCTGAGCCCATCGGCGGCGCTCATCGGTCACCCGATGCTGCCACTCAGAACCTGGAGGACTACCTTGGGCAGACCCTCCGCGAGCTTAAGCGGGTGCGAATCGACACCCTGCTCAAGAGGCGCTACGCCCGTCTGCGCGGCATTGGGAGTTTCTTCGAGTCGGAATCCGCTGCCGCCAAGCCGGCCCGAGCCAGGGCTCGGAAAGCGGACAGTACGCCGCCGAACCGTGCGGGAGGCTTGCGACCGGGCACCCCGTCAAAACGTCGCGCCGCAACGGCCGTGCAACCAAGCTGAATTATGCTGAAAACTCATGTTCTGGCCAGTTCCGCAGAGGGCCGGCCGATCCAGATTGTCGAGCTTGTGAACGAACCGCCGACCATTCTCATCGTGGGCGGCGTGCACGGTGACGAACCACAAGGTGCGTTTGTGGGTAACTGCCTGGTGGAGTTGCTGCAGACCCGCATCGGCGAGATGATGGATGAGCACCTGATCATCGTGCCGCGGCTCAATCCGGACGGGCTGGAACGCGGTAGCCGCAAGAACAGTCAAGGCGTCGACATCAACCGCAACTTCCCGACCGCCAACTGGCAAAAGATCGCCCCCGAGAACGCCAACTATGGCGGACCACGGGCCTCGAGCGAAATCGAGACGCAACTGGTTCTGGATCTCATTCGCAAGTACCACTTTTGTCGAATCCTCACCCTCCATTGCATCGACAGCGATCGGCAGTGCGTGAACTACGACGGACCGGCCCAACCGCTGGCCGAGCTGATGGCCCGCGAGAACGGTTACCCGGTCAAGCCGGACATCGGGTACGCCACCCCCGGCAGCCTGGGCACCTGGACCGGCTACGAACGGCAGATTCCCACCATCACGCTGGAACTGCCGGCCCATCAGGACCAGGAACAATGCTGGCGCGAGAATCGCGACGCCATCATGAACTTCATCCAGGCCGACATTGAGTAACCGCGCCCGCCAGCGCCGCCTGCGACCCGACCCGACACCGGTTGACCCATGACCCGTCCATTGCGACAGCGGTTGATCCTGTGTGCAGGCTCGCTGGGGTATCTCGGCTACGTACCGATCGCTTCGGGCACGGTCAGCGTGCTGGTGCTGGGCATTCCCTTGTTCTTCATGATGCACCGCCTGCCGTGGGCCTGGTACCTGGCGGGCTGGCTGGCGTTCAGCGGCCTGGCGATCTGGCTGTCCGGAGTCGGCGATCGCCTGCTGGGTGAGAAAGACAGCTCGAAGATGGTGGTGGACGAGATCGCGGGCTACCTGCTGGCTGTCTTCACCCTGCCGTTCACCTGGCAGGTCGTGGTGCTGAGCTTTGTGCTGGAACGAGCCATCGACATCGCAAAGATTTTTCCCGCCAATGTCATCGAAAAGCGCCTGCCGGGCGGCTGGGGCGTGGTGCTCGATGATCTGGTCGCCGGTGTTTACACCCTGGCAATCATGAGGCTGCTGCTGACGTTCTTCCCGGAATGGCTCACCGGCTGAAACCAGCCCCACCCCGCCCGCCGCCTAGGAACCCGGCGGCGCCGCGGTTGGCACATCACCGAACACCGGCTGGGCGGCCCGCCAGAGCTTGCGGGCAAACGTGCTGGTGTGCGACAGGGCCGCCACCCGCCGCATGGACTCCGCGGCGGTCATCGGATCATCGCTAAAGAACTGTTCGTAAGCCAAGAGCAGGCAGGCGGCATCGTCGCCGGGGTTTTGGGCCACATGTTGCCGCAAGACCGCCAGATGCTGGTCGAAGTCCGATGGGAAGGCGTAATTGGTGCGATGGTTCATCGGCCGGTAGAGCAACTGCGGAGCCAGCTCCACGGCCCGCTGCACGTGGGCCAGCGCCTGGCGATACAGCCCGGTGGCCATCAGGCATTGGGCGGCGTGCAGCCGGCTGCCGGCGTCGCCGTGATCCTTTTGGGTGGCCCCGATGAACGAGCGGGCGGCCTGGCCGTAGCGCCGCTGGCTGAAGAACGCCAGGCCTTCCTCCAACAGGGCATCATAACTGAGCAGCGCCAACTCCTTGCGGGCGGCCAACTCTTCCTGGCGGTAATACTCCAGTCCTTCTCCGAGTCCGTAGAAGGTATCCGGTGTCCACCCGGCCGCACCGCCGGAGCCCGCGGCGTTGACCTGTTGCTGGACCCGGGCCAGCCGGTCGTCGCGCTCCGCATCGGCAGCGGTTGACGGATAAGCCTGCCCCGAGCTGTTGGTGGTTCCGCGGGTGCCCTGCTCGGCTCGGCGGGCGTAGACCTGCTGGCGCAACTCCGCCGCATTCTGCTTGTTCCGCTCGATGGCCCGCCCCACCGGAGAGGCATCGTTGGGCGGTTCTATATTGACCAACGAGCGGTCGCCGTACCAGTATGGGCTGAAGAACATCGGGACGTCTTCGAGGTCGGAGCGGGCTTGCGGCTGGGCCGGCGGCGCCACGGGATTCTGCCCGCGATCGTCCAGGTAGGCCCCAAGCAGGGCGGCGCCGCGCTCGTGCGGTTCGACCACCAGCAATTCGCCGTTAATCTCGCGGGCCACCAGGACGCGCCCCGATTCGTACTGAATGATGACCACCTTGGGGCGATCGTCGGAACCCGTGGGCGAGTGCACCGCCGGCGTCTGGCCTGGAAGCGACACGCCGCAGGTCAGCAGAATGGCCGTTGACAATAGGGGGCGAGCCGACATCGTCATCCTCCTTGCTCGCGGGTCGAGCCTTTGCGGGTGCGCCCATTATACCCGCGGCCGCCGCCAAAGTAGCGCGGTCAAGAAAAGTGGGGAGCTGCCCTTCGGCCAGGGGCTTTTTCCAACGCCACCAGGACCACCCGGTGCTGCAAGGCGGCCTCCGGCAACGTCCGGAGCAGCGACTTGCCGGCGCTGGCCGGCGACCCTTTACGCCCACCCCCTCGTGCGATATCGTGCGACCATGCACTGCCGGAGGCGGCCATGCTGATTCTTGGCGGGAGGTGTGCGCACCCCATGTCACCCCGAATGACCCGCGGGTTGATCCTCGGACTACTTGGCACCCTCCTCGGTGCCGGCCCGGTGCAGGCCGAGCGGGCAGCGCCGTCGGCTCAACTGGCCCGGCTGCTGGACGTGTTGCCGGAGCAGCAGGCCCGGGTCAGCGCCTGCGTCATGAGCATGCCCGACGGCGCGGTGCTCTACGAGCGCGACGCCGACACTCCCCTGATTCCCGCCAGCAACCACAAGATTTTTTCAGCCGCCGCGGCCTTGACCGTCCTAGGCGTCGACTACCACTTCGACACCGTCCTGGGCCTTCGCGGCCGCGACCTGGTCCTGATCGGGAGCGGCGACCCCGGGCTGGGCGATCCTGAAATTGCCGCCCGCAGCGATCGCCGCCCGACCGCGGCCTTCGAAGGCTGGGCCGACCTGCTCCAATCCCGCGGGGTGCACGCGGTCCATGACATCATCATCGACGATGGGGTCTTCGATCGCACCTGGACTCATCCCACCTGGGAAGGGCGTGACTTGCTGAAGTGGTTCGCTGCTCCGATCGGGGGGTTGAACTTCTTCGACAACTGTGTGGAGGTGTCGGTCTGGCCGGCGGCCGATGGATCGCGGACATTGCACGAAGTCGTTCCGGAGACCCCCTGGATCGAGATCCACAATGAGTGTGTCTGTTCGGCGAAGCATGAACCACTGATTCATCGGGCTCCCGATCGGCCCGAGTACTGGCTGCGCGGACCGTGCAACCGCCGCAGCACGCTGCCCGCCGTACCGGTGCCGGACCCCGGCGTGTTTACCGGCGAGGTGCTCAAGGCGATCCTGTCCGCCCGCGGGGTGTCGGTCAGCGGCCAGGTCCGCCGCGTCGCGGCCGGCGCGGCTGAGCTGCCGCAGCCACTGCACATCGTCGGCACCCAGCGGACCTCGATGCGCGACGTATTGCAGCGCTCGTTGAGCGACAGCCAGAACCTTTTTGCCGAATGCCTGCTCAAGGCGGCCTCGCGCCGGGCTCGAGGGTCATCGGCCACCTCCGGCGCCGGAAGCTGGCCCGCAGGCGAGCGGCTGGTGCTGGACACGCTGCAGTCCTGGGGCATCAATACCGCCGGGTTGTCCGTGGCCGACGGATCGGGCCTGAGTCGCGACAATCGAGCCACCGCCCGGCAGGTGGCCGCGGTGCTCCGCCACATGTACCTGAGCGAGCCCGAAGGCAGCGTGTTTATCGAGAGTTTGTCTGTGAACGGCACCCGCGGAACCTTGCGCAAGCGGATGAAGGGCATCCCCGGCCAAGTCCATGCCAAGACCGGATACATGCGCGGCATTCGCTCCATGAGCGGGTATGTCCACACCCCCGATCAGCGCTGGTATGCCTTCGCCGTCATCTTCAACGGGATCGCCGGCGGGACGGCCCCGTACAACCGCATCCACGACGAGCTGTGCCGGGTCCTGGCGGGCCCTGATTCCCCGGCGGGAGTGCCCCGCTAACTTGATCAGCCGTTGAGCTCTTCGCTGACCAACTGATTGAGGCGGCGGAGGGCTTCGTTTTCGATTTGGCGGACGCGTTCGCGGGTCAGGCCGACCTTTTCCCCGATGTCCTTCAGAGTCATGGGTTCATCTTCACCCAACCCGAAGCGCATCCGCAGGATCCTGGCTTCGCGCTGGTCGATCTGGTCCAAGAGGCGGCGCAGCATGTCGCTTTCGGCCTGCGAGAACATGGCGTCCTCGGGCTGCGGCACGCGGTTGTCGGCGAGCATCTCGGACATGGGCAGACCCGTTTCGGTGTCGCCCGACTGGGTTGGCGAGCTGAAGGCCTTGACCGCCCGCTTGATAATCGCGACCTTGCGCATAGGCAGGTCCAGTTCGGCGGCCAGCTCCTTGAGATCGGGCTGCCGCCCTTCGCGCTCGTTGAATGATTCCTGGGCCTGTTTGAAGCGGGCGATCATGTCGACCATGTAGGCCGGAATGTGGATCGGCTGGACGGTGTTGATCAGGGCGCGTTTGATGGCCTGCTTGATCCACCAGGACGCGTAGGTGCTGAAGCGGGTCCCCTGCTCGGGGTCGTAGCCTTCGACGGCCCGCAGCAACCCCAGGTTACCCTCCTCGATGAGATCGCTGAGCGGCATGCCGCGGTTGTTGTAGTTCTTCGCGATGTTGACCACCAGCCGCAGGTTGGAACGGACCATGCGATCGCGGGCCTGCTGGGCCTGGCCCTCGGCGCGTTCCTTCTCCAAGTAGTCGATCTTGCCCTCGGCAAACAGTTCATCCAGTTCCAGGGAGCGCTGGATGACCTCGCCGAGGTCTCTTTCCTCCTCGGCGGTCAGCAGGGGAGCCTCGTTGATCTGCTTGAGATAGAGTTGTAGTCCCGATTCGACGGCGATGGCTGTTCACCTCAATGGCGGCTGAAGAACATCACAGGCCATATTAGATCGACAGCACTCCCTTGCGGCTTAACCTCGGTCATCCCCCGGTCGCAACGGGCTTCCAGGAGCGGCAGCGCCGGGCGCGGTCTACGAATCCGGCAGGTCCGGATCATTATCGGAAGCGGAATCGGAATCATGGTCCGGTTCCGGGGCAGGCGCTCTTCCTTCGGTCTTGGGACGATTCAGCAAGTCGCGATCGATGACATCCGTTCCGATTTCCGCGGCCCCGACCAGACCGCCGCGCCGTTCCTTGCGGGTGGGCTTGCCGTCCTCTTCACCGTGGCCATCTTCAGAGGCCCATTCGGCACGCTTCTTCGACAGACCGATCTTGCGTTCCACCGGATCGACGCGCAGAATCTTGACCTGAATCTTGTCCCCGACCTTGACCTCGTCGTGGGCGTTCTCGATCTTGTGGTCGGCCAGCTCGCTGACGTGCAGCAGCCCTTCAAGATCCTGCTCCAGCTCGACGAACACGCCGAAGTTGGTGATTTTGGTGACGGTCCCTTCGACGATCTGTCCGGGCAGATAATTCTCGGGGACGGCCCGCTCCCAGGGGTCTTCGGTGAGCTGCTTCAGACCCAGGGCGATACGCTGCTTGTCCTCTTCCACCTTGAGCACCACGCACTGGATCTCATCATTCTTCTTGAGCAGTTCCGAGGGGTGCGAGATCTTCTTGGTCCAGCTCATGTCCGAAACGTGCAGCAAGCCGTCGATGCCCTGCTCGATCTCGATGAAGGCGCCGTAATTGGTCAGGTTGCGCACCCGGCCGGTAACCCGGGTGTTCGGCGGGTACTTGGCGGCAACCGTGGTCCACGGATTGGTCTCGACCTGCTTCATGCCCAGGCTGATCTCCTGCTTGTCCTTATTGATGTCCAGGACCACGACCTCGACCTCGTCGCCGAGGCTGAGGAGTTCGGAAGGATGGTTGATCCGCCGGGTCCAGCTCATCTCGCTGATGTGCACCAGACCTTCGACGCCGGGCTCCAGCTTGACGAAGGCGCCGTAGTTCATAATGTTGACCACCTCGCCCTTGGTCTTCTGGTTGAGGGGATACTTCTGGTCGATCCGCTCCCAGGGGTTCTCGGTCTGCTGCTTCAGACCCAGGGCGATTTTCTCGCTGTTGGGGTCGATGTTCAGGATGGTGACCTCGATCTCCTGATCGATCTTGAGCATGGCCGACGGGTGGTGCACGCGATCCCAGCTCATGTCGGTGATGTGCAGCAGACCGTCGATGCCGCCCAGATCCACGAAGGCCCCGAAGTCGGCGATGTTCTTGACCACGCCCTTGCGGGTTTGGCCGATCTCGAGCTCCTTCAGCAGGGTATCGCGAGCGGTCTGGCGGCGCTCCTCCAACAGCTTCCGCCGCGAGATCACGATGTTGCGGCGGTCGGAGTCGATCTTCAGAATCTTGGCATCAATCTCGCGACCGATCATGTCACCAATGTCGCCGGGGCGGCGCAGGTCGACCTGCGAGGCCGGCAGGAACACCGGGACGCCGATGTCCACCAGCAGCCCGCCCTTAATCTTGCGCATGACCTTGCCGCGGACGTCGTCGCCCTCGTGGGTGCAGGAGATGATCCGTTGCCAGTTCAGCAGGCGGTCGGCTTTGCGCTTGCTGAGTTGAACCAGCCCGCTGTCCGACTCCACCGTGTCCAGCCAGACGTCGATCTCGTCGCCGATGTCGATTTCGGTCTCGTCGTTCCACTCATCGGTGGGGATGATGCCCTCGCTCTTCAGGCCGACGTCGACAATGACATCGTTGCCGACCCGCCCGATGATCCGGCCCTTGAGCAGCGATCCGGGGCTGATCTCGCCCAGGGTGGACTCGATCTTGGTCTGCATCTCGGCGGCGCCCAGATCACCGAAGGCCTGGGCTAACTGAGAGTCCACCATCTCGTCTGTGACATTCAACTCTTGAACTAAATTGTGATTCACCATGATCGAACGCTTCCACCTAGGTCTGGAACAAAAAGTGGGACACAGAACGCCACCCTCGTCTTGCCACCTGCCTGCCCAGTCCGGCGCGGTGCCGGCATGCC
The DNA here is from genome assembly GCA_964619935.1 of uncultured Planctomycetales bacterium. Taxonomy (GTDB): domain Bacteria; phylum Planctomycetota; class Phycisphaerae; order UBA1845; family CAIVHJ01; genus CAZUGO01. The sequence goes on along the minus strand of CAZUGO010000062.1, from coordinate 105,852 downwards.
GGGCAGGTCGGCTGACGAACGACAACACCAGCAACGACGCTAGCCACCGCCGGCCCCGTCGGGTGCTTCGACACGCGATCGCATACCAAGTTGGATTCAGCCTCCGACCGAGGCCGATGAGAACCCACCAAACCCGGTCAATATAGCGAATTCACAGGCTCGCGGCAATGCACCGACACACCCTCGGTCGGTTTCCCGGGGCGGTCGGGGGTCGGGCCGCCTGCCCCCCAGCCCCGCCTGGGTGTTGGGACGCCAGCGGCGGCGGCCGAACCCGGCGCCTCAGGTCGGTTCAGCCGCGGAACCCTGCGGATCAAGGCCTTCGAGCCCGGCGACGAACTCCTGGACGATCCACTCGGGGGTCGAGGCTCCCGCGGTGACCCCGGCGACGCGCATGCCGGCGACCATGCAGCGGTCGAACTGCGCCCAGCCCTCCAAGTGGTGGGTGGGCCGTCCCTGGTTGCGGCACAGGCGAGCCAACTCCCGGGTGTTGGCCGAATGCAACCCGCCGAGGACGAACATGACGTCGACCTCCGGGCATAGTCGGGTGGCAGCCTCCTGCCGCCGGACCACTTCCAGGCACAATGTATTGATGATCTTGAGTTCCAGAAAGGGGCGCTTGGCGATTTCACCGATGATTTCGCCGACATGGTCCGGCGAGTGCGTCGTCTGCGCGACGATGCCGAGTTTCTCGCGATGCGGCAGCCGCTCCAGATCGTCGAACGAATCGACGATCAGCACTTCCGGGGCATACCCGATGACCCCCCGAACTTCGGGATGGTCGGCGTCGCCGATCATAACCACCTGGTAGCCTTCCTCGTGCAACTGGCGAACGGCGTCTTGGGCCTTCTTGACCAGGATGCAGGTGGCATCGACGATTTCCAGGTTCTTGTGCCGGGCCTGGGCGTAAAACTCGGGGGCCGCCCCGTGCGATCGGACCAGGATGGTGCCGCCGTCCTCGATGTCATCCAGGGAGCCGGACTGATTGAGCCCGGCCTGTTCCAGCGAATGGACCACCTGCGGATTGTGGATGACCGGTCCGAGGGCGACAATCTTGCCGGGCCCGTGGCGGCGGAGGGCATTTTCCGCCAGCTCCACCGCGTCTTCGACACCGAAGCAGAATCCTCGTTTCTCAGCCAGCTTCACTTCCATGAGAGGCCATCCCGTCACGACTGGTGACACCGATCCCTATTATAGTCGGACGAGACCGGAGAACGACTGCACCGCTCGCGGGAGATTCGGTCAGGCCCGCTTCGGCCAGGCCTCCCGGCGGCTTGCGGAGCGGACGTGGTCGGACAACCGCTCGACGACGTTATCGATGCTCAGTGTGGTGGTGTCCAGACTGATGGCATTCCCAGGAATCAGCAGCGGAGCCCATTGGCACTGGTCGTTGCCGTCGCGCAGCTTCAGGTTTTCGAGGACGATCTCATACGTGGTTTCAACCCCGTCGGCCCTCATTTCGTGAAAACGCCGCTCCGCCCGCTTCTCGATGGCAGCGTCCAGAAAGAACTTTATGTCGGCGTCAGGAAATACCACGCTGCCCTGGTCTCTCCCTTCCGAAACGAGCGAGCCCAGGGCCATGCCGATGCGGCGCTGCTGCCGGACGAGGATCTCTCTAACCACAGGTATCCGCGAGACATATGGCGTTGCCTGGTTGGTCTCCATCGTGCGGATGGCCTCGCTGACGTCGTGCCCGTCGAGAATCACCCGCGAATGGGTCGGGCCGCAATCCAAGTGAATGTCGATTCCGGAGGCGATCCGGACCACCGCGTCGGAATCCTCAAGGTCAACCTGGCTCCGGAGACACTGCAAGGCCACCGCGCGATACATCGCGCCGGTGTCAAGATAGGCAATCTCCAGCCGGGCCGCGAGTTTGCGAGCCGCCGTGCTCTTTCCAGACCCCGCTGGACCATCGATGGTGATGATCATAACCCAGGCATTATAGGACCCCAGCGCAATTCCACCAAACCATGTCAGTAGTCTTGTCCAAGAGCGGTTAACTCTTTTATAATAGCTCGTTATGGCTCTTGAAGAAGCACCCACCCGCGATCGTCCGAATAAGTCATGGTCGGGGTGTTTTTTGTCGAGCAGGGCGCTGAGTTTCGCTTTACTTTCGGAGTTTGTCGCCCTAGTGTTAGAACAGCGAGCGAATGAATTCGCACCACAACCTTCCACCATCCTCCAGCTGTTCGGGGAACAGCAGATGGTTGTCGATGTGGAGCTGGCGGGAATCAGGCCAGTCGCTGCACTTCATCGAAGGGCGGGCCGTCGAAACAATCGAGCAGGAAGAGATGGGGCGTTTCCTGAGGCCATGAACTTACCGGGGAGGCGGGCCACTTCCGCAGCTGTGAAAATGATGGGCGCAATGGGCTTGCGGGACCAGGCGGCCGGCCGTGCCTATCCGGGGCTTCAGGGGGCGCATTGTTTATGTACGAGTGGCGTTACCAGCTCTTGATCTTGTTGGTCACCGTCCCATTTGTGGTGATGGCAATGCTGTGCGACGCCCGCCATCGGCGATTGCCAAACCAGCTGTCGGTGGCCATCGCGGTGACCGCCTTTTTGCTGCATAGCGTGATCGGCGGTCTGGGCGGATTGGGCAGTGCAGCTTTGGGCCTGGTGGTCGGATTCGCCCTGATGTTGCCGTTCTACTTGTGCCACATGCTCGGCGCCGGCGACGTCAAGTTCTTGGCGGCGCTGGGGGCGTTCCTGGGCTTCCCCTGGGTGCTGCACGCCTTGGTTGCTTCGGGTATTCTGGCCGGTGTGGTCTACGCGGTGTCGCTGCTCGGCAAAGGCCGTGAGTCAGCGCCGCGCCGCTGGGCCTACATTGCCGCCAAGCTGTCGTCCTTCAAGCTGCTGGTGAGCGATTTTGCGTCGCATAGGACGATGGGCCACAAGACATTGCCATACGGGGTGTACCTAGGCTTAGCCGCGATTGGCACCAGCCTGTATCGCGTGTGCGATGCCCTTTGAGGAGTCGAACGATGGAAACGACGTTTCGCAAAACGCAACCACGAGCCGCGGCAACCGCGGAGTTGGCGATTCTGACCCCGGTTCTACTTGTGATCCTGTTCGCGATCATCGAGTTCGGCTACTACTTCATGTCCAGGCAGGTCGTGCAGCACGCCGCCGCCGAAGCGGTGCGGCTGGCCACCCTGCCGGGCTTTCAGGGTGAGGACAGCACCGCCGACATTCGCAGCTACGTGCAGAATAACATTCTGGACGTGCTCGGGCCGGCGACCACCAGCCAATTCACGTTGACCCGCCAGATCGCGACGGCGGAGAATGCCTGCGAGAAGGTGACGATTTCGGTGCCGACCTCGGCGGTCATGGCTGGGTTTCCCAACTTCGTGTTCAGCATCATCGGTATGGACGACTTGCAAGTCGAATACACGGTGACGGCGGCTCATCCGGACTACGCGGGCACGGGAGTCAACGGGGGCCCGTGCTGACGGTCGCGGCCGGGCAGCGGCAACGACCCGGTCGGATGGCGGCAGACCTCCGCCGGTGCGATCTTTGAGACAGAGCGGAGTCTATCATCCGCGCTGAGGAGTGCGATTCATGAAATCACGCGTGTTGTTACCGCTGTTTCTGGCGGTGATCGCCGGCTTGGGCTGTGCCATGTTCATGCTCCAGGTGGTCAACAAGAGCAAACAGGTTGAGCCGATCGAGGAGACCGTGGCCGTGCTGGTCGCCGCTCAGCCGTTGGATGCCACCCAGGAGATTCTCGAAACGATGGTGCGGGTCAAGCGACTGCCCACCGCGCTGGTGCCGGACGGGCACTTCCAGGACGCCAAGAAGCTGGTGGGTCGGGTGCTGCGGACGCCGGTGCCGGCCGAGTATCCGGTGACCGAGGCCTGCCTGCAGCCCGAGGGCACGCTGGCCGGTTTTGATTCCAAGATCCCTCACGGGTACCGGGCATCGACCATCAAGGTCGACAAATGGAGCAGCGTCTCGGGGTTCGTGTTCCCCGGCAGTCACGTGGACGTCATCGCCCAGGTGCAGGATACCGTGACCCGCAAGAAGCGCAGCCGCACCATCCTGCAGAACGTCGCGGTGGCCGCGGTCGGCAGTGTCACTTCCCGCGGCCAACTGAAGGAGCAGCAGGACGGAACGCCGCGGATGGACAGCCAGGCGGTGACCTTGTTCCTGACCCCGCGGGAGGTCGAGATCCTGCACGAAGCCAACGCCGGCCGCCTGACCCTGGCCCTGCGCAGCGGTTCGGATGACCAGTACTACGAGGAGCCGGTGGTCAAGGCTCCGGTGATCAATCCGCCGGTGCCAGTGCTTCCTGCGGCCGAACCCGATCCGGCGCCCAACAAACCGAGGAAGTTCGTGACCTGGGAATACCAGGGCAATCAGATGCGGGAGATTACCTACGTCCTGGTCGACGGGGTCTGGCAGCGTCAGAACAGCGAGCAGGCCTATCCGGGCGAGGACGAATCCGCCAAGAGCCTGCCGCCGCTGCCGATGCTGAAGATGCACGCCCCCGGGCCGACGCCGACGGCGATCGGAACCGAGCCGCAGGACGAGGAAGTCGACGAGGACGAAGTCGGTGGTGCCGCGGAGGATGAAGACCACGACCTGATCCAGTTCGGGAGCCCGAATTAGACAACAGCCGACAAACGACGCAGCCCTGATTCTGTCAGAGAGAGAGAGTGGTTGACGATGACCCGTTCGCTGAAAATTGCCATCCTTCGAGCGGATGACTGTGACGACAGCACCCTGAAACCGGCGCTCCTGGCGATCGACGGCGTGCATGTGGTCGGGGAGATCAAGCCGGCGGGCGACCTGGTCGCCAGCGTGAGGCAATACCGCCCTGACGTGCTGCTGCTGACCCTGGGTCAGGCCGACGGCGCCCGGCTGCTCAACGGCGTCTCCGAGCTGATGCGGCACAGCCGCGAGCTGAGCGTGGTGCTGGCCGGACCGCGGCGCGACCCGGACCTGTTGCTGACCGCAATGCGCACCGGTGTCCGCGAGTTCATCGAGTTGCCCACCCGGCCGGAGGATCTGATCGAGGTTCTGCAGAAAATCATGGAAGTGCAGCCCAACCGCCAGACCGGCAAGCTGATCCTGGTCCATGGTTCGGGCGGCGGCTGCGGCGCCTCGGTGCTGGCCTGCAACCTAGCGGTCGAAATCTCGCGATCCGGTCGGGGTCGGGTGGCACTGGTCGACATGGACCTGCATCGCGGCCAATTGGCGGCCATGCTCGACGTCTTCCCGACCTACAATATTCTGGATGTGTGCCCGCTGGAGGGCGACGACTTTGACGCCGGGCGACTGGAGAGCGCCCTGCTCAAGCACGACTCCGGCGTACGGCTCCTGGCCCGTCCCAAAGAGTTGATCGACGACGATCTGCGGCTGCTGCGGTCCGCGGCGCCGGAAATCCTGCATGGCTTGCAGGACACCTTTGACTACATCCTGGTGGATTTCGATCTGCAACAGGACGTGACCGGCGGCCGGCTCTCGCGGATGGCCGATGAGGTCCTGCTGGTCAGCCAGCCGGTGATCAGCTCGATCCGCAACGCCTCCGAAATCATCCAGACCTTTGATGCCCAGGGCCTGGACCTGGATCGCCTGCGGCTGGTGCTCAGCCGGGTGCCCCGCAAGCTGGGTTCGGTGCGCATCGACAGCGTGGAGAAGAGCCTCAAGCGTAACGTCTTCTGGGAAGTGCCTGAAGACTACGTCGGCGTCAGCGAATCGGTGAACCTGGGGGTTCCGCTGGGCGAGCACGCCACCTCCAGCAAGACCCGCTGCAGCATTCGCGACCTGGCCCTGGCGGTGACCCGGGCCGACTCCGGCGGGGCCTCCGCCGACAAGAAGGTCGGGCTGTTCAAGCGGATGTTCAGCCACAACGTCGCCTAGCCGGGGGCCGCTCGCAGAAAGCGGCAGGGCGGCAGGTGCGAGCGGCCCGCGCCGCCATCCACATAAGCGACCAACGTGTCACAAGCGCCCGGAGGTGAGCGCCGGCGGTGGGCGGAACCATCGCGGGGGAGCCGGGCGGGATTTTTGAAAGAGGATCATCATGCTGAAGATACGTGGCAAGTCCAAAGAGGCCCGCAAGGCCGGCGACGCGGTCAAGCCGCCGGTAAGCCCGCCGCCCGGCGGGGCCCCGGCGGATCACAACAAAGACGAGATGATCCGGGCCGTGCAGCGGCGTCGCGAGCTGGCAGAAATCAAGAGCCGGCTGCATCGCCAACTGTTGGATCGCCTGGATCTGTCGCGCTTCGAGAAAGACTCGCCTGACCACCGGGCCCAGATCCGCATGGTGCTGACCGACCTGGTGTCGCGCGAGGGCAGCGTGCTGGATGCCCGGCAGCGCGAGCGGCTGGTCAATGAAGTGCTGGACGAGACCTTCGGCCTCGGGCCGCTCGAGGAGCTGCTGGCCGACCATTCCATTTCGGACATCCTGGTGAACGGACCGCGGCAGGTGTTCATTGAGCGCGACGGCCAACTGGCGCTCAGCTCGGTGACCTTCCGCGACGACGAGCACCTGCTGCAGGTCATCGACCGCATCGTGTCCTCGGTGGGTCGGCGCATCGACGAGGCCTGCCCGATGGTCGATGCCCGCTTGTCCGACGGCTCCCGAGTCAACGCCATCATTCCACCGTTGGCGCTCGACGGCCCCTCGTTGAGCATTCGCCGCTTTGGTCTTAATCCGATCACCATCGACGACCTGGTGGCCTACGGTTCGATCACGCCGGAGATCGTCGGATTTCTGTCTGCCGCGGTCAAGGCCAAACTGAACATTCTGATCGTGGGCGGAACCGGCAGTGGCAAGACCACCCTGCTGAACACGCTGTCCAGTTTCATTCCCGAGACCGATCGCCTGGTGACCATCGAGGATGCCGCCGAGCTGCAGCTCCAGCAGACCCACGTGGTGCGCCTGGAGACCCGGCCGCCGAACATCGAGGGCAAGGGCCAGGTCACCTCGCGCGACCTGCTGCGCAACGCCCTGCGGATGCGGCCCGATCGCATCATCATCGGCGAGGTCCGGGGTGCCGAGTCGCTGGACATGCTCCAGGCCATGAACACCGGCCACGAAGGATCCATGACCACCGTGCACGCCAACACCACCCGCGACGCCGTGGCCCGAATCGAGACCATGGTGGGCATGGCCGGTGTGGACCTGACCCTCCGCGGCATCCGCCAGCAGTTTGCGTCGGCCATCGACCTGATCGTGCTGGTGCAGCGCCTGACCGGCGGTCCGCGGCGGGTGGTGCGGGTCAGCGAGGTCCAGGGGATGGAAGGGGACGTCATCACCATGCAGGACATTTTCACGTACGAACAGGTGGGTTTGAATGCGAACGGCAAGGCGGTGGGGCGCTTCAAGGCCACCGGCATCCGCTCGCGTTACCTGGATCGCATGGAATCATTGGGGCTGACCGTGTCGCCGCAGTTGTTCGAACGGCGCCTGCTGCTGTCGGACGTCCCCGGTGAGGCCAGAGGCTAGGGCACTTTTCGACTGCTCGGCCGGCATCGGGACACCCACGGTGCGGGCGAGGGGGATGGGCGATGTTTGACTTTAGTGAAGCCACGACGGTGACCTACCTGATCGTGTTCATCACGTCGACGCTGATGGCGTACGGCATCATCGAGTTGATTCTGAGCCTCCGCGGCCTGGATCGCAAACGCATCCAGCGGCGGCTCAGCGAGGATTGGGGGGGCGGCGGTTCAGACGGCCGCAGCGCCATCGTCAAGGACATGACCCGCGAGACCAAGTGGGCCATGGCCCGCTGGTTGGCCGCGTCGCGCCGCGGGATGTCGTTTCGCAAATTGTGCGACCAGGCCGCCCTGCCCTGGCCGGCCCACCAGGTCCTGGCCGTGGTCGGGCTGGTGGCCATGGGTTTCCTGATGATCACCCTGGTGGTCAACATGCACCCGCTGAACATCGTGCTCGGGATCGTGCCGCTGCTGGTCGTCCCCTTCGTGATCATCCTGGTGATCCGCAACCGCCGCATGAAGAAGTTCAATTTGCAGATGCCGGAAGCCTTCGAGCTGCTCTCGCAGTCGCTGCGCGCCGGGCATGCCCTGCCCGCCGGGATCCAACTGATCGGCGATCAGATGCCCGATCCCATCGGCACCGAATTCAGCCGCGTGCACGCCGAACAGGATCTGGGCATCCCGCTGTACGAAGCCCTGGATCACCTGGCCGACCGGGTGGACCTGCTCGACCTGCGGATGTTCGTGACCGCCGTGCAGATCCAGCGGCAGACCGGCGGCGACCTCACCGAGATGATGGATCGCATCGCGGCGGTGATCCGCGATCGCATCAAGCTGCTGGGTCACGTGCGTGCCCTGACCGCCGAAGGCCGCTTCAGCGGGCTGATCTTGCTGCTGCTGCCGTTCGCGGTGCTGTTCGCCCTGCTGGCCGTGAACCCCGACCATCCCAAGGTGCTGCTCGAGAATCCGGTGGGCCAGATGTTGTTGATCGGGTCGGGCTGCTCCATGCTCCTCGGGATGTTGGTCATTCGCCGCATCGTGAATTTTGAAGTCTGAATCCCTGATAGATGAGGGTCGAGAGGTGTTGGGTCAAATCATCACAATTCTGGCGTTCGCACCCCCCGATTGGCAGTTAATTGCTGCGGTGTTGCTGCTGATGGTCTGTGTGGGGTTTGCAAGCTGGGCGATCGTGGCCCGGCGGGTGCCGACGGAAACCGAGATCGATCGTCGCCTGCAGGGGCTGGTCGGCGACCGCGGTCGTCAGGCCCAGGCGGCCGAAGGCGGCGTCGTTCGCGAACGGGCCAACAGCGCCCTGTTCAGCAAGTTCGCGGTCTTCGGAAAGCCACTCGAGGCCGAGTCGGACTACGCCCGCAATCGGCTGGCCTTGCGGCTGACCCAGGCGGGCATCCGCAACGAGAGCGCCGTGGCCATCTTCCTCAGCATGAAGATGCTGCTGATGTTCGTCGGCGCCGCCTTGGGCTTTTCGGTGGGCTGGGCCCGCCACATCACCGGCGTCAATCTGATGTGCGCGGTGGCCGTCGGGGCCGTGCTGGGGTTTTACATTCCGGACCTGTGGCTCAGCCGCCGGGCGCGTGAACGGTCCCGGCGCATCGAGCTGGCGCTGCCCGACTCGCTGGACATGCTGGTTATTTCGGTGGAGGCCGGCCTGGGCCTCGATGCGGCCATCCAGCGCGTCGGAGACGAAATGTCGCGCACCTACCCGGCGCTGGCCGAAGAGTGGACCATTGCCGCCCGCGAAAACCAGATGGGCATCCCCCGAGCCGAAGCGATGCGCAAGATGGCCGAGCGGACCAACTGTCCCGACATGCACGCCCTGGTGGCGGTGCTGATGCAAGCCGAACGCCTGGGCACCAGCGTCGCCCGAACCCTGCGGGTGCATGCCGAAACCATGCGCGTCAAGCGCCGGCAGCGCGCCGAAGAACGGGCCGCCAAGACCAGCGTCAAGCTGCTGTTCCCGCTGATCTTCTTCTTGTTCCCGACCATCTTCGTGGTCATTCTCGGGCCGGCCGTGATCAACGCCCTGCGCCTGTGGCCGAACGGTCGCTAGTCAGCATGTTGCATGCGACGTTCAGCAGGGTGAGCCGAATCGTCTGGACCCGGGCAGCAGCCAGAGGCGCGGAGACGGTTTGTTTGATTCCTGCACCGCTGACCTCGGCGATGCCGTAGCGTCCTGCCTGCTGGACGGCGCCGGTCGGTACCTCGTGCGCTGGGAGATCCGCGAACGATGAAGGAAGCCGAGGTCGCGCCCGAGGGGATCACGACGCAGACAAACCTGCGCAGCACGCCGCCGTGTCTGTGCTCCACCCTGCGGGGGGATCGCCGGCCGGGCGGTGCAGTTCCCGGTCGTTGCAATCCGCGGCACGGTCTGTCACGATGGACGCATGGCCGGTCCCCGCCATCGCCGCGCTCCGCAATCCCGCACGGTGGAGCCCCCGTCGGAGGCGTTGTCGCCGTGGGTGTTGCTGCGCTCGGTGACTTTCCATCCGTTCGTGTTTCGACGGATGATCCGGGCCGCCGACCCCGCGGCGCAGGCCGGTGACATCGTCCAGGTTTACGACAAGAACGGCGATTTGTTCGGCCGAGCATTCTACAACCCGCGATCGGAAATCACCCTGCGGATGATCACGTGGGGGCCGCGCGCGGTGGATGATGACTTCTGGATCGAGCGCCTGCAGTCGGCTGTCGCCCTGCGCGACACGCTGCGGCTGGCGGACGTGACCGACGCTTATCGGCTGGTTCACGCCGAGGGCGATGACCTGGGCGGGCTGGTCGTCGAGCGCTACGGCGACTGCCTGGTGGCGGAACTCTTCGCCTTGGGCATGCAGCGCCGCGCCTCCTGGTTTCTGAATCGTCTCGCCGGCGTGCTGGGTCCTCCGACCCGTCTCGATCGGCCCCAGCAGGCGGCCGCTGCTTGGCAGATCGTTCTGCGCGCCGACGACCGTGCCGCAGAACTCGAAGGCTTCCGCATCGCGGCGGCGCCGCCGCTCAAGACCACGGTGCAGGAACACGGCGTGCGCTACCACGTCGATCTGACCGGCGGACACAAGACCGGCTTCTTCTGTGATCAGCGCGACAACCGCCGGCAGTTCGCTGCGTGGTGCCGCGACGCCACGGTTCTGGACTGCTGTTGTTATACCGGCGGATTCGGGCTGTGTGCCCGGGTGCTGGGCGGCGCCGGCGAAGTCACCAGCGTCGATCTCGACGAACAGGCCTTGGAACTGGCCCGCGCCAACGCCCACCTCAACCAGGTGCGCATTCAGCACGTTCATGGTGACGCCTTCCAGTACCTGCGCCAGATGCGCCTCAACAGCCGGTGCTACGACGCCGTGGTGCTCGATCCCCCCAAGTTCGCACCGACCCGGCGCGACGTCGACGACGCCATTCACAAGTACGGGGATCTCAACACCCTGGCCTGTCAGGTCGTGCGGCCGGGCGGTCTGCTCCTGACCTGCAGTTGCAGCGGCGCGGTGCCGCCGCACGTCTTCCTCGACACCGTACGCCGCAGCGCCCAGCGGGCCGGCCGCCGCCTGCAGCAACTGGGCGCCAGCGGGGCGGCCGCCGATCACCCGGTGGCGGACAACTGTCCCGAGACCGCATACCTCAAAGCACTGTGGTTCCGCGTGCTGTAGTGGGCGACCGTTTTGAAGTGCTTGTCCCACGGCGGATCGGGACGCGCGCAACGGGACCCCCGGGGCATCACTTCCGGCGGGAGTAGTGAATTTCAATGACCTTGTAGTCGTCACCCGCGTGCAGGTCGATGATTTCAAACGTGAAGTGGTCATCGTCGGCCGGCTTGACCACGTACTTGACGGTTCGACTGTGGACTCCGAGCATGGGTTCGTCCATGACACCGTACATCGTCACCACACCGCTCTGGGGATGCCGAGCGCCGGACATCTGCAGCAGCTCCGTGCTCATGTTTGAGAACCAGGTCGCGACATACAGGTTCTTGTAGTTGTCGTATCCGGCCATGCCCATGCCGTGGTAGGGCATGCCCATCATCGTGCCGCTGTGCTCTTCCAGCACCCAGTTGCCACCCAGGACGGACTTGAAGGTCGAGCTGCCGGTGGACTCGGCCGGCGGGGTGCCGGGGCCGCCCATGTACACTTTCGTGGTCGTGTCCCACACGCCGACGGTGCGGGCCAACTGCTTGTGGGGCTCGCTGGGTTGCATGAGTTTCATGTACTCCTGCATCTTGGCCGCGTCCTCAGGCGACATCGCCGGCAGGCCTGCTTGAGGATTCGCCTTTGGGTCCTGCGAACTGACCTCGCTGGTGACCGCAACGCACAAGCCCACGCCCCACACCGCAATCCAGATCTTCGCTGCATTCATGGATTCAGCTCCTTTGCAAACAGTCCGGGCCCACGCGCGTGGGCGTGAACGACGCGTTGCGAACAATACGCGATCGCACCGCGGTGCCCGTGGATGCTACCGCAAGCCGCAGCGCCCGCCAAGCGCTGGACAACGTGTCGCCTTGACCCGCCCCAGGCCATCGGTCGCGACCCTGCCGACTGAGCCCTCGACTTCATACAAAACCAATGCGCGGAAGCCAGCTCCCGTGACCACATGGTGGTATCTGCGTGGATGCCGGCGCCCGACCTGCAGGCGAACCCGGCCGACCAGAAGCCACTGGGAACCATCAAGGAACCGCTCCACCGAATTGGCATGGCGTCAGGCGGTCCACAACGACTAAGTCTGCCAAGATCATGCGACCCCGGCTGGTTGCATGGCGAGTTCCCGCCAGCCGGTGGCACGGTACGCCCCCCGCAGGCTGCCGATCGGGCGGCCAACCTGGGCGGCGTTGGCGCCGGCAACTCCGCGGTTCAGCCGCTGGGGGCGGCTTCCTCCTGGCCGGGGATCAGGTGCTGGAAAAGTTTCAATCGAGCAGCCCGACCAACTCTTCGACGGACCACACGTGATCGGTCAGGCCAGCAGCCATCGCGGGTGACTTGCCGGCTAGGCTGGAGTGCTTGCGGCACCAATTGTAGAACCCGAAGAACAGGGCCACCGCACAAGCGCACTGTTGCGTTGATGCTGTTGCCTTCGGCCAGCGCCGTTACGACCCTAGCCCGTTCTGCTGTACGGAGCTTGTTCATACTTTACAATTATGCCTGCTTGCGGTCCAATGTCAACGATCTACTGGTGTAATTTTGTTGTTAATTCCCTAAAAATATAGATTAGTGTTTAATCTTGCCTTGCAATTGTCATATATGTAGCCTATCTTATGAGAATGGACGGCACATCTTCCTCCGATATGCTCGAACAGAACGAGGCTGCGGAACTCAACATTAAGGCGGCCAAGGTATTTACGCCTCGAACGCCTGTCAGCCTGCGAGAGTTGTTCGCCGGGCGGTGGGAGCACATGACGAAACTCGGCGACGCAGTCTCTCAGGCTGGACTACATGTAATCATCTACGGCGAGCGCGGCGTGGGGAAAACGTCACTGGCTAACATCATTAAGCCATTGCTCCACGCGTTCGACGAGATGGATGGTGTCGAAAAAGAAGAGCGACTGGTCGTCAAGGTCAACGCGATTGACGGAGACAGCTTCCAGGCGATGTGGACACGTGTTTTTGACGAACTCTGGTGGAACGAAGATCGTCCCCATTTCGGATTCAAGCCTCAGCCCGGCGTTGAACAGGTTACGTTGCGGCAAGCTCTAAAGATTCCAGATGAGCCATCAATAGACGATGTGCGACGCGCAGTAAACCAATTACAGGATGCCGTTTTCATTTTCGATGAATATGACCGCGTGTCTCTGGAGGCGTCCAGCACTTTTACGGATCTCATCAAGACATGCTCAGATTTCGCAATCAGCGTAACACTTGTGCTTGTCGGAGTTGCTGAGACCGTCAATCAATTGGTCGAGAACCACGCATCGATCAGTCGGGCGATAACGCATATCTACCTTCCTCGCATGGACGCTCGTGAACTCGGCGATATCATCGAAAAAGGCGAAAACGCGCTAAACATGCGTTTCAACGAAGCCGCCAAACGGCACATCATTCGCATGTCTCATGGGTTGCCACATTATACTCATCTGGTTGCACTATTCGCTGTACGAGCCGCATGCAATGAGCTAAGCAGGGTCGTCAAAGCGGGACACGTTGAAAAGGCATTTCGGGATGCGACACACCAAGCCCTGCAAACCGTCAAGGACGAGCACTTCCAGGCCGTGCAAAGCTCGCACAAGGACTCACTTTACGGCGATGTGCTTTTGGCCTGTGCGATGGCAGCGGCCAACACTTTTGACGACTTGGGGTACTTCCAGGCCTCGGACGTAGCGGGGCCACTTGCGGAGATACTACCAGACAGAAATGTAACGGTCTCAACTTATAACAAGCACATCGGGCAGTTCTGCGAGGGAAAGCGGGCGAAGATATTGGAACGTACCGGACCTCCCCGTGGCTATAAGTATCGATTTTCTAATCCTCTAGTGCCACCATACGTTATCATGCGAGGCATCTCGGCAGGCAAACTGCAGAACACAAGCTGGCTTTCGGCGGACACATCCTGACGATCTCATGCAAGCATCATACCATACAGGGCAAGTCATCCAGCACCGGGCCGGATTTCAAACTTTACCAGTACCGGGGATCCAGCCAGGCAGCATAGGGGCAGGGGACGGGTGACCCGGCTTGCGGCAAGCCCCATGCGGTGGACTTTCAGTTCAAATGGTATCACCACATGTATCAAACCAAGATACCATTTTGTTAAAATGGTACCACCAAATGGACATGATGAAGATACCATTTCATATAAATGAAGATACCGTTTTGATTAAATGGTGGTACCATTTCTGCTGAAATCCACTGGGGGCTGCGCTCCGTTCCGCTCAGGCCCCAGGTCCAGTGATCCAGTCTCGCTGGGCGTCACCCTCCGAAGCGCCGCCGCCGGCGACGGGTTGCCCACTGCGAATGACGGTCGGGTCGGCGCCGGGCGCCTGCCCGCCGCCCGCCTAGGCCTGGAGGCAGCCCCGACTGACCTCCGCTCGCAGGTCCTCGGAACCTGGGTGTGTGCCGTGACGAGTCCTGTTGTCCGCCGTGGTACGCCGGGCCGATCCCACGGGCGATGCACAATGGGAATGAGCGCTAAATGGTGATCGGCTTGCCCAGCTTGCGACGCACCGCCACGAATTGACCGGCATGCATCAGTTCATGCACCCCGATCATGTTGAACAGCGCAGCGATCGTCGGGGCGTAGTCGCGCATGGCCTCGGGCCCGGCCTGGTCCAAGGCATCCTCGGGCAGCCCTTCCAGGGCACTCAGGGTCGCGCCGCGCTGGGCCTCCAAGGCAGAGAGATACTCGTCCTTGCCGTGGAATTGCGCTGGATCATCCGAAGCTGCCGTTTCTTTGGTGTGCGATTCCGCGAAGCGGTCCGGGAGCGCCGGCATGTCGAAGCCGGCCTCGGTCATCATCTGATGTTCGGATGAGACCAGATGGCCCAGCTGCCAGGCGATGTGGTTGGCTCCGGGAACCGATCGAACCAGCAGGTCCGCGTTTCCCAGGTCGCTGAGATAGGTCGTCAAGATCATGTGTGACGTGGCAATCGTGTTTTCGATGACCTCTTTGGGCGTCATGGCAGGTTCTCCTGGCTGTTGAAACGACGTTCCGTGCCGCTCAGCGTATCACGACGGGAATCCCGTGACTACCGAACATGGAGAATTCGCCGGGCACGCTTGACAAGCCCCACTGCCGGCCCTAAGATCCTGCCAGCTACGTTATTGCGTCGACTAACACCCGTTCACCTCAGACAGGCTTCAATGGTTCAGGCAGATGCATTCCGCGTTTGACACACCGCTCCTGTAGACCCTCAGAAAGTAAATGATTTCATGAAATTTCAAGATTTGCGGCTCACCAAGCCGCTATTGGACGCGGTTCGCACCGCCGGCTACGAAACCCCCACCCCGATCCAGGTTCAGGCGATCCCGCTGATCCTTGACGGACAAGACCTGCTGGCCTGTGCCCAGACCGGCACCGGCAAGACGGCGGCGTTTGCGTTGCCGATGCTTCAGACCCTAGGCGGGCGGCAGGCCGCTCAGCCCGGCAACGGCAGGCGGCACCATGGGCGGCGGATTCGGGCCCTGGTGCTGGCCCCGACCCGTGAACTGGCCCAGCAGATTTCCAACAGCTTCGCGACGTACGGGCGCTTCTGCGGACTGCGGCACACGGTGGTCTACGGCGGGGTCAAGAAGAATCCGCAAATCCGAGCCTTGAGCAACGGGGTGGACATCCTGGTCGCCACTCCGGGCCGACTGCTGGATCACATGTCCGACGGCAGCGCGGTTCTGGATGCGGTTGAGATCCTGGTCCTGGACGAAGCCGATCGGATGTTGGACATGGGCTTCCTGCCGGACATCCGCCGGATTCTGGCGACCGTGCCCGCCCGGCGGCAGACCCTGCTGCTGTCGGCCACCATTCCCCCTGCGATTCAAGATCTGGCCCGGCAGATCCTGACGAACCCAGTCGCGGTGGAGGCCTCGCGGGTGTCCTCGCCGGCGGAAACCGTCGAGCATTGGGCCTATCGGGTCGAGCGCAACCAGAAGCCAATGCTGCTCTGCAGCATCCTGGAATACACTCCCTACTCGCGAGCCCTGGTGTTCACCCGCACCAAGCGCGGAGCCGACACGGTGGTCCGCCATCTGGCCCGTTCGGGCTTCGCGGCGGCAGCCATCCACGGCAACAAGAGCCAGAACGCCCGCACCCGAGCACTCGCCGAGTTTCGATCGGGCCGCACCGCCGTGCTGGTCGCCACCGACCTCGCAGCCCGCGGGCTGGACATCGATGACGTCTCCCATGTCATTAACTACGATCTGACCACCGAGCCGGAGACCTACGTGCATCGCATCGGCAGGACCGGCCGGGCCGGCGCCACCGGCACGGCACTGTCGTTTGTCGGCAGCGAAGACCACGACAGCCTCCGCGCCATCGAACGGCTGATTGCCACCTCGCTGCAGCCCGCGGCCGACCTCCCCGGATACGTCGCCCCGCAGGTCGCCGCCGCGCCCGCGAACCGCCATCCGGGTGCGACGTCGCGAGGCGGCCCCGCCCGGGCCACCACCGGGGGTGCCGGCCGCCGACCCTGGCGCGGGCGGCGCGGTACGGGTCGGGCCATCGCCGTGCGCTGACCCCGCGGCCTGCCAGCGACCGGCGTGTTCCGGAAACCCGCCCCGATCCCAGGCGCCCGCTTCGGGACCTAGGGGTCGATCACAATCGTGCACACGATGGTGCGGGGCGTCTGGTTCATCAGCATCAATGCCACCGGATCGTCCAAGGCGACACTGCCCACTGCTTCACCGGTGTCCGCATCGACGCAGGTGATCGACGAGCGGGTCGCGCCCGCATCCTGGGCTGCAACCGAGATCTGGACATCGGTCAGTGGCGTGTTGCCGAAGGCCACCGTGTTCTCGAGCCCGTTGCCGCAGGGGGTGACCGCGCTGACCGCCACCATCTTCGATACCGCGCCGTCGGCGTCGTAGCCGGGGGGCACTGATTCGGTGACGGTGTACAGACCGACCAGGCTGCTGATCACCAACCCATCAAGACAAGCCTCGCCGCTGGCGTCGGTGATCACCTGCACCGGCGCCGCCAGCGAACCGCCGCTGACCGTGAACTGGACCCCCGGGTGCGGCTGGGGACCCGGTCCGCCGCTGGCAAACTTGCGCGTCTTCGAAATCTTGATGGCGCCTTTCTGCAGGGTATTGGTAAACGTGCAATCAACGATCTGCGACGCGCCCAGGTTGAACACCACCTTGCGGGCATCCAGCATCTCGGTTACTTCGGACGGTTCGCTGCTGGCACTGCAGTCGATGTCCATAAGGTCGAAGCCGAGGGCCGCGGCATCCTGTTCGGTCACACTGTAGCTGCCGGGCGCCTGGACGTTGTCGTACAGGACCACGTGCCCGTCCCCGTCCAACGTGAAGCCGCTGACCAGCGCCGGTGGGAGCAGCGCCAGGTTGGTGACAAAATCGAACGGACCGGCGGCGCCCGCCGGCTCCGTGGCCTTGCGGATGATGACCGTGCCGCAATTGGAGATGGTGATGAAATCGGTGAAATCCGCCAGCACGGTGTCCTTGTAGTCGGCCTGGTCGGAGTTACCCGTGATCGTACCGGGGATGATGTTGCCGATGGAAAGGCATTCGGTCGGGACCGGGGGGAATACAGTATCGGAGAGATTGATGGCGGCCTCGCCGGCGGAGCGGTCTGCATTCAACGCGGCGATGGCGGAGCCCAGGGCGCTGACGTTGACGCCGGCGTCAAACCCCGCCCCGCCGAAGGTCCGCAGGATGATGTCGGTCGCACCACCCTGAAAATCCCAGACCACCAGGAAGTCACCGGCCGCCCGGCTGGCCCACGGATTGCAGCCGGCGAGCAGCGCGCTCTCGCCCGGGTCCTGGGGCAGAACCTGGTCAATGCCGTCGTAATCGCAACCCGTGGCCAGTGCTGCTTGCTGGAACTCATACGTGATCACGCTGCTGCCGTTGTGAGCGTCCCGCTCCCAGGCAAAGTACAACCACAGCTCGCCCAGGGGATCGGTGGCGGTCTGCAACCAGATATTGACCAAGTCGGTCGCGCCGTTGGGATTGGTGAAGCCGAGCATCGGCGGCAGCGCGGTGTGGATCACGCCTAGTTTGGTGGACGTGCCGTTGAGCGGTCCGAGTTCCTTGCTGCCGCCGGAGGGGTCTCCGAACTGCAGGGCAAGGCAGCCCGGGCCGCAATCGGGCACCACGCCGTCGATTGCAAATGGGTTCTGCGCCCACCCGGTCGCGGGAGCCAACCACGAACCGGTGAACGCGACTACCACGGCCGCCGCAATCCGCCACCCGCCAGGAGCCCGGGATGCACCATGGAACGTCTTCATGTCTCTTCTCTCCTTCTCACTTGGCAAGACCCGCTTCGCCGGTGGCTCACCGCATAGGAACACAGAACGACCGATACCAAGGTCCTCGTACTCGGGTCAGCGACACCGATCATGTGCTCCTGGGCGACTCCTCTCTCCCAGTAGCGGTCGCTTTCCGGACGCGGCCATGGGCCGATCCGACGTGGAATTGACCACCGCTTCGATTGTACTGAAACGCCTGGTTGCATCCAACGTGGACCACTGTAGCGCTGTAGCGCCGCCCGCGGAACCGACACCGCCGGTTCGGGCATCCAGCGCTCAGCCCCGCTGCAAAGCGGCCGAGCGACGCTGTGATCCACTGCTCAACCGGCCGTGAGCCGGCAGCGCCGGGGATTGCCGGACACCCGGGCCCACGGTTCGGATTAAAGCATTTTCATGCCGTTTTCACGGCCGTCTTAGCGGATCCGCCTAGACTCTATGCTATTCGGACACACCGCCGGCAGCAGTCTGGGCTTGTCTTTCGGGCAATTCCCGGCACGGTGTTGTTCCCTCAGTGAACGTGACCGGATCGCCGCACTGCCGTTGGTGACCGGCCGTGTTTTTCGCGGAATTCGCCATGCACACACCTTCGTCTCCCGGCCTGCGACGAACCTGCGTTCTGCCCCTGCTGGTGCTCCTGACCACGGTGCTGCCGCTGAACAGGGTCCTCGGGGCGACTCCCGAACGGGCCGCCATCCTCTCGGACACCGGCGGCCCAATCCGTGCGCTGGTGCTGCACTACGACGGGCAGTTGCAGAGTGAACTGGAGCCGATGCTTGCCGACCTGTTTGCCAAGCTGCCCCCGGATATCAAAGTGCAGGTGATGTGTGCCAACGTCATCGAGGTCGCCCAGTTCCTGTCACGCTGGAGCACCGCGGTCAGCGGCTCCGGCCGCCAATTACAGGTCTTCAACGTCAGCCGGCCCCTCTCGGTATGGGCGCGCGACCGCCGCCTGGCCCGCGAATATCCGCGGAGCCACGTGCCGGCCGATACGTTCGTGCCGGCCACGACCGACGAGTATTGTGTGTTCAAGGAAAACGACCTCATGGTTCCTGCCCTGCTGAATCAGACCGGTTGGGGACCGCAGGTGACCAACAGCCTGATGCACTTGGAAGGCGGCAACGTTGTTGCCAACAACAGGCACGTCTTCGTCGGCGCCAATGTGGTCGAGGAAAACCTCCGGCTGGGGCTCGAGCGCGAGGACATCGATCGCGAACTCCAGCGCATCCTGGGTCGTCAATACACCCTGGTGGGCGGATGTGAGTTCACCGTTCCATGGTGCCATGTCGACATGTACCTGACCCCGGTGGATGACCATACCGTACTGATTGCCAGCCCGGAGCTGGCGGCCGAGCTGCGGTTCTCGTCGCCCCACCCGGTCGACGATCGCATCGGGGATGATACCAACGAATCGTCGGCGGTGCAGGCGCTGTACGATTCCGTTGCCCTGCAGATCGCCCGCCTGGGGTACCGCATCGTGCGATTGCCGGCCCTGGTCAGCACCGCTGATGCCTGGATGGTGACCTACAACAACGTGATCATGGAGCATTGCCCGCGGGGCAAGACGGTGTACATGCCGGTCTACGGCATTGCCGCGCTGGACGACGCCGCCCGGCGGACGTACATGGACCTGGGCTTCTCGGTGCAGACCATCGACGTGTCGGGCATCTATCGACTTGGCGGCGCCATCCGCTGCCTGGCGAACGTCACCGAGCGCTCCCCGCGCGAGCGGTGCAGACCTGGCCACGCGGCCGCCGCGGCCGGCAGGGTCGAGGTGCACCTGCTCAACACCAATGGCGAGTGCCCCGACCGCCCGGCCCCATCAGACACCCGCTGACCGAACCCGGGCGGGAAGCGCCTGGGTCGGCCGGCGTCGTCGCCCCCGTGGGTCAGGTCCCCACCAGGGACCGGTGCCCTGGATCAACCGGTCATTTCTCGGCGACGAAGATGTTCGAGGCCAGGTCATCCTTGAGTCGCTCGTGCAGGCTCTTGTTGGACAGCTTGTCGACGGCGGCGCGGATTGCGGTCATGCCTTCCGAGGGCACCGCGATGTGGCACACCGGATCGCCGGGCTTGACCGTGGGCAAGGTGGTCATTCCCAGAATGAAGCCGCTGTCGGGCGTGCGCACCACATTCTGCTCGCGGCCGAACAGATCCGTGTTGGTCGCGATCGGCTGGCCGGCTTCCACCACGTCACCGGGGGCCACGTGAAACTGCAGCAATCCACCGCGATCGGCGCGGATCCACCTGGTTTTTTCGACGAGCGCCTGGAATGCCGGCCGCCGCCGCTTGCCCTGGACCAGGCCCAGCTCGATGAGCACGTTCTTGATTCCGCGCAAGCCATACTCGATGATGCCGGGTTCCATCTTCCAGACCTCGCCGGCCTCCAGGATGATGGTCGGCACGCCCGCGCTGCAGGCGCTTCTTCGTAACGAGCCCTTGGGACCCCGGCCGATCACCACCAGTTCGCAGCCGAAGGCCAGGCTCAGCCACTTGACCGCCGGCAGGGACAGGTCCGCTCGAATATTGGGGAAATTGGTGCGGCGGATGGCGGCCGAATGCAAATCGATCCCGTAGTCGCACTTCCTGATGATTTCGCGAAAGACGGTGTGGGCAAAGCGGCTGGCCAGGCTGCCGTCCGGCGATCCCGGGAACGATCGATTCAAGTCGCGGCGATCCGGCAGGTAGCGTGACTGGCGCTCGAACCCCAGCATGTTGACCACGGGCACCAGAATCAAGGTGCCGCGGCGGAGTTCGAACGGCGGATTGAGCATCAATTCCCGAACGATGCCGGTTCCATTCAGTTCGTCGCCGTGGACCGCCGCCGTCACGAAGAGGGTCGGGCCCGGTTGCTCGGCGCGCCACACCCGCGTGGGAATCAGCAGCGGCACTCCGGAGTAACTCTCGGTGACCTCCAGCTCAATATCGCGGCGTTCTCCGAGGGCCACCCGGGTTCCACCAATGTGTAGGACGTCCCCCTCAGCCATCGACGGATTCCTGACGGGGCGAACTCTCGCTGGACGGCCGGACCTGGGTCACCAGTTTTCGCGGCCTTCGCCGCCGCTTCCGAACCGGAAGCATTTCGCGGAGGGTGTCCCGCTTCCCGAAACACACCAGGCGATCGCCGGGCTCGATGATCCGTGAATGCGTCGGGTTGCAGATCACGTGGCGGCCGCGCTGGATGGTCAGGATGACGATGTCGCGCTCGCGGAGCGCCGAACTCGAGACGGTCTTGCCGACCAGGTCGGAATCGTTGGCCACCAGCAATTCGTGAACGCCGTAGCTCTTGCTCACCGTCAAGCGCTGCCGGACGTCCAGCTCCGGAAAGCTGACGTCCTCCTTCACGAAGTCCACGATGGCCCCGGCGACGTCGATCTGGCAGGCCGTCTCAATGCCCTCCAGACCCGGCGACGAATTGACCTCCATGATCTGGGGCCCGTCCTGGGCTTCCAGCATGTCGACACCGGCGAACCTCAGCCCCATGATCTGGGTGGCCTGAATGGCCGTCCGCTCGTACTCCGGCTCCAGGGTCACCGCCTCGGTCGATCCCCCGCGGTGCACGTTGCTGCGATATTCCTGGCCCTTGGCGGTCCGCCGCATCGCCGCGACCACGCGGTCACCAATCACGATGGCCCTGATGTCCTTGCCTTTGCTTTCGGAAACAAACCGTTGGATGAGCACGTTCTGCTTGGCGCTTTGCAGGGTCTCGATGATGGCTTCGGCGATCTTGGGCGTCTCGGCCAGGATGACCCCGACCCCCTGGGTGCCCTCCAGAACCTTGATCATGACCGGCGTGCCGCCAAGCCGCTCGATCGCCGGAAGCACGTCCTGCTTGCGCCGCACAAACGCGGTCGCCGGGATGCCGAGATCGTGTTTGCTGAGGATCTGGAAGCTGCGGAGCTTGTCCCGGGCGTTCAAGATGCTCGCGGCCGAATTCAGGCAGAAGACATTCATCTGTTGGAACTGGCGAACGATGGCGGTGCCGAAGTAGGTCAGCGAAGCCCCAATCCTCGGAATGATCGCATCGTAACTGGCAACCGGCTTGCCCTCGTAGTACAGGTCCGGGTATTCCTGCTCCAGCGAGATCGCGAACTTGAGCGTGTTCAGCGGCCGGATCCTGCAATCCCGAGCCTCGGCCGCCTCCTTGAAGCGCCTCATGGTGTAACTCTTGGGGTTTCGGGTCATCACGCCGATTTTCATGATCCGCTGACTCCCTTGCTGGTGGTATACCGGCGGCTGCTGTCCACCACGAAGTCGCCGCTGAGGGCCTCGCGGCCCAGCAGCATCCGGCATTTCATGTGCTTGCGACACACCAGGCTGGTCTCAATCACTTTGGTGATGGATCCGATCCGCACCCGGGTGGCGACGACATAGCGATGCTGCACCTGGCCGTTGCTCGATCGGACCCGCGTGGCGCGGACGATCCTGGCAACCACCGGAACATTCGAGTCCGGAGCATCCGGATCGCTGACCACATCGAATGACACCAGGTTGCCGGCCAGCTTCTTGAGATTATCCACATGAATCGCGCTGGTCCGGGCACCGGTGTCGGCCTTGGCCTCAATGCCTTTGACGCCCCACTCCGGGAAGGAAACGAACTCGCGCCAGCCGATGACCTCTTTCTTCCTTCTGGGGAATCCCGCCCTGCGTTTGCGCTTCTTGATCATCACGAATCAATTCCTGACGGGGTGACCCGGCGATCCACTGAACTGGCACTCCGAGGCCCTGCGGGCCACAGGTCCGCCGACGAGGGCCCGTGCGAGCGGGCGTTGAGTATAACCCATTCGGCCGCAAAGTGCCTGCCGGCCGTGGAATGCAGCTCAGGATCAGCGACCGCCTCAGACCATCGGATCCTGGCGGTCGCCGGTGGCCTGGCGTCGCCAGTTGCTGAACCGCCGCGGCCTGGCGGCATCGCAGCGTGTATGGGTCCTTGCGGCTGCCAAGGGTAAAGATGCGGGGTTCGGCTCCCCTGGGTTCTACGCGGGCCGGATGCCGCCCAATCGGACCGTGCCGCCACGGTGTGGGCATTGGGCCGTGTTGACACAGGTGTCTGGCAGTCGCAGCCGCTCAACCGGGCGGCCTTCGATCAGGTGTGCCTGAATGATCTCGGGAATGTCGGCAGGCGTCACGAAGCCGTACCAGACGGCCTCAGGATAGATGACGACGGTTGGACCATGCTCACATTGATCCAAACATCCAGCCGTGTTGATGCGGACCTTCCCCGCCAACCCGGCCTGCACGCAAGCGATCTTGAGCACCTCCCGGATGGCCGCTGCCTCCTTGGCGGAACAACAGCCCCGAGGATGTTCCGCCTCCCGCTGGTTGGTACAGACGAAC
This sequence comes from uncultured Planctomycetales bacterium, assembly GCA_964619935.1. Taxonomy (GTDB): domain Bacteria; phylum Planctomycetota; class Phycisphaerae; order UBA1845; family CAIVHJ01; genus CAZUGO01. The sequence goes on along the minus strand of CAZUGO010000062.1, from coordinate 82,178 downwards.
ACATGTCGTTCGAACGCCGGCATAGTCGCCCATTATTACACGGCCCCCAACCCGTGACCATCTTGTCCCGGCGTCACCCGACACTGGAGGGTCATCTCCAAGACGAACTTCTCGTCGCTGATAATGCGATACCCCCCACCGTTCCTTGGTCATGGCCCCATTGGCTTTGGGATCCGCATACTCGCCTTTGAAGGCAATGCCGCGCCGTCGCCGCCGCCCGTCCGCCCAGGCCCGAAACGGAAGTTGATCTGGTCAGTAATTCTGGCTGCGCGGGACACCGGGCGCACCACCCGGGGGAGTGGGCGGCGCGCCGGCGAGGCCAAGTGCGGCGCTGCGGGTTTGCATTGGGCGGGCAATCGATTACAAAATGGGCCGCCACCGGGCGGCGAGGGTCCGGCGGAGCGGTGCCGCGTTCGAGCCATCAAGGGGAGTTGCGTCATGTTGCATCAACCGGGCCGGCTGAGGATTTCCGGGATCGTCCTGTTGCTGGTGTGCGGAGCCGGCCATGCCGACGACTGGCCGCAGTGGCGCGGACCGGGGCGCGACGGCGTGTGGCGCGAAACCAATCTTCTCGAGCGATTCGACGGCCCCCAGGTTCCAATCAAGTGGCAAGTGCCCATCTCCAGCGGCTACAGCGGACCCACCGTCGCCGCGGGACGGGTCTACGTCACCGACCGGGTGGTGGAGCCCAAGCAGATGGAGCGGGTGCACTGTTTCGATGCCGCCACCGGGCAGGCGTTGTGGACGCACGTCTACGACTGCCCCTACCGCGACGTCAGCTATGATGCCGGTCCGCGGGCTGCGGTGCTCATCGACCAGGGCCGGGCCTACGCCTTCGGCACCATGGGCGACCTGTGGTGCCTCGATGCCGCCAGCGGCGCGGTCCGCTGGCACCGTGATCTGGATGCCGACTACGACATCCAGATGCCAATCTGGGGACTGGCCGCCTCACCGCTGATCGAAGGAGACTTGATCATCACCCAGATCGGTGCGACGCCAGGCGGGTGCGTGGCAGCATTTGACAAACACAGCGGTGTGCTGCGCTGGCAAGCCCTGGACGATCGGGCCTCGTATTCCGCTCCGATCGTCATCGACCAGGCGGGTCAGCGCGTGCTGGTGTGCTGGACCGGCGACCACGTGGCCGGCCTGGACCCTCAGTCCGGTCAAGTCCATTGGAAGGTTGAATTCCCGCCGGTGCGGATGGTCATCGGGGTGGCCACTCCGGTGCATGCCGGCAAGTACCTGTTCGTATCGGGCTTTTTCGATGGGTCATTGCTGCTGGAGTTGGATCCCGACCAACTGGCCGTCAAGGAAATCTGGCGCCGCCGTGGCTCCAGCGAGAAGGACACCGACAGCCTGCAAAGCATCATCGCCACCCCGCTGCTCAAAGATGATCACATCTACGGAGTAGACAGCTATGGCGAACTGCGCTGTCTGAACCTGCGCACCGGCGACCGGGTGTGGACCAGCCTGGATGCCGTGCCCACGGCGCGTTGGGCCACGCTGCATCTGATCCAAAACGGGCCGACCACCTGGATGTTCAACGAGAAGGGCGACCTGATCATCAGCCGGTTGTCGCCCGCCGGATTCCAGGAAATCAGCCGAGCGCACCTGCTGGATCCCACCACCCGCCAGCTTCCCCAGCGCGGTGGCGTCTGCTGGTCGCATCCGGCCTTCGCCGATCGTCATATCTATGCCCGGAACGACGAGACCCTGGTGTGCGCCAACCTGAGTGCAGCGCCGGCCGCGGTTGCGGCGCCGCCGGCGCCTTCGGACCGGGCTGCCCTGGAGCAACAGTTCATCAAGACGCTCTCCGGGGCCACGTTGTCGGGCCACTGGCAGATGGTTGCGTTTGAGACGGATTCCCAGAACCCGACGCTCCAGCCGCCGCGCAGCGAGCAGTACTCGATTACCGAGGTCACCAAGCTGCAGGACGACCACTGGGTCCTCAAAGCCCGCATCCAGTACGCCGAAAAAGACGTCACCCTTCCGGTGATGGTTCGGGTGTTGTGGGCCGGCGACACTCCGGTCATCACGGTGGACCAACTCGTCTTACCGTTCCTGGGGACCTACTCGGCCCGGGTGATGATCTATCGCGACTTTTACAGCGGCACCTGGTTCGGGGACTGCTACGGCGGCGTGATGTCCGGCCAGATCACCCGCTGAACCGCCGGGCCTCCGCCGGCGCGGCCCACCGGCATGGAATCCACACCAAGGCACCTGCCACCTTCAGGCCACCCCAGCCGGCATCATGAGATGCTACGTTTGGGGCGCGTACTGCCGCACGGGAAGGGCCCCGTTCTTGCGAAGGACCACGATGGCGGCGCTGGGTTCGTACCAGGCCAGGCGCTGGATTTCGCAAACGTGGACCGGTTGGTTCTCCAGGTCGAATGCAATATCGGATGGAACCATCGGGAACGGCAGCATGGCACTGCCGCGGCGCAGCAGCCGGCTGATCCACAACAGGGGTGAACGAACGTTGAAATGATAATTGATCAGGAGCAGCCGGCGGGCCACGCGGATCATCTCCGACAACACCCGGCGGCGAACACGAGGCGGCAGGTGACACATCAAGCGGAAGCTGACCGCGTAGTCAAACGAGTCATCGGCAAACGGCAAGGTCTCGGCGTCGGCAACCGTGAAGTCAAAGTCCGGGATGTCGCCAAACCGGGCCTGTGCCTGGGCCAGCATGTTCTTGGATAGGTCGGCCCCGGTAACCCGCAAACCACGGCCGGCGTAGGCCTCGAACATCCGGGCGGTGCCGCAGGGGATATCCAGCACGGTGCCGTCACCCACCTGATAACCATCCAACACCCGCCCCAAAGCCGCCATCTCCCGGCGGTGGGCCGCCCGACCCAGCCAGCTCCGGAACCGCTCGGCATCATACGCAGCGGCCACCTCAATCTGCTGATAACGACCTTTGGCCTGATACGCCGTGATCGTGGATGGATTGCGGGTGGTCGCCATTTATGCACACTCCGGTTTCTTGGAGGGTTGCGGCTCGTTGAGGCGCACCCGATCGACGGCCGCGACCCCGATGGCGGCCACCAGGTATGCCGCCCAGGCCAGCGCTTGAATGAGGATCAAGCTGGAGATACTGGCCGGGCCGGCGACCAGAGAAAGGCCCGCGACACCCAGCGGCACGATCAGCAAGTGAGCCCGCAGCCGCCCCTGCCCGGCCTGCCCGAACATCCAGACCATCGACAGCACGTGCACGGTCAAGAAACCGCCATACATCAACACAAACGGGGCCGCGTCACAATAGTCGCCACCGAACAACCGGGTCACGATCCATTGCGGCCACAGCCAGCCCACCAGGCAGAACCCGCCGCACAGCAACGCGGCCACGCCCAGCGCCCGCCGCCCGTTACCGGCATCCGCGTGCTGCGAGATGCCACGGGAATACAACGGCAGGCACAGCGCAAAGACGAACGGCAGCACGGCGTTCTTGAGCGAGAACAACACGCCGTACAATCCGGCCTGGTCAGCGGACAGCCGCATCCGGGCCGCAATCGCCGGGCAATTGACCACGAAGAACAACGCCCCGTAGATGGCCAGCAGGGTCAGCGGCGAACCCCGGGCTGCGGGCGACGAGTCATGAGCAGCACTCCAGCGGCACCATCCGGGGCGCCGCAACAACACCGCCGCCGTGATCGACATGGCCGTGGCATAACCGAGGACCGCCCCCCAGGCACCGCCGCCAAGCCCGATGAACAGCGCCCCGCAGCCCACGAACAGGATCGATTCAGCACACTTGGCGTACATGAACCCGGAGTAGCGGTTGGCGCCTTGCAGGCAGCCGTACACCGTCGCCAGAATCACCGCTGCAGCGATCAGCGCGGCCAGGGCAAGCAGCACACCGGGACCGTCGGCCTGCAGCAGCCGCACCATGACCGGCGCGGCGACCAGCACCAGCACCGCGCAAGCCCCCCCCAACGCCACGGCGATGCGGACCATGCGACTGACGGCGACCTCGCGCTGTCCGGCGGATGCTGCCGCCAGCCGCTGGACGGCGACCCCGCCCAGCAAAGCCCCCACGGTCATCAAGACTCCGTAGATCGCCATGACCGCCTGGAACAACCCGAAATCAGCCCGCCCCAACCAGCGGGCGGTGAGCACCGTGTAGCTGAATCCGGCGGCCCCGGCCACCGCCTGGGCGATGCTGCCGTGCAGTACATCCCTGGTGTAGCTCGAGGTCATGTGCGCCCCACCTCCAGAACCGTCGCGGGTAGCTCCGCGGCAGGCACGCCCGCGATTCGGTTCAGCACGGCGTCCGCCGGCCATGCCGCGGGCGCATCGAGAAGCACCCATTGCCTGAAGCAGTCGCCCACGGCCCACCCCAGCGCCGCGAGATCGGGTCCGGGCACGACCTCGCCGAACGTCGCCACATAAGCCCGCTCGCAAGCCCGCACGTGTTCAGCCAGCGCCGCGGCCGACAGGGCCGCCGGCTCGCCGGCCCATCCCATGCGGATGATGACGTGCCGGTTTTGCGGATCATCGGCTGCGGGCACGTGCCCCAGCGCCTCAGGCGCGATCACCGAATTGAAGCACACCCGGCCGCCCGACAGCCGAGCCCACCGGGCCCGCCAGCGGAGCTGCCGCCGAATCGCGGGTGCCAGCCGCTCCCAATAGGGTGTGCGCCACACCGTCCCGTAACGCAACTCGACGCCACCACACACGCTGCGAACGGTGCGATCTGGGCCGATGAGCAACTCGTTGTCGCCGATCAGTCCCGCCCCGCGATTCAACAACTCCAGCAGCAGCCGGGTCTTCCCGCTGCCCGGCGGCCCGTGCAGGCATACGGTTACCCCCTGAATGAAGCACGCCGATCCCGGCAGCACCACCCCGCCGGCCTGGAGCGCAGCGCGCTTCAACAGCGGCAACAGCACCATGCGCAACGCCAAGAAGCTGACAAACGCAGCCGCGGAGAACTGCACATGAACGCCCTGCGAGGTGCGGGCCTGGCGCTCGATCTGCCAGGCGATGCCCTTGTACCGACCGCGAACGCCACCCGATCGCCGGCGATGGCGGCACAAGGTCACGGTCGCATGCGGTTGTGGCAGTGCGGTTACAGCGAACGGCCGCAGCAGGCGCTGCAATTCCGTGGCACCGACCGCGTCGCGCAGGGTCAGATCGAAGGTGTCGCCCAGACGGTAATGGGTGGTCACGCCTTCGTGCACAAGAATCCAACCATGTAATGCCGGCGCAGCGGAAGCGTCAATGCCGCCAGCCGGATGATCCCGTTCTTTGCGACGGTCGCGATCCCGCCGTACCACGCCGGCCGGATGGACCGGCGGCAATGGTCAATGGCAAATCCAGCGGCCCGCAAGAGGCCCGACCACTCCACGACCCTCAGATCCCGGAAATCGTGGGCCTCGATCTCCGGAGCCGCCCGCAGGCCGCCGGCCCGCGGCTGGCGCTGCAAGGCCGAGGCCGCCCGCCACAGGCCGAAGTCAGCGTTGCGGACCTCCACGTACAATCTCCCGCCGCTCCTGAGCGCCCGGTGGATCGAGGCCAAGGCAGCCGTCTTGTCCTGACAGAACTCCAACACCGACAGCGCGACCGCATGGTCGTACCGGGCGGCGCCGGCGTACTCGGTGACATCCATGACGCTGAAGGACGCCCGCGGGTTGCGGGCCCGGGCCAAGGCGATCACCTCGCGGCAGACGTCAATGCCATGGTAGGCAGCGACAGCCTCACCCAGGGCGGTGGCCAACGGGCCGGCCCCGCACCCGACATCCAGCACCCGGCTGCCCGGACAGATGTCCATGATCCGGGCGACCGCCCGGTAGGCCCGAACGAACGCCTGGTGGCGGCGCTCCACCGCCCGCAGTTTGTCGGGATCGCCGTAAAACCGTTGAACCTCGGCGCTCCAGGCATCGCTCATGGTCGACTGCCTTTCGCCGTCATCCGCCAGAGACGAATGCCCGGACCCGATCGACGACCCATTGCACATCGTCGTCACTGAGATTCTGATGCAACGGCAGGTTTAACGTCCGCCGAGCCGCAGCCTCGGCATTCGGCAAAGGCTGCCTGCTCTTGAAGTACTTCACGCGGTGCAGCGGATGGTAGCGCATGGTGGTGTAGATGCCCTGCTCGGCGAGATACGCGGCCAGGGCATCGCGGCGTTCCTCCAACTGGATCCAATATAGATAGTATGAGCTGGTGCATTGCGGTGGCGGTTCGGGCGGCCGCCGCACACCGGGCAGGTCTTCAAAAGCCTCCTGATAGCGGCGCCAGACCGTCCGCCGCCGTTCCAGGAACTGCGGCAGCTTGCGCAGTTGGACCCGGCCGATGGCCGCCAGGACATCGTTGGAGATGAACCGGCCGGAAGTCGCTTCCAGGTCGTATTCCCACCAGCGATCGGCGTGCCGCCCGCGGGCGGTCATCCCGGAAGCGGTCTTTGTCGGCAGCCCCAGGTAGCGCAGGGCCCGCGCCTTGCGGGCGACCGCTTCCTCTTTGACCACCAAGGCCCCGCCATCGGCCATGACCAGAATCTTCATGGCATCAAAGCTGAACACTCCGGCGTCGCCGATCGTTCCGCAGGCCCGTCCGGCATAGGTCGAACCGACCGCATTGGCGCTGTCCTCAATCAGGGCAAGGCCGCCGCAAGCCGACCGGACGGCGTCCAGGTCGCAGGGGTGGCCGCCGTAGTGCAACACCATGACGGCCCGCGTCCGTGAAGTTCGCAGGCGCTCGATCTCGCCGGGCAGGATATTCAAGGTGTGCGGATCGACGTCCGCAAAGACCGGTGTGGCCCCCAGGTCGCACACCGCACCACCACAGGCCACGAAGTTGATGGTGGACACGATGACCTCGTCGCCGGGGCCGATACCCAGAGCCTCGAGCGCAATGAAAATGCAGGCCGTGCAGTTGTTCATGAGCAGCACATGCTCGGCGCGCCAATGGCCCGCCAGCTCGCGCTCCAACGCGGCGCATTCGCGGCCCTGGCCGAGCCAGCGGGAGCGGAACACGGTCTCGACGGCCTGCAACTCCTCAGCGCCAAGCGTGTTCGAGAACACCGGGATCAACTCTGCGGTCGCCTGAGTCTCACTCATAGGCGGCAATCTCCCGTGCCGACACCCCGAACCGCCGAAACAACTCGCCAAACTCGCGGTCGGACAGCCGCCGCAGGGCCCGCAACGACCGCCGCCGCCGCCACATCACCGGGGCCAGGCCCACGGCGTCCCAATGGGCGCGCAGCAGCACGGCGGCCCCCTGCCACAGAGATCGTTGCCGGCAGTAGTGGGCCAGGGCCCCGCGGCCCCGCATCGACAGCCAGACCTGCAGCACGAAACGCTGCACGCTCCGCGGCACGCTGGCCACCAGGAAGCTCAGCGGATAGTACTTCAAGCACAGCAGGATGCGATTGCGCTCGACGTGGTAGGCCTTGAAGTCGGAGTAGTCACCGGCCGCCCGAGAATGGGCGTGGTAGGCAATGGCGTGGGGGGTGTACACACACTTCCATCCGGCCAGTTGGTGGCGGTAGCCGATGTCGGTCTCGTCGCAGTAAATGAAGAAATCAGGATCGTACAGTCCAATGTCCTCGATCATCGCCCGGCGGTACAGGCAGCAGCAGTCATTGGCACAAAACACTTCTTCGAGGCGGTCATACTGCGACGCCGGCCGCAGCCGGCCGCGCCCGACGCTGCTGCCGTCGGGATAGATGACCAGGCCGGCGACCTCGATGCGCTGCGGATCATCCCACAACAGGATCTTGCTGGCGCAGGCCCCGTATTGCGGATCCTGTTCAATCGCAGCGACCATCTGCTCGAGGCACTGCGGGTCCAAGTAGGCGTCATTGTTCACCAGGGCCACGAACTCGCTGTCGGTCAGTTCGATGCCCTGGTTGCAGCCGACGCCCCAGCCACCGTTGACCCGGCGCTCGAGCACCTGCACCTCGGGAAATTCCGTGCGAACCCGGACGGCCGACCCGTCGCGCGAGGCATTGTCGACCACCACGATGCAGTCAGGCCGGCGGGTCTGAGCGGCCAGCGAACGCACGCATTCCAACACCGCTGCCCCACCGTTGTAATTGACCACCACGGCGGCAATGCTGCCGGGGCCTCCCGGCCGCCGATCAACCATGGGCACCTCGAGGTGACAGGGTAACCGGCCCCCCCCCAACGCCGGTGGTCGGTCGAATCACGCCACTTGGCCCGCGAATCAGGTATGTAACGTCACATTTGCGGGTGCGACTTTTGTACAAATTACACGCCCCCGGGGCCGACCTGTGCAGCCAACCTGGCAGCGCAACACTGATATCGCGGTACCAGCGACCAGCACCCCAGGGCACCCCCTGCCCCCGCCCGGGCCTGATCCTCAGCAGAGAGCCTGCAGGGCGGCGGGGTGCCCTGGACCTCGACCCTGCGCCTGACAACAGCGTTGGGCTGCCGCGGCTTTGAGGGCGGACTGTTTGAGTCGGCCGCCGAAGTATCCGATTGATCAGTGATCAAGCGCAGGCGGATGCTGTCTGCGCATCCCCCCGGGTTGGACATCGGAGCGGCGCCATTACCGTGTCTGCGAACGTCCTGGTTGTCATTCCGGCTTTCAATGAGCAGGGCTCGCTGAGGGCCACCGTGGCCGAACTGCAGATGCTGCCGGCGGGCTACGAGGTGTTGGTGGTCAACGATGGCTCGACCGACGCCACCGGACCCTTGGCCGAAGCCCTGGCCGCGGTCAGCCGCGTGCCCATGCATGTGATTCATCTGGCGTGCAATCTGCGGACCGGCGGGGCCACCCAGACCGGCTATCGCTATGCCGCCCGCCGAGACGACTTCAGCCACGTCGTGCAGTTTGACGCCGACGGCCAGCATGATGCGACATCCATCCAGCGACTGGTCCGGCACTGCCGGGAGCACGATCTGGACCTGTGCGTCGGGTCCCGCTTCCTGGATCCGGCCGGCGGCGGCTTTCGATCGACACCCGCCCGGCGCCTGGGGATTCACTTGATCGCCGGGCTGATCAGCCTGCTGTCGGGCTGCCGGGTCACCGACCCGACCAGTGGGATGCGCTGTGCCGGACCGCGGGCCTGGCGGCGCTTTGCCCGCCGCTACCCCGATGAGTACGCTGAGCCTGAATCCCTATTCTGGTGTGCCCGCAACCGGCTTCGGATCGGCGAGATCCCGGTGACCATGCGGCCGCGCCGTGCCGGCCGGTCCTCGCTGCACTGTGCTCAGGCAGTGTTCTACATGGTCAAGGTGCTGATCGCCATCGCGGTCGATCGGCTCCGCCGGCCGGAGGTGCTTGCTTGTGAGACTGACTGCTGAATTATTGATGCTGATCAGCGGAGTGGGCGCCTTCGTCGGCACCGTGTGGTGGGTCCGCAACGGCGAACTCCGCGAACGCTACGCCATCACCTGGATGGGCGTTGCCGTGACCCTGCTGATCTGCGGGGTCTTCCCCGACCTGATCAAGCGCTTTGCCGACTTGTTCCACCTCAGCTACGCGGCCGCCGCCCTGTTCATCACCCTGGCGGCCATGTACGTGTTTTCCTTCACGGTCTCGGTGTCCCTGACCCGGCAATACCGCCAGAACTACCACCTGACCCAGGAAGTCGGCCTGTTACAGCAACGCCTGGCTGAATTGGAGGCCCGCATCCCCGATCGGCCGGCCGACCTCACCAACCCATGGGGCCCCACGCCTGAGCATGGCGCCGAGCATGCGGAAGCGCTTCGGTCATCGGTCCCATAGGGCCGACCCCGCCGCTGGCCGCGATCCCGCCTGGGCCCCCCGCACGCACGCCCCGTCCGGCTCCAAGCTGCTGTGGGTCGACAGACCTACAGCAAGGAAATGCTGCGCGCCGCGGCACGCAACGGACTCCGGCGCGGTAAGCGCCAGACCCCGGCGCAGCAAGGATTGCCTCCCGGCGCGGTACGGACGGCGCGGCGGCGCGGTACGCATCGCCTCCGGGCGCAGCAGGTGTTCGACTCGGACACCCGGGGTGTTTGACCCGCGATCCCAGGGTGTGGGCGCACACGCCCCCGCTATGGACCCCAGCAGCGGCCCGGACGATTGCCCGTGGCCGCTCCACCCCATGCGGGTGGCCAAGTCCGATTCCCGCGGCCAGACGGCTTCCAGAGTGGAACTCAGAAGCCCACGCCGATCGCCAACCCGGCGCGCGGCGCGCGGCGCGCAAAAAGAGCCCGGTGATCGCACTGACCACCGGGCTCTTGTTTTCAAACGGTCTGCCTCAGGGGCAGATCACCACTTACGGCACGATCGCGAAGTTGCCGGCGACCAGGCTCGCGGCCTGGGCGGCCGGGATGCTGCCGATCACCACAGTCGCGGCGCCGTAGTTGCCGTCGGCATCGAAGATGATGTTGCCCGTATCGGTCGCAATTGCGATCGGATTCGAGCCGTTACCACCCGAGGTGTCCATGCCGGCGATGGCGGCCGCGGTGTCCACGATCACCTGGTTATCCGCACCCGCCGCGTCCGTGATGGCACCCGCCGCGCGGATGACCACCGTCGCACCACCGCTGTAGTCGGTGAAGGTGGTGGCGTCGAGTCGGACAATGTCACCGCCGGCGCCGGCGGTGAAGTCCAGGATGTTGTTGGCATTGGCCGCAGCCACGATGGTCACGAAGGACACCGTGTCGGCCCCGGTCCCGGTGTTGACGTTGTCAATGCCGTTGCCGGGGGTCACCACGTCGGCGCCCGCACCGCTGCTGATGGTGTCGGCCTGGGCCGAACCCGTGATGGTATCCACATTGGCCCCACCCGTGAGCGAGATGCTCATGCCACCGCTGCCCGCCAGGGACACGGTGTTGTTGCCGCCGCCCAGGCTGACCACGGCAAAGTCGGCCAACCCGGCGAAGGTGGCACTGAAGTCGCCGACCACGCCGGTGGCATTCACCGAGTTGGTGATGGTGGTACCGGCCACGGTGCCCAGGGTCAGGTTACCGCTGGCGGTGAAATTGTAGGTGGTGCCGTTGGCGAAGTTCAATCCGCCGAAGGTCCACGGTCCGTCGGCCACCGTGATGTTGATGATCTCGATGCTGGCGCCGACGATCGGGCCGCCGACCGTGGCCAGGTTGCCGCCGGTCATCGCCACGGCGCGATTGTCGCCCGTGATGGTCAGGGTGTCGGTGCCGGCGAGGCTGCTGCCGACAAAGGTCATGGTGTCAAACGCCTGGTTGGCATTGGTTCCGGTTCCACGGTAGTGGATGGTCGGGGTACCGGCCACACCGGACAGCGTCACGGCCTGGGCCCCGGCATCCGCTTCCAGCGTAATCATGTTCAAACCGGCGACGCTCTGGAAGTTCACCGAACCGCCGGCGGTCACGTTCATGCGCACCTCTTCCACGTTCTGGATTGGCAGGCTGGTGCCGAAGCCGGCGCTGAAGGTGGCCTGAACCACGTCGTCGCCGTCGCCCAGATTGATGAACTCGGTGACGTCGGCCGCATCGGCGGTGGTCAGCGTGGTTCCGAAGATGGCCACATCGTCACCGGTACCACCGGTCAGGTTGTTCAGGTCGCTGGTGTTGAAGCCCACGTAGGTCGCGGCCGTGGTGCCCTGGCCCAGCGTCACGCCGCCGGAGGTGCCGGAGGCATCGATGTCCACGATGCTGTTGTCAATGGTCTTGAGCTGCAGCTCCGCGGGACCGCTGATGTTCATGGCCGTCGGGGTATTGGAACCCTCGTCGATCTGTTCGATCGAGTTCGGGCCATCACCGGAGCTGACCACATTGATGGTCTCGAAGCCATTGGCTCCGGTCGGGTTGATGGTGATGACGCCTACGGTCGAGCCGACGGTGACGTCAATGACGTCGTCGGTGGCCATGGTGATGTTGGCATTGGCGAAGTTGACGGTCAGGTCCACCGCGGCGTCATTGATGGTGAGCATGCCGATGTTGGTGTGCTCCGCCAACCCGGTGACGGTCAGATCGTCGATGCTGCCGCTCGAGTTGAGGGTATCCACGCCGGTCACGCCCGAGGCGTTGAAGGTCATCACGCCGGCCGCGGGGTTGCCGTTGCCGAAGGTCTTGAGGTTCAGGGTTTCGATGTTCGACAGCGTCGGGATGACGGTGACGGCTTCATCGTTGAAGGTGGCATTGACCACGTCGGCGCCGGCCAGCCCGTTGGCGGCGTCACCAATCTGCATGGTGGCAACCTGCTGGGCATTGGCCGCGTTGAACTCCAGCGGCGCCGAGAAGGTATCGTCGCCGGTGCTGCCGGTCAGATCGTCCTGACCCAGCGTGAAGTCAATGGTCTCGGTCGGCGGGCACGAGCACACCGCGGCGTCGTCACCCTCCTGGCAAATCGGGGTATCGCCACCGCAGTTGGTGGCGGCACATGGATCGTCGGCGGCCACACACGTTCCGGCGACGACATCACAGACGTCTACGCCGTTGCAGAACAGGCCGTCGTCCTCGCAGTCGGCGTCGTCCTCGCAGGCCGCGCCGCCCTCGCAGGCGTCGGTCTCTTCATTGCAAGTCTGATCGGCGTTGCACGGAGAGCCGGCGCTCGAGCATTCGCCGTCGACGCAGGTCTCGGCACCGGTGCAGAACGCGCCGTCGTCGCAGGCCGCGTCGTCGTCGCAGTCGCACGAGCCGTCAGCGTCGTTGCAGGTAAAGCCGTCGTCGCAGACCACCGGGGTGGCATCGCAGCTGCCGTCGGTGGGGTCGCAGACCTCGGGGTTGCACAGGTCGCTTTCGTCGCAAACCACGTCGGTCCCGGCCACGCACTCGCCATTGGCGCCACAGGTCTCCGCGCCGTTGCAGGCGTCGCCGTCGTCGCAAGACGCATCGTCGTCGCAGTCACAGGTGCCGTCGGCGGCGTTGCAGGTGAAGCCGGCGTCACAGTTCACCGCGGTCCCAGCCTGGCACACCGCGTCCACGCAGGTCTCCGCACCGTTGCACGGATTGCCGTCGTCACACTCGGCGTTGTCGGCGCAACCGGCGGCGGTGAAGCTGCAGGTGGCGATGCTGGTCAGGCTGCCGTCGCCGGCGGTCAGCGTCAGGGTGAAGTCGGCGGCGGCCTGCGGGGTCACCGAAATCGGTGAGGCACCGACGTCGTCGACGGCAATGCCGGCGCCGCCGATGGTGCCCATGCCGACCAGCGCACCGGCCACCACCACGGTGCCCTCGCCGGTGTACTCAGTCATGTATGCGATCGATACGTTGCTGCCGACGGCCACGTCTTCGGTCGGACAATTGGTGATGGTGAGGGTGAGCATCGGGCACGTACCGGCCATCATGATCGGCACGAAAAGCGCGAACACCCCAACCTTGCACCAACGTGCGAAGCGGGTCTTTGTCTGTTTGGAACCTACCATCAGATCTCCTCCAGTGGGTAAAAAGAGTGTCTTGAGTTTCGAGCCTGACTTTTAGACGTTATATGGCAACACGGTTACTGCCTGGACGAGTACCCGTTTGCACGCCCGTCATTACACGTAAAGCGAAACCATTCAATCCGTTGAACGTTTCCGGATTCCCTTGATGAAGAGGGCCGAAGTTGGGTGAATCAACCACGCGCCAGGTCGATTCGGGCTTCGACAACTTGAGAAACTACCCCCGCAAATTCGCGGAGCGCTGTCAATGATGCTGTTGCGGCGAAATTGTACGCCTTGGGCTTTTGAAGTCAACACCCTTTTCCCAGAACTTCCAGTCATACGCAGCGAGCCATCACAGACCGTGCGCGAGGCGCATGCGGTCGACGCATGACCACAAGTGACCATTGGTATCGACCTGCTCCCTGGAACCTCTTGAGGCATTTGGTTTGTTTTTTTTGACATAAGTCGATGCCAACCAAGCAACAACAACCTCGCTCCGGAACGACAGCGCAGCGCCGGCATCCGGCCGGCGGTCTCGTAGCTCATTGCCGGGCATTGCGTTACAGGTGCGGGCGGTTCGTGATGCGACGCACACCGTACGGCGGCCCCGACTGCGGGTCGCCAGGATGCCTCGGATTTTTCGTTTGGTCTTGCCCCTCTTCTGTATGTGTATAGGGGTAGCCGCCGTTGACTTGGACGCGCTCCGCCGGATTTGCCAAGTTTTTTCTCACAGGCCGGCGCGCAGTCTGTGCGTCACCTGGTGCGGCCGGAGGCGGCAGCTGGCGGGCGCTCCCGAAGACGGGCCTCGACCCATTCCACGATAAAGTGGGCAATCTCGGACTTGCTGCCCGAGCGCGTCGCGCCCCACCCGGAAATGCGGTCCAGCACGGTGATCACCACGTCGTCGGAGGCAATATTCTGCGGGCCGTTCTGAATAATCAGGTCGCAGTTTTTGCGCCGCAGCTTGGCTTCGGCCCGGGCCCGGGCATCGTGATCGTCCATCGCAAAACCAACCAACAGACGCTCCCCTTTGACCGCCCCCAATGCGGCGCAGATGTCCTCGGTGGGCTGCAAGCGGACGGTGCGGCAGCGGGCGCTCTTGTGCAGTTTGTGCGGATGGATCTCGACCGGTCGATAATCGCATACCGCCGCGGTCAGGATGGCGGCGTCACAACCCTCGAACTCCCGTTTGCAGGCCTCGGCCAACTCCGCCGCTCGAGTCACCCGGATCATCCGAACTCCTGGAACATCCGCCAGGGCCACCGGACCGCTGACCAGCACCACCTGGTGGCCGCGGGCCACCGCCGCGGCGGCAATGGCAAAGCCCTGGCGACCGCTCGACGCATTGGAGATGAACCGTACGGTGTCGAAAAACTCGCGGGTCGGGCCGGCATTGACCAGGACCCGCAGCGGCCGGGGCAACTGGGGATCACGGCCCGGGGCGGTCATGGCGACCTCGCGGCGGATCACGGCGCAGTTGGTGGATGACCGCCTCCAGGATTTCCTGGACCTCCGCGAGCCGGCCGCTGCCGGTGGTCCGGCAGGCCAGCCAACCTTCTTCCGGACCGACAAACAGATGTCCCAACTGCTGAAGGCTTTGCATATTGGATTGCACCGTCGGGTTCTGCCACATCCGCTCGTTCATCGACGGGGCGAACAGCAAGGGACAGTCCGCGCTCATGATCATGGTGCTGACCAGGTCGTCCGCGATGCCGTGGGCAACCTTCCCCAACAGGTTGGCGGTGGCCGGGGCGATCAACATCAGGTCGGCGCGCTCGGTCAGTTGGATGTGCTGTTGCCCGCGGGGGTCGTGCTCCTGCCAGAGGCTGGTGAACACCGGCCGGGCCGATAAGGCTTGAAACGTCAGCGGTCCGACGAAGCGGGTGGCCGATTCAGTCATGGCCACCTGGACGGCGACACCCCGTTGAACCAACTCCGAAACCACCGTGCAGACCTTGTAGGCGGCAATCCCGCCGCACACCCCGACGATGAGCTCATAGCCGTGAAGATCAGCGGTGGTCACGGCGGTCCTATTCGGCCTCCGCTTCGACATCGCTGGTGCGGGCGTCGATGACCACCTTGCCCTCCATGATTTCCTTGACCACGATTTCGAGGTCGGTCATCCCCTCGGGATCGACCATCGGGCGGGCACCGTGCAGCAACTCGCGCCAGCGCTTCTGGATCACCGCCGTCAGCTTGAATCGCCCGCCGAACCGCTCAATCAACTGATCATGCTTGAGGTCTGGAATCATGTCGCTCGATACGCTCCTGTGGGGGTAGGGGCCGAAGACCCGGGTGCCGTCTCAAAGCCAAACGAACCTGGTATTATAGATGCAGAACGGCACCTCGATCAACCCGCCGCGAGGGCCGCCGACCGCTGAATTCGGGATGGGTTCTGCTGCCCCTGCTGAAGTGCCGCTGCAGAGGAGGCTCCCCGGGGGGGGTTGCGCGGGGCGGGCCTGACCCGACCGCGCGTTGGGGTGCCGCACGCCGACCGCATCGTTGGATCGAAGGCTTCAGCGGCCCAGGTGCTCGCGAATCCGGGTGCACATCAGCTCGGCGTCCAGCATCGAATTCTCCACGGCGGGCAGGGCCCAGTTATCCTGGTTGACGAAGTAGATCTTGTCCTCCACGGGCCGGCGGAGGTGCCCGATGGTCCCGCCGGCGATCAACCCCGGCTGGTTCCAGGGCATGGCATGGCCCCAGCGGGTCATGCGCACCTGGACGACGTCGGTGCGCGAGCGGCCCACCAGTGCCAGAATGCCGTCGAGCTGAACCGCCAGACGCTCGGCCCAACGCACCCAGGGATCCTGGAAGACCAGTTCGTAACGCGCCGTTGGGCACATTAACGGCCAGTACAAGGTCAGCACCGAGCGCGGCACGTTCACGGGTCTGGCGAACTCGCCGTTGAGCGCATCGGTCACCGGCGAATGATCGGTGTCGAACGGCAAGCCGCAGGGATTGACCAGCCCCAGCGGTGCGGCACTGTCGCCCAGCAGGAAGATGTCATAGAACTCGCGTTCGATCGGCCGGCTGAGCAACACATTGGCAACCAGGTACGGTGTCGTCAACACCGTGGCCATGGCCGCCAGCTTCTCGGGATCGCGCCGAGCGAGGTCAGGCATGATGTGCTTGCACACGAACTTGGGACAAGCCATGATCACCCGGTCGGCCTGAAGGGCCCGAATGTGGCCGGCGCGGTTGCGATAGGTCACCTTCACACCAGACCCGTTCAACCGCACATCGAGCGCGGTGCTGTCCGGAAGCAACATGGGCGGCCCGCTTTTGCGGGATTGGGCCACGCCGTGGAGCCGGCGCCAGAGCGCCCGGGCCAGGTAGGAGGTTCCGCCGGGGAACACCCAGCGTCCGTACTCCTCGGCCGCCAGGAAGTTCCATCCGCCGGCCGCCGAAATCTGGTCCCACCCGGCGGCGAACGACGAAAAGCAGTACCCCTGAATGGCACTGGCGAGCAGTGGGGGCACCGCATGGCGCATGCGCTGCTCCAAGTCCTCCTTGAGCGAACGGGTATCCAGGTCGGCGACATACGCCGCATCCTCGGCAGCGAACGGAATGTTGGGGTAGCCTTGGTCAGCCATGTAGGAGACCACCGCAGCATAGTCCTCCAGGGCGGCGATTTCCTCGCGGCTCCCGCCAAGCCCCTGGGTCCAGAAGTCCTCCAGCACGCGACCGTCGACCGCCACCGGGTCCGCGCCGCCGGGATCGACCTTGACCACGTCCGGCAGCCCCAGCTCGGTGTAAATCTGCTCCAGGAAGGTGCCGGCGTCGGGCGTAATGACATAGGCATTGCCCAGCGAGTAATCGGTCGCGGCCCAGGACTCCCCGCGGGCCGCCCCGCCGAAGCGGGGGTGCATGTCCATGAGCACCGGGTGCAGGTCGCGCAGCAGGTAGGCGGAGGTCAGTCCCGACAGTCCACCGCCGACAACCGCGATGGTGGTGAACTGGTCGGGATCGGGCAAATTGCCCGGCGGCGACTGGAACGGCGGAATCGCCAAATGGGTGTGGCCGGCCTCGCGGAACGCGTCACCGGTAAACCACGGCTCGAACGGAAAGCCGTTGACCATGACCGACTGCGGCAGCGTCGCCACCGGAGCAACCGGATCGGACGGGTCCAGTTGCGGAAAGGGCTGGACGGGTGGGATGAGGGACCAGGACAAACCGCGGCGCGCCCAGACGCCGGCGCCAATCGCGCCCAGACCCCGGTACATGAATTGGCGACGGGTAACCATCTCCGCTCCTCTCTGATGCGTGGTGTTGCGCTTCGCAGACCCGACCATCGCCCGGCTGGCGGCGATGGGGGTCACGAGGAACTCCGTGCCGTTGCCCAGCGGCGCCCCTGTCGGCATGGCGTCGTCAATGGGATCGAGCAATCGCGCATTATAACGATCGTGGCCGGGAGGATGCGAGCCGGGGGTGTGAGACCGGTCACCGCCGGTCTTATTTCTGGAAGATGGGAAGCAACCGGCTGGGGATCTGCAGGATGATCAAGGCCATGGCGGTGCCGTACTCGTTGCCGGCCTGGCCTTGCCAATAGCCTTCCTCGGACTGCTTGGCGAGCAGTTCCTCGCGGATCGCCGGCCACCAGGCGGACCAATGGCGATCGCCGGCCAGCAATTCGGCCTGGGCAGCGTAGTAATGGCCGTAGAAATAATGACCGACGCTCTGCTCCTGCGGCGGCCGAAATTCCGCCAGGTAGGCCAAGCCCTTATCGATTTCGGGACCGTGATACACGCCGGCATACTGCAGTGCGGCCACGCCTGCGGCGGAACGGGCAAATGCCGAACCGCCGGAGTTCAGCATGTAGCGGAACCCGCCGTCGGGATTCTGACTCTTGCGCACGTAATCGACGGCGTCGTCGATGCAGCGCTTGGGCACGTACAGCCCGGCGTTGCGCGCAGCCCGCAATGCCATGATCTCGCAGATGGTCACCGAGATGTCGGCATCATTGCGGACCGGCTGGTACCGCCAACCGCCCTCGTCGTTTTGCGTCGACACGATCAGCCGCACCGCCTTGCGCAGGGCCTCGCGCAGGTCCGGCTGCGGCGCCATGCCGTAGGCCTCGGCCAGAAACAAGGTCGCAAAGCCATGCCCGTACATCGGACCATGGGACGTCTCCGAAGCCAGCAGCCCGCTCTCGGAGCGCGACGCCAGCACAAAATCGACGCAGCGGCGGACGACGTCACCGTGGGCTCCGCGACCGGGCGTGTGCCCGTCGCTCATGAAGGCCAGCCCGGCAAGCGCCGTGATCCCAACGTGCTTGCCGTAGTGGGAGTCCGAGCCGAACGATCCGTCGGCCTCCTGTTTGGCGGCCAGCCAGTTCAGTCCGCGGCCCACGGCGGCCTGCAGCGCCGGCGTGATCTCCGGACCGGCGTCCGGTGGGTCGGCGGCGGAGGCCAGCGGCAGGGCCAGGATCAGACTAATCGTGGTCGATATCGGCCAGTGCTTCATAGTAGCGATCGATTTGAGCCCGGTATTTCTCGTGGGCGGCTTCGTGAATGCCTTGGGTCAACTCCTGGCGATCACGTGGCGGCAGGTTGCCCCATTGGCGACGATGCTCGCGCAACATCCCGTCCTGGCCGAACGGCTCCTCGACGGCCCCAGGATCGGCGGCGCTGGACTCCGCGGGGTTTGAATCGTTGCGCCTGGCGCTCACCGATTCGGCGGAGGGTTCGCCCGGCGGTTGGGCGTCGCGATCCGCTGAGGACGGCACGGTGCTCCGGCGCAGATTCTGGCGGGCCTGACTGATGGCCAGATCCAGCTCCTGAAGCACCGCGCGCTGCAGTTGGCGCGTGCCCTCGCCGGTATCGAAATCGGCGGTCAGGCGGCGGACCACATCGTCCATCAGCACCAGGACACGATCCATGACGTCGTCGCCCTGGATCCCGCGGGACTTGCGGATCAGGCGCTCACGTGAAGGATCGGGCGGCTGATCCTCGGGCGCCGCCAGGGCCACCATGCCCGCCAGACCGCAGCACACCAGGACCCGCAGTGCCACATGCCCATCCGCTACACCCTTCATATCATTATTCTATGGTTCCGCGTCCGCGAACGTCCAGCATCATTCCGGATGGACGGTGGGCTACCGGGCCATGTCGGTCAGCATGCGGGTCAGCTCGCGGAGTTGCCGCTGTTCTTCGCCGAGTGCCCGGGCCTGCTCCAATTGGGTCTCCGTCGGTTGCTGGTCCTGAACCCCGGCGTTCAGCGTTTGCGACCGGGTGAGCAGTTCCTCCTGCAGGGTCTTGAGCACCAGCAGTTCGGCCACGGTGGGGACCGCTTTGGTCGGCCCGGCGGTGGTCGGCCCGCCGCCCCCACCCTCAGACGGGCCACCACTGAATTCATCGGCGGTCATGCCCTCGGCCTGTTGCACGGCAACGATCAGGTGATCCAGGTAGCGGATGACCTGGTCCTGGACCGCCCGCAACTCCGGCTGCAGGGCGCCGCGGCCCAGTTGCTCGGCGCTGGCCTGCATGGCCTGCTCAGCCCGGGCGGCGACCCAGGCGTACACCGGCGCGTCGGCAAGCCGCTCCTGAATGCCGCGTAACGTTTGATCGAGGGCTTCCTGCCGCCGGCCCTCTTTCTTGGCCCGACGGACGTCGATCCGGGTCAGCCGGCCGGCTTGCTGGACGGTCTCCAGGAGCAGCCCGGTCGCCGCATTGATCGCACTCTGCTGGGTGTGCACGGCTTGCAGTTCCCGGCGGATGGCAAAAAGATGCTGCTTGCGCAAGGCTTCTTCGTTGTTCTGGCGCAGTTCACGCAGCAGGGCGATGGCCTGTTCGAGATCGGCGGCGGCTTGCTCCTGGGCCTGTCCGGCCGGCTGCTGGCGGCGTTCGTAGAGGGCTTCGGCCGCATCGGCCATGTCCGCCACCGCCCGCCGGCTGAAGTCGGTGGCCTCACCGGACTGCGGGAGCTTGGCCACATCGACGGCGACCTCAGCGGTGTTGTTGCGCAGCTTGCGCTGCCGCACCGCCAGTGGGCGCCAGGCTTCGAGGACCCCCGGATCGGCGGCGGCGGTCTCGGCCCGCAAGGTGTGTTGCTGCTGCAGGATCAGCAGCAGGAGGTCTTCCGCTCTGGCCATCTTCTTGGACAGCTCGGCGAGCTTGCGGCTCAGCCGATCCTCCAACTGATTGACGGCTGCGGCCAGGGCCCGCTCCACGGCGTCCTGGTCGGTCTGAGCCTGGCTGGTGCGATTCTCGGCAACGGCCCGGGCCGCCTCCCGGGAACGCTGTGCGGCCTGGCTGCCGCGCAGCCGGTTGGCGGTGTCCTGGATGACTCGGGCATCCTCCGGCTCGACGGTGCGCAGCTTGTCGTGCAGCCGCTGCATCTCCAGCAGGGTTCGGTCCAGGGCAGCGGTGACGTCGTCCTGGGCCTGCGCCACCTGCCGGACCTGGTCGCGAACCGCGTCCGGCAATGCCGTGAGATCCTGCCCCAGCGTTTTCTGCTGCACCGCCTCGGTCTGCCGCCCGACCTCCTGTTGCATGTCGATCAGCGTCCGCAGGTTGACCAGCGCGCTGTTGTAGTCATCCCAGACGCTGAATTCGTTGAGGATTCGAGCCATGGCCTCCGCCGCCTGGCGCTGCCGATCGCGGGCTCCGGCCACTTGTTCGGCCCGGGCGGTCGGAGCGGCGGCGGCCCGGGCGGTGTTCAGTTCGGCCGCGGCCTGCTGCAACAACGGCTCGACCCCGTTGCGCAGTTGGGTCGCCATCACATCGCCTTGTTGCTTCTCCCGGCCCAGGGTGATGCCGTTCTGAGCCAAGGCCCCGAGCAGCCGGCTGACGCTGCGGCGAATCGATTCGGCCTGCTCAGCAAGCCCGCGTTGGCGGGCGCTGAGGCGCATCAGGGTGCGATCGATTTCGACCCGGGAGGCGGATTGCAGGGACTCGTAGCCGGCGTCGGTCTGATCGATCAGTTGCTCCTGGCGTGACAGCAGGCGCTGGAGCCGGGTGGCCAGCGCGCTCAGCTCATCGGCGATATGCCCGCGAAACTCCGACTCATTGACGACGCGCAGGACCCTGGTCGGCGTGCGTCCGACTTGGGCGGAGGACTCGTTGGTCCGGCGGTTGTCCTGGGCGTGCAATGCATATTCCACGGTGTCGCCCTCGTGCAACCCCAGCGAACTCAGCGGCCATTCATGGGTGATGCGGGCGGCGACCCCGCCGCGCTCGCGGGTGGTGATCCACTCCGGCAGTCGCTGCTCAAAGTCGCGGTCGGCGGCGTGGCCCTGCAGCGTGATGCGGCTGATCCCAAAATCGTCGCGTGCGGTGGCCAACACCCGGACCGTGGCTGCGGGAGTGACTTCCATATTGTCGCTCGGTTCGGTAACCACCAGGGTGGGCGGTGCGTCGGCGCGGACGCGGACCACGACGCCGGCCTGATCTTCGTTCTCCAAACCGTCCTCATCGAGAACGTGAATGTGGTAGACCTCGTCCTGCAGTGGCGCCAGTTCTATTGCGTAGCCGGCGTCGCCGGCCGGCGGAACCACTAGAGTGCCTTGATGCGTGCTGCTCAACCAGACCGCGTCAGGGCGCCTGCGGTTCGCGGGCTTGCTGGACCGAAAACGGAGCATCAACCGGCCGCCCTCGATCAACTCCACGGTTTTCTGACCGGCCGGCAGCGGTTGCACTGCCCCCCCGTCGATGTACTCCGGTGGCCGGACCTCCAGCCGCAGGTCGGTGACCCAGGGGCGCTGGACGACCCGGATCTGACCGACCTGGTCTGCCGTGGAGTCGTCGCCGGCACGAAACCAGTACTGCAAGTCCTCGCTGACATCGCTCAAAGTCCAGGCGTAGCGCCCCACCCCTTCACGGCGCATCACCGTTCGGCGGGTGGAACCGTCGGGGCCGCGGACATACAGCACGCCGCGATCAGCGTGCTCCCGCCCGCGGATCACTTCCATGGACACCACCACCGAGGCTCCCAGCGGCACGGTCAGATCAGCGGTCAGCGGCCGGATCTGCACCGTCTTGGGCCAGTCTTCGGCAATCGACGGCGTCAGGTAGCGGCGCAGCCCCAGATTGATCCACTCCGGGCGAAGCACCCCGGCACCGAGCAGCACTGCCCCGGCGGCGACACTAAACAGAGCGGTCCGCCACACCGGCCAAATCGTGATGACCCTCTCGATGGGGATGTTGCGGGCAATCTCCTCGGTGCGCTCCAGCAGCTTGCGGTGCAAGGGGTCGCTTAGCCCGCCGGGCTGAGTGGCGAAACTCACCGCGCTGATCAGGCGATCTTCAAACTCGGGGAAGCGGGCCTCAATCCGCCCAGCCAGGCGCACCTGGCTGAGCTGTCCGGAAAGCGCCGGCCACAAGCGGGTCGCAATCAGCCAGGACACGCCGCCCAGCCCGCCAACCCCGAAGGCCAGGCGCACCGCCGCCGGAAAGCGCACCAGCCAATCGAGCCCAATCAGCAGCAACAGACCGCAGGCCGTTGAGCCAACCACCGACGCCGCGCCGCGCACCAGCATCAGCCGCAAGGTCCGGCGACGCAGGGCCTCCAGTCGCGCCAGCAATGGCGAAGTCCCGCTGGGCGGCGCCGCGGCGAGCAGGATGGAATCGGCAGTGGGGTCGGGCATTCCGTCCAAGTCCTAGGGCAGACCACTGAGCTGGCGAAGCAACCACTCACCCACGATCAGCAGGGCGAACAACGCCAAGGCCATCCGCGAGTCCCAGATGGTCTCGACCACATCATCCGGCACGACGTACCGGCGATCGGAGATGTGCTCCGGCAAGGTCGCGGCTTCCCGCGGCTGGATCACGTCACCGCCGGTCAGCCGGGCCAACTCGGCCAGCAGTGCCGGGTTGGCCTGCGGTCGTACCTCTTCAAGCGACTGCCGGCGCACCCGGAACAAAGCGGTCGCCGGTGGCACGTCGGGCGGCTCGCCGCCGTAGGCCACCTCGAACTGGCCGGCTTCGCCAGCGACCAGCAGACCTTGGAATATCTGCGATTCAGCGGCGGCCCGCACCAGCGTGGTCTCAGAGACCGCGGTGCCGTCCGCCCGACGAACCGCAAGGTCGATGCGATCGGGCAACTGCCGGGCCAGGTCGACGTCGGCCAACTCCATGCTGAGCGTCAAGGTCTCCTGCGGTTCGACTTCCTGGGGCTGCACGCGCAGCACCACCGCCCGGCGCTCCTCGAGTCGCTTGCGGTGCCCCAGAAAGCGGACGACTTGCACCCAGTAGGTATCGAACAAGGCCTCGCCGTGGTGGCGCCGCCACCGCCAACTGTCGTCCGACCCCTGGTAGAAGACCTCGCCGGCACCGTATCGCCCGATCACCGCCAGTGGAATCGGACTGCCGGCGACGGTCTGCGTGGGATGCTCCAGCAGCACTTCGGCCACGGCGGCGCGGCGGGCCGCCCCGAAGCACCAATACCAGGCCGGGAGCCGCGCCCACACCTCCCTGGCGTGCTGCTCGTCGGGCAACAGCCGCAACAATGCATGGTCCTGGCCGACCGGGGTCGGTCGCGGTCGAAACGCCGCCGGTGGACCACTGAACCCGCCGGGATCGCTCTGGCCCAGGTCGATCGGCAGCAGCCGCTCGAGCGGTGTGCCCGCAAAACGCAGCGGGGTGTAGGTCTGACCGGCGATCATCCCGAAGCCGCCGCCCTCCCGACCCACGAAATCCACGATCTGTTCCATTTGTCCGTCGCTGAGCCAGCCGGCCCGAGGATCGACATCACCCATGAGAATGACGTCGTATTCGGCCAGTTCCTCCGCGCTGCCGGGAAACCGCCGGATCGGCTGGTTGCCCTCCTGAACGAAGCGCTCATCGGCCGACAGCAGCAGCACGCTCGACACCAGGGTCGGTTCGCGCAGCAGCGTGTTCTTGAGGTAGCGATACTCGTAGCGCGGATAGCCATCGACATACAGCACCCTGATCTTGTCGTCGACCACCGTGATCTGCAGGCGCTGCTGGTTGTTGTGGGGGTCGGACTCATCAGGGTACGGCGGAATCTCGACGATCAACTCCATGACCCCCAGGCGGGTGGGCGCGAATCGCAGTTCCGCCGCACGAGTCGCATCCTCGGACCCGGCCTGCTGTTCTTGCTCGGCGAGCGGAACCGAGTTGTCCGGCTGGCGCAGGCGCACGACGTATGGCGTCTGGGGGTCCATCCCCGTGTGGCGGTGCCTGACCCGAACCGCCACGGTGTCGCCCAGGTAGACCAGCGCATCGGCCTGGCAGGACTCGACCGCCAGGTCTTGGGGCGGGTCGGGTGAACCCAGCGGAATGACATGAACGGGCGTGCCGCGGGCTCGGCACAGGTCCGCCACCTGGCCCCATCCCTCGTCGTCGGTGGGTTGGCCGTCGCTGAGCAGCACCACGGCGGTCAGGTGGGCGTCGACACAGGCATCAAACACCTGCTTGATCGAGCCGGCAATATGGGTGCTGCGGCCGTCCGGGCGCGCTCGAGCCAACTGCTGCAACACGCCGGCGACCGCTGAGGGTTCGGACAGCTCCTCCGCCGCGGACAAGGCCTCGGCGAAACGAAACAGACGCAACTCGTGGTGCTCCAGCAGGCGGCCGAGCATGGCACCGCCGTCGCTGCCCAGCGCCGCCACCGCCGCCGCCCAGCGCTCGGTCGCATCAGCGGTCGGCTGCCGTCCGCCGACCGTGGGGTCGACCCTCGCCATGCTCAATGATTGGTCGAGCATCACCGCGACCGTCGACGGCTCGACGCGATCGCGCCGCAGGACCACCACCGGCTGGCATAACAGCGCAATGGCCAGCAGGATCACCAGGCAGCGCAACGCGGCCATCAGCCCGCGCAGGCTGCGGCGACCGCCGTCGGCACGGTACACCAGCACGACGTAGCACGGCACCAGCACCACCAGCAGGAACCACACCCAGGGATCCAACGGCTCCTGCCAGTCCAGGCTGAGTTCGGCACCGGGGCCCGGCTCGATGTGTTCGAGGCTCAACCACCATGTCAGGATCCGCTGCATGCCACCCACCTGTTTGCGACACTCCTTAGTGCCGCTGGTGTCCGAACTTCATGGCCAGGAACGTCTCCACCAGCAGCAGTCCGACGACGGCGTAGACCATCAGCCGGGTCAATTCGCTGCGCACCCGCGGCGGACCGCCCTCGGCATGTGCCGTCACATACTCGAAATCGCAGGCCAGGGCCCGGCGCAGGTCGTCGTGGGTCAGCGGCGTCAGGTCGCCCTCGGCGGGATCCAGATTGACCGCCAGCGGCTGATCTCCCGCCGGCGTCTGCACGGTGTACCAACCGGCCTGGTCCAACCCGTCCGGCGCCTGCCGGCCGTCGGCGCCAGCGGTCAACGACACCCGGCGGACCTCCCCATCGGGGGCGACGATGTGGACGTCTGCAGGAATGGGCGGCGCGCCCGTGCCGGGCGTCCAGCGCCCGCCGACCCGATGGTTGTGGTCTGCTGCGTTGGCCGGCGCCACGTCATGCACCAGGGCCATGACCAGCGCCACGAAATCGCCCTTCGCCGGCAGGTTGGTCCAATCCATGTTGGCGGTCGTGCCGAACAGAATGCAACGCCCGTGGCCCACCTGCCGGGCCGCCGCAGCCAGGTCTCCGTTGTCGTAGTACAGCAGCGGCCGGGTGTACTCCAGAGCCGCGGTCAGCCGGATGTACTTTCGCACTTGGGCCCGAAACAGGCCGCTGCGCGGCCGCCCGGCAAATTCCGTTTGCAGTGACCCGCCGAGCCGTGTGGGATCGAAGCGCACCACCGGATCGTCCCCGTCATTCGGCAGGGCCTGCTGGTCCAGCCACGCTGGAAGCAGATCGCCGCCCCACTCGTTGTAGTGATCGAGATCCACGAGGTCGCCCAGGTAGATCAGCACCCCGCCGCCGGCCTGCACCACGGCGGTGAGCTGTTCCCACTGGGCGGGTTCCAGGCGCCGCACGTTGCACAGCACGACGATGGCAGTGGCGTTGAGCCGATCGGTGTGCAGTTCGTTGTCGGAAACGACCGCCGGAGCCAGGAAATTCATGCGACCGGTTTGAAACCCGGGGGACAGCGCGGTCGCCAGGTAGCCGGCTTGCCCGTTGAGCAGGGCCACATCTGGCTTGCCATCCACCACCATCACGGGCACTTGCTCGCGAACCGCGATCACCACCCGCCGGGTATCGTCCAGCGCCAGGGCGTCGGGTGCAGCGACCACCTTGGTTTCCACGGTGTGCAGCCCGGCGGTGTTGAAGTCAACTGGAATGGACACCGTTCGGGTCTCGCCGGGCTCGAGCGGCGGCAGTTCGAGTTCGCGGGCTGGCCGGCCGTCAATCCACACCCGCAGTTGACCCGCAGCCGACCGCAGCGCCGCGTGGTTGGCAATCCGGTTGTTCAGGGAGGTCGGTTGGTCGACGGCCACCAGCGGATCGCCAACTTCAAGGGCGGCGTTGGACAGGTTGGCGGTCCCGCCGTCGGTGACGTCATGCAGCACCAGCCGGGCGGACTCGGCGACGGCGGCCGCACCGCGGCGAACGGCGCCCGCCTGAACCAGGACCGCTTGGGCGAAGTCGCTGAACACGTGGACGACGCTGCGCGCCGGTCCGTCAGCGACCTCGAGCAGCCCGTGGGCCGCCTGAAGCGCTCCGGCCAGATCGCCCCCGGTCTGGCGCGGCGTGATGCCCTGAAGCAGTTGACGGGCCACCGCCTTGACCACCATGGGGCTCTGGTTCAATACTGCGGCCGGCGCCCCGCTGGTCACGACGTGGATCGGATCGCCGGACGGGATCGCTTGCAGAACCCCCAGCGCCAGCCGGCGCTGGACCTCGAAGGCCGGATCCGGTGCCGGCGGCCCGGCAGCGAACATTGAATAGGAATCGTCCAGCACCAGGATGTGCCGGGTCCCGCCGGCCAGCAGCCCAGGCGGCTGGGCCGCCTGCAACCAGGGTCGTGCCAACGCCAACGCCAGGAGGATCAACAGGCACGTTCGCAACAACAACAGCAGCAATTGCTCGATGCGGGTGCGGTGAACGCTCTTGCGGCTGGCCGCGAGCAGAAAACGCATGGCCGCCCAGGGCACCTCCCGATGCCGCCGCCGATTGAGAATGGTGATCAACAGCGGCACCAGTGCCAGAGCACAGGCCGCCCACACGAACCCGGGGTTGAGGAATGGCATCTCGCCAAGAGCGATCATCGGATTCCAGCGCTTCTGGAAGCCAGGTAAGTGCTTAGGGCCACCTCCAGCGGGTTCCGGGTGTTGTAGAGTTCGTAGTCCAGGCGCAGTTCGCGGCAGGTTCGCCGCAGTTGGCTCAGGAACCGACCCAATTCCTCCATGTATCTGGCCCGCAGGTCGGCAGGCTCGCAGAGCACGCGGCCGGCATCTTCCATACCGCGAAACAGGGTCGGCCCCTGAAACGGAAACTCCAATTCCGCCGGGTCCAGCACCTGGGCGACGATGATTTCGTTGCGGCGATAGTGCAGCCGCTTGAGGCCGTTGCGGATGGCCAGCGGGTCGTCCAGCAGATCGCTGATCAGGATGACCAAGGTCCGCCGACCCAATCGTTCCGACAGGTCATCCAAGACCCGCTGCAGCGAAGTCCGCTTCGGGCCGGTCCCGCCTTCCAACTCGCGAATCACCAGCTTCCACTGGGACGGGTGGCTGCTGGGTCGCACGAAACGGGTCACGCGCTCGTCGAACATGGCCAGCCCCACGGCGTCGTGCTGCTGCAGCGCCAGGTAGGTCAGCGATGCCGCCAGGCTGATGGCGTAATCGTGTTTGCTCATCGGCGCCGACGGCGAGCGGTAGGTCATCGACTCACTGCAGTCCACCGCGATCACACACACCAGATTGGTTTCTTCTTCATACTGCTTGATGTAGTACTTGTTGGTCCGCCCGAAGACCTTCCAGTCGATGTGGCGGATGTCGTCACCCTGGGTATATTGGCGATGCTCTGCGAACTCGATGGAGAAGCCGTGATACGGCGAGCGGTGCATGCCGCTGATGTAGCCTTCCACCACCAAGCGGGCCCGCAGGTCCAGGGCGCTGATCTTGGCCAGCGTCGCGGGATCGAGGTAACGGCGATAGTCGCGCGGCGGATCGCTGGGCAGCATCGGCGCAGCGGTGGGCGGGTGAACATGGGACGGCGTTGGATTCATGGGCGGCGCGAGTCTCAACGCGGCTTGAATAACTGTTTGTCCATGTGCCGCTCCTGGGCCGACTCCTCCTCTTTGGGAATGTCGCGAATCAACCAGTCGATGAGTTGGTTGGAGCGCACGCCTTCGGCCTCGGCGTTGAAGTTGGTGATGATGCGATGCCGCAGCACCGGGTGCGCGATCTGGCGGATGTCCTCGGTGGAGACATAGTAGCGGCCGTTGAGCGCAGCCCGGGCTTTCCCGGCCAGCACCAGGAATTGCGACGCCCGCGGCCCGGCACCCCAGGCCACGTATTCCCGGATGAACGGCGGCGCCAGGTCCTCGGCCGGACGCGTCCAGCGGGCGAACTTCATGGCGTAACGAATGACGTGGTCCGCACAGGGGACCCGGCGCACCACCGTCTGAAGTTTCAGAATATCGCGCGCCGACATGACGTAGTCGGTCTCCGGCTCGCGGTTGGCCGTGGTCAGTTTGACAATCTCGAACTCTTCCTGCTCGCTGGGGTAATCGACCATGACCTTGAACATGAAGCGATCCAACTGGGCCTCGGGCAGCGGATAGGTGCCCTCCTGTTCGATGGGATTCTGGGTGGCCAGCACGAAGAACGGCAGTGGCAGCTTGTGTTGAAAACCCCCGGCGGAGACCTGGTTCTCCTGCATGGCCTCCAGCAGCGCCGCCTGGGTCTTGGGCGGCGTCCGGTTGATTTCATCCGCCAGGATGGCGTTGGCGAAGATCGGACCTTTCATGAACCGCAACTGCCGGGCACCGGTGGATTTGTCTTCCTCGATGACCTCGGTACCGGTGATGTCCGACGGCATGAGGTCGGGTGTGAACTGGATCCGCGAGAAGCTCAGCGACAGCAAGCGGCTCAGCGTGCTGACCATCAGGGTCTTGGCCAGCCCGGGCACGCCCTCGAGAATGCAATGGCCCTTGCAAAACAAGGCCATCAGCAACTCCTCGACCACACGGTCCTGGCCGACCACGATCTTGGCCAGCTGCCCGCGGAGGCTGCGACACGACACGGTCATGTTCTCGATGGCCGCGATCTCGTCATCGGCGGTCAGCGAGGCGGAGGGCTTGTCCATGCGGAGTCCTTTGCGCTGAAACGGTTGCTCTGGCTGGATTGTACCGGTCGGAGCAGGCGGGTCCAGCCGGATGCCTTCGTTTGCCCACCCAAACCGCCTTCCGCCTTGACAATTCACAGGTGGCGGGCTAGAAAGCAGGATTCCAAACCGGCGGCGCGGCCTGACTCCGCGGCGGACTCGACATCATGCGTCGGCCCTTTGTGGTTGGAAACTGGAAAATGAACAACCGGCTGGCGGAAGCCCGCCGGCTGGTCTGCGATATTCTCGAGCGGTTGCCCGCCCCCTTGGAACTCGACGTGGGGATTGCCCCGCCCGCGGTGCTGCTCCTGCCGATGGCCAAAGCCGTCGCCGGAAGCCCGATCCTGCTGGGCGCCCAGAACATGCATCACGCACCCAGCGGAGCCTTCACCGGCGAGCTGTCCGCCGGTATGCTGATGGACGCCGGCTGTCGTTTCGTGATCATCGGGCACAGCGAACGGCGACAGCTGTTCGGGGAAGCCGGCGACCTGTTGCGACTCAAGGTGGTCGCGGCCGTCGAGGCCGGACTGGACGTGATTTACTGCATCGGCGAAACCCTGGAGCAGCGCGAACGCGGCGAGACTTTCGCGGTTCTGGAACGCCAGCTCAACGAAGGGCTCTCCGAACGGTTGGACTGGAGCCGGATCACCATCGCCTACGAACCGGTGTGGGCCATCGGCACCGGTCGTCACGCGACCAGCCGGCAGGCCCAGGAGGCCCATCGCTGGGTGCGAGAGTGGCTCGCCGGCCGTTGCGGCGGCCCCGCAGCCGCAACCATGCGAATTCAATACGGCGGCAGCGTCAAGCCGGGCAACGCGGCGGAACTGCTGGCCATGCCGGATGTCGATGGAGCACTGGTCGGCGGCGCGAGCCTCAGGGCCGCCGACTTTGTCGGAATTGTGAGCGCCGGTGCCGCGGCACCCGCGTGACTGGGAGATGCATCCATGGGTTGGTTCCATTACCTCGTGTTCGTCTGCATTGTGTTGGTCTGCGTGGTGCTGATCGGCATTATCCTCCTCCAGAAAGGCCGCGGCGGCGGACTGTCCGCTGCGTTCGGCGGCGGTTCCAGCGGCAGCGCCTTCGGAGCCAAGACCGGTGACGTGTTCACCTGGGTCACCGTCGGGCTCGCCGTGGTCTATCTGCTGTTGAACGTCGTTGGGAGCTGGACCTTCCGCCAAGTCGCGACCACCTCGCCGGCGGTGACCATCGGAACCCCCGCCCCGGCCGAAGATCGCCCGCCGGGCACCGATCCCACGGTGCCGCCGGCCCAGCCGGCCGCGCCGGAACCCGACACCGAGGACGCTCCGCAGGATGACTCCGAAGCCCCGGATGATCCCGAATCACCCGAGGACGAACCGTAACCCGGGGACTGGATCCAGACCTTCGTCCATGATTCACTCGATGACAGGCTATGGGGACGCCGAGTGCCACCACGATGGTCTGAGTTTCGCCCTGGAGCTTCGCAGCGTCAACAACCGCTACTTCAAGGCCCTGATCAAACTGCCCGAGTTCCTGCAATCGCTGGAGTCTGACATTGAAAAGCTGCTGCGGGCCCGCCTGACCCGCGGGAGCATCACCTATCACCTCAAGGTCAAGAGCAGGGATTCCCTGGGAGCCGCCGAGATCAATACCGCGGTCTTGCGCGGCTACCTGGATCAACTGCAGGCCCTGGTCCAGGACGGCACCATCGAGCGCCCCAACGTCGGGGCGCTGCTGGACCTGCCGGGGGTGTGTGTCCAGCGCGAGTGCGACGAGCACACCCGCGAGGAACTGTGGGCCGCCATCAAGACCCAAACCCTCCAGGCCATCGACAAGCTGATGGCCATGCGCCGGGACGAAGGGCAGGCCCTGGCCAACGACCTGCTGAATCACGCCCGACAGATTCGGGAACTCGCCGACGCCACCGCCGGGCGGGCCCCCCAGGTGGTCGATGATTACCGCAACCGGTTGCAAACCCGCGTCAACCAGTTGCTCAACCAGAGCGGTCTTTCCGTCAACGACAGCGACCTGCTCCGCGAGGTGGCCATTTTTGCCGAGCGCTGCGACATCAGCGAAGAACTTATCCGGCTGAGAAGCCATCTGGACCAATTCGAAGAACTGTGCCGCGGCGGTGACGCCGGGCGCAAACTGGACTTTCTCACCCAGGAGATGCTCCGCGAGGCCAACACGGTCGGGAGCAAGGCCAACGACACCGCCATCGCCCGCAACGTGGTGGAGATCAAGGGACTGATCGATCGACTCAAGGAACAGGTTCAAAACGTGGTCTGACCGGCCGACCGCTCTGCCCGGGTGTCCTGGCCTGTTCGAATCCTGATCCAAGTCTGCACATTGCCCGATGCGCTGCGCGGCGTATGATAGGTCAGTCCGGTGTGCAAACCCGCACAGGGCCCGGACGAACGCCATTGACGCCTTGCAGGAGCATTCCATCATGCCCAAGGGCAACCTGGTTGTGATCAGCGGACCTTCCGGAACCGGCAAGACCTCCATTTGCAACCGGTTGCTGGCGCAACTGCCGAACGCCCGTTGGAGCGTGTCGGCCACCACCCGGCCGATGCGCAGCGGTGAGGTCGACGGTCACAGTTACTACTTCCTGGATCGCGACGAATTCCTGCGCCGTCGGGCCAACGGCGAGTTCTTGGAAACCGCTGAGTACCTGGGGCACCTCTACGGCACACCGTTGGGCCCCATCCGGGACGCCATCGAGAAAGGGCAGTACATCATTCTGGAAATCGAGGTGCAAGGCGGCCGCCAGGTGGCCGAGCAGTTGCCCGATTCGATCCGCATCTTCGTTCTGCCACCGACCATGGAGACGCTCAAGGCCCGGCTCGAAGGCCGGCGAACCGAATCGCGGATTCAGCAGGAGAAGCGCCTGGCTGAGGCCGACGGTGAGATCGGCTTCGCCCGCGACAGCGGTTGCTATCCGTATTTCGTGACCAACGACGACCTCGAGAGCACCGTCGCGGAAATCCTCGAACTGATCCGCGGCACCTGGCGCTGAAGGGTCAAGGACACGGACCCCAACTGCCGAGCAGAAACGCCAGGTCGGCCGCGTTCACGGCACCATCGGCGTTGAAGTCGGCCGGATGGTCTACCTGGACGCCCCAGGCGCCCAACAGCTGGGCCAGATCGGCGGCATCCACCAGCCCCTCACCGGTCAGGTCCGCCGGGCAGGTGACGTGACACGCTCCGGTGAGCGGGTTGCAGGTCTGGCCCTCCGCACAATCCACCGGCGCATTGCTGCAGCCGCCAACCGAGTCGCAACTGTCCAGCGTGCACAGATCGCCGTCGTCGCAATCCAATTGCGGGTGCAGGCACATACCGCCGGCGGGCGAGCAGAAGTCCTCGGTACAGGCATCCCCGTCTGAGCAATCGATATTGACATGGCTTTCGCCGGTCGCCGGATCACACCCATCAATGGTGCATGGATCGCCGTCGTCGATGTTCAGCGGAATGTTGGCACAAGACACCGTCCCGGGATCGCAGAGGTCCACCGTACAGGCGTTGCCATCGTCACAGTCCAGCGGCGTCGCCAGGCATCCGCTGCCGGGATCGCAGGTAGCGGTGGTGCACGGATTGGTGTCGTCGCAATTCACCGGGGCATGCACGCAATTGCCCCCGCCGTCCAGGCCATCCACGGTGCAGGCATCCTGATCATTGCAGGGCCCCGCCATCGGGTGTTCCCCGGGGCCCGGGATACTCAGCGTCACCGTCGCCGGCTCGCCCGGCGCGAACAACGCCAACGTCGCCTGCACCTCAACCGGCGGCGCGTCAGCCGTGAAGCGGAAGTTGTACAAGGTCCCCCAGCGCAGGGCATTGGCGTTGGGATTCTGGTCGAATGACGGTGTAGCCCACGCGATCCTGCGGCCCAGGGCATCATCGATGATCTGCCCAGGCCAGTCGGTCCCGTCGTACGGTTCCCCGGAATGATAGTCCACATCATGAAACCCGATTTCGCTGACGGCCACGCCCTTGGGCAGCGGGATGCCCAGGCCCTCGGCCCCGCGCACGACGTTCAAGTTCTGGATGGCGTACTCATAGGCCCAGGAATTGTTCCCAAGATCGGTCACCTGGGCCCCGACGAAGAAGCGCCCGTCGCCGGGAACGTCGACCGGCACCACCGTGGCACCCTCGATCTCGGCCCAGGCCATGATGGCCGGTTCGCCCAGGTGGACGGATTCCTGCCCCGGTTCCGCACCGACGATGCCGTTGGTCTCGAGGATCACCTCGCGCCACGCCGCGTTGTTGTGGCGCCGACTGAGCGGTTCATCGTGGGTGACCGCCTGGGCCTCGGCGAAGGTCCGACCTCCGGCGTTGATGTCGCTGTTGTGGATTTGCAACCGACCGCGGATTTCCGGCGGCCCGGACGGCAAAGGGTAAGGGTGGCTGTGGGTCCCCGGTCCCGGACAGCACAACCCCTGGGGATCGACTTCTGACTTGGGACCGCCGGTGGCGCCGTCGTTGAACGTTGCCGAGTAGGTGTCGGCGCAGCCGATGCCCAGCGAGGAGCAATTGGTGGGAATGCACACGCCGCAGGTGGCTTCGTTGACCGCGCATTGGGTGTGCTTCAACCAGCTCTGTCCGATGTGTTCAAACCGGCCGTTCTTGAGACGGAACATGTTCTGCCCGATCACGGGGTGCCGGTCATTGCCGCTGAACCAATCGGCGGCGGCATCACCCAGATTGCACGTCGTGGTGCCGAATGAGAAGGCCCGAATCCCGCCATGGCTGCCGTAGTACACGAAGGCATCGATGGGATCGACGACCGATGGGGCCAAGCCGACACGGCTGATCGCCAGGTCCGGGCTGGGCACCTCGCATTCATCGGGCACCCCGTTGTCGTTGTCGTCCTGGCTGATGCCCGCGGCGATGTCGCACTCGTCCGGCTGGGAATTGTCGTTGCAGTCGTTGCTGCTCCCCCCGGCCAGGTCGCAGAAATCCTCGCGGGCGTTGTCGTTGCAGTCGAGCACCGGGCTGGAAACACAGACGCCGTCGCCCTGGCAGACCTCCGGGCCGCTGCAGGGATCGCCGTCGCTGCAAACGATGAACGGGTGGATGCAACCCACCGACGGATCACAACTGTCGGTTGTACAGGCGTCCCCGTCATCACAGATCACCACGGTGTTCTGGCATCCGGCCCGTGGATCGCACACATTGGTGGTGCATGGATCTCCGTCGTCGCAGTCCAGCGGCAGGTGGGCGCAGCCGGTCAGCGGATCACAGCCGTCGGCGGTACACGGGTCACGGTCGTCGCACACCCGCGGAGCGGTTCCACACCCGCCGATGGGATCACAGGAGTCCACCGTGCAGGCGTCGCCGTCGTCACAACCGACCTCTTGATGGGTGCACCGGCCGTCGGC
This sequence comes from uncultured Planctomycetales bacterium, assembly GCA_964619935.1. Lineage (GTDB taxonomy): Bacteria > Planctomycetota > Phycisphaerae > UBA1845 > CAIVHJ01 > CAZUGO01. The sequence goes on along the minus strand of CAZUGO010000062.1, from coordinate 47,363 downwards.
GGGATCACAGGTGTCGGCCGTACAGGCATTGCCGTCCGCACAAGAAACCGCCTGGTAGGTGCAGGTGCCATCCGTACAATGGTCCACGGTGCAGGCGTCGTCGTCGTCACAATCCGCAGCGCCGGTGCAACTGCAATCGATCAGGCAGTTCCTGCGGGTCTCCGTACCCGTGCAGTCCCCGTCGCCACAGCAGGACGGCGGGAACGGCACCGCCGTGCACAGCCAGCCGGCGGTGCTGCATCGCGAATCGCGACACGACAACGGCCCCTCGCCGTCGCCGTCGCCGCAGCAGAAGCGATTCCCCGGCGGCCCGTTTTGCACGCCGTTGCAGTCCGCTTCGCACGACACGCAATCCTCGCCGTCGCCGGCCTCACACACCCCGTTGCCGCAGATGGCCATGCCGCTGAAGCAATCCGTCGGACAGTTGTCGCAGTCCTCGTCCGATTCGCAGGCACCATCGCCGTCACACGGAATGCAGGTGTCTTGGGACTCGATACAGCCATCGTCCGGGCAGGGGTCGGATCCCGCCTGGCAGCCACCCGCCGCGCGGTCGCAGGATTCAACGCCATTGCAGAACAGGCCATCACTGCAATCCACCGGCATGAAAGCGCACTCCCCGGTTGCGGGAATACAGTCGTTCACGGTGCAGACATCCCCATCGTCACACGCAATCGGTTCATGAGTGCACCCGCGCGCCGGCAGGCAGCCGTCGCTGGTGCACAGGCTGCCGTCGTCGCAATCCACGACCTCATGCACGCAGCCGGTTGCCGGAGCACAACTGTCCGCCGTGCAGGCGTCGCCATCGTCGCAATCCACCGCATCGTGCACGCACAGACCGCTCAATACGTCGCAACTGTCGAGCGTACAGGCGTTGGCGTCGGCACAATCCGAAGGCAACATACAGGGTAACCCCGCGGCGAACCCTGGCGTCGCCCGGAGCGCGACCAGCACCACCGCCGGCATCACAGCCAGGCACACCCATGACCGACCCACCAGGCGCCGGTGACCACGAAAACCCATCCGCATTCCCCCTTCTCCGCAGCGTCACGGAACCGCAGTCGCGCGGCGATAGATCCAGAGACGATTGATCTAGAATTGTGGACTGATGAACTCTTAGTTTGCCAGGCGAGGCGCCCAATGTATAGAGGGCACCTCACCGACGGGGCGATTATTAGAACCGTGAAGTCTTGCTGAACGATCGTGGAGGGCCACCGGGCACGCCCGGCCCAATTGCAGCAGCACCGCTCAACAATCCGCGAAGACCATGGGCCGCATCCGGGTTGCGGCCGGTACCGCGCCGGCCAATCACTAACGGTAGGCCATCAGGTCTTGGGAGCGCCGTCCCAATGACAGGGTGCCGTCGAACAAGTCGGTAGCGGTGAAGTCTTCCTGCTCGACCGCCTGGTTAATCGAGTTGAAGAATAGCATGAAACGCCCGTTGCGTTGACCGTTGGGCCCACGGGTCTCCTCGAATGTTGTCACGTGACTATCGGCGAACAGGATGTTGGCCTTGACGCGGTTGTGCCGGACGTTGCCGGAGACCACGTAGGTGCCGGAGCCGTGCGCCGGGCCGAAGTCGCCATAGTCCTGGGGCCCGAACGGACCGCCGGCCGGACCGTCGGTCATGGTCCGCACGCCGAAGGTGTTCAGGGCCGGCACCTGGTTCTCGTAGACCTTGTCGACGAAGCCATCGCCGAGCAGCGGAATGTTCGAGAGCGGGGTCCGGACCACCCGCTCCATCCGCAGCGGGCCGAGGGTGTGATCCAGCGATTTGACGTTCACCGCCCCCAGGTTGATTCCTTGGCGAACCTCGGACCGGCCCATGTACCACGACTGGCAGTAGTTGGTGTTGTAACCGCGCTTGACCAGATCAAGCACTTGCTCGTTGGTATATTCCTCCACGGCAAGATCCGGCTTCCGCCCCAGCATCTGGTTCGAACGGGCCGGATTCGTCGGGCACAGTTGCTTGCCGGGATCGCCGGCCCGGCTGTTCACCAGGTCCGCCACCCAGCCGACCTTGTCGACCGGCCCGTCACGGCCTTTGGAGACCTGCGGGTCGAATGAGCCGCTGCACAAGTAGCCGTCGTTGTTCACCGAATAACCGTAGAACCCCTTGCCGAAGTCACTGAGCTGCGCGCGGCAGGTCACCGCTCTGGCCTGATCGCGGGCGGAACGCAGCGCGGGAAACAAGATCGAGATCAAGAGCGCGATAATGGCGATCACCACCAGCAGTTCAACCAGCGTGAATGCCCGGGTGCGTCGACCGGATGAGCCGTTTGTCATGGAGGTGCTCCTTCGGCCGTGCATCCTACGTCAGACCCATTAAGGAATGATAAAGCATCCGATAGGATTGTGTGAATCCTTCGAATCACGGTTGCCGTGGCGGTCGACCGTGCTACATTGAAGCGGTTGCCGCACAACAGGCGACACTCTCGGAGCACCACCATGCCCTGCAACCCGTTCCCCTCGATCGTGCTGCTGTTGACCGTGGCGCCGACTCCGGCGATCCCGCCCGCCGGTGCGTCGCCGGCGCCGTTCGGCGTGGCACAGTTGCAGGCGCTGAACCCGCATCTGGAGCCCGCCGATCCGCGGGAATTGCCCATGAAGCTCCACGCGCTGCTGACCAGCGATGATCACTTCTTCCGGGGCACCGCCGATGTGTTCTACGAGTACTGTGCGGCGCACTACGCCGACTGGAGCGCGACTCCTGAACATCGCACCTGGTTGCATGGGGACGTCCACATCGGGAACCTCGGCGCCTATCGCACCGCGGCGGGCCCCAGCCTGGCGGTGCACTTCGGGGTCGTGGACCTGGACGAAACGGTGCAGGGCCCCTTTCAGTTGGATTTGCTGCGGGCGGCCACCGCCCTGCGCTACCTGGCCCGCGACGACAACGCCACGGCCGAGACGCGGGTCAGCCTTGCCATTGAACGGCTGGTCCGGACCTACATCGAGGCCCGTAGCGGCGCGCTCGATTACCCGACCTTCTGCGCCCGACATCCGGCAGTCCGCGGAGCACTGCACCGCGCCGCCAATGCCCGGCGCGGTGCCTACAATCACACGTATCTGGCGGACCGGCCCAACGCCGCCCGGTTTGTCCGGGTCCGCAGGGCCGGCAACGCGGTCAAGGATGTGCTCGATGCGGTCGATGGCGACACCCGAGAAGCAGTCGTTCGCGCCCTGTGGCGTTACGTCGGCGACACTGAGCCGGGCCGGTTCCGCTACCGGAATCTCAGGGAACTGGATCGGGGCGTGCGTGATGTCGCCCGCTGGACCCGCCTGGGCAGCAGCGGCAGCCAGGGCCTGCACAAGTACCTGATCCTTCTGGAGCGACCGCTGGTGGATGACGACGAGGACCTGATCCTGCAGATGAAGGAAGAGCCCCGGCCGGCCGCGATCCGCGGCGAATACCCGGGCGCCACCACCGACGAGCAGCGAGGTCGCGAGATCGTCCGCGGATATGCAGCGTTGCTCGATCCGCCCAAGTGGCTCATCGGCTGGACCCGCATGCACGTCAGAGACTATCTGATCAAGACCAAGGACCCGCACGGCGAGGAACTCGCGCCCGGCGATTTCGCCGCAGGCGACGATGTGCCAGAAGCCGGAGCAATCGTCGGTGCGGCGGTTGGCTTTGCCCACCGCTGTGCCGATTCGTCTACCGTCCCCCGGGAGCCGGCGGTGTTGGTCGCCCAGTTGATTGAGCGCAGCCGGGACATCAAACAGCATCTGGACACCTGCCGCCGCTCCCTGGGCCAGGATGTCCAGGCCGGACCGCTGCTGCAGCAGGCCCGGGCCTACTGCGACGCCGCCCAGGCCGGTGGCGTTCCCTGATCCGCGGGTGCCACCCGCACTTGCCTGGTTCCCGGCGACGTGCCGCGAATTCGCGAAACCTTCATGAGGCGAACACAAGCCCCTAACATGACGGCCCTATACTCCCGGTCGAACGAGCGCGGATTGGGCCGCCGTTGACTCCGGCACGGCCGGACGACGGCATCACACACACGATCATGGAAAACCGGAGGGTGCGATGAATTACAAGTGGTTGGGGATGGTGGCGGTGGTCCTGTGGGTCGCGGTCGGGCAGGCACACGCCCAAGTGGTCATCAACGAGGTCTTTCAGAATCCCCCGGGCAGCTCCGATGATCGCAACGAGTACATCGAACTGCTGGGCCGGCCGGGCATGGACTTGACCGGATACGCCATCGCCCTGCTCAAGGGCGGACGCGACATCGACAACGACGGTCTGCCCGATGGAGCGATCAGCGAGGATGCACCCGAGATCGACGAGGCCTTCAGTCTCGACGGGCTGACCCTCGGCGCCAACGGCTTCCTGGTGGTGTACAACGACACCAACGTCTTTCCGAGCCAGATTCTGCCGCTGCTGCCGGTCGGAGCCAACGCCGCGTCGTTCACCGCCACGCACATTCCGACATCCGATACCGTCGGCAATCTGAGCAACGACACCTCCTCGACCTATGTCCTGGTCCGCAAGCGGCCGAACCACCAGATCGTCGGTGGGCTCAGCCAGTACGATGCCGGCTATGGCTTCCGTAAGGACGTCATGCACGACGTCGACTTCGACGGCGAGCCGGATGTCGGCACCGAGACTCCGCTGCCGCCGATCGTGGACGCGGCCTCCATGGTGGACCCCTACCAGATGGTCGATGACTTTGCCTTTTCCCATGAAGGCGGCAAGGAGTACGTCCGCGACCCCCAGCAGGAAATCACCGAGACCCCGGGCTTCAATCCCGACGCCGCCAGCCGGCTGCGTTACCTGTGCCTCAATCCGGGGGTCGGCCACACCACCAACGATGCCGGCGTGATTCTGCCGACGACCCTCGCCGACGAATCCTGGATTTACGGCGAGGTGGTAGACATCATCGACTACGGCTACAACACCGCCATCGACATCGACGGGTTCATTTCCACCAAGGGCCCGACCGACACCTCGGCCGCACCGTACGACGGCAGTTGTGACCCCGAACCGCTCGCCGGACCGGATCCGGCCTGCCTGCCGAATGCGACCGGTCATTACTACTTCACCGATCTGGACTTCAGCGGATTCGAACTGACGCCGGGCGATTACAATGATCACCCCACCGACGGCGACCTCCTGCAGTTCCGCTTTGTGGCCGGCGACTTCAACTTCGACGGAGCCCTGAACACGCTGGACCGCCTGCTGATCGAAGCCCGTTACAATGGCGGCGTCGGCGCGGCGGCGCTGGACGATGTCGCCGTCGATGGGGTGTGGGTCTGGCAGGGCAAGGAATTCCAGCAGGTCCTGATGATGCTGGAGATGGACCTCACCGACGGCGACGGCGGCGCCAACGCCGAGACCGTCACCCAGGATGACGTCGACGCCTTTCTGGCGCTGTGCGGCGGCCCCTGCACCACTGGACCCAGCGGCGCCATGATGCGGATCACCGAGTACCAGTACACCGGCAACGGCGGCGAGTTCGTGGAGTTTACCAACCTCGGGGCCACGCCGATCGACCTGACTGCCTGGAGCTATGACGACGACAGCGGCACCGCCGGGATGGTCAGCCTGAGCGCCTTCGGGACGGCCCAGCCCGGCGAATCGGTGATCCTCACCGAAAGCGATCCGGGCGACTTCGCCACCCAGTGGGGCCTGAGCGGCGTCAAGATCATCGGATTGAACACCACCGGGAATCTCAGCCGCAATGACCAGATTAATCTCTACGATGCTTCCGGCACCCTGGTCGACACCTTGACCTACGGCGACCAGGACATCCCCGGCACCATCCGGACCAACGACATCAGCGGTTGGCCCTGCCAGGCCGCCGTGGGCGCCGATGACATCAGCGGCTGGGTGCTGTCGGTGGTCGGTGACGCCCAGGGCTCGGTATTGTCGGCCGCCGGTGACGTCGGGAACCCGGGTGCCTTTATCATGGATGACTGCGCGACGCCCCCGGCCACCGGCGCCTGCTGTATCGCCGGGGTTTGCCAGGACGGCAGCCAGGTCAGCGAGGCTTTCTGTGTCGCCAGCGGCGGACTGTACCAGGGCGATGCCAGCAGGTGCAGCGCCCTGACCTGCCCGCAACCCAGCGATGCCATCGTGCGGATCACCGAGTACTTGTACAGCGGAGCAGATGGTGAGTTCTTCGAGATTACCAATCTGGATTCCGAAGCCGTAGACCTGACCGGCTGGAGCTTTGACGATAACAGCGCGGTACCGACCACCATCGATCTGAGCGGTCTGGGCACCTTGCTGCCCGGCGAGTCCGCGATCGTCACCGAGACTCCGGCCGCCACGTTCAGCGCGGCCTGGGGACTGGCCGGCGTGGCGGTGGTCGGCGACAGTTCGGCCAACCTGGGTCGCAACGATGAGATCAATCTGTACGACGCGGCCGGCGTGCTGGTGGATCGGCTGACCTACGGCGACGAAGACTTCCCGGGCACCATTCGCACGCAGAACGCCAGTGGCTGGCCGTGCACCGCTGCCATCGGACAGAATGACATCTTTGGCTGGCAACTGTCGGCCCTGGGCGACGCCCAGCCAACGGTGGCCTCCTCCGGCGGCGACCTTGGGAGCCCGGGCGGTTTCGTGATCGACGACTGCGGCACGCCCGCGCCGACCGGAGCCTGCTGCAGTGCCGGCGAGTGCACGCCGGACCTGACCCCGCTGGCCTGCGCCGCACAAGGCGGCGACTACGCCGGAGATGACGTGACCTGCGAGGCGGCCGCGTGCCCCGCTCCGTCCGCAGCGGCCATGCGCATCACCGAATACATGTATAGCGGCAACAGTTCTGAATACATCGAGTTCACCAACCTGGGCGCCGACCCGGTGGACATGACCGGCTGGAGTTTTGACGACGACAGCCGCCTGCCGGGAACCACCGACCTCAGTGCCTTCGGCGTGGTCATGCCCGGACAATCGGTAATCCTTTCCGAAGATCCCGCCGAGCTGTTCGAGGCCAGTTGGAACCTCGCCGGCGTGCCGGTGATCGGCGTCAACAAGGCCAACCTGGGCCGCAACGATGAGATCAACCTGTACGACCACAACGACCAACTGGTCGATCGCCTGACCTATGGCGACGAAGTCTTCCCGGGAACCATCCGCACGCAGTTCATCAGCGGCTGGCCGTGCGCGGCGTCTTTGGGAGCCAACGACATCTTCGGGTGGGTGTTCTCCAGCGACGGCGACTCCCAGGAATCGCACACCTCGGCCGAGGGCGACCTGGGCAGCCCCGGTTTGTTTGCGACCGACGCCTGCGAAAACACCTGCCCGGCCGACCTCAACGGCAGCGGGGCGGTCGATGCCGCCGACCTGGCCCAACTGTTGGGCGCCTGGGGACCCTGCCCCGGCTGCACGACCGATCTCAACGGGAGTGGAGCCGTTGATGCTTCCGACTTGGCCCAACTGCTGGGCGCCTGGGGGGACTGCCCGTAACCGACCTGGGCAGCACGACCCGGGACCCGGTCGCCCACAGGTGACCGGGTCCCGTTTTTTCTTGGTGTTCAGCGTCCCCCGCACCGCAGCAACTCATTGATTGCCGATCCGCAATACAGTAGTAATGGGCGGGGCCGCCGGGGCCCGCAAGCGGATGACCTCAAGCACGGGGAACCCCAACATGCGCACCCATCCCTGCGAACGGCTGTTGTCGCTCTTGATCCTGGGGGTCACCGGGCTCTGGCAGCCCGCCGCGGCCGAACCGCCCGATGCCCGGCCGACCCTGTACGTCACCAGCACCGCTCACCTCGATACCCAATGGCTGTGGACCATCCAAAAGACCATCGACGAGTACCTTCCCAATACCCTGCGCCAGAATTTCGCGTTGTTCGAGAAGTTCCCGAACTACCAGTTCAGCTTCGAGGGCGCCTTTCGATATGCATTGGCGCGGGAGTATTACCCACAAGACTACGCCCGCTTGAAGGACTACATCCGCCAGGGCCGCTGGCATGTCTGCGGCAGTTCGATCGACGCCGGCGACGTCAACGTACCCTCCCCTGAATCGTTGGTCCGCCAGGCTCTGTACGGCAACCTGTTTTTCGAACGCGAGTTCGACAAGCGCAGCACCGACATCTATCTGCCGGACTGTTTCGGCTTTGGTTATGCGTTGCCGTCCATTGCCGCCCACTGCGGATTGAAGGGGTTTTCCACCCAGAAGCTGACCTGGGGTTCGGCGGTGGGCATCCCGTTCGACGTCGGCTTCTGGGAAGGCGTCGACGGCAGGGGGGTGGTTGCCGCCCTCAACCCCGGGTCCTACGTCAGCACGCTGCGCACCGATCTCAGCGAAGATGGCGAGTGGCTGCAGCGCATCACCGACCTGGGGACCGCGTCCGGCTCATTCGTGGGTTACAAGTACGTCGGCGTGGGCGACGTCGGCGGCGCTCCGGACGAGGAGTCCGTGGCCTGGCTCGAGAAATCGATGGCCGGCAGCGGCCCGCTCCGGGTGGTCAACACCCCCGCCGACCGCATGTACCAGGATCTGACCGCCGCCCAGATTGCCAAGCTGCCGCGGTACGCCGGGGAACTGCTCATGACCCGCCACGGCACCGGTTGCTACACCTCACAGTGCGTTCTGAAGCGCTGGAACCGCATGAACGAGCAGTTGGCCGATGCCGCCGAACGGGCCTGCGTTGCCGCCGACTGGCTGGGCGGGTCCCCCTATCCCACGGACACCTTGGAGGAATCCTGGCGGCGTTTCTTGTGGCATCAGTTCCACGACGACCTGCCCGGCACCAGCATCCCCCAGGCTTACACCTTCAGTTGGAACGACCAGTTGCTGTCGCTGAACCAGTTCGCCGGCGAACTCACCCGAGCGGTTGCAGCGATCAGTCAATCGCTGGACACGTCGACGGAGGGCCTGCCGCTGGTGGTCTACAACCCGCTGGCCATCGAACGTGAAGGGGTGGTCGAGGCCACCGTGCCCCTGGGCATGGGCACGTCGGTCACCGGCCTGCAACCGCGGGTCTACGGGCCCGACGGAACCGAAGTGCCGGCCCAGGTGCTCGGGCGCGGCACCGAATGGGCCCGGGTGTTGTTCCTGGCCCGGGTGCCGCCCGCCGGCTTCGCGGTCTACGAGGTTCGTCCGTCCCGCTCGCCGTGCCCGATCGACGGCGGCCTGACCGTGACCGACCGGTCACTGGACAGCCCGCGGTATCGCGTCGAGCTGGACGACAACGGTGACGTCGCCCGCATCTTCGACAAGGTTCTGCAGCGCGAGTTGCTGCGTGGACCGTTGCAGTTGCAACTGCTGGATGATCAGCCCGACGACTGGCCGGAGTGGGAGATTCGCCACCAGGACATCAGCGCCCAGCCGTATGCCGGGTTCGCCGCGCCGGCCGCCATTCGCATCGCCGAGCGCGGCCCGGCCCGCATCGCCCTGGAGATCACCCGCAAGGCCCACGGGTCGGTCATCACCCAGGCGCTGCGGCTGAGCGGCGGCGATGCCGCGGCGCGGTTGGAGTTCGACAACCGCGTCAGTTGGCACACACCGCGCACCCTGCTCAAGGCTTGTTTTCCGCTGACTTCGGGCAACCCGCTGGCCACTTACGACCTGGGCTTCGGCGTCATCCAACGCCCGCAGAACACACCCCAGAAGTACGAAGTGCCCGCCCAGCAGTGGGCCGACCTCAGCGACCCGGCCGGTCACTACGGGGTCGCGATCCTGAACGACTGCAAGTACGGATGGGACAAACCGGACGACCACACCTTGCGGCTGACCCTGATCCACACTCCCAACGATGTCCAAAAGGACATGGGCTGGCACCGCTTTGCTTTCGCCGTCCAGGGCCACGACGGCGACTGGCGCCGCGGGGACGTCATTCACCAGGCGGCGGCCTTCAACCAGCCGCTGCGGGCATTCTGCAGCCCGCGCCACGGCGGGGCCCTGGGGCGGACCTGGTCGTTTCTCGAGGCCGTGCCGCCCCAGGTCGTGGTCCGGGCGCTCAAGCAGGCGGAGCGCGGCGATGACATCATCGTGCGCCTGCAAGAAGCCCACGGCGCCGCCGTGCGCGACGTTCCGCTGGTCTTTGCCGCGGCAATCGAGAACGCCCGGGAAGTAGACGGTCAGGAGCGGCCGATCGCCGACGTCGCGGTGCAGGACGGTCGCCTGCTGCTCGACTTTAACCCCTTTCAGCCGCGGACCTTTGCCGTGCGGCTGAGCCCGAACCCCGGGCCGCAACCGGCGATCCACGCAACCCCCGTGCAATTACCGTACGACGCCGACGTGATCAGCACGGACGACAACCGTCACGACGGCGACTTCGACGGTCGCGGGCATAGCCTGCCGGCGGAGTTGATTCCGCAAGCGATCCGCAGCGCGGGCATCCCGTTCGAGATGGGCGCCACCGTGGCTGGCGCCAAGAACGCCGTAATCTGTCGCGGGCAGACGCTGGCCCTGCCGCCGGGCGACTTCACCCAGGTATACGTCCTGGCGGCCGCGGTGGGTGATGCGACCCGCGGCACCTTCCACCTCGGCGACACGGCGGTCGCGGTCGACGTCCACGGATTCAGCGGTTGGATCGGCCAGGCCGACAGCCTGGTGGTCGATGGAAAACTGGTGTCGCCCGACAGCATGACTCCGGCGTTCGTTGATCACGACGCGGTGGCCTGGGTAGGAACGCACCGCCATGACGCGACCGCGAACCGCAATGAGCCGTACGTGTTCTGCTACCTGTTTCGATACGGTCTGAACCTGCCGCCGGCCACCGCCACGATCACCTTGCCGCGCAATCCCGGCATCCGCATCCTGGCCCTGACCGCGGCCCGTGATCCGGCGGCGGCGGTCCAACCGGCCCGACCGCTGTACGACCACCTGGTCAGCGCCCGAGTGCAGCCTCACGGGGGGCTGTACATCGAACCCGTGACCGTTCGATTGAGCACTCGATCGCCGGATGACGACATCGTCTACACCCTCGATGGAACGGAACCCGACGGCGGTTCGCCCCGGTACAGCGGCCCGATCACGGTGACGGCCGACGCGGTGATCAGCGCCCGGGTGCTGCCCCGCCTGGACGGCCAGATCGATCCGATCGACTATGTCACCCGGGCCCGATTCCAGTTTGCCGAGCCGGTCGCGGGAGCGCCGGCCCCGCCGCCCGGCGCAGCACCCGGGGTACAGTATCGCTACTTCGAAGGACACTGGGACCGCCTGCCCGACTTCGAAGCGCTTGCTCCGGCGCGCAGCGGCACGCTGCCGGCGTTCCAGTTGCCGGCCGATGTCGCGGAGAACGACTTCGGCGTCGAGCTGCGCAGCCGGCTGCACATTGCCGAAGCCGGCGTCTATACCTTTCTGACCTCGAGCGACGACGGCAGCCGGCTGTGGGTGGGTGATGCCTTGGTGGTCGACAACGACGGGCTGCACGGGGCCCGCGAGCGCTCGGGCCAGATCGCCCTGGGCCCCGGACACCATGTCATTCGGGTGACGTTCTTCGAGCGCGGCGGCGATCAGGCCCTCGAGGTGTCGTTCGCCGGCCCCGGATTTGACACCCAACCCATCCCGCCGGAACTGCTGCATCAGCCGTAGATCGACCCCCAGGGGGTTGTCGCCTCCCCTCGGTGCAACGGGTCAGCTCCAACTGCCCAGCAGAATCGCCAGATCGCCGGCGTCGACCACCGCATCGCCATTCAGGTCGGCATTGCAGTCGGCGTGGCACACGCCCCATTGCCCGAGCAGCAAGGCCAAATCGGCGGCGTTCACGGTGCCGTCGTCGTTCAGGTCGGCCGGAACCAGCAGTCGCAGTTGGATTCCATTGCATGCTGCGCCCAGCGTCGGCTCGCCGTCCGGTGCCAGGCCGGAGTGCACGCGCAGCAGGCCGTCGTTCCCCGGGGGTCCGACGTTGCTGATGTGCCGGGCGTAGGTCACAAATTCTTCATGAGCACCACCCCACGGACCACCGACCAGGTAATGGGGGTTGCCGGGCTCCTCGTCCGAGTTCGTGTAGCTGAGCACCGCCGGCATATTGGGCATCCAGCCGTAAACGGTCACCTCGTAGGTGCCGTTTTGCAGCCCGTTGATAAACAAACAGGTCTCGATCGCGGTGTAGGTGATCAGGCAGTGGTCCAGCAGGGTGGCGTCGTCACCGGCGGTGCCCGGATCGTCGTCCGACCGCAACTCGGTTCCGCCGAACTGCGAGACCGTGACCCCGGTCAGGTTGCCATGGATGTCGCGAATGTTGCCGGTGGTGCTGCCGTTGAGCGCCGGGAAGGCATTCCAATGCCCGGCGCTGCCGGCGGCAGCATAGCGCGGCGGCGGCTGCTGGTCCGGCGGACCAATGGCGATATTGATGGTCTGGGCACCGGCAGTGGCGGTCATGAGTGCGATGAGCAGCGCGCTGGCTTTGGGCATGGGCATTCCTCCTGGATCGGGACCTGAAGTATTGAGCGAACCGCGAATCGTTATCCATAGCCGGCCGGCAGCGCCAATGTGACCGCCGACATTCTGGAATGATCATCGACACTCACAACCCCAACGCCAGGCCATGGTTATGGCGGCGGCCGCGGTGCCGCAGCGCCCCGGCGGCCCTGGAAGGCGCTGCCGGGGGGCACGGCCTTGATCGGGGGGGATCGTTTCTGAAAAAATGAGGGCGGTGGTGCTGCCGGCCGCCGGAGGACCGTGAATGGAACCCTGGTCAACCCATGCCTCGCTGCTGATGCGGGTTCGCGACCCGACCGATCGCCGGGCCTGGCACGAGTTCGACGCCCGCTATGGCGACTTGATCCGCGGTTACTGTCGCAGTTGCGGGCTGCAACTCAGCGATTGTGAGGACGTGCGACAACTGGTCATGATGCAGTTGGCCGCTGCCCTTGGCAGTTTCTCTTATGATCCGGCCCGAGGTCGGTTTCGGGCGTACCTGCGGCGGGTGATCCGCAACGCCATCAGCCGTCATTTTGAACGTCACACCGCCCGCGAACGCGGGCTAGACCAGGAGGTGTTGAACGGGCTGGCCATCACCGCCGACGGCCCCGACGACGCGCTCTGGGAACAGCAGTGGGTGCGCCATCACTGCCGCCTGGCATTGCAGACCCTGCGGCGGTCAGCGGACCCGTGCAGCGTGGAGGTCTTCGACCATCTGCTGGCCGGCCACACCATCGGCCGAACCGCCGAAGCATTCGGCATGACCCCGGAACGGGTCCGCAAGATCAAGCAACGGATCAAGGAGCGGCTGCAAGTCATTGTCGCCAGCCAGATCCGCGACGAGGACGGCGATGCCCCCACCTGAACCGCGCCCGGACAGCCCTGCCGTCGACCTGTCGGCCTTTGGATTCGATGATCCGCAGGACGGCTGGCTCGGCCGTTTTCAGTCCGCGGCGACGACCCCCAGCCTGGGCCGCTTCGGGCCCTACGAAGTCCTCGCGGAAGCCGGGCGCGGCGGCCAGGGCATCGTGTACCGGGCCCGGCACACCGGCATGAATCGCGAGGTGGCCCTCAAGCGCCTGCCGGATTCGTTCGGCGCGCCGCAGACCCGCAAGCGCTTCGAACGCGAAATACAAGCCGTGGTCCGGCTGAACCACCCGGCCATCGTCACCGTGTTCGCCGTGGACCTGGTCGAAGGGCAGCCGGTGCTGGCCATGGAATGGATCGACGGCGCAGCGATCACCGCCTGGGCCAGGCACACCACCCAGCGCCGAACCGACGTGCCCAGGATGCTCGCCGCCGTGTGCGACGCCGTGCATCACGCCCATCAGCGCGGGGTCATTCACCGGGACCTCAAGCCCTCCAATATCCTGGTCGATCGCGCCGGGAGACCGCATGTGCTCGACTTCGGACTGGCCAAGATCCAGGATGTGCAATCAGGCGACCCCGGCGCTGCGACCCGCACCGAGCATTTTGTGGGCACGCCGGCCTATGCCTCGCCGGAACAGGTCCAGGAGCAATTCCTGGAAATCGACATTCGAACCGACGTGTATTCGCTGGGCGTGGTGCTGTATGAGGCCCTGACCGACCGCACGCCGGTGCCGCCGGACGGCCCCCTGGTCGATGTGCTGCAGGCGATTCGCGAGGCACCGCCACCCAGGCCATCGTCGGTCAGCGCCACCGCCGACCGGGAACTGGACGCCATCGTGCTCAAGGCCCTGTGCAAGGAAAAAGACGGCCGCTACCAGTCGATGGATGCCTTTGCCGCCGACCTGCGGCGCTACCTCGCCGGACAGCCGGTGTTGGCACACCCACCCAGCACCTGGTACCACTTTCGCAAACTGGCCGTTCGGCACCGCCTGCCGCTGCTGGTGGCCGCCGCGAGCATCCTGGTCATTGCCGTGCTCGCGCTGCTCGCCGGCCGGTCGGCCCGGATCGCCGAGCAGGCCCGGGCCCAGGAGCGCCAAGCCCGCCTGGTGGCCGAGCGGGTCGGTGAGTTTCTGGGCGACACCCTGGCTTCGGCGCTGCCCTCGCGCGGGGGGCGCGATTTCACGGTGTTGCAGGCCCTGGCCGAAGCGGGCAACCGGGCCGATCGGGAACTGGCTGACCATCCACAGGTCGCCGCCCGGGTGCACTACACCATCGGCGAAACCTATCGGGCGCTGTGGCGCCGCCGGGAGGCCCTGCCGCATCTGCAACAGGCGCTTCAACTCAGCCGGGCACTGCACCCCGAAGATCACGAAGAAGTCGCCCGCAGCCTGGCGGCCCTGGGATCGGTGTACACCAACCTCCGCGACCCTCAGGCGGTGGCGCTGCAACGACAGGCGTTCGACATGCGCCGCCGGCTTTACGGCAACGAGCATCCACGGGTTGCCGACAGCCTGGCCCGGCTGGCGTATGCCCTGCATCAAGCCGGCGAGGCGCCCCGCTGGGATGAAGCCGAGCAGTTGTTCCTCGAGGCCCTGGAGATGTATCGCCGCCTGCACGGACCGCAGCACCGCGACGTGGCTTCATGCCTGCACAACCTGGGCTGGATGCGCGTTCGCCAGCACCGCCTGGTCGAAGCCGCCGACTTGTACGAGCAGGCCCTGGCGGTCTTCCGGGCGGTGGGCGATCTCCAGGATCCATTCTATGCCGACTGCCTGTACGGCTACGCGGCCCAATTGTTGAAGCTGGGGCGCCATGCCGACAGCCTCCCGATTCTGCACGAGGCCATTCCGTTGATCCGCCGGCTGTACGGCGGCGGGGCCGCCACCTTCTTGATGTGGGAATGCGGCAAGGCCCATCTGGAATTGAATCACCTCGCCGAGGCCCTGGATTGGCACCAGCAGGCGCTGGACGCGGTGTGCCAGGCGCTGAGCAGCGAGCACCCCCACATTGACGCCCTGCGCGTCCTGAGCAGCGCGGCGGCGGCGCGGCTTCAGGATCCGGGCGCCGGTCTGCCCAGCGATGAACTGCTCGACGCCTTGGCGGCCGTCGCGCCTGAGCAGCGCGCGACCGTGGTGACCGCCTTGAATCACCTCACCGGTCTGTTGATCGGCCTGGGACAGGACGATCGGGCGGCGGCGCTGGCCGAACGCCTGGACGACAGACTGCTGGCCACCGCCGGGCCGGACAGCGCGCTGCGGGTGGACAACATGCGATGGCGCAGCGTCATGGCGCGCGACCGTGCCCAACCGGACCTGGCGGTGCGACACCTGCGGGCGGCGCTCGACATTCTGGAACAGGCATCGGCCACACCAGACGTGCGCTGGGGGCGGCTGAGCAGCGAGCTGGGCGATTGCCTGCGGGTGCAGGAGCAGTACGACGAGGCCGAGACCTGCCTGCGCGCAGGACAGGCGGTATTGGAAGCGCAATGGGGCCCGGCCCATGAACAAACCCGCCGGGCCGCGTTGCGTCTGGTGCAACTCTATGAGGACTGGGACAAACCGGATCTAGCCGCGGTCTATCGCAGCCGATTCCTGAATGCGGCCTCGGATGAGCGTCCGCTTTCGGACGGGCATCAACCCTGAGACGCGGGCAGGGGTGGCGTGTGGTGCCACCCGGATCACCTGCGGTTACGACCGTGACAACTTCTTGAAGGCGGCCAGGACGCGTTCACGCGAAGCCCTGCGGTCGACGATCGGCTTGGGATAGGTTGCGGCCGCCAACAGGTTGCCGTGCGGCTCGTGGATGTCACCGTCTTCCAGATCGGCCAGCTCGGGCAGGTAGCGGCGGATGAACGCACCCTGCGGATCGAACCTGCGACTCTGGCGGGTCGGGCTGAAGATCCTGAAGTACGGGGCCGCGTCGGTGCCGGTGGAGGCCGACCACTGCCAGCCGCCGTTGTTGCTGGCGAAATCGCCGTCCACCAGATGCTGCATGAAGTAGCGCTCCCCGCGGCGCCAGTCGATGAACAGGTCCTTGGTCAAGAACGTGGCCACTATCATCCGCAGGCGGTTGTGCATCCAGCCGGTCTCGGCGAGCTGCCGCATGGCCGCGTCGACGATCGGAAAGCCGGTCCGACCGCGACACCAGGCCTCAAACAGCACTTCGTCCAGATGCCACTCGATGCCGTCGGTGTCCTCCTGGAACGGGCGCTGGCGGCACACCCGCGGAAAGCCGATCAGGATGTAGCGATAAAACTCCCGCCAGATCAACTCGGTGATCCACGTCACCGGTCCCTGGCGGCCGGAATCAACCCGGCCATGGTTGGCGGTCAGCGCTGCTTCCAGACACTGCCGCGGCGAGATGACGCCGGCTGCCAGGTATGGAGACAGCCCGCTGGTGCCGTCGGCGGCCGGAACATCGCGATCGCTGTGGTAGCGATCAATGCGCCTGCCCACGAAGGCCTTGAGCCGCCCGCCGGCGGCCCGTTCCCCCGCCGGCCACAAGTCCGGCCGGCAGTGCCCGGCAAAGGCCCGCAGGCCGCCGGGGACATCATCCGGTGCGATGGCCAACGGCACCTGGCGGCGCGGCTTGGGCCAGACCTTCGGCGGGCCGAGATCATCGAGCACCGCGCACCACTTGCGCTTGAACGCCGTAAACACCGTATACCAACCGCCCGAGCCGCTGCGGATGTCCACCACCTCGAGGATCACCTGGTCGGTGTAGGCCTGGACCGAGCGGCCGTCCTCCTCGAAGGCCGCTGTCACCGCCCGATCGCGGGCCAGTTCGTTGACCTCGTACTCGCGGTTGAAAAACAAGCCGCCGCAGCCATGGGTCCGGGCCAGGTGCAGCAGCTTCTGCGGCACGGTAGTGAAGGTGTCGGTGCGCAGCACCTTCAGCGGAATGTTCAGGGCAGCCAACGCCTCGCGCAACTCGCCGAGATTGCGCAGGAAAAAGTCGACCTTCATGCTGCCCCAGTCGTGCGCGGCCCACTGTGCGGGGCTGATCACAAACACCGCCAATACCCCATTGTCGGCCGCCTGGCAGGCATGAAACAACGCCGTGTTGTCGCGAACCCGCAGGTCGGCTCGGAACCACATCAATGCACGCATCAGGGATCACCTTCCTCGCTTGACTCGTCGGAGCCGCGACCCTCAGGTCGGGCAAGCGTACCATCACACGAGGCAGCCGCCTATGGACAGGTTTCCGGCGTCCGGGCAGGATGCCTCAAAGTAGGCTATAATGACGTCCTTACGACATACGAGTCCGAGTCCGCTGATAAAGGAGGGTACGCCGTGCACCCCCGGCAGCGCATCGTGCTGACGATTATCGCCTTGATCCCTGGCCCCGCTTCCGCCGCGCCGGTGGTGGATGGGGCCTTCGACGAGTGGACCGACGACACCTCCATTGCGACCGACGAGGCCGGTGACGGGACGCCGTTCGACATCACCGAAGTCCATGCCGACAACCGCGGCACGGTGCTGTTCGTCCACTTTGACACCACGACGGTTCTGAATCTGCAATCGGGCGACGACGACGACCCGACCCTGCGCCTGGAATTGGGATTCCAGAACGGGGATCAGTTGACCGTGGACCTCCGCAATCGGACGGCCTACACCGGCGGCAACCCTGGAAACTATGTGCCGTGGTCGACCATCGATTTCGTAAGCATGAGCACCTACGCCGCCGATCGCTTCGAGTTGCAGGTCGACCTGGCCCCCTTCGGACTGGCGCCCAAGGACAGCGTATCGATCAACTTCAGCGGAGCCGACGCCCTGGAAGATCCGGTGCCGTTCGGCTTGAAAGCCCCCGCCGAACCGTTGCTTCGACGACCGTCGGACCGCCAACCCTGCACCACATTTCGACTGGCGAGCCTGAATACGCTCTTTGGCGGGCTGCTGGATCCCGCCCGTCAGGACGCCATCGGCCGACTGGTTCAGGCGGCGGCGGCCGATATCTATTGCTTCCAGGAGCAGAACGCTTCGGACTCTGCCATTGCCGCCCGGCTGGAACTGCTCGACCCGCTGCACAACGACGCCGCCTGGAACGTTCGCCGGGTCGGCGACACCGTGATCGCCAGTCCTCATCTGCTGATCGCCGTGCCGCACTCCGGCGATGTCGCCGCCGCCCTAGATCTGGGCCCTGACGGCCGGCTGGTGCTGTTCTCGATCCACCCGCCGTGTTGTGGATACATCGGCAGCAGTCAGGATCAGGCCCGCGTCGCGGAGATGCAGAACGTCGTGGAGACCTTCGCAGACCTGCGCGCCGGCAGTCTGGGCGCGGCGTTACTGCCATTTCGTTACGCGCCGGTCATCGTGGTCGGCGACTGGAATCTGGTCGGCTCGCGAACTCCTCTGGACCTATTGGAGCAGGCCACCGGCCCGGCCTTGGCGCATTGGCCCCTGCCGCACTTGATTGGAAGCCGGTTCTGGACCTGGCGGGATCAAACCGAATCGCCTGGCGGTTTCCCACCCGGGCTGCTCGACTTGCTGGCCCACAGTAGCGGCGGGTTGATCCGCCGGAACGGTTTCCTGCTGCACAGCGGCGAGTTGAACGCTGAGGAGCTGCAGGCGCTCGGGCTGCAGTCGAACGACAGCGAAGCCAGCGACCACCTGATGATCGTTGCCGATTTCAGCACGGTGGTGCACGGCGATATTAATGGCGATGGAACCACCAATGCCGCCGACATCGCCCAGTTGCTCGGCAGTTGGGGAGCCTGTCCCGGATGCCCGGCCGATCTGAACGGGGATGGAATGACCGACCCGGCCGACCTCGCCCAACTGCTGGGCGGCTGGGGGTCGTGCCCGGCCGGAGCGAACCGCTGAGGTCCCCACCCCCTATATAATAAGGAATCCGCATTCGAGAACCCGCCGGTAGGTAGCGCGCTTCCGCGGAGCGTGCCCAGGCGCGACCACTACAAACCCGAAGGAATTGTCTGCCATCCGCATGGGTGTGGGCTCAGACCCGTGCGCCGTCCAACACCCTGCCGGCACAACCCTTGATGAACCCGGGGCTCGACCTTCCCGGCGCACTGGACGCTGCGAAGGTGACCCGGTCGTCTTGCCTAGTCGACCCGGTCGTTTCGCCAAGTCGACCTGGTCGTTCTGCCAAGTCGACCTGGTCGTTCTGCCAGGTCGACCTGGTCGTTCTGCCAGGTCGACCTGGTCGTTCTGCCAAGTCGACCGGGTGGTCTTGCCATGGCAACCTGGCAGGCTGCACGGCTCAGCGGTGGCATCTGGGGAAATGCGCGGCTAGGCCCTGGGTCCGGGCTGCCCCCATCGGTGGACTAAATCGTTTCGCACCAGTAGCTTACAAGTCGTGACGGAGCGTGCCCGACCGGCGGCTGGTTTGAGGGACAAGAGGAAGCGGTGCCGGAGTTCTCTTATTCCTTATTTAATTGGGTCCACAGGGCCTGCTCGGTTCTACGGAAGTCGCGCAGCACCTCGCCCAATTGCTCGCGGATCTGATTCAGCTCGGGGTCATCGCTGGCGATTCCACCTTCATAGGTTTCCAGCAACGCCTGCAGCCGGAGGCTGGAGTGATCGAGATGGGCCGCGGCATCGGAGAATGCCCTGGCCACGTAGACGATGTTGAGATCGCGGCGCTCGGCATCGGTCGGCTTCTTGAACAGCTTCCAGGGGTGCAGTGAAAGGTCGCGAATCGCTTCCTTGAGGCTGACGCTGGCCGCCGACGCGTTGTCGATGATCTCCCCGATGTGCTGCTTGTTCAGCACCACGGTCTCCTTAACCCCACCCGAGGCGACCTGGACGTTGCCCAGCGACTCGTTCAGGCAATCCATGGCCTCATGGATCTTGCTGAGCAAGGTGCCCTGCGGACTTTCCGGCAGTTCCAGCTCCTCGGCAAGCACAGCCACGATCCGCTGGTCGAAAGTGGTGCTGGCCTGTTCGATCGCCGACAGGGTGCGGTCCACCCGCGGTCGATTATCCTCCAACATCCCGGTCAGCTGCCCCAGACCGTCGTTGAGCCGGTCCAGCGCCCCGTGCAGCTTGGCCAGCAGGACGTCCTGCTGGGCGCGGTCCAACTCGCGGCGCAAGGTGGCCGTGATGACGTTGACGTCGTCGACCGCCGCGTGCACATGGGCAATCAGGGACTCCGGATCAGAGGCATTGAGTTGCAGCTTGATGCGGGACAGCAGGCCGGCTGGCTGGTTTTCGTCCAGCTCGAAGTCCAGGCGGTCGAGAATCGCCTGGAACCCGGCAACCACGCCGTAGATCGGCCGGTCGGGATCGGCGGGCACCGCGGAGCGCCCCCGAGCCAGGATCTGCAGCATGCCCCCACCGCCCAGCGGCGGACCGCTGGCCTTGATCACGCAATCTTCGCGCAGATCCACCGCCTGGCTCAAGCTGGCCTGCACTTCGAGAAAGTGCCGCGGGCTCGCGTGCGGATCATCGGGATCGACATCCTCGACGATCCGGGCATCGACCACGGTGCCGATCTTCTGCCCGAAGTAGGTCACGAACGACCCGTGGGTCAACTCGGGCAGGCTGTGGCCCGCCCGAAACCGCACCCGCACCCGGTCCTGCTCGGACTCCAGCAACTGGTCGCCGCCGATGAAGATCACCGCGAACACGAACAGCAGGAACAGGACGATCACGGTGAGGCCGAGCTTGAATGTGTCACGTTTGTGCATGAGCACCAGGTCCTGGCCATCATCCGGCGATGATCAGCTTCTCGAATTCGCTGAGCCCCTCGGCGTCGGTCAGCGGCCCGTTGCCGTATCCGTTCAAGAACTGGTTCATCAGCCGCTCCTCGGTGGACGGCAAGGTTTCCGGAGCGGCATCCCGCAGGGCCTCAAACTCGCGGCGCTCGGCAATCTTCAAGACCCGACCCTTGTCGAGCATGACCATGCGATCGGCGATCCGGAAGGCCGAGTCCATCTCGTGGGTCACCACGATGCTGGTCACCCGCAGTTTGCGCGACAAGTCCATGATCAATTCATCGATGGCGGTAGAGGTCACCGGGTCCAGGCCCGCCGACGGCTCATCGTAAAACAGGATCTCGGGGTCCAGGGCGGTGGCTCGCGCCAGCCCGGCACGCTTCTTCTGCCCGCCGGAAAGTTGGGCCGGCATCTTGTCGCGATGCGGCAGCATCTTGACCTGCTGCAGCTTCAACGTCACCACGATGTCGATGACCGTCGGGTCGACCACCGAGTGTTCGCGCAGCGGCAAGGCCACATTCTCGGCGACGGTCAGCGAGTTGAACAGGGCGCCGCTCTGGAACAGGATGCCGAAGCGCTTGCGGATCTCGTTCAAGGCCTGCTCGCTGAGCCGGGTGATGTCCGCCGGGCTGGCCATGTCCCGGGTTTGATATCGGATCTCGCCGGCATCCAGGTCGTACTCGCCGATCAGGCAGTTCAATAGCGTGCTCTTGCCGCAGCCGCTGCCGCCCATGATCACCAGCGTCTCCCCGCGAAGCACCTCGAAGGACACCGCGTCCAGCACGGTCACACGGCTACCGTCGGCCTTGGGAAAGGTCTTGCGGACATCACGGACCGAGATGACGACATCTGGCGCGGGCATGGTTCGCCGGGCCGTTCACGGACGGCTTACAAGCCGAACATATAGAAGATCGTGGTAAAGGCGGCGTCCATCCCGATGATGGCAACGATGCAGTGCACCACGGTCGCGGTGGTGGCCCTGCCCACCCCGACGGCGCCGCCGCGAACATTCAGGCCATGATGGCAGGCGATCATCGAGATCAGCATACCAAAGACGCCGGCCTTCACCAGACCGGTAAAGAAATCCTTGAGCACCAGGGCATCACGGGTGACCTCGAGGTACACGCTGGGCGCGATGTTCAACACGCCCCACGCGGTCAGAAAGCCGCCGATCACGCCGACGATGTCCGCCAGGACGGCCAGTCCGACGATCATCACCGTGGTGGCCAGGAATCGCGGCACGATCAGGAAGCGAATGGGGTTGAGGGCATGGGCCCGCAGGGCCTTGATCTCTTCGGATTCGACCATCGCTCCGATTTCGGCGGCGATCGAGGCCCCGGCAAAGCCGCTGAGCACGATCGCGGTAATCAGCGGGCCCAACTCGCGGACCACGGCAATCGCCACCACCGAGGCCACCTGGTTGAGCTGCCCGTAGCCTTCCAGGACCGGAGCCAGTTGCAAGGCCAGGATGCAGCCGATGAACATTTGCACCAGGACCACGATGCCGATGCTGTCCACGCCGACCCGGACCATCTGCTCGGTCAGGGCCCGGCGGCCGAGCGCCACCCCCGGCACGAACAGCCCCAACACGGTCCAGCGCAGGGTATCGGCGAACAGGTAGCACATTCCGCCCACGCCGCGGACCCCGTCACCGAGTTCGCGCAGCCGGGCATCGGCGACCGACCCGACGGCCTCGACCCCGGATCGCAGCGGCCCTGCGGATGCCCGGGCATCCTGCGCGGACCCCGGATCGCTCATGAGCGCATGGCCTCTTCTTCGGTATCGTAAATGGAGAACAACTGATCCAGCTTGGTGATTTCGAAGACCGAGCGCACCATCTTGTTCAGGCCCACCAGCCCGAGGTGTCCCTGGTTGCGCTTCATGCGGCGGAAGATGTCGGTCAGGGTGCCGACGCCCGAAGAATCGATGAAGGGCACGCCCTCCAGGTTGATGATCATGCGGCGGGGTGCCTTGTTGCACAGGGCGATCAGCGAGGTGTGGAATTCGGGCGACTCACGAAGGGTCAACTCACCCTGGGCGACGACGAACACCGTCTCGTCCTGCTCACGGACTTCCTTGAGAACCGTACTCATGGTACGCATCACGCACGCCGTGATCCGTCGTGGCGATCACGGCCCCAATTCTGGGACCCGGGTCCGCAGGCGGCCTCGACCCCGCAAGCCATTGGCTTCGCCTGGCGAGCCGCCCGCATCAAGCACAATGAATTGTATCCTCGAACCGCAGTGCTGGCCAGACCGCGACCGGCCGGGGCGCAGCCCGGCATTGGCTTTCGAGCTCATCCGGCAGGGGTCGAGGGTGGCTGGCGCTCAGCCAGGTAGGCTCGCCAAGCCGCGGCCGACTCGCGGCGGGCTTTGCGGGATCCGTGCGCCGAGTAGTTCAGCCGCGTGCCGGTCAGCCGTTCCAGGCCGAGGATGGCATAGAGACGTACGGCCGCGTCTTCGTCTTCCAGCCGGTCGACCAGTTGCGGCAGCAGCTCGCGTCGTTCCCGGACCACCAGGTCCTGGATGGCCCGGATCCGCACCTCCGGGGCCGGATCCTCGAGGCGGGTCACCAGATCGGACCGGGCCCGCAGGCATCCGGGCAACCCGCAGCCCAATCCCACCATCATCAGGGCCGCCGCCCGATAGCGCACTTGACTCATGGGTTCATAGCCTAGGTACTGCCGCTGCGCTTTTCAACGCCCCGGAGGCGGGGGCCGTGGGGCCGCCGACCGCACTCACAGCAACCCAACTGGATTTGGCTTCCAAGGGGCAGTAGAACAGAGCCCATGAGAATCGTGCTGTTGGGAACCGGAACCTCGCACGGCGTCCCCATGATCGCCTGTGATTGCGAGGTCTGCACCTCTACGGACCCCCGCGATCGGCGCACGCGACCCGCCATCCACGTGGAATCGGGCGGCGTTCAGGTGCTGGTGGACACCCCGCCGGAGTTGCGGCTGCAGTGTCTCGCCAACGGGATCCGCCGTGCCGATGCCGTGCTGTTCACCCATCACCACGCCGACCACGTCACCGGGCTGGATGATCTCCGGCGGTTCAATTGGATCCAGGGCGGGGCCCTGCCGTGCTACGCCCAGCAGCAGGACATCGCCGCCATCACCCGGATGTTCGCCTACGCCTTCGACTCGGATCCGGACTACCTCAGTCACAAGCCCGATCTGGAATTCCGGGCGATCGACGGCCCGATCGAGCTGAGGCTGCAGACCCCGGACGACACCCGCCACTGTACGGTCATCCCCATCCCGCTGCGCCACGGACCCACCGCCGTGCTGGGCTTCCGCTTCGGAAACTTCGCCTACTGCACCGACTGCAACGACATCCCTGACGGCTCGCTCGAGCTGCTGGCCGGCCTGGAGGTGCTGATTCTGGATGCCTTGCGCCGGCGGCCGCATCCCACCCACTTCAACGTCGAGCAGGCGGTGGCGTGGGCCTACCGCATCGGTGCCCGGCAAACGTATTTCACACACATCGCACACGAACTGCTGCACCAGCGGATCAACCACGAACTGCCGATGGGCATGCGCCTGGGCTACGACGGCCAGGTCATCGAGCTGTGAGTTCCTCGGCGGACGCTCCGGGCGCCGCGATCGGGATTGCCCGCCGCCGCACGGGCACTATAATCGCTTGAACGATTGGACGGAGGATTGATGTCTGACCTCCTGCAGGGTCTCAACGACGCCCAGCGCGACGCGGTCAGTTGCACCGAAGGCCCACTGCTGGTACTGGCCGCGGCCGGCAGCGGCAAGACCCGCGTGATCACCCGCCGGGCCGCCTACCTGGCCACCACGGTCAGCGACCCGCGGCATGTCCTGGCGATCACCTTCACCAACAAGGCCGCCGGCGAAATGCGCGCGCGGATGGAGGTCCTGGGCTTCGGCCGCGAAATGCTGATCTGCACCTTCCACGCCCTGTGCGTCCGGCTGCTCCGCTGGCATGCCACCGAAGCCGGCGTCGCCCCCAACTTCACCATCTTCGACGAGGCGGATCGCCGGGCCGTGGTTCGCCAGGCGGTCGCCGATGCCGGGGTCTCCTCCACCCAATGGTCACCCGCCGTGGTGCACCGCCGCATCAGCGAGGCCAAGGCCCAGTTGCTGACCCCCAAGTCGTACGCCGAGTCGCCCCAGGGCGCCGGCTACGCCGGGCAAGTGCTGGCCCGCATCTACGCCCACTACCAGCGACTGCTGGCCGAGCAGCAGGCCCTGGATTTCGACGACCTGCTGGTCATGACCGCCCAGCTGCTGGGCGATCACCCCCAGGTCCGCGCGCACCTGGAAGATCGCTTTCGTTACGTGCTGATCGATGAGTACCAGGACACCAACCACACCCAGTATCTGATCGCCCGCGGTTTGACGCTGCGCCGTGAGAACCTCTGCGCGACCGGTGATCCCGACCAGTCGATCTACGGCTGGCGCGGGGCCGACATCCGCAACATCCTGGAGTTCGAGCAGGACTTTCCAAAGGCCCGGATCATTCGCCTGGAGCAAAACTACCGCTCCACCGCCCGCATCCTGTCGGCCGCCGACGCCCTGATCAAAGTCAATTGCCGGCGCAAGGACAAGGCACTCTGGACCCAGAATGCCGGCGGCGCCGCGGTGCGGGTCGTCGCGCGCGACCGGGCCGAGGACGAGGCCGATTTTCTGGTGGCCGAGATTCAGGCCCAGGTCGCCGGCGGCGGATCGCTCGACGACGTCGCGGTGTTCTATCGGGTCAACTCACTAAGCCGCATCGTCGAGGAAGCCTTTCTGCGGGCCGGCGTGCCCTACCAGATCGCCCGGGGCACCGAGTTCTACAACCGCAAGGAAATCAAGGACGTCCTGGCCTACCTGCGCCTCCTGGTCAACCCCGCGGATGAGCTTGCCCTGCGGCGCTCGATCAACACCCCGAGCCGCGGCATCGGCAAGACCTCGATCGACCGCCTGCTGGCGTTTGCCCACGCGGGCGGTCTCAGCGCCCTGGAGGCCGCCCGGCGGGCCGCCGAGATTCCCGGTCTGAAGCGGGCCGCCGAGCCCATGCGGGCGTACGTCGATCTGGTCGACGGCTTGCGACTGGGCCTCGATGAACCGGCCGACGAGGTCTTGCGCCGGGTGCTGGCGGCCACCGGGCTGGAGGACCGTCTGGCCCAAGGCGCCGACCAGGACGACGACGCCCTGCGCAATCTCGCCGAGCTGGTGTCCGCGGCATCCGATTTCGTGTTGAACCACCCTGAAAACTCACTGCTCGACTGGCTGCAACACGTCAGCCTGGTCAGCGACGTCGATCGTGTCGACGCGCAGGCCGGGGCCGTAACGCTCATGACGCTGCACGCGGCCAAGGGTCTGGAATACCCGCGGGTCTACATCATCGCCCTGGAAGACGGCATCCTGCCGCATGAGCGCTACCTGGAAGACCGCGACGCCATCGAAGAGGAACGGCGGTTGTGCTTCGTCGGCATGACCCGCGCCCGGCAGTTCCTGACCCTGAGTCATGCCTGCTGGCGCGCCCAGCGCGGCCGGCTGATGCGGACCACCGAGTCGCGGTTCCTGGCCGAGCTGCCGCCCGACGAAGTCGAATGGCAGCGCGACGCCCGCGACGATCGCGACGACACCGCGCCGCCGCCCCAGCCGGCGGGCGAGTTTCGGCACTGGCCGCGCGGCATGTACTTGCGACACCCGCGCTACGGCGCCGGTCAACTGCTCTGGACCCAGCCCAGCGGCGACGGCACCCGGGCCGCCATCCGCTTCCCGGCCTACGGCGAGAAGGTGTTCATCCTGGAGTACTCCGGCGTTCAACCGCTGGACCCCGACGAATGTCAACTGTGATCTCACCCGACGTGCCGGCGGACGGGGCGACCGGGCGGCGCTGCGAGGGCGACTGTGGCAACTGCACCTGACATCGAGTTGGATCTGCATTCGGTGCAGGACCGGGCCCTGGGCCGCGAGGGGCTGTCCGCTGCCCGGCTGGCGACCCTGGCCCCGCGGATCGCGCGGACGGTCACCCGGATCGAGCGCGAACTGCAGGACGGCCAACATCGCCACCGGGCACTGCCACGCGACCGGCTGATGCGCCAGGCGATCGCCGAGTTTGCAGCAGCCCGGCGACCCCAGACCCGCAACCTGGTGGTCCTGGGAATCGGCGGATCGGCCCTGGGCACCACCGCGCTGCACCAGGCCTTGTGCCACCCGCATTACAACCTGCTGCCGCACCGGCGGCGCGGCGGACCGCGGTTGTTCGTGATGGACAACGTCGATCCCGACCTGCTCGCCGGGATGTTGGACGTCGTCGAACCGGAACTCTCGCGAACCACCTTCAACGTCATCACCAAGTCCGGTGAAACGGTGGAAACCGTTGCCCAGTTTCTGCTGATTCGCGACCTGCTGGAGCAGCGCCTGGGTGCCGACCGGGCCCGCAATCAACTGCTGGTCACCACCGACAGCCACTCGGGCAGCATGCGGTCGATTGTGAATGAATGGGGCTATGCCTCGCTGCCGGTGCCCGAAGGGGTCGGCGGGCGCTTCAGCGTGCTGTCGGCGGTCGGTTTGTTCCCGGCGGCGATGTGCGGCATCGACATCGCGGCGGTGCTGCGGGGCGCCGCCCACATGGAGCGCCGCATCCGCAGCACCTCCCTGCAGCACAATCCGGCCGCCCGCTATGCCGCGGTCAATTATCTCTATTATCGCCGCGGGCGGCACATCGCGGTGATGATGCCGTACAGCAACCGGCTCAGCGGATTGACCCAATGGTTCCGGCAATTGTGGGCCGAGAGCCTGGGCAAGGCCTCGACCGCCGACGGGCGCCGCCGGGTACACATCGGCCCCACTCCGGTGTCCGCACTGGGCGCCACCGATCAGCATTCGCAGATGCAACTGTACCGCGAAGGGCCGCAGGACAAGCTGATCACCTTCCTGGAGGTCGACCACTTCGCCGGGAGACTCAAGATTCCCAAGCGTGCAGCGGCCGCCGATCCGCCGACCGCCTATCTGGGCGGCGTTGCCCTGCAGGAGCTGCTGAACACCGCAAAGCAGGCCACCGAGCGGGCGCTGCTGGACGGCGGCCGGCCGTCAGTGACCGTGCGGTTTCCGCGGATCTCTGCCCACACCGTCGGACAGTTCATCATGCTGATGGAGGCGGCCACCACCGTCACCGCCCTGCTCTTCGGCGTGAACCCCTACGACCAGCCGGGCGTGGAACTGGGCAAGCGGATCACCTATCATCTGCTGGGCCGCCCCGGGTTCGAACGGCTGCCGCGCAGCGACACCTGACCGCGGGACGGTGCCCGGGGCCACACAGGAGCGTTCATGAACCACGCGGTGATTATGGCAGGCGGCGCCGGCACCCGGCTGTGGCCGTTGAGCCGCAAGGACCGCCCCAAGCATTTCCTGAAACTGTTCGACGGCCGGAGCCTGATGCGCAGCGCTTTCCTGCGACTGTCGGCCTTTCTGCCGGCCGAACAGATCTGGGTAATCACCAGTGCCGCCCATCTCGATTTGGTCCGCGCCGAGCTGCCCGAGCTGCCCGCGGAGAACCTCATCGGCGAACCGGCCGTCCGTGATACCGCCAATGCCGTGGGGCTGGCCGCCGTGCTGCTGCGACAGCGCGATCCCCAGGCGGTCATGGGCGTGTTCACGGCCGACCACATCATCACGCCCCAGGAGCGCTTCGAAGCCGCGTTGGGCAACGCCTACCGGGCGGCCCTGGATCCCGCCGGCCACCTGGTGACCCTGGGCATCAGGCCGCGCTCAGCCCATACCGGCTACGGCTACGTCCGCCGCGGCGCGCCGCTGGGCCCGGGCGTCTTTCGGGTGCTGGAATTCAAGGAGAAACCGGATGCGGCCACCGCCCGCCGCTACCTGGACAGCGGAGCGTACTATTGGAACAGCGGCATGTTCGTGTGGGCCGTCGACACCGTGCTGGCCGAGTTCCAGGTCCACCTGCCCGACAACTACGCCCTGCTCCAGGAGGTCGCCGCGGCTGCCGCCCGCTCACCGGCGGACCAAGACCAAACCCTCGCTGCGGTCTATCCCCGGCTGCCCCGGATCTCCATCGACTACGGCATCATGGAACGGGCGGAGCGGGTGCTGGTCTGCGAAATGGACTGCACCTGGCTGGACGTCGGATCCTGGACCGCCCTGCCCGAAATCCTCGGAACCGATCGCGATGGCCAGGTCCGGGCCCATCGATCCATCGTCACGCTGGACGCGCGCAACAACATCATCGTCGGCGAGGATGACCATCTCATCGCCGCCATCGGCGTGCAAGACCTGGTCATCGTCCGGGCCGGACACGCCACGCTGGTGTGTCATAAGGATCACGTCCAGCGCATCAAGGACCTGGTCGACGAGCTCGATGAGTCCGACCGCTGATCCAAGGTGGCGTGGGTGGCATGAAGGTGGCGGGTGGCGCAGGCGCACGCAACACCGTGGGCCGGTGACCACCACGGCGCCGCGGCCGGTGTCTGACCCGCGTGGCCTCAGCAAGCGAGCCCGCCCCGCGCTATTACTGCCGGTTCCCGCACGATATACTGCGGGGATGCCGCGCTACCTGGGAGTCGACCACGGATCCAAACGGATCGGCCTGGCGGTCAGCGATGGACCCGGCCACCTGGCCCTTCCGCTGAAACACATCGACAGCCGTGGTTCTGCTGAACGAGATGCCGAGGCCATTCGCCGGGTGGTCGATGACTACGGCATCGACGTGCTGGTGGTGGGACTGCCGCTGAATATGGACGGCACCAGCGGTGACCAAGCCGCCCGGGCCACCCGGTACGGCACCGCGCTGGCCGCGGCGCTGCGCTTGCCGGTTGAGTTTCACGACGAGCGCTTGAGCAGCCACGCGGCGGACTGTCTGCTGGACCAGCGCCCGGAGCTGACCACGGGGCAGCGCCGCGAGCGCCGCGATGGGCTGGCGGCCCAAACCATCCTGCAGGACTTCCTGGACTGCCGCCGTCGTTGACCCGCGCCGGGTGGGTCCGTAGAATCACCGGCCATGCCGCTCCCCCGAATATTCCGCCGATTGCCCGACCCCGACCACTTCAGAATGTCTTTTGGCGATCACCTGGAGGAACTCCGGTTTCGGCTGCTGGTGTGCATCGCCACCGTGGGGCTGACCACTGTGCTGTGCATGATCTGGAACAAGCACGTGATCAGCTTTGTGATCCGCCCCGCCTACCTGGTGCTCCTGAAATACGGCCAGCAGGCCGCCCTGCAATCGCTCAGCCCGCCGGACACCTTCATGATCTGGCTCAAGGTGGCGGTGTGGTCCGGAGTGGTGCTGAGCAGCCCAGTGGTGCTGTGGCAGGCCTGGCGCTTCGTCGCCACCGGGCTCTATCCCCACGAGCGCCACTTCGTCCAGCGGTTTGGTGTGGTCTCACCCCTGCTGTTTGCCGCCGGCGTGTGCTTCATGTTTTTCCTCGTGCTGCCGATCATCTTGAATTTTTTCACGGGCTTCAATCAAAGCTTCCCGGTGCCGGACGCCAACCCGACCTGGTTCGAACGGTGGCTGGGTCTGGGGATCATTCCCGAGGACCAGCCCGAGGTTCCGCTGGCCGAGTTGCCCACCATTCCGCTGCTCAACCAGGATCCGCCGCAGCCGCCCGCGGGTGCGGTGTGGTTCAATCAAAACTTCGGCCGGCTGCGGCTGGCCGGCCCCGATGCGGTCTATGAGATCGCCCTGCGGCCAATGCAATACACGGCGGCAATTACCAACCAGTACTCCATCGACTTCTATATCTCCTTCATTTTCGGACTGTCCCTGGCCTTCGGCATTGCCTTTCAACTGCCCATCGTGGTCGTTTTCCTGACCACGACCGGTCTGGTGTCGCTGCCGGCGCTCCGCCGGGCGCGCGGCTACGTCATCCTGGGGATTACCATCGCCGCGGCGATTCTGACACCGCCGGACGTCATCAGCCAGATCCTGCTGGCCATTCCCATGGCGCTGTTGTACGAAGGCGGGTTGCTGGCGTCGCAGATGATGATCCGCAACCGCGAGCCGCCGCCGGCGGACGCTTGAGCCCGGTGGCGCCGCAAACCGTGGCGACCCGGCGCCAGGTTCAATCGCCGCCGCGGCCGCCGTCGGCGAAGCGTTCGGCCAGCTCGCGATAGGCCCCCACCAAGTCGCGACACACCAGGTCGACCCGCTGCTGCAACAAGCGGCGGTCCTGCAAGACCCTGCGGACCAGTCCTTCGAGGCGGCGGGTCCGTTGTCGTTCCCGGTGCGAGGCACGGTGGCGATCGACCGCCTGGAGCACGGCAATGCTGAGTTCGTGGAGATCGAACGGTTTGGTTAACAGATCGTCGGCCCCCAGGCGCAAGGCCTCGACGCTGCGCTGCAACGTCGGGCACCCGGTGATCACCAGGGCCGGACAGTCACAAGACTCGCGAATCAACCGGATGAGTTCCAGTCCGTCGCCGTCGGGCAGGCCGATGTCGACAATCGCCAGATCCGGACGCCGCCGGTGCACCTGCCGCAGGGCATCGGCCGCGCCTGTCGCATGAATCACCCGAGCGTCGATGCTCAGACGCAGGTGATCCACCAGCATCTCTGCAAGCACCGGGTCGTCTTCGACCACCAGAATGACCGGCCGCTCGGTCATGCCCTGGATACCGCCGGCCGGCTGGAATGAGCCGCCCAGGACCCAGGGCACGCGGAATCTAGACCGCCGGAAACTCGACGCGGACCCGAGTGCCCTCGCCCGGACTGGATTCGATCCGCAGGCGGCCGCCGTTGAGTTCGGACCACCGCGCCGCCCGGGACAGACCCAGTCCGCGCCCCCGGCCGGCAAGCCGGTGCGAGAAAAACGGATCGCTGGCCTTCTCCAGAATCTCCGGCGTCATGCCACACCCATTGTCCTCCAGAACGACGATTACCAGTTCATCGGAAACATCGGTGTGGCAGTTGATCCGCAGCCGGGCATCCCGCGGATCGCAGGCCTCGAAGGCATTCTTGAGCAACTCCTCGAACATGGCTTTGATTTGGCCGGCATCGGCTTCGATCCGGATGTGCGGGTCCGATATCTGCAGGTCGATGTGCTCAGCCGACAACGAGGACCGGGCGATCCAGTCGTCCGCCAGCTCACTCAACAGGGCCGGCAACTCCAGAACCTGCTTGCGCGGCCGATCCGGCTTGGCAAAGGCCATCAGCTCGTTGACGATGTCGCTGCAGCGGTGGGCTTGCTCGCGGATGATGTCCAGGTCCTTCTGCGGCCGGTCATCCTGCAGGTGCCCGGCCAGCAAGTCGCAACGCCCCGAGATTACTGCCAGCGGGTTGTTCAGTTCGTGGGCGGCTCCGGCCGCCATCTCGGCGATCATGCTCAGCGATCGCGCCCGCAGCAATTCAGATTGGGCGGCCTTGAGCTGGCGATTGACTTCGGCCAGACCTTCATTCAGGCGGTCGGCCTCCTGGCGTTCGAACCCGTTCATCAGCGCGCCGGCCAGCACCGTGGCGAACAGGATCAACTCGTTGAGCGCGCCGTCGAGCTTCTCGATGAGGGCCTGCCCCGCGTGAAACAGGACGCCGCCCCACAGGGCGCCGTCCTTGGACACCGGCAACAGCCACAGCGGGCCCGATCCCAGCCAGTCCGTGAAGCGGTCACGCAATGGACCGAGGTGCGGCGGAGCCACCATCAGCGTCGGGTGTCGGACCATGGTGCCGTACGACAGCGACGACTCGATCGGTTCGGCCAGCGCCACAATCTCACCTTTGTAGCCGCGCGCGCCGGCGACCGCCGCGTAGCCCGTCGTCGTCCTGGGGGCCCAGGCGTACACCACGGCGGCCGGCAGACCGGCCAGCTCCCGAAAGCAGGCCGCCCCGACCTGGCAGATGTCGAGGAGCGTCAACCGCCCGTGCATGGCCGAGTTGAAGCGGTGGATCAAGTCCAGGCAGCCCGAGCGACTCAGCAGTTGATGGTTGGCCTCGGCCAATTCGCGATTCAGCCGGCTGAGTTCGACGTTGACATCGCGCACCGTCTGGGCAAACACCGCACCGCTCGACAACGCTCCCAGACCGATCACTTCGGCCCGCTCTTCGATCCGCTCCAGCAGCAGCGGGGCAATGGACGGCAGCAAGTCGGCCGGCATCCCCATCTGCCGGGCGATCTCACTGCTGGATGAACCGTCGAGCAACGTTCCCGAAAAGCCAATGCGCTGTTCACGGACCCAAACGTCGGCCACGTTCACGATGTGCACCAGGTCCGGATTGGACACCGAGTCGGGCAGCATGTCCGGCGTGTGGTGGTGCAGCCAGACGCACTCCACCACGCCGGCAGGCAGGTTCCAACGCTGGGCCAGCCGTTTGCCGGCCACGGTGTGGTCCACACCCAGGTACTCGCGCTCGACGTCGATGATGTTGGCATGGCGGCTGATCGCCACGCCGACCACCCTGGCGTAGCTCTTGGGCAGACAGGCGTCCAGCGCAATCTTGCCGATGTCGTGCAGCAGGCCGCACACGAATGCCACTTCCGGATCGACATGACCCGGCCAGCGCTCGGCGATCAGGTGGGCCGCGCAGGCCACCGCCAGCGAGTGCTTCCAGAACTCGCTGCGGTCGAACGCCGTCTTGCCGTCGCGCTCCAGCCCATCGAAGGTATCAAAGACCTTGATCGACAAGGCCGCATGCCGGACGGCGTTGAAACCCAGCAGCACCACCGCCCGATCCACCGTGTCGGCGCCCCGGGCGCCCAGCGACGACTTGCCCACCATGCTGAGGATCTTGGCCGACAACGACTGGTCCAACGAGATCAACTCAATGACCTCGGCCGCAGACGAGTTGTCACGGGTGGTCGCCTGCAACACCCGCGCGGCCACCACGGGCAACGTCGGCAACTGGTCCAACTCGTTGAGCACCAGATCGATTCGCTCGGGCTGGGGCCGCCGGAGGACTTGGGCAACGGACATGGATGTGATCCTCAGCCTGGGACTGCTGCGCTACACGGACACCAGTTCCGCCATGCGGCTGATGACCGTGTCAATTCGAAAGGGCTTGCGAATGAAATCATCGGCCCCGGCGAGCATCAGTTCCTGGACTTCGTCGGGGTCGGCCACGCCGCTGATCAGGATGATCTTCATGTGCTCGAAGCCGGGCATGGAGCGGACCGTCTTGCAAACCACGTTGCCGTTGATGTCCGGCAACTTGTAATCCAGAATCATGATGTCCGGCCGGAACTCATGGGTCAGCATCCCGGCGTCGTACCCGCTGCGGGCCGTCCGGACCTCGAACCGGCCGTCACGTTCCAGCAACTCCACAAACATTTCCACAATGGCCTGGTCATCATCGACCACCAGCACCCGCTTCTTCCCGGTGTCCAACTGGTCCAACGGGATGTTGTTGTTCTTCATGAAGGCGATCAGGCTCTCCCGGGGAATCCGCCGGAACTTGGATCCCGGCACCCGGAAGCCCTTGAGCCGCCCGCTGTCGAAGCAGCGGATCACCGTCTGCTGGCTGATCTTGCAGATCTGCGCAACCTCACCTGTCGTGTACACGCTCTTCATCATCGTGCTCCCGAAGCACTTTGAAACGGCCGCGCAGGAATTGAAAGCAACTCTTTAGGCTCTTCCCCAGATTACCTATCTTAGCCACATCGTAAAATCCGACTCCGCTCTGGTCAACTCATTTGCTCAGAAATGGGTAAGCCCCCCCCAGCCGGGACGGGTCCGGGCCCGTGCAGCGACGAGTTAGCGGACCGACCCGCGGCGGCGAGCCCGGCCCTCGACAGCCACCCACAACACCGCGACGTCGGCCGGCGTGATGCCTCCGATGCGGCTGGCTTGCCCAAGGGTCTGCGGCTGGACGGCGCTGAAGCGCTCGCGGGCC
Source organism: uncultured Planctomycetales bacterium (assembly GCA_964619935.1). Classification (GTDB taxonomy): domain Bacteria; phylum Planctomycetota; class Phycisphaerae; order UBA1845; family CAIVHJ01; genus CAZUGO01. The sequence continues at coordinate 12,696 of CAZUGO010000062.1, read as the reverse complement.
TCGAAGCGCATTTCGCCAAGGGCTGCGTAATTGAAGTCCACCGGGATGCGGCAGCGCTCCATCCGACTCAGGCGGGCGATCTCGCGTTTCATCCGCGCGACATAGCCGGCGTACTTGGCGCGGGCCATCACCAGTTCGCCGACCGCCACGGGGAGGTCACGGCAATCCGCCGGAAGGTCGGTGGCGATGCCCTGCCAGTCGGCTTCCGGCCGCCGCAGGAAGTCCAACAACGGCTTGCCGTCACGGCGGGTGCATTCGACGGCGGCCTGGAGCCTGGCCACCTGGTCGCGCTTGTGCTGGTAGCAGCTCCAGCGATCGTCGTCGACCAGGCCGATCCGCCGGCCCACCGGGGTCAGCCGCTCATCGGCGTTGTCGGCGCGCAGCAGCAGACGGTACTCCGCCCGCGAAGTGAACATCCGGTAAGGCTCGTCCAACGGCCGGGCGATCAGGTCGTCGATCATGACCCCGAGATACCCTTCATCGCGGCCGATAACCAGCGGAGCAGCGTCCTGCAGTTTGCGGACGGCGTTGATGCCCGCCAGGATGCCTTGGCCGGCGGCCTCTTCATAACCGCTGGTGCCGTTGATTTGACCCGCCAGGAATAACCCCGCCACCGCCTTGGTCTCCAGCGAGTAGCGAATCTGGTGGGTGGGCACCACGTCGTATTCGACGGCGTAGCCCCACTGCACCACTCGGCTGTCCTGCAATCCAGGAATCCGCCGGAGCACGCCCGCCTGGACGTCGCGCGGCAACGAAGTCCCCAGCCCGTTGCAATACACCCGGGGGTCGTCATAGCCCTCGGGCTCCAGGAAAATCTGGTGGCGCGGTCGATCGGCGAAACGGACCACCTTGTCTTCGATGCTGGGGCAATAGCGCACACCCGTGGCGTTGATCTGACCGCTGTACATCGGCGCCCGATGGAGATTCTCGCGAATCAGGTCGTGGGCCGCCGGGGTGGTGTAGGTCACCCAGCAGCACACCTGCGGTTGGGTGATGCGCTCCACCATGAATGAGAATGGGCGCGGACAGTCGTCGCCGGGCTGAGTTTCCAGGTTCTCGTAATCGATGCTGTCTCGTGCGACGCGCGGCGGAGTGCCGGTCTTGAAGCGGGTCAGCTCGAAACCCAGATCGATCAGCCGGCCGCTCAACCCGCTGGCGGCGGCTTCGCCGACGCGACCGCCCTCCCGGCGATCGTCGCCACAGTGCATCAGGCCGCGCATGAAGGTTCCCGTGGTGATGATCACGGCTTTGGCCTGCAGCGTGCGGCCGTCGCGCAGCCGCACGCCGCTGACCTGCGGTCGCCCGTCGGACCCGGGGCGGATCAGCAGATCGTCGACCAGACCCTCGATGAAGCCCAGCCGGCCGCAGCCGCCCAGCAGTTCCCGCACCGCTCGGGGGTACAGCGTGCGATCCGCCTGGGCCCGCGGCGAGCGAACGGCGGGCCCCTTGCTGTTGTTGAGCATGCGAAACTGGATGCCGGCCCGGTCGATCGCCAGGCCCATCAACCCGCCGAGGGCATCGATCTCGCGGACCATCTGGCCCTTGCCGATGCCACCAATCGCCGGATTGCAGCTCAGCCGCCCGATGGCCTCGATCTCCATGGTCACCATCGCGGTGTCGGCCCCCAGGCGCGCCGCCGCCCAGGCCGCCTCCGCGCCGGCATGCCCACCTCCGATCACGATGACATCAAACGTCCGTTGCATCCGTTGAAGCCGCCAGCAACATCCACGGGGCCGCGCCACGATCATAGCAAGCCGCGACTCCCCCTGCGAGCAGCGCCGTGTGCCTCAGCGCGCGTCCTGCCGACCCCCGGTTACCCGTGCGGCGCCGCGGGTTGCTCGGAGACACCCGCCAGTCCGTAGTGCTCGAGCTTGCGGTAGAGCTTCATCCGGCTGATCCCCAGGGCCTTGGCGGTGGCCAACTTGTTGCCGCCGTGAGCCTCGAGCACGCGCAGGATGTGTTCGCGCTCGATGTCACACAACATGTGCGACATGCCGTGGGGCGTCGGCACGCCCGCGGCTAAGCCCAGTTCCAGGTCCTGGGCCTGGATGGAGTAGTCGTCACACCCGGCCGCGGCCCGTTCGAGAACGTTGGCGATTTCGCGGACATTGCCCGGCCACCCGTAGGATTGCAGGGCCACGAACGCTTCAGGCGACAGGCGCTTGGGCTGCCCGCTGCGCTGACCGTGGGCGTGCAGGAAATGATGGACCAGCAGCGGGATGTCCTCCGGGCGCTCGCGCACCGGAAGCAAGTGCCAGGGCAACACGCTGAGCCGTTGGCACAAGTCCGCGCGAAAGGAATGGCTCCGGATCATCTCCGGCAGGTCGTGCACCGTTGCGGCGATGATCCGCACGTCGACGACTCGATCGCGGCTGTCGCCCAGCCGCCGGAACTGCCCGGTCTCGATGACCCGCAGCACAATGCTCTGGTTGGGGAGCGACATGTCACCGATCTCGTCGATGAACAGGCTGCCGCAGTTGGCCACCTCGAACAGCCCCAGCTTGGTGCCTACCGCTCCGCCGTCGGCCCCCTCGACGTGGCCGCAAAGCTCGGTGGCCAGGAGGCCCTCGGACAAGGCCGCACAGTTGACGGTCACGAACGGCCGGCTGGCTCGATCGCTCTGCTTGTGAATGCCGCGGGCCACCAGCTCCTTGCCGGTGCCGCTCTCGCCGGTGATCAGCACCGACCGTTCGCTGTGGGCTGCTCGGGCGACGAATTCACAGGTCTCTCGAATGTGGCTGCTGATCCCGACCAGGCCGAAACGGGCCGCGCCATCGCCGCGGCAGCGGTCCAGTTGGGCCATCAGCCGGGACGGCCGATGCCGCTCGTATGCCTGCCGAATGCACAATTCCAGCCGGTCGACGTCAATGGGTTTTTGCAGGTATTCCACGGCGCCCAGCTTCAGGCTGGTGACCGCCGAATCCACCGAGGCCTGGCCGGTGAGCACGATCCATGCGGTCGCAGGTGAACTCGTAATCCGCCGGCGCATCAAGGACAGGCCATCGAGGTTGGGCATCTTCAGGTCACAAACCACCACGTCGGGCGGGTGCTCCTGGACCATGCCGTCGGCCTGCTGCCCATCGGCGGCCTCGGTCACCGTGAAGCCGCGCAGCGCCAACCGCCGAGCGGTGGCCGTGCGAAAGGCCTGCTCGTCATCGACCAACAACACTGAGATTGATGAATGCGGTGTCGTCGAACCCATCTCAACCTTAGGATCGGTCCGGGTGCCGGCCGGCATCATCGACCCACCGGCCCGCAGCTTATCAGACCGAGCCGCAAGCCAAGGATCGCCATACGGATTCGATCACCCCGCGGCGGCGCCCAGCTCGTCCAGCAGGGTTCGAACCGCGGCCAGATCGAAGGGTTTGGGAAGGTAACGATCGAAACCCGCCCTGCAATATCCGGCCCCCACGCGGTCGGTCAGATGACGGCCGATCGCCACCAGGCGCACGCCCTGGAACTCGGCACTGCCACGAAGATAACGGCACAGGGCCCCGACCTCGGACTCGCTGCCGACCTCAATGAGCATGACGTGCGGTCGGAGCCGTTCGGCCACCACCCCCGCCGCGAAATACCCGACGGCCGACTCCACCTGGTAGTTGCCGCGTTGCTGTAACGCCCCCGACAGCACCGTGCAGAACTCCTCGTCGGCATCCACCAGCAGCACCCGCAGGCTGCTGCCGTCCAGACCGTTCAGCGGCATGTCGTGGGCCTTCATGAACCGAATGAGCTGGTCCAGCGGAATGCGTCGATCCTTGCTTCCCGGGATCCGGTAGCCCCGCAACTGGCCGGTGTCGAACCACTTGGACACGGTCCGGGGTGCAACATTGCAAATTTTCGCCACCTGGCCGGTGGTCAGTACGTCTTGCGAATAACCCATAGAACGGCTCTGCTGACTGGTCATGCCCCCGGAACCGCGCACGCGCTTCTTTCCGATTCCACATCGGCGACGCAACCTAATGGTAGATTTCCGATGCGTGGTGCACAAGGATGGCAACGCCGCACCCCCGGCTATCGGACCTGCAACCCGCTTATCGGACTCGGCTTGACCCCCACGCGCCGGCGAATTAGGCTAGCTCCTGTTCCTTCATGACCCGACGTGTCCTTGGGCCCCGGACGTGGAGCAGCCCGCCAATCGTGTCCAGCGCTGAAATCAAGCACGCCTGCGGTCTGTTCGGCATCCAGGGCCACCCCGATGCGGCCGCGCTGACGCACCTGGGACTGTTTGCCCAACAGCACCGCGGCCAGGAGTCGGCCGGCATTTGCACCACCGCCGGACCGAACCAGCCCATCCAGCGACACACCGGGCTGGGGCTGGTCCAGGACGTCTTCAGCGGCGAACTGCTGCGCGGCCTCCGCAACCCGGTCGCCATCGGCCACGTCCGCTACTCCACGACTGGCTCCTGCAGCAACAGCAACACCCAGCCGCTTTTGTTTCAGTATGCCGGCGGCCAGGTGGCCATCGCCCACAACGGCAACCTGGTCAACGCCACCGCCCTGCGCCAGCAGTACGAACAGCAGGGCCACATTTTCTCGACCACCAGCGACACCGAGATCATCAGCCACCTCCTGGCCAATCCCGCGCATGTGGCCCAGGCGAGCCCGCTGGCCTTGGTGCTCCGCCAGCTCAAGGGTGCCTTCAGCCTGCTGTTCTTGTTTCGAGGGCAGATCGTGGCAGCCCGCGACCCCGAGGGGTTCCGTCCGCTGTGCATCGGGCGTCTGCCCGGTGGCGCCCATGTGGTGGCCTCCGAGACGTGTGCCCTGGACATTATCGATGCCGAGTACCTCCGCGACGTCATGCCCGGTGAGCTGGTGACCTTTGGCGGCGACGGGGTGCAGTCCGAGTGCTTCGCGGCGCCGGGCCCGCGGCGGGTGGCCCAGTGCGTGTTCGAGCACGTGTACTTTGCCGACCCGGCCAGCTCGATCTTCGGACAGAACGTTCACCAGGCCCGCACCGCCATGGGGCGCCAACTGGCCCGCGAGGCGCCGGTTGGCGGGGACCTGGTCATCGCCGTGCCCAACTGCGCCCGGTGTGCCGCCATCGGCTACAGCCAGGAGAGCGGCATCCCCCTGGAGCGCGGGTTCACGACCAGCCATTACGCCGGGCGCTCGTTCATCATGCCCGAACAACACATGCGCGACCTCGCGGTCAAGATGAAATTGAATGTCATCAAGGAGGTCATCCGCGGCCAGCGGATCGTGGTCATTGAGGATTCGGTGGTCCGCGGCACCACCACCCGCGGAAAAATGGGCGCCCTGCGCACTGCCGGTGCCGTCGAGATCCACCTGCGGGTGGCATCGCCGCCGATTCGGCACGGCTGTTACTATGGGATCGACTTTCCCGACAAGTCCAAGCTGGCGGCCCACGAGCACAGCATCGAGGACATTCGCCGCTTTCTCGAAGTGGACTCGCTGGCCTACCTGTCGCTGGAGGGCATGCTGTCGTGCGTCTCCGGCGGGGCCGCGCAGTATTGCACGGCGTGTTTCTCGGGCGAGTATCCAGTCCCGGTCGATCACACCTTCAGCAAGTACGCCCTGGAATGCCAGCCAGCAGCGCCGGGAATGCCGCGTGACGGGCTGCGGTCGTGAAGACGCGCGCCATGACCTACCGAGCGGCCGGCGTCGGGCTCTCGGCCAACGACGAATTGGTCCGCCGGATTCAACGCAGCCTGAGGTCGACCAGCGATCAGCGGGTCATCCCGAACGTGAACGGATTTGCCGGCTTGTTCCGCCTGACCGACGGCCGCCGGCGCTATCGCGATCCGGTGCTGGTCGGCTGCAGCGACGGTGTCGGCACCAAGGTGCTGGTCGCCCGCCAGGCCGGCGTGCTGGATACCGTGGGCATCGACCTGGTGGCCATGAACGTCAACGACCTGATCACCTGCGGCGCGGAACCGCTGTTCCTGCTCGACTACGTGGCCGTGCATCACAACACCCCCAAAGACACCGCGGCCATCGTCCGCGGCATTGCCCGCGGGTGCCGCCAGGCCGGCTGTGCGCTGCTCGGCGGCGAGACCGCCGAAATGCCCGGCCTCTATCGCCCCGGGGACTTCGATCTGGCTGCGTGCGCCGTCGGCGTGGTCGAAGGCGACCGCCTGGTGCACGGCGCCGCCATCGCGCCCGACGATCGGATCATCGGGCTGGCCTCATCGGGGCTGCATTCCAATGGCTATTCCCTGGTCCGCAAAGTGTTCTTCGAAACCCAGGGCTACCGCCTGTCCAGCCGCCTGACCGGCTTGCGCGGCACCCTGGGCGCCGAGCTGCTTCGACCGACGCGCATTTACGTCCGCCCCGTACTCGAGGTCCTCGGCCGCAATCACGGCGTCACCGGAATCGCCCACATCACCGGCGGCGGGCTGCCCGGCAATGTCCCCCGGATTCTCCCCAGCGGATGCCAGGCGGTCATTGAGCGCGGCAGTTGGCGGGTCCCGGCCATCTTCGGCATCCTGGAGTCGCTCGGGGTCCCCGACCGCGAAATGGTTCGGGTGTTTAACCTGGGCATCGGGATGGTATTGGTGGTCCGCCCGGGCAGCGTCGCAGCCGTGCTCGCCCGGTTCAAGTCCAAGCGCGTGGCCGCCCGGATCATCGGCCGCATCGCTGCCGGCAGGCGCAGCGTGGTGTTTACCGAGCGCCCGCGCTGACGCCGGAGAAGCCGCCGCTAGCTCCAGGCCCCCAGCAGGATCGCCAGATCAGCGGCGTTGACCGTGCCGTCACCGTTGATGTCGGGGGCGCATGCCGAACACGGCCCCCAACTGCCCAGCAGCACGGCCAGATCGGCAGCGTTCACCACGCCGTTGTTGTTCAGGTCGGCCGGTTCGAAGGCAGCGAACGCGAACGTCGATTCATCCATGACGACCGGGGCGCTCTTGCCGTGCAGCACCCACTGGTCGTAGGCCACCTGCCCGCGGTCGTTGGTGTGATTCTCGTCCCGCAGGAACTCGATATATTCCTTCGAAGTACTCTGGTAGTACACCCGGACCGTCGCCTCGACGGCGCCCATGGGAATGCTGTATTCGGTGTCGTCCCAGTACTGGCCGTCGGCATAGGTGTAAGCCACCGGCTGGGCCTGAATCGCTTCGAAGGCAGCGTTGTTGAAACCGATCGGCGGGATGCGATTGTCCTTGAGGATGCTGTTGTTCAGCACGAAGTGGAAGGACTCGCCCGCGGGCAACCCGCTGATGGCGGCCATTTCGGCGTCCAGACCCAGACGGGTTTCGTAGACCTTGGTGTCGGTCGTGGTCAGGTCGGCCTCGGAGAAGTCGTAGGCCCCGCGCTCGGCCACCAAGACACCTTCGCCGTCGCGAAACGCCAGGTTGACCCACATCCGGCGGCCTTCCGGATAGCCGCTCGGCAGCTTGTGGCCGCTGAAGTTGACCACCCTGACGTTCAGGCGATTGCCAACCTGGCTCAACTCCAGGTCGGACGCGTTTTCCAGCATGCCGGTCACGCGGCTCTGAGCGTCGGCCAGAATATCGTCACTCAGGCCGGTCTCGGCGTCGGGATAAAGGGCGCGAACGGCCCTGAGCACCCAGGTGTTGCCGCCGTTGAGGGCGTGCTGCGGCATGTGATCCAACTCGGGGAATCCCGGAACGCGGCAGCCGGGCCCGACCGCGTCGGGCAGGTGGCAGTCCTGGCAGGTGGCCATGACACCGGTCGGATGGTTCCCGCCGAAGCGGCCACCCAGCTGCACACCGCCGTCGGCAAAAGCGCTTGCGGACCACTCACTGTAGGTCCGCTCGATGGGAAACATGTCGTACTTGTCCAACGTCGGGTGGGCCTGGTCGAAGGTGTCGGCGGCGTAGTTGCCATTCGGCTGGCGCACGAACATCGGGTTGCTGACATCGTGGCAGGTGGCGCACAGCTCGGCTTTCTTGTGAAACGGTGAGATGATCACGGGGTCGGGGTTGTGCGGGTTGTACGGCCAGGTGTCGTTCGGGTCGGCGGGATCCGACGGCCCGCGGCGGACGTCCTCGGGGTCCAGCACGTACTGGCCGTTGCCGGGAAGCCCCGGCAACAGCCCGCCGCCGGCCAGGTCGTCCAGAATAGCCTGATCCTCGATCGGGCTGACGCCGGCCTGGTACACCGGATCGACCAGGCGGTGGCAGAAGTGGCAATTCACGCCGTCAAAGTCGGCGGTTCCGGCGACCAGCGCCGAACCGTCGGTCGGGGTGGACCGCCCCCCCAGCCAACCTGCAGGCGAGTGACAGCGGATGCACAGGTCGCCGCTGTCGGCGGCGTCCTGGTTGGCGATCGTCAGACAGGCGTGGAAGATCGGATCGCGACCGGCCTGGGCCATCATGCTGCCGGCCCAGTTGCGGTACGGCTCTGCGTCGAGCGGAAGGGCAAAGACCACGAACCCGCCGTGGCAACCGGAACAGTTTCCGGACGGTTCGATCACGGCCAGTTCAGTGCCCCCGGGATCCGGCTGGGTTCCAGGCAGGAAGAAATCTTCCAGCGTCGAGGGCAGCGGCAACCCGGCCCCGGCCCACGCCGCGCGCGGGCCCAGACCCACGAGCATGGCAATCAACCCGGTCCAGGTGATTCCATTGGTCAAGCACATCCGCAACACAAAGACGTCCTCTTGTCAGTCGGGGCATTCGGAAACCAGCGGTGCAGACGCAGGAAGCGGGCCGGGGCGGGGCGGGGCAATCCCCAGGCGTCGGGCGTGCACTTGGTTAAGGCTAGCTCAGGGACAGCACCGAATCAACGCGGCGCCTGCCGAAAACGGCGACTATTAGAACCGGCCCACGTCTAATAATCAGGCGTGCCGCGGTCGGCCTCAAAGCGCGGCGGCGGACCCAGGGCCCGATTGACATGATTGGCGATGCGCGTAGCCCGCCGGCGATCGCGGTAGGCTTTGAAGCGGCCGGAGATACTGGCTCGATCGAAGACCCGCAGCCCGGTGCCGTTGATTCGCAAAGGCTGCAGGTCGCCGCCGGTCAGCGTTCCCGTGAGCACCCCGTCGGTGGAGTCCTCGGTGTAGCGAAAAAAACCGCCGCCGTCGTAGGCCACGCCCGACCCGCCGTCGAAGATCACGTAGCTGACATGGGCGTTGATCATGGTGTCGTCCGCATAGGTGCGCCCCGGCTGGGCTTTCCAGAAAGTCCGGACGTGGACAATCTGGACGATCGACTCGGTGGGCCGGGCGGCCGACTGCGACTGCTTGCGAAGCACCACCTCGACCATGCCGTCCGGACCGCTGCCGTAATAGGCCTCGTCAAAATCCTCGTAGCTATGCAGCGGCGCCGACTGGGACCGGTAGTCCACCACCAGCACGCGGTTGAACGGCTCACCGCGGCAGGCGGGGATGACCGGCAAAATCACGACCATGCATAGTTTTTGAAAGCCTGACATGCCGCCGCCTCCAAGAGTGCCGGACGCCCACCGCACCGCGCTGCCCCCCACGGCGAGGCCGGTTGGAGAATCACGCCGGTCGACCTATAATTCACACACATGAGCTGCAGGCACGATAATCATGACACCGCCGAGGGTCAATCATACGCCCGCCTGGGAGTGGTCTCGTATCTGAACGCCAAGCCGCTGATTTGCGGGTTGCAGGACGAACCGTCGGTGCGGCTGTTCTTCGACGTGCCTTCCGGGTTGTGCGGCCAACTGCTGGCCGGCCGGTTCGATGCCGCCCTGATCCCGGTGATCGACCTGCTCCAGGCGCCCGGTCATCTGCGGGTCATCTCGGACGCCTGCATCGGGAGCGACGGCGAAACCCTCACCGTGCGGGTGTTCTCGAAGGTGCCGCCGCAAGACATCCGCTCCATCCGAATCGACCACGACAGCCACACCTCGGTGGTGCTGGCCAAACTGCTGTGGCCGGCCTTGTTCCAGCGGCAGGTCACTTTTTGCGACGACAGCGCCGACCCGGAACCCCAGGCCGTCCTCCTGATCGGGGACAAAGTGGTGACCTTCGACGCCTGGCAATACCGCTACCAGGTGGACCTCGGTGGCGCCTGGAAGACCTGGACCGGGCTGCCCTTCGTATTCGCGGTGTGGGCCGCCCCCAGGCAGACCGCCCACCCGGGCCTGGGGAATCTGCTGAGCAGGGCCCGCGACCGCGGCGTCCGCCAGGCCGGCCAGATTGCCGTGGAACACGGTCCGGCCCACGGCTGGCCCGTCGCCCTGGCCCAGCAGTACCTGCAACGGTATCTGCGCTTCGGCCTGTCCGACAAACATGTCGAGGGCATGATCCGGTTTCTGGACCTGGCCCGGGCAAATGACCTGGTTACCGAAACGGAGCTGCAGATCGCTGATGGTTGCCGACACTGACATCCACCGGCCCGCGACCACGACCGTGCCGCGGATCACCGAAGCCGAGGCCCTGGACCTGTATCATGAGTGTTCGATCCACGACCTGGGCCGCCGGGCCCACCACGTCACCCTGCGGCTGCACCCCGAAGACTGCCGCACCTACGTCGTGGATCGCAACATCAATTACGCCAACTACTGCACCGCCAAGTGCATTTTCTGCAACTTCAAAGCCGACCCCCCCGGGATGAACAGCGGCCGCAAGGATCTCCCGGACGGCTACGTGCTCAGCCGGGAGCACATCGGGCGGAAGATCGAAGAATTGCTCGCCATTGGCGGGACCCAGGTGCTGATGCAGGGCGGGCTGGTGCCGGCCGAACTGCTGCCGTTCGAGTGGTATCTCGACTTGCTGCGCTTTATCAAGCGCGAATATCCCGGGATCCACATCCACGCCTTCAGCCCGCCGGAAATCTGGGCCTTCCACCAGATCTTCGACATGCCGGTCCGCGACGTGCTGCTGCGCCTGCAGCAGGCCGGGCTGGACACCATCCCCGGCGGCGGCGGGGAAATCCTGTCGGATCGAGTGCGCCGGCGTATCGGCCAGGGCAAGACGCTCACCGATGAGTACCTGACGGTCATGCGCGAGGCCCACGGCATCGGGATGCGCACCAGCATCACCATGATGTTCGGGCACATCGAGACCGTCGAGGAGCGCATCGAGCACCTGCGCTTGATCCGCGAGCTGCAGGACGACACCGGCGGTTTCACGGCCTACATCTGCTGGACCTTCCAGCCCGGCGACACCCCGCTGGGTCGAGTGGCCCAGTTTCCGCCCGACCAGCCCGCCGTGCCCGACGGCAAGCACCTGGTGCTCGCCGAAGCCCACGAGTACCTTCGCATGCTGGCGGTCTCGCGCGTCTACCTGGACAACATCCCCAACATTCAATCGAGCTGGGTGACCCAGGGGCCGAAGATCGGCCAACTGGCACTGTATTTCGGGGCCAACGACATGGGCTCGGTGATGATGGAAGAAAATGTGGTCTCTGCCGCCGGGACCCTCTTCTGCCTTAACGAGGCCGAGATTCGCCATCTTATCAGCGATGCCGGTTGGCGCCCTCAAAAACGCAACTGCTACTACCAGCCGGTCGATTGAGGCCGGTTCGAATTCAATTCTAATGATAGCTGCATCCGCGCCCGGCTCTGTGCTACTGTGGTAGCGGGGACGGTGCGACCCAGCGGTTCGGCGGTGGCCTGGAGGGCCCAGCGGAACCGCCGCGCACGGTAGGGAGAGAGATCCGCTGCCGGGCGGCAACTTCGGACCTGGGGTGTCCTGTTGGACCCGCCGGGCGGAAAGCGGCAGCATGATTCAGATGGACGCAATCTGGCGACAGGCGCAGGCCGATCTGACGGTTCGGACCGAGCACAACGAGCCTGACTCGTTCCTGTGGGAGCACGCCGCCCGCGTGGCCCGATCGGTCGGGTTGCTCATCCAGCAGATCGGTCGCGACGACGCCGAACTCGATCGCGATGTGCTGACCGCAGCGGCCCTCTATCAGGCCAGCGGCTGGGTGGTGCAGTATCAGGCTGGCGTGCTGCGGCGCAGTGAGTTCCTGGGCCGCTCGCTGACCGACCTGCAGCGCGAACTGGCGGCCGCCCACACCGAGACGGCCTTGTGCCCGCTGGTCCCGAGCAGGCGGCTCGCCGAGGTGTGCCACCTGATCCGCAACGCCGGCCGCCGCGGCAGTGCCGGCAACGCCACCCATATCCTTTCCGATGCGGTCAACCTGGACACCATCGGCCCGCTCCTGCTCTGGCAGCAGGTTCGAAGGTTGAGCGCCGCCGGTTGCGGGGTCGACGCCATGCTCGACATCTGGCGGCGGCAGCGCGAATACGCATTCTGGGATGCTCGGGTCAAGGATGCCTTCCACTTCGAGGCGGTCCAGACCATTGCCCGTCGCCGGCTGGAAATCCTGTCGGCATTCATGGCCGGCCTGGAGTCCCATGTGGATGGCGAGGACATCTGCCGACTTCTGGATCCGCGCCAGGCCATGGGCGCGTCGCACGATGCGGCCCGCGCCCCCTCGGCACCCCGCGCCGGATGAATGAGTCGCACGGGGGGCCTGCTCACGCGAAGCGTGGGTGTGTGCGACCACCCAGCACCACAACGCCGGCAATGCTCGAACACCACTGCCGACTTCCTCAGGCGACACGGTCGTTCTGACCAGTCGACCGGGTCGTTTCGGCAAGTCGACCAGGTCAGTCTGGCAAGTCGACCAGGTCGTTTCGGCAAGTCGACCAGGTCAGTCTGGCAAGTCGACCGGGTCGTTTCGGCAAGTCGACCAGGTCAGTCTGGCAAGTCGAACAGGACGTTTGGTCAAGTCGTACGGGTCCTGGGTGGGCGTGGGCCAGGTCGTTTCGGCTCGTCGACCGGGTCAGTCT